>JBPOIP010000068.1:0-61904 GCA_052034395.1 Pseudomonadota bacterium
GACAGACCCCAGTGGTCAGCAATGCGCTGTGCTGCATAAAACTGGTTCACGGGTGCATCGCCAAAACGCGCCTGCCAGCCCTTGCTTTGGGCAAATGGCGTGGTGAAGCCCAAGGGTTGCCCTGCCAACATCGCTGACGAAATCGGGATGCTGCTCATGGTTTGAACGCCACCCGCCAGCACCACATCCTGGGTGCCGCTCATGACGGCCTGGGCTGCAAAGTGCACCGCCTGCTGGGACGAACCACATTGGCGATCCACCGTGGTGCCCGGCACGCTCATCGGCATGCCGGCGGCCAGCCAGGAAGTGCGGGCAATGTCACCGGCCCGCGCGCCGATGGTGTCAACACAACCAAAGATAACGTCATCGTAATCTTCGGCGGGAATCGCGTTGCGACCGACGATGGCCCGGATGACGTGGGCACCCAGATCAGCGCCATGCACCTGCGCAAGAGACCCGTTGCGCTTGCCCGTGGGCGAGCGCAAGGCATCAACAATATAAGCTTCAGCCATGACATCAAGCTCCGGTTGACAAAGGAAGATCAAAAGTGGCGCCGGGTCCGGGGACGTCGATACCAGCCTCACCCAGCAAGAAATCACCCATGCGGGACTGGTGGAAAGTGCGGTCGCCCCAGGCGGCATCGAGCACCCAGGCTCGTTTCATGAACATCTGCAGATCGACCTCCCAGGTGTATCCCATGGCGCCGTGAACGTGGATGCCCTTGCGTGCGGCGGTCCAGGCGGCGTCGGCGCAGGCCAGCTTGGCGTGTGACACCCAGGCCGCCAGATGGGCTTCACGGTGCACCAGGGCGTGGACCGCACGGTAAAACACAGGCTTGGCAAATTCAATCTTGGTCACCACGTCTGCCAAATGATGTTTGACGGCCTGAAACGAGCCAATCGGTTTGCCAAACTGCTTGCGCTGCGCCACGTAGTCCACCGACAAGTCCAGCATGCGCTGCGCCAGGCCGATCAATTGCCCGGCCACACACAGTGCGCCGCGCTCCAGTGTTTCGTCCCACAGCTGTTGACCGGTTGGCCCGTCGGCCACCAGGGTGAGCGGGGTCGGCGTCCAGTCCACCTTGGCCAAGCGACGCGAGGCATCGATGCTGCGCAAGGGGGTCAGGTTGACCGCATCACCGGTCACCGCATGCAAGGCCAGCCCGTTGGGCCTAGCCTCTGGCAGCAAGAGCAGATCGGCCAGATGCGCATCTGCCACATAAGGATTGACCGGATGCCCGACCGCGATTCGGCAGGTACCGTCCACAATGCGTGGCAACCAGGTGGCGCGTAACGGATGCTCAGGTGGCAAACCGGCCAGCAAACCGGCCGCCACATAGGCGGTATCACCGAGAGAATCCGGAATAGCGTAATAACCCAGCTCCTGGGTCATCAGGGACCAGTCGATGTCATTGAGGCCCAAGCAGACATCGGCTACGGTCACCGACATCCCCATCAAACCCTTGGCCGCAATCTTGCCACGCATTTCGGGCGAACGGCCGATGTAGGTTTCCCAAATCTCGCGCAGCATTTCTGGAGCCGCTTCGGTCATCAAAAAACGACTCACCGAGTCGCGAAAGGCGATCTGGTCGCCGCTGAAAGTGAAGTCCATGGTCAGGCCCCCTTCAAGATTTGGGCAAACCGAGCATGCGCTCGGCAATGATGTTGCGCTGTATTTCGTTGCTGCCGGCATAGATCGGGCCGGCCTGGGCAAACAGGAATCCTTCCAGCCAATCGTGCGCCTCGGGGTCGTCACAAAGTTCGGCGCTGGGGCCAAGGATGCGCATCGCCGTTTCGTGTAATTGCAAATCCAGCTCCGACCAGAAGATCTTGTTGGTGCTGGACTCGGCACCAATGGTGGCGCCGTGAGCCATACGACCCACGGTGTGATAAGTGGCCAGGGTGTAGGCCTGCGCCCCCATCCAGGCACGCGTCACGGCCTCACGGATCGACGGGTCACGGTCAGCACTGGCCTGATGCCTTCGGTACAGCGCCACCAACTTCTGGGCACTGCGCTGGTAACGCGCCGGGGAACGCAGCAGCAGGCCGCGCTCGAACCCAGCCGTGGCCATGGCCACATGCCAACCCTGATTTTCATCACCCACACGGTTGCTGGCAGACACTTTGACGTCGTCAAAAAACACCTCGGCAAAAGCCTGCTTGCCATTAAGCGCGCGGATGGGTCGGATCGTGATGCCTGGTGCATCCAGCGGCACCATCAGATAGGAGAGGCCATGGTGCCGGCTTGACGCAGGGTCGCTGCGGAACAGACCAAACAACCAATTGGCAAACAGGGCTCGGGTGGACCAAGTTTTTTGACCGTTAAGCACATAGTGTTCGCCATCATCACTGCGCAGTGCGCGACTGGTGATGGCTGCCATATCGGAGCCGGCATTGGGCTCACTCCAACCCTGCGCCCACATGTCATCACAACGTGCCATGCGCGGCAAGAAGCGCGCCTTCTGCTCGGGCGTGCCAAACTCCATCAAGGTCGGCCCGAGCAAATTGATGCCGTTCTGGTTGACACGCTGAGGCGCATCGGCAGCCCAATATTCTTCTTCGAAAATCAGCCACTCGGTCAGACTGCACCCGCGCCCACCCAGTTCCTTGGGCCAGGTGACGCTGCTCCAACCTGCGTCGGCAAGTTTGGCCTCCCATTGGCGATGCTGCTCAAACCCATCGCGGGTGTCATAGCTGGCAAACGCCTCAGTGGGAACATTGGCCTGCAGCCAGTCTCGCACCTCGGCGCGAAAGGCTTGCTGCGCAGGGGTATATCTCAGTTCCATCGTGGATTCCTTTGTTATCAGAACTTGGCGTCGCGCTTTTCGACGAAGGCATCGCGGGTTTCAGCGGAGTCCGGGCTCATGTACGCCTGCAGCGTAAAGCCCTGCTCCCAGCGGTATTTGTCTTCCAGATTACCGTCTTCAATACCGGTCAGGGCTTCCTTGGCGATGCGGATCATGGTCGGGCTTTTGGCTGCGATCTTGGCGGCAATGGCCAGCGCCGTTTCGCGCAACTCGGCGCGTGGCACCACCCGCTCAATCGCACCCAGACGGTAGGCCTCTGGGGCACCAATCATGTCACCGGTAAAAAACAGGTAACGGGTTTTCTGAACACCAAACATGCGCTGCAAATGCGCCGCGCCCCCCATGGCGCCGCGATCGACCTCGGGCAAGCCAAAGCTGGCGTCATCAGCAGCGATCACAATGTCAGCCGCGCCACAAATGCCAATACCCCCACCCAGAACAAAACCTTGCACGGCAGCGATCACCGGCACTTTGTTGAGGTGAACCGCCTTGAAGGTGGCGTAATTGCCAGCGTTCACATCCACGATCAATTTGTCATTGGCCGCGAGTTCCTTGATGTCAACCCCGGCACAAAAGCCACGACCCTCGGCGCGAATCACAATCACCCGCACGTCCGGGCGTTCGCCAGTTGACGCGATTTCTGCAGCCAGGCCACGCCAACCGGCGGCGTTGAGCGCATTCACGGGAGGACGATCGAGCACGATTTCGGCCACGCCGTTGTCATGGAGATGAGTTTTGAATTGTTGTGTCATGGGGTGAAGTTTGAGTTGTGTCGATCAGGCGGTCATCTGGTTCAGGGCGGTGCGGCGCTCACAGGCCAGTGCGACCATGCCGTCAATCACCTCCTGGCAGGTGTTCAACTGGCCAATCAGAGCGGCCACCTGGCCGGCGGACATCACGCCTTCGGCCGGATTGCCGTCCACCATGGCGCGCTGCAAAAGCATGGGCGCGTTGGCAGCCATCACGGTCTGTGCGGTACTGGAGGCATCATCACGAAATGCCTGCCACAACACGCTGAAGGCATGCTGCAAGGTCATACCGGTCTGCGCTTTCCATTGCAGCGCCAGGCTCAGCGCGATGCGTAGGCGCTTGAAGGCTGACGCCTTTTCAAGCATGGCCAGGTATTCGTTGGGGATCATGCGCTGTGGCATGCCATCCACCAGATGCGAAATCTGGATTTTTTCGGCATCCTTGGTCTTGAGGTAACGCGCCAGGGTGACCTCGGGCACGCCCGAATCACGGGTCATCAGAAACCGCGTCCCCATGGCAATGCCCTGCGCCCCGAAGGCCAGCGCAGCCACCAGTCCACGGCCGTCGTAAAACCCGCCTGCAGCCACCACGGGCACCTTGACGGCATCGACCACCTGGGGCAACAACACTGTGGTCGGCACCGAACCGGTGTGCCCGCCACCCTCACCGCCCTGGATGGTGATGACATTGGCGCCCATCTCGATGGCCTTTTGCGCATGCTTGAGCGCGCCGACGGTGGGCATGCAGACAATGCCTGCATCGCGCAGTCGGCCGATCACCTTCTTGTCTGGCCCGCGGCCGTAGCTGACCGCGCGCAGCTTGTGCTTGACCGCCAGGTCCAACAATTGCTGTGCGTTGGGCTGAAACATGTGAAAGTTCAGGCCAAAGGGCCGGTCATCGGTGAGATTTTTGACGCGCAGAATTTCAGCTTCGATGCGGTCGGCCGCGATGGTGGCCCCAGCCAGGAAACCAAAGCCGCCGGCGTTGGTGGTGGCGGCCACCAAGGACGAGCCGGCGACCCAGCCCATGGCAGTTTGGACAATGGGGTACTTGCAGCCCAGCAGGTCACACAAGGGCGTGTGCAATTCAGAAACAGAGCTCACGCTTGGGTATCCTTTTTATTGGCTTGTGCCATTGATTTGGCGTCATGGCCACCGAGCGCACCCGCGCCCATGACCTGACTGTGGGCGTGGGCAAAATGATGGTAGCCAAAGGCCACATCCATCGTCGTGCGCAAGCCCTGTAACTCTTCGACTCGGTTGATCACTTGCTTGGTGAGCGCCAGTCCGAGGCGTGGTTGTTGCGCGATACGCGCGGCTATGTCCAAAGTTTGCGCCTCAAGTTGCTCACGCGCAAAGATCCGATTGACCATGCCCATCTGGTAAGCGCGCTCTGCACTCATACGATCGCCCAGAAAGAGAAACTCCTTGGCGATGCGCGGGTTCAGTTCGTGGGCATGGGCAAAATACTCCACGCCCGGGATACCCATGCGCACCACCGGATCCTGAAAAAAGGCATCGTCGCTGGCGATGATCAGATCACACACCCAGGCCAGCATGAGCCCGCCCGCCACGCAGGCACCCTGCACCATGGCGATGGTGGGCTTGGGCAGGTCATGCCAGCGGCGGCACATGGCCAAGTAAACCTCTTGCTCGCGCACAAACAGCTGCTCGGCGCCGGGTTTGTTGGTGTGGTCCCACCACAGACTCTGGCGCTCAAAGGGCTTGTTGATATCGCGACCGGGTGTGCCAATGTCATGGCCGGCGCTGAAATGCCGACCCGCACCTTTCAACACAATGACCTTGACCTTGTCGTCATCCACCGCACGTCGGAATCCGGCGTCCAGCGCATAAGTCATCTGAGAGTTCTGCGCGTTATTGAACGTTGGTCGGTTCATGGTCAGGATGGCAATGCCATCTCTGACCTCATAAAGCACGGGCTCGGCGGTCTCGTAGACTGAAGCGTCCTCACGTGCCACAAAACCCTCACCCGAGTTGCTGCTGGTCATCGTTGACACCTCAACCTAACGCCGCGGCGCGCAGGTTGTGGGGATCGAGTCTGTCAAGCAGGGCCAGCTGCGCCTCGGTCGGCGTCGCCGTTTCTGGCAGCGCGTCTGGCGCGAAGAGTGTAAAACCTGTGGCCTCCTGAACCTGCGCCAGAGTCACCCCAGGATGCAGCGACACCACCCGAACCTGACGCTGCGGACCGCCAAAATCCATCACAGCAAGGTTGGTGAAGATCAAGCGAATATCGATCTCGTCCAGGCTCCAGCCGCGCTCCAGGCGCGCCGGGTTGTAGCCCACCGAGGCCACCATATCGACCTCGCCCGACACAAACACCTTGGTGCTGTGGTTGGGCACAAAAAAGGAGTTCGCGTGGTTGATGGAGTTACCAGGAAAACCGCGCACCCCCAGCATCATCGATTTGGGTTTGGCATAGTCGCTGCCAACCATCGAGATGTTGGCCTGACCAAAGCGGTCGATCTGGGTTGGCCCCACCATGGCGTGACGCTTGCCACTCCAGACATTGTCAAAAATTCTGGAAAAACCCATCCAGGACTCACGCTTGGGCACATAGGCACCACGCGGGCCCACAGGCACCGGCTCACGCACCAGCCAGGCTTCGGAATCGGTCATCATCAAATCGGTGTTGATGGACGCCATACACAGCGATGCCGCCAGGCGCGGCACGATGCCAATGCCCGTGGCGAGCACTTCGCCGTCATCTTTCCAGGCTTGCGCCGCAGCACAAATGATCCGCTCAACCAAACTTGCTTCACGCATGACTGCTCCCATCAAAACACCGGCAGCGGCAACTTACGAACCGCCTCCAATCCACCCACGCGCGCCATGTACTCAGGCTCGCCACAGGTCACGTATTGCTCAAGGTACTGCTGCCAGCCACCGGGCTCCTTGGCGCTGGCCACGTATTCCTTGAAGTGCTTGACATCGAATCCGTACAGCGGTGCGCAGGAGCTTGGGTGGGCGCCACCAGGCATGTGCACGACACCAGTGGTCTGAGAGCGCTCCCAGAACACATAACGAGCCTCGTCGCCCTGTTCGAAATAGCTGCTGTCAACCAACTCATCGCAACTGACAAAAGTTTGCCGGGCAGCACGCGCAAACAGGTCATCCATGTACAGATCAGGCCCTTTGATCTGACAGACGCCACGCACATCGGCACGCTCCACATGCAGCAAGGCCACATCCAGCGGCAAAGCCGGCATGGCCACCCAGTCTTTGTCGTCATAGGGTGAACCCGTGAGCTTGAGACCTGGGTTGCGTTTGAGGACATCGGTCCCCAGGCCGACCCGGGTGGGGATATAGGGCACACGCATGCCCGCAGCCTTCAGGCCCAGCATGAACAGACCCTCATCGACCTCCATGACCTCCAGCGAACCGCTCTGGCGCGCCATGCGGAAATAGGGCTCCAATGGGATGAAGTCGAGCGAGACAAAGGCAAACACCAGTTTTTTAACCTTGCCCGCAGCACACAACATGCCCACATCGGCACCGCCATAGGCCACCACCGTCAAATCTTTCAGCGGACTGCGCAAGATCTCGCGCACCAGCGCCATCGGCTTGCGCCGGGGGCCCCAGCCACCGATGCCTACCGTCATGCCGTCTTTCATCTGGGCGACCACTTGGGCCGCGCTCATTTGTTTGTTTGCCATGGTCGCTCAGTCCTTGGGGCGCGCGATGCTGAAATCGTGACCCCACAGACTCACCCGCGTGAACTCATGGGTGATGTGTTCCTTCCAGTCGATCACTACGCCACCGTAGCCAAACTCGATATCAAAGTTGGATGGGTTGCGCATGTAGAAGGATGTCACCCGGTCATTGGTGTGCTGCCCCAGGGTCGCAGTCTGTAGCACCTGGTGCTGCTGCATGCGATCCATGGCACGACCCACTTCGGGCATGTTTTCAACTTCAACCATCACGTGCACACAACCACTTTCGACCGGAAAACCTGCTACGGCCAGGCTGTGATGACGCCCGTTGTTGCAATGGAAAAAATGAATCGGCAAGGAAGGACCTGCGTCACCGGCCGGCTGAAAGTTGTAGATATCCGACAGACCAAAACCCATCACTTCCTTGTAAAAGGTAGTGGTCTTCTCAAAGTCTGGCGCTGGCAGCACGGTGTGTCCCATGCCAATGTTGCCCGTCACAAAATTCGATACGCCTGCCGGTGAGGCAAAGTGCACAAAGTCAGATTTGAAGCCCCAGACCAGCTCGTGGCGATTGCCCGATGGGTCCAGAAAACTTGCCACCTGCTGCGCGCAACGCAAACGGCACAAAGCCGCATCACCCAATGCCACTTCAACACCGGCATCGGCCAGATGCGCCAGTGCTTCCAAAAACGCCGGCTGATTGGCCACCTCCCAGCCCGAGGCGACATAAGCATCGCGCGGGCCGACCTGCACCGCGAAGCGGAACTGCCGCTCGTCCATGCGCACGTACAAGCCCCCATCAGGCGAGGGCGCCGTCATCATGCCAAGCACGCCCTCAGCAAAGGTTTGCCACTTTGAAATTGCTGTGGTTTCAGCCACCACATAGGCTAATCCTCGGATGTCGATCATTTGTTGCTTTCTTGGCCTCACCCATTGAGGCTTGTGGACCAAATTCTCCAGACTTCGGATTGCAGGAACATCGTCCGTTGAGACTAAAGTCAGCCGCTGTTTGAAAACGACGGCGTGTAACAATGCGGGCCCGTTCACGCCGCTGTGAGTGAGCACAGACCAAAAAATGACCCCAACAGACGCATTTCTTCAAGCCGACCATCACCACATCGACGGACAAACGCTGTCTCGTGCGGCGCTGGAAGAGCTTCTGACGCAGAGCCCGCGAACCCTGGTGTTTGAAGGCTGCAACTTTGACGGCGTTGACCTGTCACGACTCGAACTTCACGGGTTTGAATTCAGAAGCTGCACTTTGATAGAGGCGTCGCTTTACGCGGCAGACCTGTCGCAGACCCGCTGGCTCGGCTGCCGCGCGCGCCAGGCCGACTTTGAAGCTGCAAACCTGACCGATGCGCACTTCCAGCATTGCGACCTCAACAACAGCCAATGGCGCCGCGCCAGACTGTCATCGGCTTCGTTCATGGAGTGCAAGCTCACCGGCGCAAGCTTTCAGGAAGTGGCTCACCTCGGACTGTCGTTCGAGGACAGCCTGCTCGTTGGTGCCGATCTGCGCAAAATGTCGTTTCGCAAATTGCACCTCAAGCAGCTTGACTTCTCCGAGGCCGACTTGTCAGGATGCGATTTTCGCGACGTGGTCTTTGAAGGTGGCAGCCTGCGCCATGCCCAGCTCAAGTTGACGCGGTTTGACGGTGCTGACCTGCGCGAAGCCAACATTGATGGACTGAAGCTGGTTGATGCCAAGCTGTTCCGCGGTGCCACCCTCTCGCACCGTCAGGCGGCCCAACTGATCGCAGAACTAGGCATCACCATCGCTTGAGCCGCAATCATTTACTTTGAGTTGCTCGACGGCGGCTCAGGGAACCAGGGCACACCGTTGATGTGGCTGCCGCCATCGACAAACAGCGTGTTGCCAGTCAGGTAACGGCAGTCGTCGCTGGCCAGGAACAGCGCCACGCTGCCAATATCAGCCTCGGGATCACCCATTCGGCCCATCGGGTTAAGTTTCAGCATAGCTGCGGCATTGTCAGGCTGCGCAGCAGCGAATTTTTGGTAGGCCTCGGTGGCTGCGCCCGGGCAAATGGCATTGCAGCAGATGCCGTGTGGCGCCCACTCGCGCGCGGCGGTGCGTGTCAAGGTGCGAAGTGCCTCCTTGGCCATGTTGTAGTCCACCGAAAAAGGGTGGGCATTGACGCCGTTGAGAGAACACATGTTGATGACCCTTCCCCAGCGCCGTTCACGCATGCCAGGGAACACCGCCTGCATGGCCCACAACGCAGCGCGACTGCCCAGTCGCAGGGCCCATTCCACGTCCATGTCATCGAGGGTCTCGACCCGGCTGTAGCCGCGGCGCCCCGGGCGTGCGCCCCAGGCGTTATTGACCAGCACGTCGACCCGACCAAACCGCTCCTGGGCGGCTTGCACCATCGCATCCACCGCCACGCGTTCGCTGACATCGGCGCCCCCAAAACCAACATCGACGCCAAAGTCGCTTCGGATTTCGGCTGCTGCTTGTTCTCCAGCATCAACTTGGATGTCAGACAGCCACAAGCTCGCCCCCTCGGACGCGTAACGCCGCGCCACGCCTTTGCCAATACCTGCTGCGGCGCCGGTCACCAACGCCACCCTTCCCTTCATCCGCATGGATATGTCCCTATCAATCTAGAAATGCCTTGTGCCGCCGTTTTCATTTGCACTCAGGAGCTGATGGGATAGTCGGTGTAACCAACGGCACCGGGCGTGTACAGCGTCTTGCGATCAAAACGCGCCAGTGGCAGGCCCGCACGCAGTCGGGTGACCAGGTCGGGGTTGCCGATAAAGTGCCGAGCAAAAGACAAGGCGGCGTCGGGATACGCCTGCAACGCGGCCTCGGCATTGTCTGCACCGAAGCCGTCATTGAGAATCAGCCGATCGCCAAAATAGGTTTGCGCCAGTGCAAAGGCATCGATGTCCGATATAGGTGCGCGCATCACATGCAGGTAGGCCAAATCCAGCGTGGCAGCCTGGCGCATCAACTCGCTGTGCGTCGCCGCCGAATCCTCGTCGCTGGTGTCGTTGTAGGTATTGCCCGGATTCAGTCGCAAACCAACGCGTCCAGCGCCAATCGCTGCGGCCATTTCGCGTAGGCATTCAAAAGCAAAGCGCGCCCGGTTTGGCACCGAGCCGCCATAGACGTCGGTGCGCTGGTTGGTGCCGGAGCTGAGAAACTGCATCGGCAAATAGCCACTGGTGCCGTGTAACTCGACACCATCAAAACCCGCCTCGCGGGCACGGCGCGCCGCTTGTGCGTACTCTTGCACAATCGCATCGATCTCCGGCAGGCTGAGTGCACGAGGGGTGTCATAGGGCTGCATGCCAGCGCTATCGGTCACAATTTCGCCAGCAGCCTGGAGCGCCGATGGCGCCACGGTCGCCACACCGGCGGGCTTGATATGGTGGCTGCCAATGCGTCCACCGTGCATGATCTGCAACACAATCAGCCCCCCGCGTGCATGCACGGCATCCGTGACCTGCTTCCACCCGGCGATCTGTGCCGGGGTGACGATGCCCGGCTGGCGGCAGTAAGTCTGACCCACGGCGCTGGGCCAGGTGCCCTCGGCGATGATCAGCCCCGCCTCAGCGCGTTGACCGTAATGTTCTGCCATCAGCGGGCCTGGTGTGCCGTCGCTCGCGGCGCGGTTGCGCGTCATAGGCGCCATCACGACTCGGTTGGCAAGGTGAAGCTCGCCGAGTTGCAAGGGCTCAAACAGTCTTTTCATTTCAGCGTACCCGCATTTTGGGCGCAGCTGTGCCGCGCCGCATGGTGGTTAAAAATTGCTCCAGCGGTGCCGGTGCGGCCACTTGGGGCAGTTGGTCCTTGTCAGGCCGCTCAGCCCAAAATTCTTTCCAGCTCGGAAACAAGTCGTGAAAGGTGCCGCTGTATGGCTCACGCCCGGGCCAGCGCAATTTCATGTCACCAATGGGCGGCTTGTTCAAATCAGTGGCATACCAATAACATGGCAGGCGTCTACGGAAATACCAAACGCTCCCTATACGCTCGTAATCGTCCCAGTAGAGCATCTGCATGATGACCCACTCAGGGCCGCATTCGTGCTCGTTTTTAGAGTAGACGACGCCGGTGGCGTGATCCGCATCCGCAAACTCGATGATGTGCTGTCCCAAGTGGTGCGAGGTACCCGTGAACTGGTCGCGCAGGGTTTGATCCTGCCAGGCCTTGAAGTGTTCGCGCCCGACCTTGTCACGTCCGACACGAATATCCGGTGCAAACAGGTTCACATGGGCATCCATGTCGCGCATATCTAGCGACAGCGAGTACTTGCCCACCAGCTGGCGAATCGCATCCAGTGACTCCAACCGGTCAATACGTTGATCGAGGGAGTTTGGCCAGGTCATGTGCCAGTTCTCACAGTGCGGTGACCAGAACAGCCGAACGCCCACCGTCTACCGGCAAGGCTGCACCAGTGATGTAGCTCGCCTCATCACTGGCGAGAAACAAAATGGCGTTGGCCAATTCATGCGGCTGGCCCACACGACCCATCGGAATCAGCTTTTCGGTGTTCTTGCGGCTGACTTCGTCAGCCAGCATGCCCACAGTGGCAGGGGTCTCGACCACGGCGGGGATCACCACGTTGACACGAATGCCCGCCGCTGCCCCTTCGGCCGCTGCCGCGCGGGAGAAGTTGATGATGGCCGCTTTGGCCGCCGAGTATCCTGCCATGTAGGCGGTGCCCAGCAGCCCGCAGATGGATGACACGTTGATGATGGCACCACCGCTGTTTTTCATCAACCTCATCGCTGCACGGGTTCCCCAAAAGGTACCGTCCACCGATGTGCTGAAATTGCCATGCCAGTCTGCTGTGCTGGTGGCTTCGATGGCACCCCAGCTGTAGGCCATGGCGTTGTTCACCAACACGTCGAAGCGACCATGGCGCTGCGCGGCAGCCTCCAGGGCCGCCGTGAAACCGGCTTCATCGCTGACATCTGCTTGCACCGCCTCTGCCTTGCCTCCGGCTGCGGCAATTTGCGCCACCACCGCGTCCAGTGGCTCCTTGCGGCGCCCGCAAATCACCACCGTTGCACCCTCTTGAGCGAAACGAATCGCCGTGGCAGCACCGATACCCGTGCCAGCACCGGTCACAAAAGCCACCTTACCTTGAAGTCGTCCTTGGGTCATGATCATCTCCTCAAAGAAAAGCACTGCCGCCGTTGACCGCCAGGTTCTGGCCAGTCACAAAACCGCTGTCATCACTGGCCAAAAACAAGGCTACGCGTGCAATGTCATCTGGCTCAGCCATGCGGCCCATGGGGACGCCCTTGATGATGGCATCGGCCCACTCCTGCGGGATGCCCTGCATCATTGGCGTGTTGGTCGGCCCCGGCACCAGTGTGTTCACACGAATGCCCTGGCTAGCCAGCTCCTTGGCCATGCTCCGTGTCAACCCCATCAATGCCGCCTTAGAAGCGCAGTAATGTGCTGGCCCGTCACCCGAGGCAGCAGCGGTGCTGGAAATATTGACGATCACACCCCGCGTGCCCGACTTCTGCATGGCGCGCACAACTTCACGTGCACAGTGAAAAGCCCCGGTCAAGTTAACACCGATCACACGCGCCCAGGTTTCATCGGTGATGTCGGCAAAGGCATCCACCGCACCTGTGCCTGCGTTGTTGACGAGAACGTCCACACGGCCAAAAAGAGCGACAACCTCATTGACCACAGCGGCGACGGCGCCGCTGTCGGCAACATTGAGGCAGCGTGCGAGACTGTTGCCACCCAAGCCTGCCAGCGTCTGCTGAGCAGACTCCAGATTCAAGTCAAGTGCAACCACCGTTGCGCCTTCCGCAATAAAACGCTGGGCGATAGCACGCCCCATACCTTGACCA
Organism: Pseudomonadota bacterium; assembly: GCA_052034395.1. Taxonomy (GTDB): domain Bacteria; phylum Pseudomonadota; class Gammaproteobacteria; order Burkholderiales; family Burkholderiaceae_C; genus Allorhodoferax. The sequence continues at coordinate 13,074 of JBPOIP010000068.1, forward strand.
GCACCAGTAATAAGCGCTACTTTGTCCTTCAATTTCATTGTTGTACTCCTGTTGTAGCTAAGTGCCTTCGAGGTCGCTAGATTACGACTGGAGTGGCGAGCAACTATCCTCTAAATGGACTATCAGGCTGCTGAAATCCCACGCCCGAAGGTCTAGCTCGGAGCTATCAAATGTTATAGGCAACGCGATATCACAAGCCCCCACAGCAGACTAAGCGCTGAGCCGATACATCACGCGTATGCGCTCACTGGAACAACACCGTCTGCAGACAACGTAGCCGTAGGAAAACAATGGAAAACGCCCCCCAAACAACCAAGCGTCGATCCCAAGCGCGCCTGGTTTTCAAATTGCGAAACAGTTTCAGAGGAATCCCGCTCTCGCAGGTGGCGCGGTCCATTTTGCAAACCAATACTTCAAGCCTGTTAGGGGTAGTTTGCGTGGTGACAGGGTGTCCGAGCCTGCCGTCTTTGCAAATCTTCGAAATGCAAGGGTAATCCCGTAGTCCAACTAGACGAAGACATAACGGTCACCGGATGAGATTCTTCAATTCTGGTTTTACCGAGTCGAGGGCCTTTCGGTAATTCGGTGTCATCTCTCACTGCTATTTGAGGGCGAAAGGTAAAAAATGAAGATCCAACTCTTTACTATCAAGTATCTATTGATATTGAGCTTTATCGGGATAGCCATCTTCTTGACGATGGACTCTGATAGGCTCCAGGAAGCCCGAAGAAGTGGCTCCGCATATCTGAACAGATTTACCCAAATAGATAAAGATACTACAGGCTGGTTGAACAGATGCGGAGTTGTCCACAGCAGCAGCGGTGGACAACTCGAGACGCACCATGGATTTTTCATTTTATGCAGGCTAGGCTATATTGGGACTAACTCGCAATAGACCTGCCGCGCGTGCACAGAGATTTACTTGCACGGGTCATCCGGGCGGGCAAGAAACGCGTGCGTCGCCTGATACAGCAACACGGCGTACGAGCCAAGATTTGAAATGCAAGGGTAACCCCTTAGTCCAAAAAGATGAGGACATACCGGCCAACACATGTGATTCTTCAACTCGGATTTTGCCGAGTTGAGGTCTTTCGGTAACCAATTGAAAACCCTCATTTATTAGCGGGCGAAAGGTAAAAATGAAAATCCAGCTCTTTACTTTTAAGTCTCTATTGCTATCGAGCTTTATCGGAGTAGCGGTCTTTTTAACGATGACCTCTGAAAAGTACCAGGAATCCCGAATCAATATTCATGAACATCCAAACGACAGCCATTCCCACTCTGAAGTCAGTATTCCAAAGCAATCGTTTATGGAAATAATATTTTCGTCACGCTGATCTTGATCTATTTATTGACGATAAACAGAAGTGGCTCTGCGGCCTGACAGGGCTGCACTTGGTTTCTACGGGTTTGGGGATTTCTTCGGAAATCCCTTTTTTTTCAGTCCAAGGAGCCCTGTTCCGCATTTTCCTCCACCCCGTATAATGCAACTATGACATGCATCTTGTGCGGCAAGCACAGCGTGCGATTACAGAGGATGTCCAGAAGGCTCTTTGGCAAAGTGAGCCGCCAGTTTAGCTCAGCCTATTTCCCATTTGTCGGTTGCCCGGTCCATGCGACCGGGCATACAAGAAACACCTCTTTCCCATGCTACGAACCCTTCTCAAGTCAAAAATTCACCGTGCCCAGGTCACCCAATGCGAATTGCAATACGAGGGCTCATGCGCAATCGATGAAAACCTGCTGGAAGCCGCAGACATCCTTGAAAACGAGCAGATTCATATCTGGAACATTAATAACGGTGAACGGTTTGTCACCTATGCGATCAAGGGCGAGCGTGGATCCGGCATGATTTCTGTCAACGGGTCGGCCGCACGGCGTGCTTCGGTGGGGGACCTGATCATCATAGCTGCATTTGCACAAGTTGCTGATGATTGTGTGTTGGATCACAAGCCCAAGTTGGTATTTATCGGTGAATGCAATCGCCAAGTTGCCTTACGTGAAAAGGTTGCAACCCAATTGACTCCCGGATCGCACTTCGGAATCGTTACTCGTGAAGTGTAGTAATACTGCCAATAGCTCAAAAATCGCGCACGTCCCGCAGCAACACCACGCTGCCAGTTCGCTTCAGCATTCCCAAAAACGTTACGTAACGCCCGGATAGTGCGCACCTGGATCCTTTGCTGATCGACATGCAACTGACTGATCCATCGCCCCAGACCTGTCTGCGGATGCAAGGACTTGTTGAACTGCACAGCGGGATGACTGGCACCACACCGATACATCCCAAACGGCCGCAGGGGTTCGCCTTCAGGTTTCGCACTTCCATCGGGCATAACGTTCAACACTTTCACGCCTATCAGGCGGCTTAGGGATCGCACACATCACCTACTTACGAAAAGCTACTCTTCGGCAACTCATGCCCTAACCCAGCAGGTTGTGCTGCATGGCATAGCGCATCAGGTCGGCGATGCTGGCGAGATTCATTTTTTCCATCAGGCGCAGCTTGTGTGTGCTGACGGTTTTGTTGCTGATGGAAAATTGGGCGGCAATGGCATTCACGCTTTGGCCAGCGATCAGCAGGCGCAGCACTTCGAACTCGCGCACCGACAGCAGCTGGTGGGGCGCGCGGTCGGTGAGCACGGTGGCATCGAGCACCATTTTTTCAGCGATGTCGGGGGCCACATATTTGCCGCGCGCCGCTACCTTGCGAATGGCCGCCAGCAAAACTGCGGGCTCGCAGTCCTTGGCATCGTCAAGTTAAAGCCAACGGTCAAAGGATTCGACAACTATTCCAGATTTACCACTGCACTGCCGGAGCTCAGGCCATGTTGGCCCAAGCGTCCAAACTCTTGGTAAGCAAAATGCGGTGGTTTGCAGCTGACAGAGTGTGCCGTGCCAGCCCAAATAGATTCCCAATTTCACTGAAGATCGACAGAAATCGTTGCGCCTGAGCGGCGGACTTGAAGCGCTTCATTCGGCGCTCGCGCTGCCGAGTTGGTTGGTGAGAATTCTCTGCACGGTTGTTTGCACCCTTGTCTCTTGTGTGCTCCGTATTCGGGAGAATGTCCGCACATGGCTGGATGTAGCAGGCCAGCTTGTCTGTCACGACTTCCCGTGGCGTTTGGCAGGTGCCACGCAACACCTTCTTGAAAAACCGGGCGGCAGCGTCCTTGTTTCGCTTAGGCTGCACCAAGATATCAAGCACTTGGCCTTCTTGGTCTACTGCGCGCCACAAGTATTTCCACTCGCCGTCGATTTTCAAATAGACCTCATCCAAATGCCATACGTCACCCATTTGCCCACGGTGACGGCGAATTTTGCGCGCGTACTGTCGACCGGATTTTTCGCACCAAGAACGAATGCTTTCGTAGGACACAACCACCCCACGATCAGCCATCATCACTTCAACGTCACGAAAGCTCAGCGTGAATCGAAAGTACAGCCAAACGCATTGACTGATGATTTCCGCTGGGTAGCGGTGGCGCTTGTAGGAAATTGGCTGGTCTTTAGTCATGAGGCGTGACTGTAGCAAAAGAACCAAGGTTAACTTGACGATGCCCGCAAACTCAACACATGGCTGAACCTACGCCCCCAGCCCCCGTTTGAGCGGCTGTGTCGCGTTAGGGATGCGGTGAATAACTACCCAACCAACCTGACACCAGATGCGATGCCGACTTGTATGAACTTGCCGCAATAGCATTGGGTCGATGTGGCAGGTTTTTTACACGAATCTTGCCGACTCAATGAGCAAGACTCGCAAACCGCGTATAGGTCGGCTGCCAGGCGAGACGAACAGTTCCCGTTGGCCCATTGCGTTGCTTGGCAATGATAATCTCTGCAATACCTGGCGTCAGGCACGCCTCTTTTGTATAGACCTCATCACGGTAGACAAAAAGTATGGCGTCAGCATCCTGCTCGACAGAGCCTGATTCACGGATATCGCTCATCTTGGGGCGCTTGTCCGGACGATCTTCCACAGCGCGGTTAAGCTGTGACAGCGCGATGACGGGACACTTGAGTTCGCCCGCCAAAAGCTTCAACCCACGTGAGACGTGACCTACTTCGGTAGCGCGGTTTTCTTGTGCGCCCTCCCCGCTTCCCTTGACCAGTTGAAGGTAATCAACGACCACCAGACCCAACTGCTTGTGGCGATGCTGAGCGCGACGGGCTATGGCGCGGATTTCCCCGATGGTGTTAACACCCGCATCCTGGATCTCAATGGGTGTGGAGTGCAGCGTTTCCATGGCATCGGACACCCTCCCCCATTCATGTTCTGCCAGCTGAGCGGTAGCAAGGTTTGTTTGATCGATCCGCCCTACCGAGCCTACCAGTCGCGTTGTCAATTCATCGGCCGTCATCTCCAGGGAGATGACAAGGACCGGCAGCTTCTCTTGGATTGCACAATGCTCGGCAATATTCATCGCAAGCGAGGTCTTTCCCATAGCGGGCCTGCCAGCTACAACAATCAGATTTCCCTTCTTGAAACCGTTGGTCAGGCGATCCAGGTCGAGGAAGCCAGTGGATATGCCGACGAGTTTTCCGGGATTGTCTGAGCGCTCAAGCAGCATTTCATTGAAGCGCGGTATCAAGGTGCTCAGCATCTTGTCCTCTGGGTGCGAAGTGTCTTGAGAGCCAATCTGCAGAATTCTTTCTTCTGCGCGCTCAAGTTGTTCTGTTGGAGAGGTTCCTCTGGTCGCGAAGGCCTCCCCAACGATTGCGTCACCGACGGAAATGAGATTGCGCAGGATCGATTTGTCTTTGACGACCTCCGCATAGCGCGTGATGTTCGACGCGCTGGGTACGTATTGGGCAAGCGTATTTAGATAGGCTATTCCGCCCACCGCGTCTGACTTTCCTTGAGATGCCAACTGCTCATAGACGGTAATGACGTCGGCCGGCTTGTCGTTGTCAATCAGGTCGACAATCGCTTTGAAAATCTCCTGGTGCTCGTAGCGATAGAAATCATGGGACTTGATCAGGCTTACCATCAATCCGTGGGCTTCGTTGTTCAGTAGCAGTGCGCCAAGAAGTGAAGATTCCGACTCGATTGAGTGCGGGGGTACGCGCAAGTTTGCGATACCTTGCAGTGCGCCTTTATATTCGGCGTCGAATTCGTTTTGGGGGTTATGCATGGCTAGTTCGATCCAGCGATAGTCTGCTCAACGATTCCGACAGTTTTTTCTTTGGTGAAGGTCTTCAGCATTTCCGCAAGTAGCAACGGCGACCACACGCCTTCTTTCGCGTTTAAGACCATACGAGGCGTGGCCATGCTCCGTTCTCTCAGGTTTGCCAGCGCCTTCTCTGCATACTCCCCTTTGATTTGCTCTGGCAGCGCCATGAACTCATCACGGGCAACGATATGCTTGGCAGCCTGTTCGTCACGCTCGGGGTCTGCTTTCTGAGGAACTTGCGATTCAGACTGGCTCCTGTCAGCAACGACATCGATGGGTTCAATGTTCTTCAAAATGGAAGTGAAGTACGTGTTTGGCCGGTCAATCGGCGGCAATTCCTTGTTGTTGTAACGGGCCTCAAATTTCGCCAATGCAAATGAGACTTCGGCAAGTGTGTTGGATCCAATTGCAGATTCAACCCTGGCACGAGCAATCCCCATCCTGGCTGCGAGCTTGATCAGTTCGAAATGACTGCTTTGCACTTCTTTAGCAACCCCTCGCTTTTGGCGAACCGAAAACTGCACCAGATTCACCGCCCTCCCCGTCTTTCGTTCAATCAGTTCTACCTCAAGATCGGTTTCCTGGTTGATCTCAGTGATTGCCTTCAGGACCGCCTCATTTTTCACCTTGCGCCATTCCCTACGTTGGGTCTCACCTGTCTTTTTGTCGACCTTGGGGATGGCATTTGTCAGAGCATCGACCCACCACTCCGGCTCGCTTGCGCTGGTCAGGCAAATGCCATCGCCACCTTTTAGAAAGTTGTTCCTGTACCTGGCACAGATTTCGTACAACGCCACGGCTGTGTAGCCACTTAGTCGAGCAATTTGCGCTAGGTCCAAACGCGTGAATGGGAAGTCTTTCGTATTACTTATCGCCTCACAAATCTCATCCGACAGTTTCCAGCGGGCATAGAGCCGACCACCCTTGAGCTCCATTTCCGCGCGAGGCAGAACCGATGTGTTACTCCAGATGACGCCTGCCTTTGCATCGGGGGCTTCCCATTCGACTTCAGCCCGCCTGAGGCTCAGCATGTGCTTTCTCAACGCGGATTTGAGATTGGATTTACCAACTTCGAGCGAATCGAGCAGTTCGTCTGCTAGGGCTGAGTACACATGATTGGCGGCCAAGTCCTTTCCATAAGCATCACGATGCGAATTAAGCTGACTGATAGAGGACATGAGGATGGCGTTGAAAAGCTTGCGCTCAACTCCGGTGAGCTTGCCGGCTTTGGGTACCATGACCAACGCTGCGTTTGGTTTCTTCAAAGTAAATTCAGTTGCTTCCATGTGTCCAATGCTATACGAATACCGGACACTTCGCAAGAAAACGAACTGTCCGGCTTTTTATACGAAGCGAGGTTTGAGGTGTTTAGCACGTATTGAAACCCGGACAGCTCTTGAATTTGTCTGTAGTTCGTTACTTCAAAAGTGTTGTTTAGTGAATTTAATGAGGCTGCTATCAGTCCAAACGGAGCTTTGCTGGTAGTACGGTGTCGACCCTGGGCGCTTATATAGAAACCCGGACATTTCGTATAGAGATCTGGACACATGCGTATAGAAAGCTGGACAGAAACGTATAGAAACCCGGACACGTTGATTTTGAAACATCTTTAAAATCAATGAGTTACAGCGCATTTATCTTCACTAATACTTATTAATAGACTTCGTTAATATCTTTAAATGACAAACGATTTGAAAGAACGATAGTTCACATTTGCTCCAAATTTCCAAGTGACTAGCGCCTGGAATTGCCTGAATTGACATTCAGTCCTCTGGGTTGGCTCAACTTTCCGGAAGTATCCAACAGCGTTGAGTCGAATACAGATTGATTGGCGCATCAAAACCAAACAAGCGATATTGCTGTTTTTGTTGTGAAAGGCTTAGAATGAAGCCATGGTTACAAAGCAAACACTCTCCCCTCGCCCTTCTGTCTCTATCGCCGATTTAGCAGCGATGCGAACCCGAGCGCATTCAGTTGTGAGTGAGAATCGAGCGGCGGCGGCGGCGCCCTCGGCGCAGAAGATACCTCCTGAATTCAATTCTTCTCAAGTGGCTGACCTGTGCGGAATTGATCGCAACAAACTTGAGCACCGCCGGCGCAAGGGAGGTCTCCCCGATGGCAGGGAAGAGGCCCGCAGGCGTATGTTCACGCTGAAAGAAGCACAGGCTTGGGTGCTCGAATATCGACAGTCCAAGACAAGACGTGGATGCGTTCCTAAGGGCGGGCTTGTCCCAAAGGCGGCTGTCATTACCGTCGGGAATTTTAAGGGTGGTGTTGGCAAAAGCACGACTGCAGCTACTTTGGCCCAAGGCTTTAGCCTTCGTGGGCATAAGGTACTGGTGATTGACACTGATCCGCAAGGAAGCTTGACGTCCTTAATGGGAGTGGCTCCGGAGACATTGGAAGATGAGGATACGATCCTCACAGTGGCTTCCGGTGATGCTGCTTCGCTGGCTGAGGCAATTCGCCCTACTTACTGGTCTAACATTCATCTGATTGGAGCGGCCCCCCGCATTTCTGGTGCGCAGTTTCATTTACCAGCTCGGGCGCAAAAGGATGGCTTCCACTTTTGGAGTGCGCTCTCAAACGGTTTGGATGCTGATATCCGCGATCTGTACGACGTGATCATTGTCGACACGCCGCCTGCACTGGACTATTTGACGATCAATGCATTCTTTGCAGCCGATATCCTTTTGGTACCCCTGCCGCCGTCTGCAATGGACTTCGTAAGTTCTACCCAATTCTGGGATTTGTTTGTGGATCTGAATGAGGAGTTCGCTGAGTACGGAATGGTCAAAGAGTACAGCTTTGTGAACGTGCTTCTTTCGCGGGTTGACGCCAATGATTCCGCAGCCGCCTTAGTACGCGAGTGGATTTCAGAGTCATATGGGAAGCATGTTCTTCCGGTGGAGATTCCAAGCACCGCAGCTGCTAAGACAGCGGCAGCTGAGTTTGGTACTGTTTATGACTCAACGGTTGCTCAACAGTCAGCACGGACCTACCGCCGTGCATATGAGGCCTATGAGCGCCTGGTGGAGATCGTGGAAGACCAGTTGCACCGCGTCTGGCAGTCGCAGGTTCAGCCTGAAGGAGATTTACTGTGAGCAAACTTTCGGAGAAATTTGCAGCTGGCAAGAAGGCTGTTGCGGATCGCGCTGCGCTTGCCGCTAAAGAGAGTTCTGCTCCAGCACCCTCCCCTTTTGTCCGAGCCGCCGGTCCGCTGCATGGAAGCGTATCGACCATGAAGATCGACATGCTTAAGAGCGAGGTCGAGAAGCTAAGGGCGGGTAAGCCGGAAGTGAATCTTGCACCGTCCGAGATTCGGCCAAGCTCCTGGGCCAACCGACATGCGGATTCGTTCAAGTCGGCCGAATTTGAGGCTTTAAAAGCGGAGATCAGGTCAGCCGGGGGAAACATACAGCCAATAAAGGTTCGGCCCATTCGTGATTCCAGGGATGGATTCAAATACGAGGTAGTTTTCGGTCATCGTCGCCATAGGGCATGTCTTGAGCTCGGGCTTGATGTTTGGACAATTGTTGAGGACATGGATGACAAACACCTGTTTATCGAGATGGACAGGGAGAATCGACAGCGCGCTGATTTGCGTCCGTATGAGCAGGGCTTGATGTATGTTCGTGCGCTCGATCAGGGTCTCTTTGCTTCTATCCGCAAATTGGCTGAAGATGTTGGTGCGGATCCTACAAATGTCTCCCGCGCGGTTGGTCTGGCCCGATTGCCTGCAGCTCTCTTAGATGCGTTTGAGTCCCGATTGGACATCCAGTACCGCTGGGTCGTAGATTTGAAAGCACTAGTTGATAAGGAACCGGATGTTGTTTTAGCCCGTGCCGCTGGCATCAGTGACAAACGGGCAGCCGGTATTCCAGTGTCATCGCTTTCTGCTTTTCATGCGCTGATCGGCAAGGATCTGAAAAGAGTGGAATCCAAGCCAAAGGTTGTAAAAGTGTGTGGCAGGGTACTTTCCATCTCCGAACGGCGCCACAAAGTGTCGTTTGAAGTCGATCTTTTGGCCAAGGACAAGATCGAAAAGATTGAAAGGTTCATTGCTGAGATGATGGCAGAGTAGGGCGTAGTACCGTACTACACGTCATCAAACGTGCATGCGTATTCAGGTGCAATGTAGTTCAAAAGAGGGGTGTAGTACGGTACTGCACCCCTCTTTTGGCTGCAACTTTATGCATGGCAAATCATGAATGGTAGGCGCTTCTTCACGCCCGGCAACAAGCCCACGATCGATTGAACCGGACAAGGTCACCTTGGCTATTGTGGAGTTGCGCCATCGCTGGCTCACGCAGGCACGCATCGCTGCAACCCTGAGCATCTCCAAGAGTACGGTAAGCCGCGTGCAGGGCTTTCACGCCTGGCTGACTTGCAGCCCGCCGAACCGATGGTGCGATAAGAGCATGAAGCTCCCAGTGACATGCTGCACATCGACACCAAGAAGCTCGGGCGCATCGTGCACCGCAGTCACCGGGTCAAGGGCAACCGACGCGACAACGTGGACGGTGCGGGTTGGGAGGTTCAGTTTGTGGCCATTGAAGACCACGCTCGCATCGCTTTCACAGAGTACACGCCGACGAGAAGATTCCCAACGCCGTGCAGTTCCTGCGCAATGCGCACGCCGATTACGCTTCGATGAGAGTTCAGATCCAACGCCTCAGACAACTCCTCAACACGACTTCGATTCTCTCTTTCATAGGGTAGGTAGGGCTGATTGACTGGTGCAACAAGCAATCTACGCGTGGCGCCAAGATCAGTTGAGATCGTGTAACGTCCCTCGGACACAGAGGATCGTTTGATCTCAGCAACCCAAGTCTGGCCACTGCGGAACTCCAGAACAACGTCCACCTCGGCAACATTGCTGGTTCTGTTAGTGCTGGCTTGGGCGGTGGGAGCAGCATTGATGAGTTACTCAACGACAATGCCTTTTCAGCTGGAACCTGCCACAGGGTGGCTCAATACCGCATCGAGCCTCTTCAGGCCAAGCCGGCGTGGACCAGACCGCTGTCGCACACAGACGCTTTAGACAAGCGAATCAGGCGTTTGCAAACGCTGTTGCCGCTCCACGCTGGCAGTCGGCGTACCAGCATGAGGTCGCAGAGCAGGTCAATGTAGCGTCCAACGGTCTGACCGTTGATGCCTAGGGCGGCCGCAAGTTTTGACTGATCCAGAAGTTCACCCTGGTTGTGGGCCAAAATGGTCCAAAGGCGGCGTAGCGTGGTTGCAGGAATCCTGGGGCCTAACGCGGGGATGTCCTTTTCCCAATAGGTCGTGATGAAGGCCTCTCGCCAGGCCAGACTTGCGGCGTCATCCTTGGCCAACCATGCCAAGGGGAATTCACCGCGCACCCATAGGGAGTTCAGTTCGGAAGGTTGGACGTCACCTTCAGAAACCTCGCGGGCTTGAAACGGCGTCAATTCAATTTGTGCAACACGGCCGCCAGGCTCCCACTGGACTGTTGCAGCAGCACGCCTGATGCTGACCCCAACAACAGAAACTGGCCGCTGCATTCACCCAAGAGGGGAGGCGGAGTTATGACGCCACGCAGGATGCTGAGGACCCTCGGCATGCTCTGCGTTCGTCCCGATGGACAAGTTGGATGGGTGCGCCCTAAAGAAGGCTTCGGGGTCATCAAGCCGCCCTTGGGCGCAGGGATGCTCGAGATCCTGGCAGAGTGCATTGGGTCGGCTTTGTCTCTGTGCGAAGGCCTGGGTGGCATTGCCTGTTTGGCGTGGACCCAGGAGCTCCCTCAAACGATGTGGCAAGTCTTTCATGCATCCATGTATTTCAACCACTCAATGGTGAAACTGCATGGTTAAAGACGGCCCATGGGGTTGTGGGCTCTTGGGTGCTTTCGGAAGTGTCGGCCATGCAAAGGGTAGGGCAGGGCGCAAAGGGTGCTCCAAGGCGCTTTCTGGCGGCAGGAAAGGCTCTTTCTCCGTTTGCAGGGTCGTGCACAACGCCGTGGGGCACAGCAGCGTCAATTTGGCCGGATGCGGGCCTATGTTCAACAGCAACTTTTCCCGGCAAATTGGTGTCGCCTTCGAATTAATATGATTTGCACACGTCATGATTATCCATATAAAGACGAACTGTTAAATAATTGGCCAAAGTGGCACTTTCCATTAGAATGCGTCCATTCGCCTAAAAGACTACCCATCCGTGGCCTAAATCACTACCTGCGTGAACCATGGATTCAACGGTCCAACTCCTTTGTCCGGTGATTCCAATGGCCCATTCGATAGCATCCACGCCGCCAGCCAGCACCGATTCCCGGGTCTTTGTGCCTTTGTTTCATGGCGTAGACCCCGAACCCAAACGGGGCCGCGGGCGACCACGCGGCTCCAAGGCCCTCGTGGTGCAGGATCCCCGTGCCCTGGGCGTGCACCACTTCGCGTTTGTGCGCTCCAGCATCCTGGGACTGGATCTGGCCGACTCGTTTGCGCGCTACATGGCGTGGAGCGACACCACCACTGACCTGCGCCACATACAACACCGTCGCGAAACGCTGCTCAAGCAAATCATTGAGGCGGGTCGCCAGTTCGACGCCACGCAGCCCGAGCAGGCCAAGATTACGCAACTGCTGGATCTGCTGCGCAGCGATGCCACGGTCAAGCCGGCGGTTGTCTTGCCGAGCCTTGACGAGTGGATCGAGGCTGAGGGGATGGATCCAGAAGGGTGGAGCGAGGCCGAACTGTTGGCCGAATACCGCGCGGCGTTTGGCCTGGACAATGTGGACGCCATGGAAGCGGCCGCGGGCCTGAAGGACCCGGTAGGCGAGCGGGTTAGGGCGCTGAATTTTCTGGAGACCGTGTTGGCCACCACACCGTCGGCAACCGACCGGCTGGAGACATGGTTTGCCAAGCCCGTGGTGAAGTGTCTGCGCAACGTGGGTATCGTGACACTGGCCGACCTGGTTGCTTTTATCAATATCCATGGTTACCAGTGGCATGCGCGCATCAAGGGTGTTGGGGCGCACCGCGCCCGCCAGGTTTTGTCCTGGCTGGTGCTTCAGCAGGACAAGCTGAATTTGCTGATCGCGGGAACCGTCTACGAGCCCAGGCGCAAGCAGGTTTTGCGGGTGGCCGATTTGCTGCCCGCCGTGGGCCCGGCATCCGCAGCGTTGACGCAGTTCGGTGCTGGTACACAGGTGGCCAATGCCTTGGCACGGATGCAGAGCTCGCCGACGCTCTCGGGCGCCACTGGCGTATTCCGGTCCCACATGGCCAACACCTTGGGCGCCAGCAACGACATCGAGGCGGTCAACACTTGGCTTCAGCGGTACAAGGAGAAGCCTGCCACACACAGCAGCTACCGCAAAGAGGTCGAGCGCTTCTTGCTCTGGTGTGCGCAGGAGCTCCAGAAGCCGCTGTCCTCGGTCACTGCCGTGGACTGCCAGCGGTATAGGGATTTTCAGAAGAATGTGCCCAGCACCTGGATTGCACCGCTGCCTCTCAAGCGCACCGATCCGCGCTGGCGCGCGTTTCGCTCCCAGCCGAGTGCAGCGTCGCAGAAACAGGCCCTGGTGATTCTGCAGACGATGTTTGGTGGCCTGGTCGATGCGGGATATCTCGTGGCCAACCCCATGCGTGCCCTCATGAAAAGCTTCGATTTGCCAGTCTCCAAAATGGATATCAGCCGGTCATTCACGGAGGCGGAATGGAGTCATGTGCTACGGACCCTGGATGCCTTGCCGGTGGGGCCGGAGCGCGTGCGGCTCAAATGCATGTTGGAGTTGCTGGTGACCTCTGGTATCCGACTGGATGAACTGACCAAGGCCCGTCATGGTGACATGCGCCTGGAAGTACTACCGGATCTGCCACCGAACTGGATTCTGACGGTAACGGGCAAGCGCAACAAGACGCGCGAGGTGCCGCTCATGCAGGAGGTAGTGGATCTGCTGGCTGCGCATGGGCGGGAGTTTTTGGAGGAGGACAAGCTCTTGGCCAGTCAAGCCGACCTGCCGTTGATTCGCACCTTGCATCTGCCGGTACCGCAATGGAGTAGGGGGTCTGAGGGGGAATTGGTGCTGGCTGCAAGCACGCAGCGTACGGGATTGCCGCTGACGGCCAGTGGGATCTACATCACGCTCAAACGCTTTTTTAAGAAAGCGGCAAAGTCTGCAGGGGCCATCGGATTGGATGTGCGCCGGTTTGAGAAGGCCAGCACGCATTGGATGCGGCACACCTTTGTGCGCCAGGCGCTGGTGGACGGCATGCCGATTGAGATCGCAAGTGAACTGGCTGGGCACGCCAGCATTGACACCACATCGATTTATGCGACGCAGGAGCTGGCCAGGAAGATACAGGCAATTCGTGGGATGAAAGCACGATCAAACATAGATACTTGGTTAACTGATGTGAATCAGCGGCATGATGGGAACGACGGGTAGTTTGGAGTCCCCCGTCTTTCATTGAAAGACGAGTAGCTTTTTTTGGTTCTTTTTTTAAGGTCCGCATGCCGCCTGTGGATAAGTTTGGCACCAGTGAACTGGGGCGCTTTCGAGCCATGCCCTGCTCACAAGTCTTGCCACTGGTCTGTTCCTTTGTAAAGGAGGACCGCGACTTCACACCGCTCAAAAACGGATACACCCAGCGCTGGCACCTCAATGTGGACGGCAGGGACTTTGAGCTCCTTACTACGGGCCCCAAGTTCTTTGACACCCGCTCCAAATTGGGCGGAGGTGGCGGGATTGATCTGGTCATGCATCTGTGCGGACTCAAGTTCAAACCAGCCATGAAGAAACTCCATGAGGTGTGTGGTGCGGCTGGTCTATAGCACCGACAAACTGGTGGTCGGCGGAAGAGCCTTTGTCGGGTTCCCCATTCTTCTGGACAACAGCATGCGGGTGATGCTCCCGGTTCAAGACTGGCTATGGGCGGTATTGGTCAGCGGTAAGAGAAGCAGTCCCAAGACATGGGAGACATATGGGCGAGCAACCTATGACTTCTTTGCTTTTGTCGCGGCCAACAAAATTGATTGGAAGTCCCCACCTTTGCAAGGCTTCCCCAGCGCGATTGAGCGGTACCGGGATTGGTCCAAGAACACAATTAGGTTGGACGCCAGCACTATCAATTCCCGTTTACGCATCATCACGCGCTTCTATGAATGGGCCAAAAAACTGGGGCATGTTGCGTACCTTCCGTTCGACTACGAGAGCGTTCAAATCAGCCGAGAACCCGGATTCCTCGCCCATGTAGACACAACCGGGAGCAAAGTCTTAACCCCCGGCTACATGCTGCGGCAGCAGAGAAAGCAAATTGGGTTTCTGACCAAAGAGCAGGTTCAGGTCTGCCAAAACACGCTGACGAACATCACCCATCGAACGATGTTTAACCTGATGGTCAGGACGGGTCTGCGCTCCATTGAGTGCCGAACCTTCCCGGAGCATTATGTGTTTGATCCAAGCCGACGTACGGACTTGAAGCCTGGTCAAATGATTCGGGTCACGCTTAAGCCGCCGGCGATAAAGACCAAATATGACGTAGAGCGGGATATCGATTTGCCCTACAGCCTGATGGAAGAGCTGTGGGTCTACAAGGTGCGGCACCGCCAGGCCCGCGAGAACAACCAGAAAGATGGCGTTGTATTCGCAAACCTGTTTCTCACCGAGGCTGGGGTTCCTTTCCCGGGAAATGGTTTGGAAAAGACATTTATGGTGCTGAGGAGCAAAGTCGGTTTCGATGTGCATCCGCACCGTCTGCGACACACCTATGCCACTTACCTGCTGTGGAGCCTCAGGAAGAGCAGCAGCTTTGAGGGTGAACCTCTGCTGTATGTGAGGGACCGCATGGGCCACTCCAGTGTCAGCACGACCGCCATCTATCTGCATCTGGTCAACTCGCTCGAAGGCCATCTTGTACTCGCGCACGAGGACGAGGTGGATGCCATGTTTGCGGCCTCCCAAATAATAGAGGCTGTTGATGGTCAATAGAAAAGCGTTTGAAAGTGAAGAGCCAATCGTGGTGGTGTCCACCACCCCTGTTGATCTGCAAGACGGCGGGGCTATCGTCCATCTCGGTGAGAACGCCTCCAACAACCGAAACATCAATCTGTCCGGGTGGCTAAACAAAGATATCGACGACTGGGTGTGGGCGGTCGTGTCCACGCTGCGCGCACTGGAGCGCTCCAAGACAGTGACTGGCGCGACCATCGTTGGCTATGGCCAGTCAGGAGCACCAGTCTTCTTTACCTTCCTGATCCAAAACAGAATAGTCAGCAAACCAGCCGAACTCACTCGCGCGATTGTTGTGGGATATGTGGATTGGCTCAGAGTGCAAACTCAGTGGAGCCAAAATTCGCAAAAGGCGATCTATACCCGTACAAAGTCGGTACTGGTTGCCCTGCAAAGACGCAGCATCGTACCCTCTGGCAAAGGCATGTTTCCGGCCAACCCCTTTCCAGGCAGTAACGCTAAAACGCAAGGCGAATCGGTGTTATCGCCGGGAGAGCGGCTGCGACTGATTCAGGCGCTGCGGGAGGATCTGATCATGTTTCACAAAGGGGATTGGGCCTGCACAGAGTCCCAAGGGCTGGTTGTCCACTTTCTGGCCCTGGCCATTCGTACGGGGGTCAACACTGCGCCACTGCTGGAGTTGGGCCGCGACAGCCTGAGTGACCACCCCTGGATACCCGGAATGCGGATTCTGGAAACCTTCAAACGCAGGGGCAATGCGACCAACCTGAAAAGTCTGCGATTCAGCAAGAGTGATGAAATCCCAGTGACCGTGCCGATGGACGGCGTGGCTCTCCTCAGCCTGATTCTGCAGCGCACCCAGGGTCTGGCGGCGCAGGCGCCGGAGAACTTGCGGGATCGGGTGTGGTTGTACCGATCGGAGGGAATTCTCAACGCGGGGCAGATCACGTGTCTTAGAAAAGACAGCCTTGGTCTTGGTATCCAATCATTTGTTCAGCGCCACCAGATCCAGGACGACGCTGGTAAGCCGCTGAGGGTCAATCTTCAGCGACTGCGCAAGACCATGGAAAACCGTTTGTTTGATCTGTCCGGAGGTGACCTGATTGCGACGGCCCTTATCATGGGCCATACCCCCCAGGTGGCTGACAACCACTACCTGGCGTGCACCGATGATATGCGCCGCAACGCCACCTTCGTCGGTGAAGCACTTTCAGACATTTATGACCGAGGTGCTGATGTTGACAAGGCAATGGACAGCAAGGTCGTTCCTATCGTCCCCCTGGAAAGCACACCCGTTGGCAGTTGCAAAGACAGCCTGAACGGAGACAAGGCGCCCAAGAACGGGACGCATTGCTTTGACTTCTTTAGCTGTGTGACCTGTCGCAGCTATGCGATTGTGGGGGCAGCAAAAGACCTGCACCGGTTGTTCAGCTTCTACTGGTTTGTGAAGGCTGAACTGGAGCACGCCCGTAGCCGGGACTGGGCTGAGAAGTTTGCCAATACCGTGACCCTGATCGACGCCTTCACGCGCGACAAGTTCGATGCCAATGTTGTGGCATCGGCCAAGGAGAAAGCACGGCTGGAGCCGCTGAAGTTCTGGAAGGCCTATCAGGCCGGACGCGCCACCGAGACAGAGGTGCTCCATGGTGAGGTCTGACGCCGTTGCCCAGGCCTCGACTAAAGCCTATGGTGTGTTGTCCGAACAGCCCTCCAGCGTGGTTGGCATTTCCGCCTCCAAACGTTCGCAGATTGTCATCAGCGCCATTCTCGATCCCCTGGGAAAAACTCACATTCTGAGCGTCTTTGGGGATCCTATTTGGGAGATGTGGCCATTTGTCAAAATCCTCAATACCCCGCAAGGCAAGAAGAAGCTACAGTGGCACGTCATTCCAGAAAATTTCCGTGACGACTGCAAGGCAGTTCTGTACGCCTACTGGAAAGTCGGCCGCGAGGGGTGGTCGGAGCCGGGCGTTCGTAGCTTGCAAGTCACCCTTTGGACCTTGGCATGTTTTACCCAATACCTTCAGCGAATCGGTCTGCGTTCCTTTGCAGAAGTGCATCCCATCCATGTGGCAAATTACGTTCACCATCAAAAGGAAAAGGGATTGGTGGCGCCCACTCTGGCGACTCGATTCTCAGCGCTGGAGCTGCTGCACTTGTTTGCGCAGCATGCCGACAATGGCCTGCAGGAGCATCCCTGGCCGGACTCTTCCGCCATGGACATGGCCGGGATGACTGGACGGTCGGCCAAGTGTTCCAACATGGTTGGCAAAACGCCATTGATTCCCCAAGACGTACAGCAAAAGCTGTTTCGTTACGCCAAAGCAATTTTGACCAATGCAGACTCGTTGCTGGATGAACGCGATAGTGGGGAGCGTTTGACCTACAAAGAGCCGGAACTCGCTGCCATCTTCACTGCCTGCTATTACCTTATTGGCTGTCTGACGGGAATGCGCGGCAGTGAAATCAGCGCCATCAAAACAGGTGCCGGGCGACTGGTTGAAAAGGATGGCGTTAATTATTACTTTTTGACTTCCACTGAGTTCAAAACCAAGAAGGGCGCGGTGGACTACATGATGCCCTTCATGCTGTTCGAGGTGTTGCGCATTGCTGAGCGTATCTCTGAGCCACATCGAAAGAGAATCGCCGAAAACATTGCCCGCTGGGAGGCCTTGGCCGGTACGCCCGAATACGTCCAGGTTCTGGAGAAACTGAGCTTTGCCAAGGAGATCAGGGGCTGCCTGTTTCTAGGCCATCCGAATGGTGGTCTGGTTCCGATTTCCCAGGATGGATGGGGACGAAAATTAAAAACCTTTGCCCGCGATGCCGGTGTGGACTGGGCTCTTGCACCTCATCAGTTGCGCCGCTTGTATGCCTACACCTTTGTGCGCCATCGCCTTGGCAATATTCTGTTTCTGAAGGAACAACTGAAGCACTCCAGCTTGAGTATGACGCAGCTATATGGTGCCAGTCCACGCCAGGATGCGGCGCTCTACGACGAGATCCTACAAGAGATCCACCGTCAGAAGGCCGACTTGATCCTGCACTGGATGGACTCCGACGAACTACTGACCGGTGGAGCGGGCGAGAAGATCATGGAAATGCGGGCGCTGGACTATCCCAGTCGCGCCGCGTTGATCAACCAGACTTCAAAGGATTTGCATATCCGCTCGACTGGGCACTCTTGGTGCATTGCCCAGGATGAGGGTTGTGGTGGCGCCGGCATGTACGAAGAAGCTCGTTGCACGGGGTGCGGCAATGGAGTAATTGACGGTTCATTCACGCCCGTGTGGCAGGAGATATACCTGCATCAGTGTGAGCTTTTGGAAGAGTTGAAGGATTTCGGGCCGGGCGCGGCAATACGGGTCAATCGTGATCTTGAGGTTGCGGGAAAAGTGCTCAAGAAATTGGGCGTGACGATGGTCAGGGAGGAGGGCAATGGTCAAACCACTTCCCACTGAGTGCGCCGGGGCCTCTGAAAAGCTGCCGCGCCTGCGGGATCGAGACAAGACTCTGTTTGAGCTGCAGCTCGCCATGCATCGGCTGCAAAAGCGCCAGGAGAAGGCCACCATAGCAGCCGTAGCGAGGGAGGCCAATGTGACGCCCGCGCTGATTCACAACCGCTACCCGGACTTCGCAGAAGAGGTGCGCAAGGTCAACGGCAAGGCAACTCGTGAACAACGAGATTCCAAACATACCCTGCTGGTCTCTGAGAGAGAAAAGAACCGCCGGCTGCGGGAAGATCTGTCAAAGCTCCTCGTAGAACTTCAAGACCTGGCCTCCATCAATGAAGGGCTTCGCCAGGAGTTGGTTGTTGCTCAAGCAGTTGCCGATGGCAAGATTGCCCGGTTCCCGCAAGGTGGGCAAGAAGGGAACAAACCAGTGAGGTAGTGTGATGCGATGTATTGCAAATGCCAACCGCAATCCTTCGAGCGGCGTGTCTCTGATGGCCGCAAAAGTGTTACGCTGACAAAACCGTTCGAAATCAATGTGTTGCCGCCAAGTAACAGTTACCACTCTTGAGATGGGATGAAGCGGCGGGTGGCGGCTTAACGATTCAGCCAACTTGTTGCGTCGACCGGTTGAATCCAAGACCCAAAGCGGGCGTAGACTAACGCGAAGTCGGTGCGGCAAAGCTGGCCACACGCTTACGGGTGTTGAGGAAACGGGGAGATTCGCTTGAAGGCGACTGAGCCTTAAGGAGGTGCAAGTCCAGCTTTCTTGGCAACGTAGGCCGTCCACATACCGCGAAACGACTTCCATGTCATGTTCAAGTGCAAGGTAGTAATTCCAGTGCATTTTTGATGCGTCAACATAAATGGTCATTGCATACGTCCAAAGGCAATTTGGGGGATCATGGTGGCACCTCAGTAATTCAAAGGACAACCGCGTGCCATTTTGCGCAAAGTCTCGCCGGAAAAAACATTCGAAACGCCTGTCCGGGATGACACATCCAGCCTGAGATGGCAGAGTTCGATGTCGCCGGGGAAGGGGATCGTTTTGTGCACGGCAAAGCACCCTAACATCCCTGCACTGATTGCCGACAACCAGATGCGCAGCCGCTATGAGTGCTTTGAAAACCAAGACAAATACAAGAGCAAACCCGACCCACTGTCCGAAAAGACAGAGAACCGTTTGTTGGATGAGCCCGGTGTAGACCAACTTTCTCTGAAAATATCTTTGTTCGCCACACCTCCCGTCAAGGGTTTTGGTGAGTGTGTTGACGCCGACGTCAAATTGACCCAGGCTGCCGATATTCAGTGACCCAGCGCGATGTCTCCGTAGCCGTTGCTGGGTGCGGACAACTGGCCACCATGGTGGGTCAACGTTTTGTCGGCACCTGGGTCAGAAATGCATCGACGCTAACACTCTGCATTCAATGAACTTTGGTTTGCTGTCGGCGACGCCGCTGTCAAAGATGCAATTCGTGATTGCATTGCGCTGCTTGTTGCAGACTTCTGCCCAAGAACACTATGCGGAACGTTGTGATTTTGCTCAGTGCGGACGGCCGGCACATGAACCGAGGCTATTGCACAAACGCCGCCACTAAAAGGCGTGATTCAGATGCTGTCAGTGTATGCTGATGGCATGACTAACTAACAATGGGGGAGAACGATATGGCGGAGCCACGAGCTTTCATCAGTTTTGATGTGGACAACAATAGTGAGCACAAGGTGCTTTTTGCGGGCCAAGCGTGGCACTCAAAAACCCCGTTCTCTCACGAGGACTGGTCTGCTAAAGAGCCGATGCAGCAGTCACAATGGGAGGCACTGGTCAAAGCAAAGATTAACAAAACCCACTTCGTGATCGTTCTCGTTGGAAGGCACATGGCGACAGCCAATGGCGTAGTCAAAGAGATTGCAATGGCTAAGGCTCAGAACGTCCCCATTTTTGGCGTTTACGTGGATGGAGCTACTTCAAGTAGCACTTTGCCCTCCGGCCTAGCGAGGAACCGAGTGATCGCATGGACTTGGGATGGCATTGCAGGTGCAGTGGATCAGAT
Source organism: Pseudomonadota bacterium (assembly GCA_052034395.1). Lineage (GTDB taxonomy): Bacteria > Pseudomonadota > Gammaproteobacteria > Burkholderiales > Burkholderiaceae_C > Allorhodoferax. The sequence goes on from JBPOIP010000068.1 coordinate 33,685, forward strand.
GATGGGCGAAGGCAAGAACGCATCATGAAGAAGGCACTTGTTGTGGGAATCAATTACTACCCAAAAGTTGGGCACTTGTATGGCTGTGTGAATGATGCATACGCAGTCAGCCAGGTGCTTATGCGCCATATGGACGGACAGCTTAACTTTGACGTCAAGCAAGTCACCGCCTTTGACAACGCGACTGCCGTTAGCCGAAAGCAATTGAAAGACGACGTGGCGGCACTTTTCGCTGATGACAGTGAGGTCGCACTTCTGTACTTCGCCGGCCATGGTCACGTTGAAGAAGTAGGTGGCTATTTGGTGACATCCGAGTGCGAAGATGGCGATGATGGTCTCGCTCTTGAGGAAGTGCTCAATTTCGCCAACGAATCCAGAGCCAAGAACAAGATACTTATTTTGGACAGTTGCCACTCAGGCGTGGCGGGAACGCCAAAGTCCCTCGGCGATAAGGCACTACTTAGTGAGGGGATGACCATTTTGACCGCGTCGAGCAAGGATCAGTATGCGCAAGAGGTGAACGGCTCCGGGGTTTTTACGTCATTGTTTGTTGATGCGCTGAATGGTGGCGCAGCAAATCTCTTGGGCGACATTACACCTGGCAGCATTTACGCTCACATCGACCAGTCACTGGGAGCATGGGAACAGCGCCCCATCTTCAAGACTAATGTCAAGGCGTTTACGTCGCTTCGCAAAGTTTCACCACCAATTCAGCTTAGTGATTTGAAGCAAATCACTACCTTGTTTCCAACACCGAGCTCTGATTTTTCATTGGACCCCAGTTTTGAGCCACAACCTCCGGCACCGAACCACGGAATCGCGCCAGATCCGGCAAACAACAAAACTTTCGCAATCTTGCAGAAGCTCAATCGCCTAAATTTGGTGAAGCCAGTTGGCGAAGAGCATATGTATTTTGCTGCCATGAACTCTAAGCCTTGCAGACTTACGGTTCTTGGCGAACACTATTGGAATCTCATATCTAAAGGCCGCATTTAGTGTGGGTGCAAGGCTTGGACATCAAGTATCCAGCGGTGACCGGTGATTTGACGGACTTAAATGCAGATGATTTGCGAACGTGGGACGACAAAGTATCCACCTTGCCATTGGACCCGGCTACTGCGCTGGATGTGCTCTACGAGCTAAAGTCAACCGCGTTGTAAATCGGCGATCCACGAAAGGGAATCTGTTACTTTGTGGGAAACCGTGCCTCATCTCAAAGCTTTGACATAAGCCTTTCGAATTTGCCACTGGTAAACCGTGCATTCAACGACTACACACTGTTCTGGTCAAGTGAAATGTTTTCCGGCAAGTCAGGTGAGTTCAAACATGGTCACTTCCGGCTTGCCCAGCACGGTTTTGAGTTTGGCATCACACAGGATGTTGCGCTTGTTTGCCGGATTCTGCAGATTGCGGGTAAGCACGCGGTGAGCCCTCAGCAAACTCCGACGTATGCCTTCGTCGTTAAGCTGCGTGGGCATAGATCACTCGATTAAATGCGGTGCAGGCCCTATTTATCAATAGTGGGACGACCTTCGCCAAGGATCTCTGCGAGCATCTGGGGCGGGAGAGCGATCCGGGTGATTGCGTCGACTGTTTCTCCTCCCCCGGACTGGATTCTGTCGACGACCGACTTCACGCCTGCCTGGTTCGTGATTTTCCATGCGTTGCCAACCCGTTCGAGTGGCAGCGATGGGAAATTCAGATCCACACGATCTTGCCAGACGGGGTGACCGGTCCGCATGGAGTACGCCAGCTGTTTGCCTCCCGATTTAACGAACAATAACTTGTCATCGCCGTAGGGCTGAACGCCGAGAACATCATTAGTAGACAGTGTCTCGGTCGGCGACAAATAGAACGAGTGCAGCGGCGCTCCACCTGTAGCGCGCCAGGAGAAAACTGCCAGACGGCTTGGGTATAGACGAAAGACGATGTAGTTAGTGTCGGCGTCAAGCTGCCCAACCGCTGCCACCTCAAAGAGCCGACCAGCCACTTCGGGCATGCGTAGGTGTTCGGTGATGATGCCGTCCTGCAAGCGAACCTGGAAAAGCCGCGGTTTGGCATTCGGGTCGTTGTCCCCGAAAAGCGCAAAGAGGGTGTCCGCGCTCGGTAGTGCGCGTACCGAAGTCCATTCACTTTTTGGGAACGACACCGCCCACACTCGGTGGAGATCTATGGCTTCTCCCGCCGCAGGGATCGTTGCCGACCATCGCTCCAGAACATGAGTACTGGTCAGCCGCAGGAACGAGATTTCTCGACTATTTTCCGAAAGCGTGGGGAAGTAGGCTGAAGTGTTTGGCGCACTGAACCTGCTGCCTGATTCGCGAAATCCCTCCGTTATTTCCTCAAGGTCAGGCAACGACGCCACCCCAAGAAGTCGCAAATCCGTTATCCGTAGAAATGCAACCTTATTCGCTCCAATCGATGAAATCAGATTTCGATTGATGACCGCCGAAGCTGTCACAAAGGGTAGCCGAATCTGTCTAACAACCTGCCCGGCCTTTACATGAAGCACGCACTCTGTAGTGATAAGGGTTGTTACGGGGCCGTCGCGCTGGGCGGTGAGAGGGGTCCCGCAACGAGCATCTCCAGGCACACGAGTTTCCTTGCCGGTTGCAAGGTCATAAATTCTGCGATCACCATCCCCATAGTCTGTCATCCAGGTTTGGCTGGTATCGTCAATACGCACTGTCTTCGCCTCAAGCCGGTTCAGTAGACCTTCCTGTAGCCTGAGTCCTTCTTGAAGAGCGGGGCCCTCCTCATTGCGGACCTTGAACACAGTCACGCCGGCAGTGGCGTCAAGGACCGCGATGCGGCGGGAGTCGGCCGAATAGATAATTCTCTTTACATGACGCTTGCCAATCAAGGGAAGCTCAAGGGATTCGGGTCGAAGGCTGGACTTCATGTCCAGCGGATGTAGGTTCCAGCTCTCAAGTACGCCAAAACCGAACTGCGTTCCTGAAAGCCCGCGGCGGTCGGCGCCAACGACAACATAACTACCGTTTGGTGCTATGGACGCGACTTGTACGGAGTACTCCGTCTGGGAGCCAACTGCGCCTCTAAGTACACCATTCGGGGGTCGAGAAGCTGTGACAATCTGGCCTGCAGCTGGTTGCCAGTCCAGCGTGACCAGTTCAAGGCGGCTGCCGGAGTTGCGGACCATGCTACTCCAAGCTACGCGCTTTGCAGTGGCGTCAGTTTGGAACACCGGCATTGCAAGCCCGTTAAATTGCATGTCCCAATCTTGAAGACGCTGACGACTCCCTTTCGCAGCGTCGATCGCCCAGAGCGAGATCTTCTCGACTTGCCGATGCTCCACAGGCGGGTCAGTGGGTTCGGCCACGAGCAAATGATGAGGTTCTGGTCCCCATCTAAGCCAAGGGAGAGGCGTATCCTCGTATGGATACCCAGTGGTCGCATTGAAGCTCAGCGTCGTGCGTTTCGAACCGCTCGATTCTACGATGGAGGTCCAGACGATCTTTCCGTTGCCGATGACAGCCACGGACTTTCCTGAGGGATGGATGCGTACACGATCAGCATTTGGGAAACTGCCGAGATTGACAGCTCTCGCGGCTTGCCCGTGCGCAGGCATGACCGAAAGGTCCCCGTCCAATCCTAGCAGGGCGCAAGGCCAGTCGCCACCCGCGCAATCGATTGATCGCAGAACCTGTTCGAGTTGAGCGTTCACGGTGGGCGTCTCGGTAACCAAGTCCTCGAAAGCAAAGGCTCGGATTTGAAAGCCAACCTTGGTTGGTCGCTGCAGTATGAGGAGCTTTCGGGCCAGGGGCTCGGCTTCGGCTATGGTCTCCCCCGGGCGCAACCGCAAAGATCGAATCGTTCTTCCAGAGTCGACATTAAGAATTAGGACGCGATAGGGCTGGTCCGGATCTATTCGGGCAACATTGGCGATACCCGGGTCACTTGCGAACTGGAGCACCATTTGGTCGCTTCTTGACGTCAGTTGCCCGTTATATTCCGCAGCCGGAAATGGTGGAAACCTGTTCCAAGCCGGGCCCGAGACCGCCGCTTGGACAAGTACATCTCTGACCTTGAGGCTAGGTTCGATGTGGCTAGCTGCGCCAGCCAGGCGTGCGGCAAGCGCCGGATCGTTGCCAATGCGCGCACGAGCTGCGTTGAGGAGATTCTCTGCCGAGAGGTGTCGAGCAAGTTGCTGTTGTTGGTCGGCCAGCTTCGTCGCGGTTCTGGCGCGATCCTGAGCTGCACTTGCCGCTTCGTTCGCGCGCTGAGCTTGCACTGACGCCGTGTGGAGCGCTGTCTTTTGTGCGGCGAGTTCATCTGAGGTGGTCTTGAGGTTTTGGGCCGCATGTTCGGCCCGCGCGCTGATGACTTGAAGCTCGCCGTGGCTCCTGTCGAGCGCCGCGTTCGCAGATGCATTGTCGGAAGCCAGGTCATGGCTGGCCACGCCGAGGAGCCCAATGCCAGCCACCATTAGTACCAATATCAAAGCTGTCGCAAACGCTATTCGACGCAGGTGTTCGTCGCGGCGGCGGAATGTCATTGCATTCGTGAGGCGCTCGATCACATGGACGCTAGGTCGCGCTGCGTCGGCCCCACCAGCCTCGACCGCAATCGGAAGCCCGTCGATCAGGGGCCACCAACGCGCCTCACGTATCTTTCCGTGTAGATCAATCGGAATGATCATACCTGGCGTCCTAATGAATTCTTCGATTTCAGCAGTGACGTGAGGTGACTCGCCTGAGGCTCGCGTGCCCACGACGACAAAGGCCCGGCAGTTGCGAAGAAGTCGACGCACACGCTCAGGCGTGCGTAGGCTTGGAGTGGTCATGCCCCATTGATCGATTACACAGGCAAAACCGCGTTCGGAAAGCTGTGCAGCCAGCGCGAGGGCATAGGCCGCGCCATCGGCACGCGAATAGGAGAGGAAAACATCCTTTCCAAAAAAACTATGCAACAGGCGAAGGTAATGGTTGCCACTGGGAACTATAGCTTCAACTTGTCGCGTCTCGATCGCCCCAGGGGTCTCTTGTTGTGGGACACCGGTATCGTTGTTCCGGAACATTCACGATCCCTTCATTGAGCGGTGTTGGTTGAGCCAAACGCATCTGCGACACCATATCATTGCATGGAAGTTGATTCGGTCCAACCCACTTGAAATGGGGGCAGACGGAGTACCTACCCAAATTTGAGTGGGTTCCAACGATGACTCTGCGCTAAGGAGTTTGGAACGGCGATAAGAGAGCCAGGAGCGGATATTTGTGTTCTCGTCTACGCGATTTGACCCTGGTATCGAAACTGATCCACCACAAAGGTCCGTGACGCATCCCTTGCAATGCAACGATTTTGATGTGCAGGACTAGGTCAATGAATTCTCGGTAGGTGGGTCAAAATCGGGTCGGCACCAACGGCATAGCCAACCGAACTAGATTTCTTGGTGGTGTTGAGCCTCGATAGCGATGAACTGACTGGACGAAGCGGTTCGCCTTTTTGCGCCCACAGGAGATTGACCTCATGTTCCGCTTATCCCCGTATTTACCCTCTCCCTCCTTTATGGGATTGCCAAGAAATACTAAGGAAAAGAGAATGCTTCGACAATGGGCCATATCTTCCTTTTTTGGTTTCGTACTTGCGGTGTTGTCCCACTGTGCTAGAACCTGTTCGATAGCTGAAAGGGAATACCATGTCGATAAAAATCGAAGGAGTCGTCAAGCGTATTGGCTTAGCACTGTCGGGTGGGGGCTTTCGTGCCGCCGCCTTCCATCTTGGCGTGATGCAGCAACTGCAGGAGATGAATCTCCTCGACAAGATAGATCTTTTCACCTGCGTCAGTGGTGGAAGCATCGCAGGGGGCGCAGTCGCATCCAACTGGAACTCGGCGGATCGGTTGAAGCTGCTTGACACCTATCTGCGAACTCGATCAATCGCCGTTTCCTCGGTCATTGGCGGATTGCTGGATCCTTTCCACGGTCGACTAGATAAGCTAGCGGATTCGTATGATCGGGACATTTTTGGTGGCAAGTCGCTATTGTCGCTGAGTAATGGCCCGCGCATTTACTTCAATGCGACCAATCTCTCAACTGGCAATATGTTTTTCTTCGTTGCGGGCGGGGGGCAGCCGGCAGAGATGGGCGAGCACGAGTTGGGCGTGGTGGACGCGCCCGGGTTCCCCATTAGCCGGGCTGTGGCTGCGTCCTCGGCTTTTCCGCCTGTCTTTCCGCCGCTGCGCTTGGACGCAGACGTGTATGCGCCCGGCCAAGCTGTTGAGTACGTGACGCTCACCGATGGCGGGATATACGACAACATGGCGGTGAACCCCCTGTTGCGTAGTCGTAATGCGTTGGACTACGTAATAGTGAGTGACGGCGGCAAGCCCTTCACCACTGACATACAGCCCACTGAATCCGGTGCGATCGTTCTAAAAGCCGGCCTTGACATCATGATGGAACAGATTCGCGGCCTGGAGTTCGACCGCTTGCAGCACCGCCATCTTGCCAAGATGGGCCCCAAGCCGATGTGGTTCTCTATCGACAGCCGCAACGGCGAAGCCAGGGCCGGTGATGCGGCTTTCTCCAGCAGCATCTCAACCAATTTAAGCAAACTTTCTGACGAAGAGATGGCAGTGCTGACGCGGCATGGTGCGGCCTTGTGCAAGGCGCGGATCACTTCCTACGCGAGCGAGCTGATTCTTTGAGGCGGCCCCTTCCACCTTGCTGAAGTCAACTATGGATAGAGGCCTACTGAGTATCTGGAGTCTTGAACTCACTGACGATGAGTTCCCATTGGCCTTTGCCGCCATGGGCGCACTCTTATGGGTGAACCGTCTGTGGTACCGGGACGCCACAGTACAGATGGCTGTGGAACACCTTTCGGACTTCGCCGCGGAACAGGAAGGTCTGTTGCACTGGGAAATTCAGTGGAAATTGCTCCCGGATTTGCCTGACTACTTGGCACCGCTAGGAGCGAAGTTTCTATTGGAGACGTGGCGACTGCTGCTTGATCGGCATGGAAGAAGTGCCTTGCGCATCGCGGTGAACAACGGTCCTCGGAATCGCCCTTTTCCGCACGACGCCGTGGACCTGCTATTGGATCCCGGTGTTGGCGCGGCCAGTGTGTTCCTTGAAGAGGCCTTTGCTTCGGATGGCCGCATTGACTGGAGTTGGCCCTTCCACATCGTCACTGTTCCGGGCGATCCACTAGCACCCCATTTCGCCCAGTTCCAGGACGGCCAGGCGCCTTACTGGCCGTTTCGCTTTGCCGAACTGCAGCGCGGCCTACACAGCGCCGAAGTGTTGGTCATAAGTGCTAGCCTTCCCGAAGCCCTAATTCGATTGCTCACGAGTCAGGTGCAGTTACGAGCCAGTCTGATAATCGTCGCCGGCTCGGGTTGCGCTGCTCCCGACAAAACAGAAGCCTTGGCGCGAGCGCTCGCAGCGCAAGTGAGCGCTGAAGGCGTGGTGATGGCGCGTTCGACAGTGTCAGTGCCGGACTTTGCTCAGCAAGTCAGGCAGTTGGCTTACGCGCTTACGCACAACCGCTCGATGGACGTGGCACTGGCGAGTGCCTGGCCCGGAGCGCTGTTGATGCTCAATCGTGACTTGCTAAAGGTCAGTCGCCTGGACGCAATGCTGGGCCGGGTTTCGCAGGATCTGCGGCAATTGAGCCCGAATGTGCAGATCGGACTGAGCATGCCTTCTGCCGTGACGCTTGGATTGTCGAACTTGCGTGCACGCTCTTCGCCATGGTTACGCAGCGGCCCGAGCGGGTCGAGCTTCAGCGGGTCGGCGCCTGAAGTGGCCGATGCGCTGGAAAAAATGCAGCGCGGCTATACCTACTCGCGCGAAAGTGCTGAGGCATCGGCGATCAGCGAGCTGGCGCGGGAGATTAATGCACAGCGCGTGCAGGAGACCGGAAAGGTGCCGCGCTATGTACGCCAGGAGAGTTTTGTCAAGCTGGACGACCACTTGGTGGACGAACGTCGCGGCTATCAGGTCGGGCGCGCGGTGTTGGTCAAGATAACCATCGGACCGCGTCGTGATGAGGCGGTGATGGCCCCCCATCCTTTCCCCGAAGACAAGCTGCCTTTCGATCCAAATGGTCACACACTTCAGGTGATGTTTCACGAACCACGCCAGTTCGAGCAACCCAAGCTGCGTGAAGTCCACCTGCCTCCGGCCGGCGACAGCGAGGCCGCCAGCTTCACTTTCACTCCGCGTTTCGAAGGCGCATTTGAAGCCCGCGTCTGCATACTGCATCGCGGGCGCGTTTTGCAGACCTTGTTGCTGCGCGCCACGGTCGCTGCAAAGACTGGTGAGTTGCCCGAGGCCGGGCCGGGCATTGTGCTGGATGAAGAACTCCACGTGCGCCACGACTGGTCCGACCTCGGCAGTCGTCGCCACTTTGACATGGCGTTGGTGCTCAATCATGCGGACGACGGCACGCCACGCGCGACGGCGGTGGTGGGCAAGCGTGCCTGGGCGACCGATTTGCAGGGCCTGGAAACGCCGATGCGTAGGCTCAACCAGCTCATCTCCGATGTCGCACTGAGCGTGCAGGACCACGCTGACGGACTGGACCAAGGCGAAAATCCCAAGCTCATGGTGCAATTGGCCCGAGTTGGAAGCGATCTGTATTCGAAGCTCTATCTCGACCAGTTGCGCCCGCTGGCGACTGAGGGTTTTGACGTCGGCGACGAGTCAATCCAGTATCTACAAGTCGTGAACGCGCGCGCTGATACCGTCATCCCGTTGGAGTTCATGTACGACTTCAACCCTCCCAGGGAGGGAGCAAGCCTTTGTCCGGATCATCGCAAGGCACTGCAAGCGGGGAAATGCCCGGCCACGTGTGGACGCTTAGACGACCCTCTGGGTCACGTCTGCCCCATGGGTTTCTGGGGCTTGCGTAAGGTGATTGAGCGACATGTTTTCGACATTCGTGCCGAGCGTCCGCAGCAAGCCGAGATTGTGCTGCGGGCCGAGGCGGCCGATGAGCGGCGGCAACTGAACTTGCGCTCTGGCGCACTCATCGCCCACAGCGTGGCGGTTGAGCGCAGCGATGTAGCGCCCTTTGTCGAGCAGTTGCAGGCAACGATGCAGCGCAAGGTCCCCGTAGTGAACAACTGGGATGAATGGCTGTTGGAAGTTCGGCTGCAGGCACCCGCGATGCTGATCGCATTTCCGCATAACGAGGGTAAGGAAGAGGATATCCTGCTTGAGATCGGCGGCAAGAAGCTCTCCACTCTGCGCCTTCCACCTGAATATGTGCGCGTGGGCGAAGGTCCACCACCGGTTGTTTTCTTACTCGGCTGCGATGTGGCGAGCACTGCGCAGGATTTCTCCAGCCATGTCCGTTACTTCCGTCAAGCAGGTGCGGCGGTGGTTATCTCGACCATCGCCACCGTGTTCGGACCCCATGCCGTGCGCGTTGGGCGGGCCATCGTCGAGGCCATGGTGGCCTGCGAGCCTGACTCGAAAGCGCGCATCGGGGAGGTTATCCGTGATGCGAAGCGAAGGGCACTGCTTGATAGCGTGCCGATGGCTTTGTGCGTAGTGGCGTTCGGTGATGCCGACTGGCGACTTTGATTCTGACAAGGAGTTGTTATGAGTGCAGTTTTTTTGCGTGTGGAGATGCTACCGGCTCTGCACGGCGACTGCCTTTTTGTCGAATGGGGGGATAACGCACGCACGCGCCGGATGCTGATCGACGGTGGCCCGATCGGTGCCTATGCCTCGCTGGAGGCTCGCGTCGCGCAGCTACCAGCCGGAGACAAGCGCTTTGAGTTGGCGGTGCTTAGTCACGTGGACACCGACCATGTGGACGGCCTGATTCGACTCTTTGCCAACCCACCGCCTTGGCCCTTTGTGGTCAAGGATGTGTGGTTTAACGGCTGGCGTCACCTTGAGCCCACGAATCAAATCCTTGGGGGCAAGCAGGGCGAGTATTTCAGTGCGTTGCTGGCGCGCCGGCTTTCACCCGAGGTCTGGAACGGCGCGTTTCAAGGTCAGGCGGTGTGTGTGCCGGACCATGGTGTGCTACCCCAGAAAAAGCTCGCTGGGGACATGGTCTTGACACTGCTCTCGCCAACACCTGGCAAGCTAGAGGCGATGCGCAAGGCCTGGCAAGGAGACTTGGGGGATGCCATTGATCCCGGCGATCTGGATGGTGCTTGGACAGCCTTGTCAAAGCAGAAGCGCTACCTACCGGGACAAAAATTGCTCGGCTCGACACCGACGCTTGATGCCTTGTTGGAGAAGCAATCCCGCCCGGATCAAGCCGCGGCCAACGGATCAAGCATCGCCTTCCTTGCGGAGTTCGCAAATAGAAGCTGCCTCTTCCTGGCCGATGCACACCCCGACGCCGTTTGCGCTTCAATCCGGCGCTTGCTGAAAGAGCGTGGCCAGGAGCGCCTCGTTGTCGATGCGGTCAAGGTCGCGCACCATGGCAGCAAAGGCAATACGACGGACGAATTGATGTCGCTGATCGACTGTCCACGGTTCCTGATCAGCTCCAACGGAGCACAGTTTGGTCATCCCGATCAGGAGGCGATACGACGACTGATTGCCCGTTCCGAGCGCGATGACATCACGTTGTACTTCAACTACCGGTCCGCGCACAACGCCGAATGGGCAGATACAAATTTGCAGCGGGAGCTAAAGTACCGGGCGCAGTATCCCGACGTGGACGGTGATTCAATGACGGTCACGTTTGGCTGAAGACACGCCATGGGCTGGTTCAGCATCTTCAGTAGGAAGCCGTTGGCGCTGGTATGTGGGTCAAAACAACGTCGGCTCTAACATCAATCACGCGTAGCACGGAAGTCACCCTAAAACTTGCGCGAACCCATTTAGCGCCAGTTTTATCCATATGTAACTTGCGGTTACACTCGCAAAAAATGGGGAGGCTGTATATGGCAAAAACTCGCGTGTTCATAAGCTTTGACTTCGACCACGATGAAGGGCAGAAGCATTTGTTGGTTGGACAGGCCAAGAATCCGGACTCCCCTTTTGAGTTGGCTGACTGGTCATCGAAAGAGCACCTCACGGGCGACTGGAAAGCCAAGATCAAAGCCAAGATGGCAAATGTGGATGTCGTTTGCGTCTTGTGTGGCAAGAATATGGCCACAGCTACGGGGGTCTCCCATGAAATTGCAATCGCGCAGGAGCTAAACAAACCTTACTTCTTACTTGCTGCTTATTCCAGCGGGGGATGCACTAGGCCGACCGGAGCCAAACTCACTGACAAAATTTACGATTGGACCTGGGACAATCTGAAGAGACTGATTGGTGGAGCCAGATAGATGGCTGGCGGCAACAGCGCTCGGCTACATCAAGTTAGGCTTTCCGTTTGCATTGTGCTTGCACTCAGCTATGACTTGCGGGCGCCTCTTTCAAGAAGGGACAACACATGACTTCTTTTCGACTAGCCGCTGTACTTGTCGCTCTATCTTCGGTGCCGGGCGTCACTACAGCCCAGCCTCAACCGCAGAACGTCAAGTCTGCGATAGACGTAATTGTTCTCTTTTGCGTCGCGGGCGGCGAGAAGTACTCATTGGTGACGACCGGTGACGCAAGTGCAGGATTGGCGCTCAAGAAACTGGGCGCGAACGCAAGTGCGCAAATAACGATCACGAAGTCTGAGGCTCGCGGATTGGTCGATGGCCTAAACGCTTCGCTGAGCACGTTGTCTGCGCAGCAGGCATCGGAAGCACGAAAGTGCATGCAACCTTATATTGATCGCGTCATCGACTTGCTTCTTCCAAAGTCGCCCGGGCCAGCATCCAGCGGCCGTCTTGAAATTGACTCCTTGGGCGTACGACTAGCCATGCCCCGGGCCGAGTTCCAAAAACTTACAGCGGGGCGCGATATTTCATGGGGCAACGATACCTCGGGGTATTACGCCAAGTATGAACCCAGCTTGTTTCAACATCCGGTTGTCGCGAAGTACTACTTTCGCTCCGATCAACTCTCGTCGATTTCTTACAGCGTCCATCACAGCTTTTCACGGGGTGTGACCATGGTTCGATATGAAGCAGATCGGCCGGAGAACTTGGTGAACAACCAAACTCTGGGACAAATGAGAAGCTCATGCTCTGCGCTCGATAGCATCCACTCAACTGCGCTTGGTGCACTTGGCGAACCCATCGAGCCCTCCAAGGTTCGACAGGTTGACTATCGCGACGCAGAAGATGCCCGCTGCCACACCGGAGTCACATGCGATCGAAGTGTGGCCAGGAACACTGGCGTCAGAACAACATCGAAATTTCGCCTCCCGGGTGCGAACGTGCTCTCAATGACCACCGAGCAATACACAACTGGCTTTCTCAGAATCGTCAATTCAGACCGTAAGACGAGCTACAGTTTCGAGGGTTGCTGGCTGGAGGCGAAGATTGCTGACGCCTAGTATCGTGTGCGTTGCTTTACCAAGTTACCGGAAAGCGCAACAAGACGCGTGAGATTCCGCTCAACCCGGATGTGGTCCAGCTTTTGGGACTGCATGGCGGAGAGTTTCGGGATGAGGACAAGGGCGCGGCCGACAAGGACAACCTGCCGTTGATCCGTACCCTGGGTGCGTCGGTACCGCAATGGAGAAAAGGGCAGGGTGGTGAGCTCGTAACGAGGCTGTAAAAAAATCCAATTCCCACACCCGCCATTTCGGCTGTGCAGGATTCGCGGATTGGATTTCAAGAATTTGGCGTTCATGTGCAAAGTGTGCCGCAATTTCGCTCCCTTTGGCGTCTGATAGCGTCTCCAGGCCCTTATGGCCCCTCTATTGAACACTCTGGTATCCCAGATTCGTCTTCGATAGCCTCTCAATGTTGTGCACCATGCAGTACAGGTTCCACTGCGTGTTGACCTTGGCGCGGCCCCGGTGGTTCAAACGTGTCAGTCGCTTGTTGTGGCGGATGTTGCCAAACACTGGCTCTACCGTTCCAATGCGGGTGGGTCGGGTCTTTGACTTTGGGTACAAAGCGAGTGACTTGGCGACCTCTGCCGTCATTGGGCTTGAGCGGGTCTTTGAGGCATTGCTTGCTGAGTTTGCACGCATTGCAGTCCACCTCTTTGGCGGCATACGTCTGGTAGTGCAAACCCCGGGAGCTTATGTAGACGGTGCCAGAACTGGTCATCAATTTAGCTGCAGGACACGTGGCAGTGTTGTCATCGTTGAATGTGAAGTCTTTGGGGCCAAAGCGCTTGACCTCTTTGGGCTGGCCTGTGGCCTTCTTCTGGGCCAGTGGATCGGGCTTGCCTTTGTACTTGTCCTGGGACTCGAAACGTTCATCGCGGCTGCGCATCTGGTTGTCGGCAGCCATGGCAGGGATGTTCTGTTTCTGCAATTGCGCGATGTTGGCATCGCTGTGGTAACCGGCATCGGCTGTGATCAGGGTGTCGGGTGTACGGTAGGCCGATGCTTGCTCAATCATGGGAGAGAGCATGGCCTGCTCGGAGCCTGAGCCAATGACATCGGCCGCCACGATGACTTGGTTGGCGCTGTCCACCGCAGCCTGCGCTGCATAGCCCTGAATCACTCCCTTGGATGTGGCCATCTTGGCGCTCTGTGGATCGGTGATGTTGGTCTTGAGTTCCTTGCCTTTGCTGCCTTGGCGTTGGGGTGCAGTTGCCAAAAACTCTCTGGTGCGTTGTGCTTCCTTGCGCAGGGCCTCGATGCGGGCTTGGTGCTTGGACTCTATGGCCTCGTCGCTGCCGCGCTTGTCTTGAGCTTGGTGCAGGGCCATGATCTTGTCGGCAGCCTTCTCCAGTCGATCCGCGCGGTGGCGCAGTTCTTCATGGGTACCGCTGCGTTCTTTGCTGGCGTTGCTGGGGAGCTTGACGCCGTCGATGGCGAACATGTCGCGGCCAATCAGCCCCTGGGCATCGCAGGTCATCAGGACTTGGCTGAACAGGGGTTTGATCTGGGTGCTGAGGTTGGCCACGAACTTGGCGATGTGGGTGTGGCTGGGCTGGCTGTCGCCGCTGATGGCGATGAACTGGACGTTGCGCTGGCAGGCCTGTTCGATGGTCCGGCTGGAGATCAAACCCTGGCTGTAGGCCAGCAGCACGATCTTGAGCATGATGCGAGGGTGCGTAGGCACTGGCACCCACTTCGTCGTTCTTGAACTTGGCGTCCAGGGGCTTAAGGTCGAGTTCGTGATCGACCAGGTAGTTCAGTGCGAAGACAAAGCTGCCGGGGATGATTTGCTCGGACAAGACCACCGGTAGCAGCAGGCTGTTATGGTCTTGAGGTTTGTAGCGGGCCATGGTTGCGATCTCCTTGGCCGGATGGACTGCAAGCGTCGTGCCAGGAGATGTTTTTTTACAGCCTCAACGACCGCGGCAACCGAGCACGCGGGTTCAGCCCTCTCGGCATCCGGGATCTACGCCGTGCTCAAACGCTTCTTCCGCCAAGCGGCCAAGTCAGCCGCAGGCGCAGGGCTGGACGAGAAACGGTTTGAGAAGGCCAGTACGCATTGGATGCGCCACACCTTTGTGCGCCAGGCACTGGTGGACGGGGTGCCGATTGAAGTGGCCAGTGAGCTGGCCGGGCACGCCAGTATCGACACGACGTCGATCTATTCGACGCAGGAACTGGCGCGCAAGATCCGGGCTGTCCGGGGGATGAAGCGCCGGGTTGCGGTTTGAATAGGCCTGACAACGCCTTCAATGGAAATGCCCCCATGTCATCGGAAAAAATCTGTCCCGGTGCGCTCAGGTTGGCCGCACCATCGATCACGATGAAAACCAGCCACCTATTCGATAATTGTGCACAAAGGAAATCAAGATGACTTTATCGAAGCCGCAAAAAGCTCCCGAGGTTGATTTGGAGGCGATCATTGCAAAGCAAGTCGCAGATGAACACGAGTGGTCGCGCCGGGCCACCGTCGTTCAGGCGCAGGCAGCACACGCTTTTGCGCGCCTGCTGGAGATTGCCGAAAACAGCGACACAGGACAGGCAAGACGCGTTTCACGATTTATCGCCGCTACCTTTAATGGCAGGGCCTACCCATTCGATCTGTACGATTTGAGGGGCCTGGACGTCGCCATCGGCGATGACATGCTGATCTGCCTGGACGCATTGCGATGGGCCAAAGCGGATCTCTTCAACTTGGTGCCGAACGGTGAGACCCGCGTCAAAGGGGTTATCAAAAGCTGGGACATCAAACCCGCGACCCTGTGAGCATCTCGGCCCCTGTCTCGACTTGCTGGATTTGGTTGGACGGCGAGAACAGGCGCCCTTCATACGCCGAACAGCAATTGCTACTTCCACAATGACCACCCCGTTTAGCCCACTGTCGGATGAGGAACTGTAAGAGCTCGACAACTTCGTGCTCTATGAGGTGGACTGCTATGAGTCCATGACCTTGGACGCGCTGGATGGATATCTGCATGCCATTGCAATCGGGCCGATAACGCTGCATCCCCGACAGTGGATGCCCAGTATCTGGGGCGAAGGCGGCAGCATGATGCCGCCGGTGGAGAGTATGGAAAAGCTCAACCGCATTCTGGAACTGATCATGCGGTTGTTCAACAGCATCATCGCCGCATTGGAGGATCTGCCACGGGAGATGTACCCGCTGTGGAACGCGCAAGAGTACCGGGGAAAACAGTACGATGATGCCGAGGGTTGGGCCAATGGGTTTTGCGACGGCGTGAAGTTGTGTCAGCGCGAGTGGCAGCCATTGTTGGATACCCCGCAGGGGCAGGCCTGGTATCGGCCGATTGGATTGTTGGGGGAAGATGACTTCGTGCCGGAGCAGGATGCTTTGACCAAGACGCCAGCCATGCGTGGCAAACTCGCCCTGCAAATTCCGGAGGCGGTAGTCGCCATGTACGAGCACTGGTTGCCGTACCGCCAGGCCCTCTATGAGTGCGAAGTGGCCACGCCTTGCGGACAAAAGTAGGGCGCAATGATCCATGCCCTTGCGGCAGCGGAAAGAAATTCAAGAAGTGTTGCGGGGCGGCCGCCGATCTCCATTGACAGCCGGTGTGGTCTAAACTGGTGTCAGCAAAAGCAATCGCACCATGCCCAATGCTCCAGGAAACGGTGGAATCAGTACAACCACTATTTCCTGTCGGCAGTTGCAGAACCGGGGTCTAAGAATAGAGTCAGTTCATTGCTGACAGTGATGCCCAGACTCCATTGCGGCTCGCGGTGTACCTCCAGTAGCGCAATGTCCAAGACAGTGACGTCCGGTGAAATATCCTGTTCAGCAACATTTCCAACTAACCGCAAAAATGCCATAAGCGCCAGAGGCGCTGATCCAGCGCGATCCATAGACGAACAGAGTCATGATGCCCTGCCCAGAAGCTCATAGGTGTAGTCCATCTGGTGCGAGGCGATGGAGAACGCTGATCCGGTAGCCCTCCCAATCCATGGCATTTTGCAGCCCAAGCAACCAGTTCCATTCACGAAACGTCATGGCCTGCGCCTCATCCACCAGCAAGGCTACGAAGTTGCTTTGGCAGGCTGAGGCAGTGGCAATCAAGAACTCCGTCAGGGAGCGCCGTCTGTCGCTGCGGGTGGCACGGGTGGATGCGTAGCGAAATCCGACGGCCAGACCCAGGGTGACCCAGAAGTCGCTTTCACTGACATGGCTGTCCGGTGGCCGGGTCCAGATGGTTTGGCAAGTTACTGCGCATCGGGGCGTTCCTCAGGTGGGAATCCAGAAGCGCTCAGGTATGAATACCGGTTCTTGCTAAAGATGCGCCTATAAGTTAAGATGCGCTTTAAATGAAAGATGCGTCTTTATGACCAGCGCCTACTTTGATTGGCACGCCTCTAATGTGGGGGATGGACAACCCACCATCGTCCAGGTGACAAAGGGGATGCGCACGGCGCGCGATCTACGCTCCGTGCTACTGGAGGCGCTCTATGCCATGGACAGCGACAGTCAGCCAAAGAACTTTCTGTGCCTGTTGTTTGGGAGTGGGTTTACACGCCAACGATTGGAGCGTGAGGTCCAGGATATCAAACGGGTCACCAGGCCTGATCTGCGCGACCGTATCCAGGTCGTGAATGTGCGTGTGCCAGCAGACCTAAGGGCCTCACAGCTACCCGGCGTGCCCGAAGAATGCTTGGCTGTCCTCACCCAAAAGGTCATCGACGCTCTGATGGCAAAACCCACCACGTCGTCGCGAGAGGCCGTCGTCGGTCAGCTGCTCTACCGTTGGATCAACCACATGGAAGCCGTGAGAATCGCAGAACTGGCAGAGCTCTCAGGGGCGAGCCTTCCCACGGTGTACGCGGCCTTGAAGACGATTGATCCCACGTGTTTGCACCGCGACGAAGATCGCCGCGTCAGCCTCTCTGGTTTTACCGCCGATGCGTGGCAAAAATGGCTGACCCTGTCGACCGATAGCCCGGCGGTGAAATTCGTTGATCGCTCGGGTTCACCGCGGTCCCCCGAGAAGTTGGCAAGAGAGCTGGCCAAACTCCAACGCAGCGATGTAGCGGTAGGGGGCGTTCTGGGCGCGATGCACCACTATCCGGCGCTGGACATCACGGGGGCTCCCCACCTGGATATCGTCGTGCACGGAAGCCCATCGTCCGACTTGTCCTTCGTAGCAGAACTGGACCCGGGACTGGTGCGCGATGACACGCCGGGGGCGTATGCCAATGTCATGGTGCATTTTGTGAACAGACCGTTTAGCCTGTTTGAAACCGGCGATGGCGCGGTGTGGGCCGACGCGTTGGAGTGCATGGTGCACCTGTGGGATGCCCACCTCATCCACCAGGTCGAGAATTTGATCAACCATATTGCACCCGGCGGGGTGTCCAATGCATTGAGGGATCTGGAATGGACGAGCCGATAACCCCGAGAGACGTGCTTGAGCAAGTAGCACAAGCCATTCCAGAAGTCTTGCGCGGCGACATCATCATCGTCGGCAGCTTGGCCGCCAGCTACCAGTTGTTGCGCGACCGTGCCCAGGTGATACGCACCAAGGACGTGGACGCCATGGTGGCGCCCTATGCGCGCGCAACGGTGTCTGCGGCAGGGGTGGCGGAAGGATTGCAGGATGCGGGGTGGCGGCCGCAAGCCTTGCCAGGCTACGATCTGCCAGGAACCGTGGACACGCCGGATGATCGTCTGGCGGTGGTCCGCTTGCAGCTACCAGGTAACGCCACCTGGTTCCTTGAATTGCTGGGTGCTCCACCCACCGTGGCGCCAGCAGTCAACACCAGCGGCAAGGCCATGCGTCGCCTACAGACCCCAAGCGGGCACTTTGCGCTGCCCAGTTTTGCGTATCTGGGACTGACCCAGTTCCAGCCCAGCCGGTCAGAGTTTGGCCTCCGTGTCGCCTTGCCAGAGATGATGGCGCTGGCCAATGTGTTGCACCACCCGGTGATAGGGGAGGCCGTCATGAGCCAGCGCTTTGCGGGGCGGAGTATCAAACGCGCCAACAAAGATTTGGGTCGGGTGGTTGCAATGGCCTATCTTGCAGATTTGCACGATGAGAATGCCTTGGAAGGCTGGAAACCGATCTGGCGCCAAGCCCTCAACGAATG
The DNA here is from genome assembly GCA_052034395.1 of Pseudomonadota bacterium. Classification (GTDB taxonomy): domain Bacteria; phylum Pseudomonadota; class Gammaproteobacteria; order Burkholderiales; family Burkholderiaceae_C; genus Allorhodoferax. Next base: position 52,159 of record JBPOIP010000068.1, read on the forward strand.
GGCGTCCGTGGACGCGGTTCGGTTGCTGGCCTCTGCTCCCGATGGGCTACAGGCACTTTTGGCCAGTCCAAGGGACATAGAGCAAGCGCTGCATACAGTGAACCAGGGGCTGTTGACCTCCACTCCCTTGAGACCGGAACAGTTTGTCATCGCCTTGCGCCGATTGTTGCGTGCCATCGCGTGAGCAAGCCATGATTGCAGTCCCGTTCACAGGTGCCACTCTTTTCTGTTGCCGCGCCCGCGCGCCGCGGGCGGCTGCCCGGTACACGGCTCTTGTAGTGCGGGACGTCCATCGCTGGGTGTGCACCACCTTGCATTTGCGCGTTCCAGCACCCTGGTTTGACTTGGCGGATTCCTTTAAGTGCTAACTGGCCTTGTCGGCGACGACCAAAGACCTGCGTTGTGTCCAGAACCGCCGAGAGGCGCTTTTACGTCGAATCATCGAAGCCAGGCGCCAGCACGATGCCATATCGCCAACGTATTCCAAGATCACCCATTTGCAAGGGCGCTGAACGGAGTTTTTGGGTTGCTGAATATCAGAAACCAATATAAATTTCTGACAAGAAATCCGCGTCATGAGCCAACTTGCCCAATCCATCCTGTCAACCGCCAAAAGCCTTCAAGAGGGGGTTCTTGCTGTCGCCCAAGGAGTTCTTGCACTTGGGACAATCAGTCGCAGACGCTAAGCGGTAGATTGTTCCATCCGCTCCAGTAATACCAAACGACGGCAGGACTCATGTTGGAAGCTGGTGTTGCAATTGCAATTGCCTCAACAAATCCTAGTGGGCCACCGGTAGTAAGCTGAATCTTGTATCCGCTGTTATCCACAAACGGCTGCCCGCGCCTTGTTCCGAAGTAGCCTGCATATTTGACAATACACCGTTCAATGTAAAGATCGGCAACGCTCGACGTGTTGCCTCCTTCAAGTGCGATTAGATCTACTGGATCGACAGTCAATGATTTGATGCTTGAATCGTAGCAGACACCGCCACTGCAGTGGGAACCTGAGAGGGCACGCAAGTTATTAAAATCTGCAGTTCCACTACGTTTTGCCTCTATATGCAGATGGGGCGCTGTTGCGCCCACGGAACCCGTACGACAAATCGGGTTTCCTTTGCTCACGAATGAATCTTTGCGCACGAAGTGCTCGGAACAGTGCAAGTAGTAGATACGGTACTTCGTGCCGCTAATGGACGATTCAATCACCAGCGTAGACCGGCCCGCGTTTGCGTCGAGTGCTTGATCGACAACCATGCCGTCAAACAACGAGTATGCAATTGGATAAGGAGGACTGCCAACTTTGAGGTCGATGCCAGCGTGACTTTCGTTGTTCACATTTGCGAACCAATAGGGTTTGGCCGCCCAAGGGTAAGTGACGCATCCAATGGACGACGACGACTGCCCCAGCGCCCTAACCGCAAGCTTTCGAGCGTTTTCGCCGTAGTTCGTGTCTGTGCTGCGGTAGCAGTTGTCATTCCCAAGATACCAGGACCGACTTTCACCGACGTCGGCAAGCGCTGAAGTCGAGCTGCAAATGGTGAGCGCAGCGCCCCAGATAATGGCAGCCAGCTTGAATTTCAGACGAAGAGCAGAAGTTCCGATCATTGCCATTTTGTCTCCCGAGTGGTGGGTCGTTGTCGATTTGTGGCTAGGGTCCGCGCTGGCACCGAGAATGCCCGATAACTGTAACAGGGTCTTGGAGTTGAGTAATTTTCGCTTTCCTCCTCGTCTGCACGCAGGCAAGCAGACGCTTGAATCAGAACCGAGAGTCAATAGGGGATGCACGCACGTGCTCGCCTGACTGTCGACTTCAACAACGAGAGGGTTGTCTATGCTGCGTGAAATCCGCTGTGAAAAATTCCGCACCCGCGTTGTCAGCTTCCATCCAGGCCTGAACGCCGTGCTGGGTGATGACAACCGGTCACTGCCAATCACTGCAACTGGCCCGAAAAGTGAGATTCAAAGCTCCGCATCGATCTCCTCGGAAGTGTCTGAATTTCTGGGTATGCCGCGGGATTGCCTGTCCACGGACTGCATAACGGAATGGCGAAACAGAACGTCAACGCAGTCAGTTCACGCCACACTGAAATCAAAGCAAATTTAGCCGGAAGTAAGCGAAGTCTTATGCTTGACGGCGCTAACTGCGATATTGTTCAGTCTTGATACATCCGGGAAAGGTGACACCCCATGGCCGAGCCGCAGCTCAAATTCGCCGTAATTGAAGATATTCCGGAGACGAATCGCGAGCTAACAAGTTTTTTGAAGTCGCACTGGCATGACTGCGTGGTCACACAGCTGTACGACTATGACACCGCGGTTGCAGCGTTGGGATCTACGGAGTTTGACGTTGTCGTGAGCGACGTCATGTTGGGACCCGGTGGCGACAGGCTTGGTGGTTTGAGAATCGCAAAGGCGCTCGATTCAAAACTAACACCTTTGATTATCGTGTCCGCACTTGAACAACCAGAGGTATACAGCGAGGTATTCGAGGCACTTGGTGCCTGGGATTACCTCGAAAAGCCGATTCTGAAATCCGCTTTTCTGAAGCAAGTCGAGTTGGCTGTTGCCTACCGGCAGGGCAAACTTCAGCGAGATCAGATCGCGCAAGCGGAAGTGACCAAGGAACGAGATCCATTTCTGCACATTGATTTCAGCTCTAAAGTAAAAGTTACATGGAAAGGCCAGCGTGTACGCCTTTCTCTTACCCAAACACGTTTGCTAGATATTCTGAGCAGCGCTCCAAACATTCCTGTCAAGTATGACCAGATGTTTGAAAAAATTGAAACGGGTAGAAATATCGAAAACTTGCGTGTCCACATCATGGCAATTAGGGATGCCTTCAAGGAAGTGGACGACACTTTCGATCGAATCGTCAGCGTAACCATGCTCGGCTATGTTTGGCGAATCTGAGTCTTCCTTTTCGCGGCTTTGGAGCTATAGGCTTACCTTGTTGGTTGCGTTCGGTCTCGTCGCCTCTACCGTGCTCACTATTATTGCAATTGGGAGCCTGATCCGAAACTCATTGGAAAATCGGACCAAGATGCGGGCTGAAAATACCTCACGAGACCTGCGTGAGTTGGCTGGAATATTTGACTTTGATGAAAGGCTTGTCCTCGACCGAAATCTTGACGTCCTGCTTAAGGAGTCGCGCAACATTTCGCCTCTGCTACTGCCACGGCAGTATTACAGTGCTTTGCCGGCGAATCAGAAAAATGTTCACCCTCGACTACCGCCGCGTAACTGCTACCTTGCGCTCAGTATTAAGCCCGGTGGGGCACCGCAAGACAACGGGAAGAGAGATTACCGGGACAAATTTTGTAGCTACTTCACTGAAGATGTCACGCTTGGGAAGTACTTATTCTTTGCAATGACGTTCCCTGACAAGGCGTTGATTTCGCACCAATCCGGCGATTTGAGATTTAACTCTGACGGGATATCTCTTCGGATTTCTGAGAGGAGCAACTCAGCAGAGTGGCGGATGGTCTTTACTTCACCCAGGAGTTTCCAGCAACAGCCAGTTTTTGAAATCACTACTTTTCAGCAAACTTCTTCGAAGTCAGTCGAAAGAGACAAGCGCATCGAGGGATGGGCATTCTTGAAACGACAGGCCGATGGAACGCAGACGGTCAACGTGCTCGGACGTATTGATTATCGAGCGGTGAATTCCGATGCGGATCTTGATGGTACCTGGCCGCCAGAAGGGTTCCGAAGCATTCGAATATCTGTGGGACGACGAGACTCAACGGACAAGTCCATGAAGCCTGTTGACCTTGAATACGAAGACGTGGGTTTCTCTGAACTGTCGCTGTCTGGCAATAGCACGTCGATCCATAGGGGGCACGCCCAGCTCGAGTTGATACGCACAAGCGACGAAGGTAAGTCAACGACCACCAGCTTTGTGGATCCACCTTTAGAGTGGAAGGCTGCGCAGCGCGGGCAAGATCGAGTATCAGCCCTCCTCGGTGATTGGTTTTTCCCCAAAGATCCAGAATACTTCCGGCAGGCAATTGCCGATACCGATCTGATACTTAGAGCCACCCACAAAACCCAGGTTTTGGAGAAAGCCATCTGGCAAACCGGGTTGGCGCTCTTTGCACTACTAATACTCATTACCTGGCTACTGTTCTTTGGGTTCAATCGGTATGTGCGGCCGTTGTGGATGATGTCCAGAACGATCCGGCTTCACGAAGAACAAAATGCCACTCCTGCCGCATTGAATCAGGCTCCTACGACAACCCACGATATTGCAGACAGATTCATCCGCTGGCTTGACATCTTTCTGAGCTGGCTGATATCAAAGGTGGTAGTCCCATTCTTTGAAGACAAAAAGATTGTTTCTGGCGTTCGATTTCCCTACGCGAATCAAAGTGACGAAATAGGCCTCTTTGCCAGGCGATGCAATGCGCTACTAGACGAATCTGACCGGCAGAAGAAAGAAATTACCGAAGCCGCGACCGCGCTACACGAGCAGGCGGACACAACCGCCAAAGAAGCCGCATCACGCGCGGAGACTTTGAAGCTTATTCGCCATGAGATAAAGAACGATCTTCAGTATCTTCAACAGGAAGATCTGCCAAGCGAAAGGAGAGTGAACCTTGTCCAGCGAATCAAGTTTATATTCGCCGCTCTCGAAGACGCAACCAGCCCTGAGCATGTGAAGCACACACTCACCCCATATGATCTGCAGTTGTACCTCGAGACAATCGCCATCAATGTGGGCCAGTCTGGGACTGACATAACTCTGGAGGTTGATAACGAATCGGAAGGGTCCTTTCGGTGCATGGTTGATCTGTGGTTGATGGAGGGGGTGGTTGGCAATATATTGTCTAACGCTCGAGAGCATGGACTAGACAGCCGTCCGATAAAAATTTTCTTGGCGCATGAGGGTACGGTGGCTTCCATTCGCATTCTCAATGAAGGGCCAACGATTCCTGACCATGTTATTGGCAGCATTTTCAATCGGTTCTTTTCTTACGGGGAGAGGAAAACGGACGCAAGCCACGGGGTTGGGCTTTGGATAGCCGAAACCTATATCAAGAAAATGCACGGAGAAATCAAGGCTCGGAATCATGCAAGCGGCGTTGAGATCGAAATCCGTCTTCCATTGTGTGAACCGGAAGTTGTCCAAGTCTCTGCGGACGAGTCAACTGCTGAATTCCTGCAATTCGGGAACGGCAGCCTACCTTCTCCCCTAGCTGAGGATCTCACGCAATGAATACAGACAACAACTGCACCAGTTTATTGCTGCTGATAATTTCAATACGGTGAGTGAAGCGTATGTCAATACAACCAAAGATCTTAGTCATAGATGATGATCCTCGGATGGGGGTGCTCATCTCCCGAATGTCAGCAAAGCTCGGAATAGAGTGTGCAGCGGCGACGTATGTCGATGAGTTTTTCAAGATATATAACGACAGTATTGAAATTGTCGTCATCGACCTGTCTATGCCTGGAGTTGACGGCATAGCACTGCTTAGCCAACTTTCCAACCTCCAATGCCAAGCCGGAGTTATCGTAATTAGCGGGTTAGACGGCCAGATTCTGCAGAGTTCTGCTGAAGTCGTTCAATCCCAGAAATTGTGGCTATTGGGTACGTTGGAAAAGCCGTTTTTAGAACGTGATTTTGGTGCACTAGTACTACGCCACGCGCAGGGACGCCCATTACAGCACGCGCATAGGGCCACGTCTGTTAGTGTGACCCCTGATGAACTATCGGAAGCATTGCTGTCAAACCAGCTTGTCGTGTATTACCAACCAAAGATTCACGCAGGGTCTGGGCTAGTTGTTGGCATGGAAGCGCTCGTAAGATGGCAGCATCCAACTCACGGCCTAATCTACCCAGATGCATTCATTCCATTGGCAGAGCACAACAACTTAATCGACGATCTAGGGTGGTATGTAGCGCGGCAGAGTCTTATCGACATAGTGATTGTTCACAGAGAAACCAATGAGTCACCCAAAATTTCAATCAATGTCTCTGTTCAGTCTCTCTATGACGTTGAGTTTCCTGAGCGGCTGGAGGCGCTTGTTGCAAGTCAAAGTGTGAAACCTGAAACTGTTGTCATCGAAGTAACCGAGAGCCAAGTCTGTCGCGATATCAATAAACTTCGCGCAATATTGACTCGCGTAAGGATCAAAGGCTTCGGTGTATCTATCGACGATTTTGGGACGGGCTATGCAAGTATGTCCCAACTGCAAGTTGTACCTGCAACTGAACTAAAAATAGACAAGAGCTTTGTGCAAAACGCCTTGTTGACAATGACTGCAAGCGTAACTGTGAAGAAGTCAATTGAGATTGGGAAGGAACTGAAAATGCTTACGGTTGCCGAAGGCGTGGAGTCTGCAGAGCAGATTTCGTTCTTGAAGGATGCTGGATGTGATGTTTTGCAGGGCTTTTTCTTCAATAAAGCACTACCAATAAACGAAGTAGTTGCCTGGATGAACGAGCGAAGGCGGTGATTTCATTGGATTGTCGGTATTCCGTTGGTATTCCAGCTGGCGAGGAGAGGGTGTCCCGAATTTTGTGTAAACGGCGGTTGAGTTAGACGCGCGGCATGCGCTCGTCAAACTGGATAGTAAAGCGATTCAGCGCTGCCTTCCAATCCCGTATCGGCATAGTCCACTTCTGGCTGATGTTGTTCAGTGCCAGGTAGAACAATTTGACTCTGATGGTGAACCCTTGTTCGACCAGAGTTCTATGTAAGGAGTTCCCATGCCCGGCGCCTATGCTCATATCGCGGTTGTCAATGATGCCCAGAAGCGTGCCCACTCGGCAGGGTTGCGCGACGACACCCTGGTCAGCCTTGGGCTGCACCTGAAATATGTGGAACTGGGCGCCGTTAGCCCAGACTACCCCTACTTAACCCTCAAGCGGGGTCAGAAGAAGTGGGCCGACGCCATGCACTACACCCGCAATGCTTCGCTGCTCCGCGCCGGGGTAGCGGCAGTGACAAAGCTTTCGCCGGAGCTGCAACCTAAGGCTACGGCCTGGCTGCTCGGTTTTGCGGCACACATGGTTACTGATATGACTATTCACCCCGTGGTTGAGCGGCGTGTCGGGCCCTACAAGGGCAATGAAGGCGAGCACCGGCGCTGCGAGATGCATCAAGACGCTTTCATCTTCCCCCGCGTGATAAACGTCGGCGACACGGGCCTGTCCGAACACTTGGCCACGGGGATCGCTTCCTGCCACACCGCAGACAACGAGAACGAGGTTGACCCGCCTGTGGGGCAAGTGTGGCTGGCCATGCTCTTCGCCGCATACCCTGACTATCCAGCCGACGATCCGCCGTTGCCTAGCGCTTGGCACTGCGGGTTTCGAGATGTGCTGGCGACGATGGCCGGCGCCAATCGGCTTTTTCCTTTCGCGCGTCACGTTTGCGTCGATTTGAACCTCGCCTATCCGGCAGCCCGCGACATTGACCGCAGCTTCATTTTGCAACTGAGCACGCCCGAAGGTCCAAAGGACTACGAAGAGATCTATGAGCGCGCTCGGACAAATGTCCTGGCCGCCTGGAAAGGTCTCGACGACGCGCTGGTCCATGGCCGTTCTGACGCGCTGGATCGGCTAGAGGACTGGAACCTCGACACCGGCCGCAGCGTCCAGACTGGTCAACTCGTTTTCTGGAGGGAATCAACATGACCCGCGTCTACAAGAGCACTGCCGCGCTGATACTTTGTCTGCTCGCTGCCTGCGCCACGCGGCCGACTGAGCAGGAGATGAACTACCTGGCCTCGGCCTTGACGAAGGTTTCCGCTGCGGTGGACGTTACCGTCCGCTACCGCCGGCCAGCCGATGGACTGCCCGAAGCAGAACTGCTGCGGTTCTCGACGGTCCACGACGCATCGCTGATGAAGCCCTTTGCCGACCTAACGGTGCGCGTGCTGCGTGATGGCAACGACTCCGCGGTCCTGGTGTGCGACCCGCAGGCTGGCAAGGCCTTGCTAGAAGACGCGGGCTGTACCGCAAAGCTCGATCAGCACCGCTGGAAAAGCGATGTCACCGACCGCTGTGAATTCACTATCGATATCAAGCAAGTCTGTGCGCGGTAACGCGATCGTAAGGAATAAAAGCAAATGCCTAAGAACATCGTCATCTTCTCGGACGGCACAGGCCAGGCTGGCGGTCTCAGGCCGGACCAGAACCTGAGCAATATCTACAAACTGTTCCGGGCTTCTCGCACGGGACCGGAAAGTCCAATCAATCCGATGGAGCAGATTGCGTGTTACGACGCAGGTCTGGGGACGGAGACCGATGAGGGCAAAATTCCGTTCAGACCTGTGCAGAAATTCCGCAAAATCTGGAGTGCTGCCACGGGCACGGGTATCAGCCGCAACATCGCCGACTGCTACGAGGCAATTCTTAAGCACTACGAGCCAGGCGACCGCATCTTCCTCTTCGGCTTCAGCCGCGGCGCCTATACCGCAAGATGCGTTGGTGGGGTAATGTCACTGTGCGGGATCCCCACCCATGCCGCGAACGGCGGTCTTCTGCCGCGCCTGGGAAAGGGCTTGCGCCAAATCGCGGATGAGGCGGTCTCACAGGTGTACGAGCACGGTTCTGGCAGTGACAAACCCGAACGCAAAGAAGAGCGACTGGAAAAGGCACGCCGCTTTCGGGCCAAGTACGGCAGCGAAAATGATGCCGGTCAGTCCAACGTTGTGCCCTATTTCATCGGCGTCTTCGACACGGTGGCTGCTCTCGGTGCCCCGGGACCACGCCGCCTACTTATGTTCCTGGGCTTGGTGTCGTTCGTCAGCATGACAACTGCGGGCGCCGCAGGCATTGTTTCGCTGCTGCCCTGGTTCAGCTTCTGGCCGATCTTCTTGACGTTCACCGCCGCCATTGCAATCGCCCTGGCGGTGGGCTATGTGGACACCAGGGTCAAGACTATCAGCGACTTTCCGAAGAAAGGCGACTTTAGCTGGCACATTGCCGCTTGGCGCTTCCGCTTTTACGACAACTCGCTGAACACACGCGTGCGTTACGCCCGCCACGCGCTGGCTATCGACGAGACCCGCAAGGATTTTGCCCGCGTGCCGTGGGCAACGATCGGAGACTGGCCAGCGCGGCCAGGCGAACCTGAGTGGCTGCAGCAGGTTTGGTTCGCAGGTAACCACTCGGACATTGGCGGAAGTTACGCCGAAGACGAATCGCGCCTGTCGGACATCACGCTGCAATGGATGGCCGAGCAGGCCACTAGCCTGCCCAACCCGTTGCAAGTTGACCGTTCTAGGCTGCATATCTTTCCGGACGCCGGCGGAATGCAGCACAGTGAGGTTGATAGCATGAGCGACACTTACGCATGGCTCCGCCGCTTTGTGACCGAAGAACCGCGCGAGGTCAATGTCCAAGCGACGTTGCATCACACCGTCCTGGAGCGCCTTGCCCGGCCTAGCGTCCTCCACTACGGCCTGAGCCAGGAATACCGCCCGTCCAACCTAGCCAGCCACACCAAGCTGGGTCAGTTCTTTAGCAAAAAGCCCGGCGCTTCCACTTGAAGTCACGCCGTTCAACGCGCAGCAGCAAAAGGTAGTCGCAATGCTTTTTCACTGCCGTTGAAGCGACAACTCTCTCTCTCGGCTCATGGCAGAAGTTTTTTAACTGGCGGACGGGGGTCCCGAGTTCGACAGTTAATGACGTAAGTCCTTGATTTCATTGGCCATGAGTGCGAAACGTGCCCCTACAAGAGGCTAAGTTGCTTAAATTGGTTGGGCTCTTTCACCTTCAATGCGGCGAGCACTTC
>JBPOIP010000056.1:0-55622 GCA_052034395.1 Pseudomonadota bacterium
ATGCGCGGAAAACCCGTGGTGGGCAGGAAGTTGCCGTCCACGCGCAAATGCGTGTAGCCACGCGGGCGTGCCCAGTCGGCCAGCTCGGTGTAGACGCCTTTGCGGCCCTGCACCAGGGGCGCCAGCAAGCCAATGTGCTGGCCACGGTAGGTTTTCATCAGCTGGGCAGCGATGCTGTCGGCACTTTGCGGCTGCACGGGGGTGCCGTCATGCACGCAGTGCTGGGTGCCGAGCTTCACGTACAGCAGGCGCAGGAAGTGCCAGACCTCGGTGGTGGTTCCCACGGTGGACTTGCGCCCGCCGCGGGAGAGGCGCTGCTCGATGGCCACGGTGGGCGGTATGCCGTACACCGCGTCCACCTCGGGGCGGCCTGCGGGCTGGACGATGGAGCGGGCGTAGGCGTTCAAGGATTCGAGGTAGCGGCGCTGGCCTTCGTTGAACAGGATGTCGAACGCCAGCGTGGACTTGCCCGAGCCCGACACACCCGTCACCACACTGAATTTGCCGCGCGGAATGTCCACGGACAAGGACTTCAGGTTGTGTTCCTTGGCGTTGACGATTTGAATACAGTCGTGTGCTGCGGTCTGGTGGTGCGGGGCAAGGGTTTCCGAGACAGCCGACGCACCCGAACCCGCTGGGGAGGGGGTTAACCCGGGTGAAGATTTCTGCTCGCGGTATGAGGAACCTGGGGTCACCCCCTCCCCAGCAGCGCGCTCCCCGTACGCAGGTCGGACGTCCGACACCGTATGCACCACCCCCATGGCCGCCGCGTAGTCGCGCAGCGCCTGTCCGGTATGCGATGACGCGTGCAGCATCACCTCTTCTGGCGTGCCCTGGGCCACCAGCAGCCCCCCGGCGTCGCCGCCTTCAGGGCCGAGGTCCAGCAGCCAGTCGGCAGCGCGAATGACGTCGAGGTTGTGTTCGATGACCAAGAGCGAGTGCCCGGCATCCACCAGCTTGCGCAGGGCGCGCATGAGCTTGGCAATGTCGTCGAAGTGCAGGCCGGTGGTGGGCTCGTCGAGCATGAAGAGCGAGCCCTTCTTCGCCAGTGCCTGCTTGCTGGCCGTGGCCGACTTGGCCGCTTCGGCCAGAAAGCCTGCGAGCTTGAGGCGCTGCGCTTCACCGCCACTGAGTGTGGGCACGGGCTGGCCCAGCTTCACGTATTCCAGCCCCACGTCCACGATGGGCTGGAGCACGCGGATGACCTCGCGGTCTTCCTTGAAGAGCTGCGCAGCTTCGGAAACGGTAAGTGCCAGCACGTCGGCCACGTTCAAGCTGCGTCCACCGCGCTCGATGCTCACTTCCAAAATTTCGGGGCGGTAGCGTTTGCCATCGCAGTCGGGGCAACGCAGGTACACGTCGCTGAGGAACTGCATCTCGATGTGCTCGAAGCCCGAACCGCCGCAGGTGGGGCAGCGACCGTCGCCACTGTTGAAGCTGAACTTGCTGGCGGTGTAGCTGCGCTCCTTGGACAGGGGCGCAGTGGCAAAGAGTTCGCGGATCGAATCCCACGCGCCGACGTAGCTCACCGGGTTGGAGCGCGCGGTCTTGCCGATGGGCGACTGGTCCACGAACACCACGTCACTCAGCTGCTCGGCGCCCAGCAGACGGTCGAACAGGCCCGGCGTTTCGGTCGCCTTGCCGAAGTGGCGCAGCAGCGCCGGGGCTAGCACGTCTTGCACCAGGGTGGACTTGCACGAGCCGCTCACCCCGGTGACGCACCCCCGGCGGTTCAGCGGCAGGCTGATGGACACGTTCTGCAGGTTGTGTTCGCGTGCGCCTTCCAGAATGAGCTTCGGGGTGCTGTCGTTGACCAGGCGCTTGAAGCCCATGCCCACCTGCTTGCGCCCACCGAGGTAGGCGCCAGTCAGGGTGTCGGTGCGCTTCAGGGCTTCGGTGGTGCCGTCGAACACGATGCTGCCACCGCGCTCGCCAGGGCCGGGGCCCATGTCGATCATGCGGTCGGCGGCGAGCATGACGGCCGGGTCGTGCTCCACCACCACCAGCGTGTTGCCGGCATCGCGCAGGCGCTGCATGGCCTGCACGATGCGGTTCATGTCGCGCGGGTGCAGACCGATGCTGGGTTCGTCCAGCACAAAGAGGGTGTTGACCAGCGAGGTGCCCAGCGCCGTGGTGAGGTTGATGCGCTGGACTTCGCCGCCGCTCAGGGTGCGGCTCTGGCGGTCGAGCGTGAGGTAGCCGATGCCGACTTCGCTGAGGTATTTGAGTCTTGTCCGAATCTCGTCGAGCAGCAGCTTCAGGGTTTTGGCGTCGGCTTCGGATTTATTCGGAGCGCTGTGCCCCGAACCCGCCGCCATGGGGGTGGGGGCAGAGGCCTCATGCTGCAAGCAGAAATCGGCCCCTACCCCCACCCCCACGTCGGCTGGACCTTGGGGTGTTTCAAAGGCCGTAGCACCTCCAGGGCTTGCGGGGGTACCGGGGACGCCCGGGGACGTTTTATGCTAGCAGCATGAGGAGCCCGGCGTACCCGGTTCCCCCGCAGGATGCACATCCGAACCCGAATCGACATCCAGCGAATCAAAGAACCGTCGCAACCGATCCAGCGGCAACAACATCAAATCGTGCAGGCACAGCCCCGGCAAGGCTTCGAGCTGCTCGCGAGACCACTTCACCCCTCGCGGCAGAAAACGCTTCTCCGGCGACAAAACAGCGTCGGCCTGCGCCTTCGTCCCCACCCGCCACAGCAGGCTTTCGGTCTTGAGCCGGGCACCGCCGCAGCTGGGGCACTCGGTGTAGCTGCGGTACTTGGACAAGAGCACGCGGATGTGCATCTTGTAGGCCTTGCTCTCCAGGTATTCGAAGAAGCGGTCTACGCCATACCACTGCTGGTTCCACTTGCCCGCCCAGTTCGGCGAACCCTTGAGCACCCAGTGCTTCTGCTCGGCTGTGAGCTTGTACCAGGGCGTGTCACGCGGAATGCCTGCTACCTCGGCATGGCGCATCAGATCGTCCTGACACTCCTGCCAGGCAGGGGTCTGCATGGGCTTGACAGCACCGGCGCGCAGCGTGAGCTTGTCGTTGGGAATGACCAGACCCATGTCCACCCCGACCACGCGGCCAAAGCCCCGGCAGGCCTCGCACGCCCCGACCGCCGAGTTGAACGAGAACATGGACGCAATCGGGTCCGCATATCGGATATCGCTCTGCGGGCAGTGCAGGCCGGTGGAAAAACGCCAGACAACAGGCTCGATATTTGCTATGAATTCAGTAGCTGCTTTCTCAATATCTACGGGGGCTGCAGTCTCATTTATCACATAAACATTGAGCCGGCCACTGCCGCGCTTCAAGGCAAGCTCGATGGCTTCAAGCGCGCGGGCCTTTTCAATGCTAGCGATGCGAAAGCGGTCGGCCACCACATCCAGAACCTTGCGAACGGAAACGTCATCCGCTGCACCGGGTTTCGCCTTCGACTTTTTCGCCGCACGGATGGCGTGCCCTGTCTCGGGGCTGGGCGCCACGATCACTTCGCGCTCGGCGTGGACACGGGTGAAACCGCTGGCAGACAGCCATTGGGTCAGTTCTTCGGCGGTGGTGCTGGCCGGCAGCTCAACCGGAAAGGTCAGCACGAGGCGAGGATCAGCGGTGGGCGCATGCACCGCTCCACGTCTTACCAGCTCAGCATAAATCGTCTCGGGTGTGTCGTGCTGCACCGGCTGGGCGCTCTGTCTGTCGAACAACTGCCCGGCACGGGAATACAGCAGCTTGATGTGGTCATTCAACTCGGTCATCGTGCCCACGGTGGAGCGGCTGGAGCGCACCGGGTTGGTCTGGTCGATGGCGATGGCCGGGGGCACACCTTCCACCTTGTCCACTGCGGGCTTGTCCATGCGGTCCAGAAACTGGCGTGCGTAAGCAGAAAATGTTTCCACGTAGCGGCGCTGGCCCTCGGCATACAGGGTGTCAAACACCAGGCTGGACTTGCCCGAGCCGCTAGGCCCGGTCACCACCGTCAGCTCCCCGGTGCGGATGTCCAGATCCAGGTTCTTCAGATTGTGCTGGCGTGCGCCGCGAATGCGGATGGTTCCCTGGGTCATGGTATGGTGTGTTTCTGGATGAGGCCAATCATTCTAGGTACTTGGGCCACCGTTCAACCGTGCAAGGTCTTGTCGAGGCCGGCGAGAAGTACAAGGGCAAACCCGCATGTGGAAATCCACAACTGGCGCGCTGCTGAGGCACTACCGACAATTGTGACCGCCAATCTGGAGACCCCATGAAAACTGCTGCCCTTCGATGGAGTGCCCTGTTATGGGCTCTGATGTCCCTGTCTGCCCAGGCCGAACTGCGCATTGGCCAGCCATCCGGTTTCACGGGGTCGGTTGCCGCTGGCGTGAAGGAAAACACGGACGGAGCCAGGCTGTACATCGATGCAGTCAACCGGCAGGGCGGGGTTCACGGTCAAGCCATTGAGCTGATCTCACAGGACGACAAATTTGATCCGGCAACAACGGCAGAGGTGGCCCGGCGCATGATCACCGAGAACGGTGTGCTCGCACTGTTCCTCAACCGGGGCACCCCCCACGCGCAGGCCCTGCTGCCACTGCTGGCCCAGTACCGCATCCCGCTGATAGCGCCCAGCACCGGCGCCATGGCCTTGCACGAACCGGTGCAGCACTGGGTGTTCAACGTGCGCGCGCCCTACCAGCGCGAGGCCATCAAGGCGGTCAAACACCTCGTAAGCCTTGGCATGACCCGCATTGCCGTTTTGCAGACGGACGACTCCTTCGGCGCCGATGCTGCAGCCGGAGCCGACAAGGGCATGGCAGAAGCCGCACTCAAACCAGTGCTGGTTGAAAAATTCCCGCGCGAAAAGCCGGATTTTGCGGCGCTGGCAACAAAGGTCGTGCAAAGCAATGCACAGGCCGTCCTCTACCTCGGTTCGTCCGCCAGCGTAGCCAATGGCGTCAAGGCATTGCGTGCAGCCGGCTCCAGTGCCCAGGTCGTCACCCTTTCCAACAACGCGTCGGAAGGCTTTATCAAGCTGCTGGGCGACCACGCCAGGGGCGTTATCGTGACCCAGGTGTTTCCCAACGAACGCGCAGTGACTTACAAGCTCATCAAGGAGGCGCAGGATCTGGCGAAGGCCAAGGGGCTTGCGGGCGTGTCACCCGCCATGATGGAAGGCTTCGCCGCTGCCAAGGTACTGGTGGAGGGACTGCGCAGGGCAGGGCCCAAACCGACATCATCCGGCCTGCGGGATGCCCTGGAAAATCTGCACAAGTTCGATCTGGGAGGGTTGGAAATCAACTACAACAGTTCAGACCATACCGGTCTGGACTTTGCCGATCTGTCGATCATCGGTGCAGACGGAAAGTTCATGCGTTAACCAACGCGAACGCTCCCGCTTCACCGGGGGAAACCGGTCAGCCCGTCAATGCACGCTCAAGGTCAACACAAGCTTTGGAACCCGCTGCGTCCTTGATCTTGGGTAACAGGGTCAGCAATTCCTCGTAACCACTTGCGGACTCCACCGCCAGATTCAGCCGAAAACCACGCAAACCCAACGCAGCCGTTATTTTGGTGGCCAGCGGTTTGGCCTCCTTGTAGCGGTCCTGCGCGGAATGTGCGCTGAAGGAACTGGCCACAACTTCCTGCGCCGCAGCCGCCACTCCCTGGGCAATGGCGCGCGCAGCTTCTCCCGCGGCAGGCGCGAGAAAACCCTGCTCCAGCATGTGATCCACATCGCTCTGGGTCAAGCCAAGACCAGCCGCAGCGGCAATAACCTGTTCGACCGACTTGTTGCCATCGAACATGATGAAAGCGGTTCGTTGCCGTACAGAAAACAAGGGCGAACGTGCCTTGAAGGCTTGTTGTCCAACTTCAGTCTTGATGAATTTCATGGACCCATTCTCTCGGATGACAACTGCAGATTCACAACGAACCCGGGTTTTACCACAACCCGCAAAGGTTCAGGACCGCAGCGTCACTTGCTGGCGCTGCTTGCAGGTGCTGATGCCACCGGCGCGGGCGCTGCCGATGCAGGAGCGGCGGGAGCCGATGCTGCCGGCGCCGGCGCATGGGTCGCTTCAGCGCCATGCTTTTCACCGCCCATATCAATATCACCACCTTTGCTCAGAATGAACAACGCCAAACCGGCAAAAACCGCAAAACCAACCACAATTTTCCACATACTCGTTCCCTAAAAAAAAGACCCCGGGCCAAAAACGGTCCGGGGTCGTTAACTCACTCAGGCCTTAATCGTTGGCGTAGATGTCAACGTCCTTGGTTTCCTTGACGAACAACATGCCGATAACAAATGTCATACCGGCAACGATGATCGGATACCACAAACCGTTGTACATGTTACCCGTCTGCGCCACGATAGCAAATGCCGTCGTTGGCAACAAGCCACCAAACCAGCCGTTACCAATGTGGTATGGCAAGCTCATGGAGGTGTAACGGATGCGGGTTGGGAACATTTCCACCAGCATGGCAGCAATCGGGCCGTACACCATGGTCACCAGAATCACCAGGTAGGTGAGGATCAGGATCACGGTAACCTTGTCAAACTTGGCCATGTCAGCCTTGGCTGGGTAGCCAGCGGCCTTCAGTGCATCGCCCAGTGCCTTGTCAAACTCGGCCTTCTTGGCAGCCGCTTCTTCCTTGGGCACGCCCTTGACGGTGTAGCCAGTAATAACGGTTGCGCCCACAGAGACTGTCGCGGTAGCACCAGCGGGTGCGACTGCATTGTCATAGCTCACAGAACGGCCGGCCAGTGCCTGCTTCGCAATGTCGCACGAGCTGGTGAACTTGACGGTACCAGTCGGGTTGAACTGGAATGAGCACTCAGCAGGGTTAGCGGTCACGATCACCTTGTTGGCAGCCTGTGCAGCAGCCAGAT
This sequence comes from Pseudomonadota bacterium, assembly GCA_052034395.1. GTDB lineage: Bacteria > Pseudomonadota > Gammaproteobacteria > Burkholderiales > Burkholderiaceae_C > Allorhodoferax. Next base: position 6,860 of record JBPOIP010000056.1, read on the forward strand.
CCGGGTTGGCAGCCTTGGTCAAGGCAGTGAACACGGGGAAGTAGGTCACCACAGCCAAAAGGCAGCCGGCCATGATGATGGGCTTGCGGCCAATCTTGTCAGACCAGGCACCAAACACGATGAAGAACGGTGTGCCGATGATCAGGGAGATCGCCACCATGATGTTGGCAGTTGCGCCGTCAACCTTCAGGGCCTGGGTCAGGAAGAACAGGGCATAGAACTGGCCGGAGTACCAGACCACAGCTTGACCGGCGGTCAGACCGACCAGAGCCAAAATCACGATCTTCAGGTTTTTCCACTGACCGAAGGATTCGGACAGAGGCGCCTTTGACGTCTTGCCTTCTGCCTTCATCTTGGTGAAGGCGGGCGATTCATTCATGCTCAAACGGATGTAGACCGACACGGCCAGCAGCAGGATGGACACGATGAACGGAACACGCCAGCCCCAGTCAGCAAACGCTGCTTCACCGATCATGGTACGCGTACCCAGAATCACCATCAAGGACAGGAACAGGCCCAAAGTGGCTGTTGTCTGGATCCAGGAGGTGTAGGCACCGCGCTTGCCCTGTGGTGCATGCTCGGCCACGTAGGTTGCGGCACCGCCGTACTCACCACCCAGCGCCAGGCCTTGCAGCATGCGCAGTGCGATCAGAATCACGGGAGCAGCTACGCCGATGGTCGCGTAATTCGGGAGGATACCGACGATAAAGGTCGAAATACCCATGATCAGGATCGTCACCAGGAAGGTGTACTTACGACCGATCATGTCACCCAGGCGGCCAAACACCAGCGCGCCGAAAGGACGCACGATGAAACCGGCAGCAAAAGCCAACAAGGCGAAAATAAAGGCAGAGCCTTCGTCCAGTCCGCTGAAGAACTGCTTCGCAATAATCGCGGCCAAAGAACCGTACAGGTAAAAGTCGTACCACTCAAAAACGGTACCTAGCGAGGAAGCGAAGATAACCTTCTTCTCTTCCGCTGACATCGGGCGTGGTGCCACAGTTGCCATAGTTTGTATCTCCAAATTAATTTAATTGCGACCAACCAATGCGGATGGGTGGACGGACTATCAGGGCATGTTCTGACCCGTTTCTGACGGGTCACCAACACCAACTGACGCAAAACTGAATGCAAACTTACCAACTACGGACTAACCCGCGCAATTTTTTTCTTAATATGAAAATTTGACGGGTATTTGCGTTTTGGGCTGGACATAGCAACGATTTTTTTATAGGGAAATTACCAATATTTCCGACATATCCGTAAGGGCTTTGTCAGACCGTCCACCCATGATCCAGCCCCAGCGACAGCCTTCAGGGCTGGTACCTATGCTGACTTCAACCTTTAAAGGAGAGACATGACAGACCCCATAGTGGCCAAGATTGAGGCCAACCCCAAATACCACGAGTTGCGTCGCAAACGCAATTCGTTTGGATGGTTGCTGACCATCATCATGATGGTGGTGTACTACGGCTACATCGCGCTGATTGCCTTCAACAAGCCGTTTCTCGCACAACCCCTGGGCTCGGGCGTGACCTCGGTTGGCATCCCAATCGGAATGGGCGTGATCATTTTTACCATTGTCATCACCGGGATTTATGTGCGGCGCGCCAATGATGAATACGACCGACTGACCGCTGAAATTCTGAAGGAAGCGTCCAAATGAAGGCAGGAACCCAATTTTTCATCGCACTAACGGCGCTTCTGGCGTCCGCAGTTGCGCAAGCTGCTGGTGCCGATCTGGGCCAGGTCGACAAGCAGGCCACCAACTGGGTTGCCATCGGCATGTTTGCCACCTTTGTGGTAGCCACGCTTTTTATCACCAAGTGGGCGGCAGCGCGCACCAAGTCGGCCGCTGACTTCTACACGGGCGGTGGCGGCATTACCGGCTTCCAGAATGGTTTGGCCATTGCCGGTGACTACATGTCGGCTGCGTCTTTCCTGGGTATTTCTGCTGCCGTGATGGCATCCGGCTATGACGGCCTGATCTACTCCATCGGCTTTTTGGTGGGCTGGCCCGTGATTACCTTCCTGATGGCGGAACGCCTGCGTAACCTCGGCAAGTTCACTTTTGCCGACGTGGCCGGTTACCGCTTCCAGCAGACACCCATTCGCGTGTTTGCCGCATCCGGTACGTTAGTTGTGGTGGCGTTCTACCTGATCGCCCAGATGGTGGGCGCGGGCTCCCTGATCAAACTGCTGTTTGGTCTGGAGTACTGGATGGCCGTGGTGATCGTCGGCGCGCTGATGATGATCTATGTGCTGTTTGGCGGTATGACAGCCACAACCTGGGTGCAGATCATCAAGGCCTGCTTGCTGCTCTCCGGCGTAACCTTCATGGCCTTCATGGTGCTGGCCGAGTTCGGCTTCAGCCCCGAAGCGCTGTTTTCCAAGGGCGTGGAAGTGAAAACCGCCATCGCCAGCGGTAGCGGCAAAACGGCCGAGGAAGCATCCAAAATCGGTCTGGCCATCATGGGCCCCGGTGGATTCATCAAGGATCCGATCTCTGCCATCTCCTTCGGCATGGCACTGATGTTTGGTACTGCGGGGCTGCCGCACATCCTGATGCGCTTCTTCACGGTGCCTGATGCCAAGGAAGCCCGCAAGTCGGTGTTCTGGGCAACGACCTGGATCGGCTACTTCTATGTGTTGATCTTCATCATCGGCTTTGGTGCCATCACCCTGGTGTTGACCAACCCCGAGTTTGCCAACACCGTAACCGGCGTGATCAAGGGCGGCGGCGGTTCTGCCAATATGGCTGCGGTGCTGGTAGCCAAGGCCGTCGGCGGCAACGTGTTCTACGGCTTCATCTCTGCCGTGGCTTTTGCGACCATTCTGGCTGTGGTGGCCGGTCTGACTCTGTCGGGCGCTTCTGCCGTGTCACACGACATCTACGCCACCGTGATCAAGAAGGGCAACGCCGACAGCGATTCCGAGCTGAAGGTTTCCCGCTTGACGACTCTGGCATTGGGCGTTGTCGCCGTGGCCTTGGGCATTGCCTTCGAGAAGCAGAACATTGCCTTCATGGTGTCTCTGGCGTTCGCGATTGCCGCATCGGCCAACTTCCCCGTGCTGTTCATGTCCGTGCTGTGGAAAGACTGCACGACCAAGGGTGCGGTCATTGGCGGTTTCCTGGGTCTGATCTCTTCCGTAGCCCTGACCGTGGTGTCCCCATCGGTGTGGGAAGCTACGCTGGGTAACCCCAAGGGATCTGCATGGTTCCCGTACTCGTCACCAGCCCTGTTCTCTATGACGATCGGCTTCGTTGGTGTGTGGTTGTTCTCCATGCTGGATCGCAGCCCGCAAGCCGCCAAGGAACGTGCCATGTTCAAGACACAGCAAGTGCGTTCGGAAACCGGTCTGGGCGCAGATGGCGCATCGGGTCACTAAACACTGCAAGCAGTCAACAAAAAGGCCGGGGAGACCCGGCCTTTTTTTATTTCTGTGCTTAAGGCAAAAGCCTGATGACAGTGAATCAACTTGCCAGGTTGCGCAGCTTGACAAACGCCAATGCGGCCATAACGGCATCGTTCATCGCATCATGGGCGGCGCGCAACGGCAAGTCCAGATCCCGCATCAGGGTATCGAAGCGCAGGTCAATGGACGGGTTGTTGCGGGCAGTCGTTGGCAACTGGCGGTATTTGTAGTCGTAGTAAAGGCCGGAAACCTCGACTTTTTCCTGTGGAAGGCCCATGCCCAGGATGGGAAAGAGCACGCGGTTGATCATGGCCACATCAAACTCCAGGTAGTAGCCTACCAGGGGCCGGCTGCCAATGAACCGCATGAGCTGCATCATGGCGTCATCCACGTTGACGCCCTGCGCAACGTCCTGCTCGCGCAGGCGGTGCACGCGCACACTCTCGGCCGAGAACTTTTTCTTGTCCGGGCGCACCAGCAACTCCAGACGTTCGCTGGTCATGACCCGGTTTCCACAAATGCGCACAGCCCCAATGGAGATGATGTCATCGGTCTTGGTGTTCAGGCCCGTGGTTTCGCAGTCAAGCGCGACCCACTCGTTGGGCGGCGGCTTGTCCCACATGAAACGAAACCGCGGATCACCCAGGTGATAGAGCAACCACTCCCGCTTGAGGGCTGCAACCCAGTTCGCCAGAGGAAAGTCGGCAGCCACTACACGGCTTCCAGATGGAAGCGCTGGGTCAGCAGCGTCTTGAAGAGTTTGACCACACCCAGCGTGTCCTTGAGCAGGTCGCGGTCCAGGCTGCTGAGTTTTTCCATCTGGATGCCACCCGATACAGCGTGACCCGTATCAATTTCCTGCAAGCCGATTTTCAGTTTGAGTCCCATGAAGAAGTGCAAACTGTCAATCAGGTCGGCCGCCAGCTTCTCCGGTAACTTTCCGTTCGCTGCAAGGGCCTCAATGCGCCCGACCGTGGTGACTGCCGACAGGCGGTTCGCCAGCGCCAGGCTGCGTATTCCATGCACCAGCGGGAAGGTTCCGGCCTTTTTCAAGTCCAGCTTTTCACCCTCTTTCTCCCCCAGCGTGAGCAGCCGGCTCCACCAGCCATGGCTGCTGCCGAAGAAGTGGATTGCCGAGGCAAAGCGCGCCAGCATCGCTTCGTTGCCGGCGGTCAGGTCAAACACACTGGAGCGCACGGTCTCCAGCAACTGCGTGTCGCCGCATACCGCATGGGCATCGAGAAAAATGGCCAACTCCATCAGACTGTCCGGGCTGGCAGTGACGGACCACATGCGCACCATCTGGCTGAAATCCGACACACTCTGGCGCCAGTGCGGATTGCTGATCATGATGTTTCCGGGGCATGCCGGATACCCGAAATCCGCCAGCGCGGACGAGAATTGGCGGCACACCTCCTCCAGATCGACTGAGCAGACGTACCCGTCTCGCAACACCAGGCCATTGTCCTGGTCGGTCTTCAGCAATTGCTCACCGCGCCCCTCACTGCCCATCACAAACAGGCAGCTGTTGGCCCGCAGATCCGCAGGTGCGATGAACTGCCAGGTGCGCTCGAACAGACGCAGATTGAGTTCCTGAACCAGGCGGGCAATCATGTTGACCTTGGTGCCGCTACGGTGCAGCATGGCAATCAGGCGGGTGATCTGGTCAGCCGCAGCCTTCAGAGCCCCAATGTCTTTTGCGACCAGAATCTGCTCGTTGATCTGGTAGGACTGGTTGGACAGGAATCCAAACAGGTCCAGTGCTTCCAGGACGCCGACAACCTGCTCACCTTCGGCGACCAGCACACGGCGCACCTTGTGCTTGATCATGGTGGCCAGTGCATCGCCCATCAGGTCGCCGGGGCGCACCGCAATCAGCGAAAAATTGGCCAGATCGCCCACGGGTAACACATCCAGGGGTGTGCCGTGCAGAACCGCCTTCTGCACACCGGTGCCGGTGAAGATGCCCAAACCGGGTGGCGTGGTCCGTGCATCACGCACCAGCACCGAGCCGATACGCTGCTCCTGAAAAATCTTGACCACGTCCAGAACACTGGTTTGAGCCTCCACATAATGCGGAGGGTGGATAAACGCAGCGTCCACGCGCGCCATGGCGAGGGATTGCAATTCGTGCCGATTCTGCCGCTCCGACAGGGCACTGAGCTTGTTGGACAGGTCCGAGAACAGCAGGGCGCCAAACGTGGCATTGCCTGCAATCAGGTCGTTCACAGCCTGCTTGGCCAGCTGATACGCCACCACCTCTTCCGTTGCAACGAAGCGGCTGCTCACTTTGCCTGCCACCAGCCCCCGACCGTCGAAGCAGTCGTCAGGGCCAAACGTGGTCAGCGCCTCGTTGCCATCAAACTGCTGGACAAAGCCCTTGATGATGACAAACAGGTGAGTGGGTTGAGCGCCCAGGGCCAGAATGGTCTCGCCCTGGGGAAAATAGGCAACATCCACGCTATCGCGAACCAGACGCTGCTCTTCGAGCGTCAGACAGTCAAACGGGGAGGCCGAAAAATTGAAGGCACTTGGCATGCGTGCTATTTTCCACACTCACCCTGCACTTTACTGACGCACCACGCCCACGGGCAGGACGCTGGCTTGGTCCCAGCAAGGTCCATCAAACCAGGCATCCCCCTGCAGATACGCTCGTAGCATGGGCAAGCCATCGAGACCCCAGAAAACCTTGCCGTCCACCTCCAGCGCGGGCACGCCAAACACACCCAGTCCGATGGCTTCTTCGGCATGCGCCCGAAGCTGTGCTTTGACGGTTTCGTCAGCCGGGTCGCGCGGTGGGTCCAGTTCACGGGTAACTTCTGCCAGTCGCAATGGATCTGACGCGTCTTTGCCACCCACCCATACGTGGCGGAAAAGCGTTTCGCAGACAAATCGGTTGGGATGCCCGCCGGGGTCGGTGGCAAGGGCCAGACGCAGCAGCCCCAGGGGATTGAACGGGTGGGCCGTCGGCATATCCAGCTGACGCCCACGGCTATGAGCCAGCCACTGCACGTGGCGGTAGGTCCAGTCGCGTTTGGCAACAATCTCGGCTGGCCCCAACTGTCCGTGGTGCTTGAGCAGTGCACCAAACAAAAGGGGCTTGTACGTTACCGAATAACTCAAGCCGAGCAGAGCCTGGGGCAGCTCCTCGAATGCCAGCCAGGCGTAGGGTGAAATGAAGTCCAGATAAAACGTGATGTGTTTCATGGTGAAGGAAGATCCACTGGGGCCATGCGCGCAACAATATTCGCCCAGACCGCCTTTTTTTCGCTATCGCTGGAAACGCTCCACAGCCGGATTTCGTCCAGGCTGCGCAGACAGCCTTCACAGTAACCGGTCTGGGCATCCATACGGCATATCGAGACACAGGGCGAAGGAACATTTATGGTCGCAGCCCTTGCCAAATCAGCACGAGTCGCTAGCAATTCAATAGCATTCATGGACATGTCAGACCCGCACAGTCTGCGTCACATCGGCCATGGGTGCACCGGCGAGGTGGAGCAGATCCTTCGGATGCAGCTTGAAAACACCGTGCGGGTGCCCGGCGGCGGCCCAGATCTCGTCGAAGCGCAACAGTGCCTCGTCCACCAGTGTCACGGGTGCTTCAGCGTGCGCCAGCGGTGACACACCTCCGATGCTGAAACCGGTGCGGGCCTTGACAAAGTCAGCGTCGGCGCGGCCGATTCGGCCCACCAAGGCCTCCACCTTTTTTTCATCCACGCGACGATCACCTGAGGTAATGACCAGCACCGCAGCATCGTCCGCCTTGCGGCGAAAGATGATGCTCTTGGCAATTTGCCCCAGGGCAATGCCCAGGGCATCGGCGGCCTGCTGAGCCGTGCGCGCGGCGTCATCCAGCATCACTGGAGCGTGCGGGTGGTTCTTGGCTTTCAGGGCGGCGGCCACGCGCTGCACACCCTCGGGCAGGATATTGCCCCCGCGCTCCCCCACTGCGTGTGGGTCGCTGCCCCCATGCTCCCTTTCCCCCTGCTCGCCGGCGCTCATGCCTGTGCCCGCTTGTTCAGCAGCGCAGTAGCCGCGCGCGAGTTGGGCTTGCGCTGAAGGAAGTCGCTGATAAACGCGCCGGCGTCGACCAGCTTGTCCAGGTCAATGCCGGTCTCGATGCCCATGCCGTGCAGCAGGTAGACCACATCTTCGGACGCCACGTTACCGGTAGCACCTTTGGCATAGGGGCAGCCGCCCAGCCCCGCTACCGAGGTGTCAAACTGCCACACGCCCATCTGAAGACTGGCCAGCGTGTTGGCCAGCGCCATGCCATAGGTGTCATGGAAGTGGCCGGAGATCTGGTCGATGCTGTAAACCGTCAGCGCCGCCTCCAGCGCGCGCTGCACCTTGAGCGGCGTGCCGACGCCAATGGTATCCGCCACGCCCACGTGCTGCACGCCGATGTCGTGCATCAGCCGTGCAACCATGGCCACCCGCTCGGGCGCAATGTCCCCCTCATAAGGGCAGCCCACGGTGCAGGAAATGGCACCACGCACACCGATCCCCTTTGCCAGCGCCGCCTGGGCAACCGGACGAAACCGTTCGATGCTCTCGGCAATCGAGCAGTTGATGTTCTTCTGGCTGAAGGCCTCGCTGGCCGCACCAAACACCACGATCTCGTCGGGCCGCGACTGCACCGCCGCCTCATAGCCCTGCAGGTTGGGTGTCAGGACCGAGTAGCGCACGCCGGCTTTGCGCTCGACGCCCGCCATGACCTGGGCGTTGTCGGCCATCTGCGGCACCCATTTGGGCGACACAAAGCTGGTCACTTCGATCTCGGTCAGCCCAGCGGCCTGCAAGCGGTGCACCAGCTCAATCTTGATGGCAGCGGGTACAGGCTGCTTTTCGTTCTGAAGGCCATCTCGGGGGCCGACTTCGACCAGTTTGACGCGGGAGGGGAGGTTCATGGTTTGGTTTTTTCGATGGTTATTCTGAATATACAAGGCCGTCAATCGCCAGTCGTCAGGTGCTTTTCAAAACGCATTGGCTCACGAATGGGATTCGGGAACGGGAGTTTGAAAATGAGACGTCACCGTGGCCAAGGAAGCTTGTTCGGCTGATTGGGCCATCTCAGCCATGCGAATCCTATAAGAATACTTCGGAATCTTTTGATACAGTTTTGTTAACAACTCCAATGCCGCCAACCGATGTTCTTCCGGGTTCACCCTGGCCGAATCCTGAAGATTCTTGAAACGCTCAAGACAACTCCAGATTTCATAGTGAATGAACGCCTTGTGTTCATCATCCGTGGCTTCATCGAGCATAGCAAGCAAAGGAAACAACGCGTCTGATCGTCCACTGGAAATAGTTTCTATCTTGGTTGCCAGCAGCTTGAACTTGAAAATATCGACGTGGTCCTTTATTTCATTTGCAACGGACATCGCCTCGCTAATCAGCGTTCCCGCTTCTGCGAATTTCTCCAACGCAACGTAGACTTCAGCCAGCGTGTACAGCTGACCCTTTAGAAAATATTTCAAATTCAGCTCTTTGCTCATGGCAACGGCCTGCGCAAGGCATTCTTCAGCCTTACCCAGGTCACGCAGCGCGTAGTTGCAGCGCCCCATATAACCCAATGCCACGCTAATGTCTCGTCTGAGCTCCGCCTCTCTTGCGAATGCCAGATACCTTTCATAACAGGACATGGCCTTCTGAATGTCACCTTGAGCCTCATAAACCATGCCCATATTGCTCAGCACGAGTCCGATGCGAATTTGGTCACCCATTTCTTCAGCCATCGTCAAGGACTGTTGGTAACAGATCAGTGCCTGGTCCCAATTATTTTGAAGATCCTGCAGAATTCCCTGGCTCATCAATGCTGCAGTGATGCCACGTTTGTCACCGACTTCCTCGCAAAGGACAATTCTTCTGCGAACAAACTCGCTGGCCAAACCGTAGCTGCCCTGTTCGCGCTTCAGTATTCCTAAATTGGCTAGCGCTCGCCCCAAGCCGGCCTTGTTACCAACTTCTTCCGCCACTTCCAGTTGGCGTTGAAAGTTTGTCTCTGCCTGCTCATACCGCCCTTGCTCCGCATCAACAACGCCCATGCTGGTCAAGGCGAGGTGCATACCTTTGCTATCGTTCGATTCGGTAGCCAATTCCAATGCCTCCCGGAAGCAAACTATTGCTTTTTCATGATCACCCTGGTTTTTGAAGGAGCGTCCGATCTCGCACAGGGTTGCACCCTTTCCATGTTGGTCTGCCAACACAATGAAATGTGTCAGGGCCTCTGTCAACAGTGGCTGGGCCTTCAGGTGAACACCCTTGTCATTCAATAACTGACCCAACAGCAGTTGGCTGTTTGCTTCTTCAAGAACATTCGCCAATTGTTGTGCCGTGGCGATAGCGGAGAGCAACAGCTTTTCGGCTTCAGCCCATTCGCCGATCAATATCAGAATTGCAGCCTTTTTCCGCAAGATCTGAGCCTGCAAAGCGGTTGTTTCCGCAGGTTGCACTATCTCCAATAAATTATCGTAATAGTCGATCGCAGCCCTGTTCTGGTATTGCCCCTTTGCATAATCGCCAGCCTTCTCCAAATAGACAATGGCCTTATCGGTGATTTCTGCCTTTTGGTAATGATGCGCCAATTCGGCGGAATGGGGTGCCAGGTTGTTGGCAAACAAGTTCTCGTATGCCACAGCGGCTTGACTGTGCAATTGGCGCAGCCGGGCGCGCAACTGCATCTGGTATGCAGCCTCGTGCATCAGCGTGTGGCGGAAGATGTAATGCCCGTCCGAATGGGTGCGCAAGATCGCCGCCTCTACTGCCTGGGCTACTTTGAACTCCACATCCGCATCGTCGGCCAGCATGCTGCACAGAAGCGGCAGGTCAAACGCATCGCCCAGTACCGCAGCAGTCTGCACCACCCGCTTGACGGGCAACGGCAACCGATCCAGCCGGGCAATCAATACTGCGGTGATCGTGGCGGGGATCTCGGAAAACGCGCTGTCGCGATGATGAAGCACGCCATTGCGCTGAACCAGGGCGCCCTGTTCCAAAAGGCTGATGGTCATTTGCTCAGTGAAGAAGGGGTTGCCGGCTGTACGGCCCTGCAGGAAGCTTATGACCTCTTCGTCTACTGGCAGTTCGGCCACAGCCTCGGCTATCTGGCGGGTGGCTGCGGTGTGCAAGGCGGCCAACTCAATATCCAACCGCTCAACACCGGCAGCAAGATTCAATGCAGGCTTGCCATGGTCATCCAGATATCGACTGGAAATGAGGATGGCCAGGGGGAAATTCTCAGCCGGCATAGTGCGGGTCAGCACCCTGAGGAACTCGTGCGATTCGGCGTCCAACCACTGCAAGTCTTCAATGAACACCACGACGGGCCGGATCAGACAAAGTGCCTTGATGAGGTTCTTCAAAGCAAGAAGCATGTTTTCAAAGAGCAGCTGCGGCTCCAACTGTGTCCACAAACTGTCTTTTTCGAACAAATCAATCATGCCCATCAGGATGGGGCGTGTGCGGTCCAATTCGGCTATGACCGCATCCTTGCGGGTGTGCGTGATTTCCGGGCGCCTCAACTGATGTCGCAAGACGTCAAATTGCTCCTGAAACTGCCGACGATTGGCGGCCTCGCTCCCATATGGCGACTGGTGAAAGAACGTTCGCAGAAAGTGGCGAAAGGGATGGAGCGACAGGCGCAGGATTTCGTTGGTCGGGCAATAGATCCACCACAACAAAGGGCCTTGCAAAATGCTTTGGTTCACCTCGTGAATCAGGCGACTTTTGCCCAAGCCGGGCTCACCGTAAACCACCGCCACACCGGCAAAGCGACCTGGCATGCCAACCGCTGGTAGCAGAAAGTCGTTCAGGCGATTGAATTCCTTGCGGCGTCCGACCATCTGGCCAATATAGGCAATGGTGCGTTTGCGGTGCGTGCGCCCCGTCAACGCATGAACTGCCTGCAAACTCTGAAATCCCTTGAAATCCTGGTGTTCCAAATCAGTTATTTCAAATAGCGATTCAGCGGCTTTGGCAGCCGCGCTGTCCAACCACACCTGCCCCCACGGGGACTTCGTCATCATGCGAGCGGCCAGGTTGATGCCCCGCCCGTAGCAGGTGAACTCACCTTGCAGCGACCCACCTGCAAAACCGGCGTACATCAATTGAAGCGTCACACCGGCGCGAAATTGCCCGTATTCCGAACCTCCTTCAGCGGCAGAAAAGGAGGTGTGTGCCCCCGATGCAGAGCGGCCGATAGCAAACGCACCCTTTAAATCCAGCAAAAATCCAAGCGAGCGTTCTACATTGTTTTCAAACGTGGTCGGTGCACCCCAAAAAATCAGCAGGTTGCAGCCCTTGTCACCATAGTGCACTTGGGTGAGCGTGCCGCGATATTGTCGCAACAATCGAAATACGCACTGGACAAATCGCTCCAGCCGGTCAACGCCAGTTTGCTCGTTCAGCCCCAGAAATACCGTGGTGATCCAACGAAATTCGCCATGTGCAGAAGCGTGAACCAATTCCGGTGGAAAAAAGGCCGTCAACACTTCCAGGTCTGCCTGCCATGCGGCGGCGGTAGCGGCGCGCGGCAATTGGCCGGTGATACGCACGACCTTATAGTGACCTTGAAGCCCGACCTCCGTTTGGATCATCGATCTCAGAACACTATGGGTAGCGGCACTCATGAGGAGATCGCCCCTGACAGCCTGGTTCTCTGCATGGGCGCAGGCTTCAACGGCCGTACCGCGAAAGAAATACGCGTATTGGTACGGCGCTTCCTCCGACCGAATGATGCTCCACTCCACGGTGCCATCGGCCAGGCCCACCTTGGCAGCGAAATTGAAGGCTCCGAATTTGGTTTGGCGGGTGGCACATTTAACGAAACTTCGCTGGATCACGCTGGCGGTCGCCAATGCGCGCATGTACGGCCCGGCCTCTAAAGGCAGCCGGCTAGCACCGGGGTCTTGGGGAAATGGAAACACGGCCGTGAATGCATCCCCGGCAAATCCGCACACGATGCCGTCGTATCCGTAAACCGCATTGACCAGCGGATCGAACACAGCCAGCAGTGTTTCAGCCAGGATCTCGGCGCCCTCTTTTCCATGCTGCATCAATGACTCGGTCATGGCCGTAAAGCCAGATATGTCCACAAAAATGGACACCGCATCGAAACGGCCATGGAAGTTTTCGGCCTTGAAATGGTCGTGAATGAAACGGGGGATGAGATTTTTCATGCGTTTTCGCCAAGACCAACGTTCGATGCCTCAATTTTCCATTGCGCGCATTCTTACTGCAATCACGGTACCTTTTGTCTCTGAACAGCAGCGGCCTGCAGGTTGCCGTCATGCCAAGCCCCCAGATACCCGATGCCGCTGTGATTGCCCTGGCTCGTAACCCGGCTGCGCGCTCCGCACAGCACTACGACTGCTGGGCAGCCACGCTTTGCACCACGCCACACTTTCACTTGCCTCCCTGTGCGACCACCTGTCGCTGGGCCTGGTAAAGCGAAAATATGCCCACGCAGGCCGTGATCAGCAGCACCCACAGACCCGGGGTGTAACCCGTGTCGCGTGTCCACATCCAGGCCAGCAGCAGGGGCGCAGCGGCGCGCGCCAGCGCCAGCGGCAAACCCAATGCGCCATTGAGGGTTGCCACGTGGTCGCGGCTGACGTACTGGGCCATGGCCGTGCCTTTGACAATGGTTAGCATGCCATTTCCCATGCCAAACAGGACCACGAACAGCACCACCACGCCGGTCTGACCGGCACCCAGCCAGGGCGCTGCCAGTAATGCGGTCAATCCCAACGGGATCAGCCCAGGAATCAGGCGGTTGGCCAGATGCAGATCCAGCCGGTTTTCAAAGAAATACAGCACCAGACGCCCCAGCACCTGAAAGGCGCCAATGCTGGCCGGAATGGCAATGACCCACGCCTCGTGCAATCCACGCTCACGCAGCAGGCTGACCATGTGCGCGGGAAGTGCGGACGACACCGCCGTCATCAGCACCAGAAACCCGCCCACCAGCAGGAACGGTGCACTGCCTATCAGTTGTCGCATGCCACTGCGGGCCTGTACCGGATCAGCATGCGCAGCACGGCCGGGCGGCGCGTTTCGCAAGACAAGCCCATGCAGGGGTGCACACACAAAGATATGGAACAGGGCCAGACCCTGCATGGCCGATCGCCAGCCCAGAACGGAAATCAGCCAGGCCGTCAGCGGAATAAACACGGTGCTGGCCAACCCGCCCAAAAACGTCATGGTGATGATGGCGCGCCGGAAATCCGCCGGGTAGCGCCGGGTTACCACCGCAAACACCGGTGAGTACAGAACAGCCGACATGGCACCGCCCAATCCGGCCCACACCAGGTAAAAGCCCCATTGGGTTTGCACAGCGCCCAGTGCCGCCAGACAGGCCGCGGCCAGCAAGGAGCCCAGCGTCATCACCTTTCGCTCGTGCCCGCGGTCAATCCAGACGCCAACCGGATACGCAAACAGACCCTCAACCAGCAAAGCAATGCTGAAAGCAAGCGATGCCTGGACGCGACTCAGGCCGAGCTCCTGCTCGACGGGCTCCATGATCAGTGCAAAGGTGTAAAAAATGCTGCCCCAGCTGATCAACTGGGCCAGGGACAGCCAGCCAACGAGGTGGCGGTTGTAGTGGATGGGTCGCGTCACAGACAAGACTTTAGCGCCCCTGCGGTCAGGTGGTGCGCCGTGGTGTCAATACCCGCTTCGCGGGTCCACCACGCCAGCCAATGCCTGGCCATGTTGAAAGGCGCGAATCTTGCCGGCAATCTGGGCAATGCTTTCGTCGCGCAGCGTTCTTGCCGATGTGTGTGGCGTGACGGTAATTTTGGGGTGCGTCCAGAACGGGTGCCCCGCAGGCAGCGGCTCGGTGCGAAACACGTCCAGCGTGGCGCCGGCCAGGTGACCGCTGTCGAGCAGCGCAAGAAGGTCATCATCGACCAGATGTGCGCCGCGTGCCACATTGACGATGTAACCCCCAGCCTGCAGGCATGAGAGGCTGTCCCGGTTCATGATGTCTCGCGTCTCGGGCGTGAGTGGCAGCAGACAGACCAGCACCCGGCTGGCGGCCAGAAAATCCTTGAATCCATAGGCACCCGAAAAGCACGTCACACCCTCCAGGGGACTGGGTGCCAGGGCGTTTTGCGCAGGTAAAGGAGGAGCCCGCAAAGCGGGCGGGGGACACGGAGCAAAACGCCCTGGCGCCCAGTCCCCTGCTGCCTTGGGCGAGCGACTCCAGCCATTGACCGGAAACTCAAACTGCACCAGCGACTGCGCCACGCGCGCGCCCAGCACGCCCAGCCCCATAATGCCCACCGGGAAGTCGGCGCGCGCGCGCGGCTTGCGAAACGACCATTTGCCCTGACGCGTATCGGCCTCATACGCATCAAACTCGCGGAAGTGACGGATAACCGCGTGGCACACGTACTCGGCCATTTGGACCGACATGCCGGCATCGTCAAGCCGCACGATCATGGCTTGTGGCGGCAGCTTGAGCTTGAGCAGCGCGTCAACGCCCGCACCGATGTTGAACACCGCTTTGAGCTGGGTCTGCTCGTCAAAAAACGCCTGGGGAGCTGCCCACACGACGGCGTACTCAGCTTGCGGCGCGCCACGCGCCCACAGCGTGACTTCGGCGTCGGGCAGCGCAGCGCGCAGCCCCTGCAGCCAGGGCTCGGACGCGGTGTCAGTGCAGCAAAACGTGATGTTCATGGTCAATGGAGGACAGCGCTTGCCGCAACGCGACGGCGCCAGGTTCCACAAAGTTTCAGGAGGCCACTTCCAGCTTCAGCAATTCGGCACCTTCTGCCACTTGGTCACCCGGCGCATACAGCAGTTCCGTCACCTTGCCATCGGCCGGTGCCGCAATGGTGTGCTCCATCTTCATGGCTTCCATCACCGCCAGTGCCTGGCCCCGTCGGACCGCGTCGCCGGCCTTGACCGAAAAGGAGACCACCTTGCCGGGCATCGGTGCGGTCAGGCGGCCTGCTTCGGCATGCACTTCACCCGCGTGGGCCAGCGCATCAATTGCTATTATTTGTGTAGCGCCCCGCGCAGTGAATACGTGGGCTACCTCGCCTTTTTTATACAAGTGAACACTGGAGCGCAAATCGCCGTAACGCACGTCCAATGCGCCACCGGCCAGCGCCGTGTAGCGCAGCGCGGCCGTGTTGCCGTCGATGGTCAACTGCAGAGCGCCATCGTGCAGGCGGGTGAATAGCGCCGTGTGGGGCTCACCATGAAACTCCAGCATGAACTCGCGGTTGGAGGCACCGTGCGAGCGCCAGCCATCGCGCTGCGCCCACGGGTCGATCCAGCCATGCACATTGGCCTGCCGGGCCATCGCCTGTTCGGTCACCAGCATGTCGGCCACCATGGCCGCCGTTGCCATTTGCAGGCCAACTTTTTCCTGCTTGAACAGCACGGCTGACTCGCGTGGGATCAATGCGGTGTCGAGCTGTGCCTGGGCAAATGACTGGCTGGTCGTCACGTGGCGAAGGAACTGCACATTGGTTGCCAGTCCCACGATATGGGTTTGCGCCAGCGCCGTGTCCAGCCGCGCCAGCGCCTGTTCGCGGCTTGAGCCGTGAACAATGAGCTTGGCCACCATGGAGTCGTAAAAGGGGCTGATGGTGTCGCCTTCACGTACGCCGGAGTCCACGCGCACGCCGTCATCCGCACGCTCAAATGTGCTGCAGTCCGGCAGACCGTACACGTGCAGCGTGCCGGTTACTGGCAGAAAGTTGTTGTCCGGGTTCTCGGCACAGATGCGGGCTTCAATGGCGTGACCGTGGATGCGCAACTCATCCTGTTGCAGCGGCAGCGGCTCGCCCGACGCCACGCGCAATTGCCACTCCACCAGATCCTGGCCGGTGATGGCTTCGGTGACCGGATGCTCCACCTGCAAACGGGTGTTCATCTCCATGAAGAAGAAGTTCATGCTGGACTTGTTGGCCCCCACGCTACCCACTTCGTGTGGTTCGCTGCCCCCCGAGGGGGTGCTCGCTTGCTTGGGGCGGCCCGGCTCGGCGCTCGGCTCATCACGCTGCTCGACAATGAACTCCACAGTTCCTGCGCCAACGTAGTTCACGGCGCGTGCAGCTGCCACGGCGGCCAGCCCCATCTGGGCGCGCATCTCGGGCGTCATGCCGGGCGCAGGCGCCTCTTCCAGCACCTTCTGGTGGCGCCGCTGCACCGAGCAGTCGCGCTCGAAGAGGTAGACGTAGTTGCCCAGGGTGTCGCCAAACACCTGGATTTCGATGTGGCGAGGGCGCTGCACATATTTTTCAATCAGCACGGCATCATCGCCAAAGCTGTTGATGGCCTCGCGCTTGCAACTGGCCAGGGCTGCGGCAAAGTCTTCGGACTTGTCCACCGCACGCATTCCCTTGCCGCCACCACCGGCACTGGCCTTGATCAGCACAGGGTAGCCGATGCGGTCGGCCTCGGCCTGCAGCAGGGCGGGGTCCTGGTTGGCGCCGTGGTAGCCGGGCACCAGCGGCACGCCAGCCTTTTCCATCAGTTGCTTGGATTCGGCCTTGAGGCCCATGTCCTTGATGGCCGATGGTGGCGGGCCAATGAAGACCAGCCCCGCATTGGCACACGCCTGGGCAAAGTCTTCGTTCTCGCTCAGGAAGCCATAGCCGGGGTGAATGGCCTGTGCACCCGTGGCCTGGGCCGCGGCAATGATCTTCTCCCATCGCAGGTAGCTGTCCTTGGGTGCGCTGCCACCAATGTGAATGGCTTCGTCACACGCGGCAACATGCTTGGCGCCTGCGTCAGCATCGGAATAGACGGCCACCGTCTTGATGGCAAGGCGGCGGGCTGTGGCGGCGACGCGGCAGGCGATTTCGCCACGGTTGGCGATGAGAATTTTGTTAAACATGGATGTCTTCCTGAAAGGGATACAAAAAAATAGGGCTACTGGGTGTTGAAGGTCTTGCGGCTATTTCGCATCAACACTCCAGACGGTTTGGTCATCCACCGCGTACAGGCGGCAACTGCCTTTGCCGATGCGGTTGCAGTTGTCGAGTGCGCGCTTGAGGGGGTCATCACCGCCATGTGCCCAACCCCACGCCCCGCCAGGAGCAATTGCGAATGCGCGCGTGCCGGGTTTCCCCAGAAACACGCGGTAGCCGTCTCGACCGGCTTTCCCCAGATGGGGAATCTTGTCCACGTCCTGCACCGGCGCAAACCCGCTGGGTGGCGGCGCAGCCATGCGCTTGGCGCGGGCAAACTGGGGATGCACCACAGCCGTTGGCAAATTAACCTCCTTGAGTTTGTCTTCCACTTTTTGCCACCAGATGGCCAGCCCGTCGTAGCTGGAGAACATGCCGTGCGCGTCCACGCCAAATGGTCCGAAGGCGACCATCTCGGCCTGCCCTCCGGCTTTTACATAGGCCTGGTATGCCGGCCCAATCACCGATGGCGGGAAATAGCTGTCGTTTTCACCGTAGAACCAGAGTGAAGGCACGCGCGTTTGTGCTCCATACCTCGCAAAGGCGTCCTTGAGCGCCAATTCCCACTGGCAATTGGTGGTAAACCGCAATCCTCCTGCAAAGTTCACAAACAACTTGAACCCCGGATGCGGCTTCTGTGCATAGGCCAGCGTTGTGAGCCCACCGTGGGACTGCCCCAACATCGCCATGCGCCGTGTGTCGGCCCAGGGTTGCTTTTCGATCCAGGCTACTACGGAATGAATTTCATCCGCCTGTGCCTCTCCACTGCCCCCGATGTTGCAGCCGTCTCCCACGACCGCACCACCGGACTTGGAGAACCCCTGGCGCATCGGCACCACCACCGCATAGCCCCGCTGCAGAAACTCACGCGCGGCCGGCAAATAGCGGGCTCTCGGCTGCAGGTGGTTGTTGCCGGTATCTTTGCCGTGGTTGATGACGACGACCGGAAATGGGCCTGGCCCCTCGGGGCGAAAAATCGTGGTTTCCAGGTCCACCGGAAGCAGGCTGTCGTTCTTGATGAACACGATGCTCTCGCCCAATTCTGGCGCTGGGGCCACTGCCTGCGCGCCAGCCAGCCCCGCCATCAGGCACATGCTCCCGCCAAAAAGAGTTATCGCTTTCACAAGCTACCTACATACGGAACACACCAAACTTCACATCCGGAATCGGCGCATTCAGCGCGGCCGACAGACCCAGCGCCAGCACCCGGCGCGTGTCGGCCGGATCAATGATGCCGTCATCCCACAACCGCGCTGTGGCGTAGTAGGGGTGACCCTGCACTTCGTATTGCTGGCGTATGGGCGCCTTGAAGGCTTCTTCCTCGTCCTTGGACCACGCGCCACCCTTGGCTTCAATGCCGTCGCGGCGCACCGTTGCCAGCACGCTGGCGGCCTGCTCGCCACCCATGACGCTGATGCGCGCGTTGGGCCACATCCACAGAAAACGGGGCGAATAGGCTCGGCCGCACATGCCGTAGTTGCCCGCGCCAAAGCTGCCGCCGATGATGATGGTGAACTTGGGCACATTGGCCGTGGCCACGGCGGTGACCATCTTGGCGCCGTTGCGCGCAATGCCCTCGTTCTCGTACTTGCGGCCGACCATGAAGCCGGTGATGTTCTGCAAAAACACCAACGAAATTTTGCGCTGGCAGCACAGTTCGATGAAGTGCGCGCCCTTGAGTGCCGACTCGCTGAACAGAATGCCGTTGTTGGCGATGATGCCCACCGGCATGCCTTCGACGTGGGCAAAGCCGGTGACCAGCGTGGTGCCGAACCGCGGCTTGAACTCGTGGAACTCGGAACCATCGACGATGCGGGCAATGATCTCGCGCACATCGAAAGGCTTGCGGGTGTCGGTGGGAATCACACCATACAACTCCTCCGCTGCATATTTAGGAGCAACCGGGGCTCTCAGTGCGGGGGCCAGCGGCTTCTTTTGATTCAGATTTGCGACCGCGGTGCGGGCAATGGACAACGCATGCAGGTCGTTCTGCGCCAGATGGTCAGCCACCCCCGAAAGACGCGTGTGCACGTCGCCGCCACCCAGATCTTCGGCGGTGACCACCTCACCGGTGGCAGCCTTCACGAGCGGCGGGCCGCCCAGAAAAATGGTGCCCTGGTTTTTGACGATGATGGTCTCGTCGCTCATGGCCGGCACATAAGCGCCACCGGCCGTGCAAGAGCCCATAACCACTGCGATTTGCGCAATGCCCTCGGCACTCATGTTGGCCTGGTTGAAGAAGATGCGGCCAAAGTGGTCGCGGTCGGGGAAGACTTCATCCTGGTTGGGCAGGTTGGCGCCGCCAGAGTCCACCAGGTAGATGCAGGGCAGGCGGTTTTGCTGGGCAATCTCCTGCGCCCTCAAATGCTTCTTGACGGTGACGGGATAGTAGGTTCCGCCCTTCACCGTGGCGTCGTTGCACACAATCATGCAGTCCACGCCCGAGACGCGGCCAATGCCGGCGATCACACCGGCGCACGGTGCGCTGTCGGTCCCGTCGCGGTCCGGGTACATGCCCATGGCCGCCAGCGGAGACAGTTCCAGAAACGGGGTTCCCACGTCCAGCAGGTTGTGCACACGGTCACGCGGAAGCAGTTTTCCGCGGGCGGTGTGTTTGGCACGGGCGGCTTCACCGCCGCCCATCGCTGCCTTGTCGGTTTGGGCATTCAGATCGGCGACCACGGCGCGCATGGCCGCTGCATTGGCCTGGAAGTCCGCCGAGCGGGCATTGAGTTGTGTTTCGAGGATGGGCATGACGGGTGCTCCGCAATAGAAGTTCAGGGCAGCCTGCATTTTCAACGCGAGTGGCTCGCTTTGGTTGGTCATAGAGGTTGCAAATTGCGCCACACGTCAGAAATCTTTGGCACACTTGCGCCATGGTTACCTCAACGCCCGTCGCTGCCACGCCCATGGCCTTTGCTCGCGCTATTGTTAGCGCCTACAGGCGCTATGGCCGGGACCCCGCAAATGCCCTGAGGCTGGCACAGATCACGCCAGAGCAGCTGGCTAGGGCCGACGCCCGTATCACGGCCTTGCAGATGGAGACGCTGTCTGGTACAGCCATGCAGGAGCTCGATGACGAGGCCTTGGGCTGGTTCAGCCGACGCCTGCCGTGGGGCAGCTACGGCATGCTGGCACGCGCCTCCATCAGCGCGCCCACACTGAAGCTGGCACTGTCACGCTGGTGCCGCCACCATGGACTGATTGCACCCGATATTGCACTGGGGCTGGAAGTGGCAGGCGACGTGGCCACCATTCGCATTACCGAGCGCGCCGTCACACCGGCAGACTGGGCGGCAGGGGATTCTGCGCAGGTCAAGGAGGAGCCCGCAAAGCGGGCGGGGGACACGGAGCAGAAACCCCTGCCGCCCGGCCTGCCAGCGCCCATAAGGGAATTTTGCCTGGTCTCCGTGCTGCGCAACATTCACGGACTGGCCTGCTGGCTGGTGGACTCGCGCATTCCATTGCAGGCGGCCAACTTTCCCTATCCGCCCCCATCGCACGCCAGTGCGTACTCCGTGCTCTTTAGCGGAACAAGCCGCTTCCAGCAAGCGCAAGCTGCTATTGTTTTTGATGCGAGCTACCTGAATCTGCCCCTGCGCCGCGATGAGAAAGCGCTGCAACAAATGTTGAAACACGCGTTGCCCCTCACCGTGCTGCAATACCGGCGCGACCGCCTGCTGGTGCAGCGCGTGCGCCAGACCCTGGCGAGCCACGCCCAACAAACCCACAGCGCAGACGCATTAGCGGCACTGCTGCACGTCTCGCCCCGCACCCTGCACCGTCAGCTCAAGGAAGAGGGTGCCACGCTTCAGGGATTGAAAGACGAAGTCCGCCAGGCCCGCGCCATCGAACTGCTTCACCGCACCACACGTCCCATCAAGCAGGTGGCTGAAGCGGCGGGCTTTCGCAACGAAAAGAGTTTCATCCGCGCCTTCAAAGGGTGGACCGGCTTGTCACCAGCAGAATTTCGCAAACAGGCTGCACCCTTGGGGTGATTTCCGCCCTCGCGCTCGCGTACACGGCGGACGGATTTCATAAACTTC
Source organism: Pseudomonadota bacterium (assembly GCA_052034395.1). Classification (GTDB taxonomy): domain Bacteria; phylum Pseudomonadota; class Gammaproteobacteria; order Burkholderiales; family Burkholderiaceae_C; genus Allorhodoferax. Next base: position 28,254 of record JBPOIP010000056.1, read on the forward strand.
GGACCATGATCACCCTTTACCACTGCGTCAGCGCCCGTTCCTTCCGTCCCCTGTGGCTGCTGGAGGAACTGGGCATTCCCTACGAACTGCGCATGTTGCCATTCCCACCACGGGCACTGGCGCGCACCTTTCTGCAGGAAAACCCGCTGGGCACCATACCACTGATGCTCGATGGTGACACCCGCATGACCGAGTCCACCGCCATCTGCCAGTATCTGGCGGCATTGCACAGCCCCGGCGTGCTGGATGTGCAGCCCACTGAGACCGGCTATGGCAGCTACCTGAACTGGCTGCACATGAGCGACGCCACACTGACCTTTCCGCAGACTCTGGTGCTGCGTTATGCCCACTTTGAACCGGCAGACCGCAAGCAACCCCAGGTGGCACAGGACTACAGCCGCTGGTTCCTGGCGCGCCTGCGCGCGGTGGACGCCGCGGTACAGCAGCAGGACTACCTGTGTGCCGGACGCTTCACTGCCGCCGACATCGCCGTAGCCTACGCCCTGCAATTGGCCACGCACCTGGGGCTACAAGCGCAGTTTCCACCCGCTGTGACTGCCTACTGGTCGCGCCTGCAGCAACGCCCCGCGTTCCAGCGCGCCTTGTCAGTCCAGAGCCTGGCGGCACTGGACCAAGGTGTTCCCACAACACCCGCGCCGGACATTCGCCCCTGACCGGTTGCAGGCAACTTTGTAAAAAAGTGTTTTGCACGGATGCGCCCGGCGATAGCGCGGGGAGAATATTTGAACTATCCACGGGTTCAAATTGGCCGCATCCTTTTTCGCTACTGTTGCAGTCGTCATGGGCATCGCTGCCCTTGTACTGGCTTTGCGGCTGGACCGCGCGCTGGTGGAAAAGGAGCGCCTCAAACGCTATGCGTTGAAGTTGCGCAGCGCAGAGCGCTCCCTCAAGCAGCAGGCCTTCTTTGACCCGCTCACCGGCCTGGCGAATCGTCTGCTGCTGGTTGATCGCTTTCAATGGGCCATGCAGCACGCGCGACGCAGTCGCAAGCAATTTGCAGTCCTGATGATCGACCTGAACAAGTTCAAGGCCATCAATGACATCCATGGCCACGCGGCGGGAGACACCGTTCTGGCAACGGTGGCGCAGCGTCTGGTGTCAGCCGTGCGCGCGTCTGACACGGTGTCCCGGCTGGGAGGTGACGAGTTTGTCCTCATCATCGAGTCGATCTCGGAACGCGATCAAATCGGTAGTCTTGGCCAAAAGCTGGTTGACCTGCTGACCCAGGAAGTTACTTTGGACAGCGGGGAGGTGGTCAGCGTGGGCGCCAGCATCGGAGTGGCCTGGTATCCCCGGGACGGTGAGAACCTCAAGGACATCCTCGATGTGGCAGATCAGGCGATGTACTTTTGCAAGACCTCTGGAATCATGCCGTTCGCCTAAGCGGCCTCCAGCCATGCCCTTGCTTCTTCAATACTCTGAAACAGTTCGACCGGTCGTTTGGACTTGGACTGGAGCGTTTCAGCCACCGCAATGTGATCGATGTTGAACCCAATCAGCGCGGTTTTCATGGAGGGATTTGAGTAGGCTGAACCCAGCGTATGGGCGAGCATTTTCGTGATGTCCCCATCGGCGACGGACACCGTAGCGACCGTGCTGAAATCGTAAATCGTGTACTTGAAGTGCTCGTAGTTTTCATGCTGGTTGATTTCCAGCAAGGCGCTGTTGATGTCGCGGTAAACCACATCGCCAGTAAAGGCGCAATACACACCGCGGTCTTCCCACACAATTTTCGGATTCATTTTGGTCAGTGCGATCAATGCACCGCTGGATTGTATCGAGCGCCTGCAGGCTTGCCCCTGGCGATCACAGCACGGGGGCCGCCCTCTGGATGATGGTCTGGCAATCCACACCGCGTGGCAGCGTACCAAAGGTCAGTCCACTGGTGTGCCCCTCCAGACGCGCTGCGCAAAAGGCATCTGCCACCGCAGGATTCCCGTAACGCACCAGCAGCGAGCCCTGCAGGGCCAGTGCCATCTTTTCAACCACGCGGCGTGCACGGTACTCGATGTGCTCGGCGTCGCGCAACTCGCGGCCCAGGTTGACCACATAGGCGTCGAGCCGCCGATCCGCACCGGCGGCGGCATGCACCTCGTCCATATACGCATCCACCGAACCGGGGTTTCGGTGCATGGCGCGCAACATGTCCAGGCACTGCACGTTGCCGCTGCCCTCCCAGATCGAGTTGACCGGTGACTCACGGAACAGCCGGGGCATGATGCAGTCTTCCATCACGCCACTGCCACCTATGCATTCCATGGCCTCGTAGGCATGGGCCGGCGTACGTTTGCAGATCCAGTATTTGCCAACGGCCGTGCCCACGCGAACCAGCATTTTTTCGTGCTCGCTGGCATCGCCCACATCGAGCGCACGCCCAATGCGCATGGTGAGCGCCAGCGCCGCTTCATGCTCGATCACCAGATCGGCCAGCACGTTTTGCATCAGTGGCTGATCGACCAGCCGCTTGCCAAATGCCGAACGGTAGTTGCAGTGGTGCAGCGCCTGGGCCACTGCCTGTCGCATGCCGCTGCTCGACCCAATCATGCAGTCAAATCGCGTCATGGTGACCATTTTCAGGATGGTCGGTACCCCGCGTCCCTCTGGACCTACCATCTGCGCCCACGCGCCCCGCAACTCGGTTTCACAGGAGGCGTTGGCCACATTGCCCATCTTGTTCTTCAGGCGCTGAATCTGCATCGGGTTCTTGGTCCCGTCCGGACGCCAGCGTGGCAGCCAGAAACACGACAGGCCGCTCTGGGTCTGGGCCAGCACCAGAAAGGCATCGCACATGGGTGCCGATACGAAGTATTTGTGGCCGACCAGCTCATACGCTTGCCCCGGCCCGTCAACTCCCAAAGCGTGCGCGCGCACGGTGTTGGCGCGCACATCGGAGCCGCCCTGCTTCTCGGTCATGGCCATGCCCACGGTGATGGCCGCCTTCTGCTCCAGGGGAATATTGCGGTGGTCATACGCCAGTGCGGTGATCTTGGGCAACAACTGCGTGGCCAGATCCGGCTGCAGTTGCAACGCGGGCACGACGGCGGACGTCATGGTGACCGGGCAGCCGTGGGCAGCCTCCACCTGGGCCATGAGGTAGAACTTCGCGGCGCGCGCCACGTGAGCGCCCGCCTGGGGTTTGAGCCAGTGCGACGCGTGCAGGCCGTGCTCCAGCGAGGTCTTCATCAACTGGTGGTAAGCCGGGTGGAAGCGCACCTCGTCCCTGCGATGGCCATAGTTGTCGTGCGTGTACAGCACGGGCTTGTTTTCATTAGCCTGAAAGCCCAGCTCAATCATGTCCGCAGAGCCTGCCAGCTGGCCAAACGCCTGAAGGTCTGCCTCGGCCCACGCAGCGCCCTCACGCGCCACGGCTTCCCGCAATGCCGCATCCTGCTGGTACAGGTTGGTGTCCTTGAGTGCAGGCGGCTGGTTCTCCACGATGTGGGTTTCAGCCAGATGCCCGACCGAAGCGGTGAGGGCAATAGCGGGTGCGGTGGTGTGCAGCATCAGTTTCTCCGGCAATCAGATTCAGCGGCGCGGCAACGGCCGGCAAAGCCGACCCCGATTTGGTGGTGTGTGTCAGGTCGTGGCAGCCCGGCGGGCTTTTTGCGCTTCCAGCGTTTCCGTCGGCGCGCCCTGCTTGACCCACTCGGTGTAACCGCCACCAATGTGTGCCACGTTGGTCATGCCCATGTCCTGCAATGCCTTGACCGACAGCGCACTGCGCCATCCGGCACCACAGAACAGGATGTACTCCTTGGTCTCGTCGCCAAAAATTGGCTTGTAGTACGGCGAAGCCGGGTCCACCCAGAATTCGAGCATGCCGCGTGGCGCATGGAATGCCCCGACCACCGCACCGTGCGCCAGCTCGCGGATATCGCGAATGTCGACCAGCAGGGTCTTGGGATCATTCATACGGGCAACGACTTCGGCCACGGTATAGGTTCGGACTTCTTCCATCGCCTCGTCGACGAGGTCACGCGATGATTTGGTAATGGGCATGTTGTCTCCTACTGAACAGGTTAACCCCCCAGCGAACGCTGGATGATGATCTTTTGCACGTCACTGGTGCCTTCGTAAATCTGGCAGACGCGTACATCACGGTAAATGCGCTCCAGCGGAAAGTCGCTCACATAACCGTAGCCCCCCAGGGTCTGGATGGCGGCGCTGCACACTTTTTCTGCCATCTCGCTGGCAAACAGCTTGGCCATAGCCGCTTCCTTCAGGCAAGGGCGTCCGGCGTCGCGCAATGATGCCGCATGCCATATCAACTGGCGCGCGGCTTCGAGCTGCGTGGCGCATTCGGCCAGCCGGAAACCCACGGCCTGGTGGTTGAAGATGGCGGTACCGAAGCTCTGGCGGTCTTTGGCGTACGCCACCGCAACGTCCAGCGCGCTGCGGGCCATGCCCACGCTTTGCGCAGCGATACCAATGCGCCCGCCTTCCAGCCCGCCCAGAGCAATGCCGTAGCCTTCGCCCTCCTTGCCAATCAGGTTCTCCACCGGAATGCGGCAGTTGTCAAAATTGATTTGCGCGGTGTCGCTGGAATGCTGGCCGAGCTTGTCTTCCAGTCGCGCCACCACGTAGCCGGGTGCATTGGTGGGCACCAGAAACGCGCTCATTCCCTTTTTGCCAGCGCCCTTGTCGGTGACCGCGATCACGATGGCCACATCGCCGTTCTTGCCACTGGTGATGAACTGCTTGACACCGTTGATGATGTATTCATCCCCTTCGCGCACCGCTGTGGTCTTGAGCGACGATGCGTCACTGCCCACATGCGGCTCGGTCAGGCAGAAGGCGCCCAGCAACTCGCCCTGCGCCAGCGGCTCAAGCCACTGCTTTTTCTGCGCTGCATTGCCGAACTTCATCAATATGGCGTTCACCGGGCAGTTGGTGACGCTGATGACGGTACTGGTGCCACCATCGCCCGCGGCGATTTCTTCCAGCACCAGCGCCAGGGTCAGGTAGTCCAGCCCCGCGCCGCCGTGCTCTTCGGGCACGCAAATCCCGTAGGCACCCAACGCGGCCAGCCCCTTGTGCGCTTCTTTGGAAAAATGGTGCTCTTTGTCCCATCGGGCTGCGTTGGGCCACAGCTCGGCCTGCGCAAAAGCGCGAACCGCATCGCGCACCATTTCCTGGTCTTGACTAAGTATCAATTTGGCCTCCAGCCCTCGTTAAACATGAACAGTTAGCTACTGAACTTATAGCATTTCCAGTGCCACTGCGGTCGCCTCACCACCGCCGATGCACAGCGTGGCCAGCCCCTTCTTGAGCCCGCGGGCCTGCAAAGCGTACATCAAGGTCACCATGATGCGGGCGCCGGACGCGCCAATCGGGTGGCCCAGCGCGCAGGCGCCACCATTCACGTTGACCTTCTCGTGGGGAACATTCAGTTCCTTCATCAGGGCCATGGGCACAACCGCAAACGCTTCGTTCACCTCCCACAGGTCCACATCGCCCACCGCCCAGCCGGCCTTTGCCAATGCCTTTCGCGTGGCGCCCACCGGCGCTGTGGCAAACCACTCGGGCTCCTGCGCGTGCGTGGCGTGGGAGACGATGCGTGCCAGCGGCTTGCAGCCCAGCCTGGCGGCGGTGCTCTCCTTCATCATCACCAAAGCTGCTGCACCATCGTTGATGCTGGAGCTGGATGCTGCCGTGATGGTGCCGTCCTTCTTGAAGGCGGGCTTCAGGCTGGGGATCTTGTCGAGCTTGATCTTGCCAGGGCCTTCGTCGATGGACACCACCACCTCGCCACCACGGCTCTTGACCGTAACCGGTGTGATCTCGGCGGCAAACGCGCCCGACTCAGTGGCAGCCTTGGCCCGCTGCACGCTGGCAGTGGCAAAAGCATCCTGCTCGGCACGGGTAAAGCTGTACTTGGCGGCGCAGTCTTCGCCGAAGGTACCCATGGAGCGGCCGGCCTCGTAGGCGTCTTCCAGACCGTCGAGCATCATGTGGTCGAACATGCGGTCATGGCCAATGCGGTAGCCACCACGACCCTTGAGCAGCAGGTAGGGTGCGTTGGTCATGCTCTCCATACCACCAGCCACCAGCACCTCGTGGCTACCAGCCAGCAGCATGTCATTGGCGAACATGGCCGCACGCATGGCGGAGCCGCACATCTTGGACAGGGTTACCGCACCAGCGCTCTTGGGCAGTCCGCCCTTGAAGCCTGCCTGGCGCGCAGGAGCCTGGCCCTGCCCGGCCATCAGGCAGTTGCCGAACAAAACCTCGGTCACCAATTCAGGCGATATACCGGCACGCTCAACCGCCGCCTTGATGGCCGCGCCACCCAGGTCGTGCGCCGCGAGGCTCGAAAAATCACCCTGGAATGCGCCCATGGGGGTACGGGCAGCACCGACGATAACGATGGAATCCGACATTCTGCTTTCTCCTGATCAGTTGAAGGTTTGGATTGTAAATAGTTGACGTTTACGTAAACGTCAATTGTGACAGGCTCTGCGCTCGCCTTTGTCCAATGTTGCCCGATGCGGGCCGCTGCTGCCGGCCGCTCGCCGGTGCGCTCGCGTTTGCACCGCGAGGGCGTTTAGTCTGTCAACAATGCAGCCAGCACGTCGGCGGCGCGTTCACACTGCGCAAGGGTCACATCCAGATGCGTCACCGCACGCACAGTGCGGGCGCCAAACGCATTGACCAGAACGCCCTGCTCGCGTGCGCGTGCGCACAAAGCTGGCGCATCCAGTGTCATGGCCGCAGGCAGATGAAAGACAACGATATTCGTCTGAACCGTTGCCATATCCAGTTGGACCGGCGCGCGCGCGGCAAGACGCTGCGCAAAGGCGTAGGCATTGGCATGGTCCTCTGGCAGACGCGCCAGGTGGTGATCCAGCGCATGCAGGGCGGCAGCGCTGAATATGCCGTTCTGCCGCATGGCACCACCCATGCGCAGGCGATGCCGGTGCGCGATCGCGATCATGGCCTTTGACCCGGCCAGCAGCGACCCACCCGGTGCACCCAGTCCCTTGCTGAAGGCCACCGCCACCAGATCAAAAGGCGCGGCCAGCGTGTCCAGCGCAACGCCGCTGGCTACGCTCGCGTTCCACAAGCGCGCTCCATCCAGAAATGTCGCCAGCCCCAGTTCGCGCGCCACGGCGCAGATGCGCAGCACCTCATCCTGCGGCACCACCACGCCACCAGCCCGGTTGTGCGTGTTCTCGACCTCGACCAACGTGGTCGTCGGGAAGATCGCAAAGTTGCGCGGCTTGGTCGCTGCACGCAGCTCATCGGCGGTGAACACCCCGCGTTGCCCGATCTCATGAATCTGCACCCCCGCATTGGCGGCCGCGCCACCCGCTTCGTGCCAGGCCGCGTGCGATTCACGCGAGGTCACGACCTCGTCCCCCGGGCGTGTCAGCGTGCGCAGGGCCACCTGGTTGGCCATGGTGCCGGTGGGCAACCACAACGCAGCCTCCTTGCCGAGCATGTCGGCCACGCGGGCCTGCAGGCGGTTCGTGCTGGGATCTTCGCCATACTGGTCATCACCGACTTCAGCGGCGGCCATCGCAGCGCGCATGGCGGTCGTCGGACGGGTTACGGTATCGGAGCGGAGGTCAATGGTGGTGTTCATGGGCGGCCTGCTTGTGGCTGGTGTTTAAACAGGTGAATTGTGCGCGGTCTTGATTGCGTAACGACCGCCCTCGGCTACGCCAGCAATGTTTAACTTCGCTCACCCCCATCCCGGCGTCAGCCCAAATCCTGTTGCCGAGATGACCATCAAGCAGACCGTGCCGCAGACCGTCAACGCGGATACCGTGCTACATGCTTTGCCCAATGAGCATTGTCAAGAAGCCAACTCCCGTATGCGTTCCACGATTGCAGGGTTCATAGGGGCACGACGATGCTCCAAAGCAGCCAACATGGCCAGTGCCGCCTGCGGCGTTTGTGCATAGCCAGGCAGCAATGCCGGCAACTCGCGTGCGAGATCCGGTTGACGCCGTTCCAGGCGTCGCTCACGGTTAAACGGATCTGCAGGCACGTCATGATCCGCGATGGTTTTGCGCAGTGCATCCAGTTCGATTAGGCGGTCCAGCGCATGACTTTGTACGAACCGCGCTGCGGAAAGCTTTTCACCTCGATGCCAGCGTTGCAGCCCGACAAACACACAGCTGAGCGCCTCGCCGACTATCCATGTTTCGCTTGGCAAGGACGGCGAGGGAGTAGGTATTTGTGGCTGCGAAAGCTTAGGGGGCAGGTCATCCCGGCGCCAGATCCACTGCCCCGGAGAATAGGGAATTCGTGTCAACTCGTCTGGTTCAAATACAGCGAATTCACAGAAAACGCCATCTGTCATCAGTGCCTTATGACCGTCCACCGTATTCTGAAAATGCCAAGCCAACGGGTGTGCGGCCTCGAGCCAGTCCAGTTGCTCAACATAACGCCTTTTGTACCCAATTTCAACCATGACGAAGAAGTCAAGGTCCGAATAATTGTCAAGACGCATGCGCTCATTCCCTACGGATCCCAGACCCAGTAGGCCCATCGCATGGCCACTGTCACTCAGCCGATCTGCAATAGTATCCAGTCGAGTCAAAAGTAGTTCTGGCGTAACAAGATCATGAGTTGGCGACATCGATTTTCTCTCTGCGTGAAGCCGGGTGCTATGGCAAGGCATTCTAGGTCTGTCAACAGGTGACGTTCGGTTCAGGTACGCGTGAACTTCGGTTGGTGGTCCAGTTGACGAAATCAATGGCGTCGCATCCTTTGACCGGTAACGACAGGCGATGTACATCTGACCACGATGCCGCCATTGGTACTGACGGTCCGATCTGTGGAATCCTGGCAAACCGTTGATACTTGTTGCCAGTGGCGCCCGTCGTCTCCCTTAGCCAACCGCCATTCATTGACCACACTCTGAGCGCTGGCGCACGGATGCACAGCGCTGCCAGGCCGTATGCTCCAACACTTCCAATCACACGGATTCCCGAACATGAAGACGGACTGCCCATCCAAGCCCTGCGCGCGGCCCGACCGGCCGCCAGTGCACACGGCCGCTTGGCTTGTCGCGATGTCCGCCTTGGTATTGTTCACCCTGCCTATGCCCGTCTTTGCCGCAGAAGAACCCGATTTCACCCTCGTGCGCCAATTGGAGGGAGCTGAAATACGCGACTATTCGGCCTACGCAGTGGCCGAAGTGGTGGTGCCTGGCCCGGCTACCGAGGCAGGCAACCAGGCTTTCCCGATCCTGGCCGGCTACATCTTTGGAAAGAACAAGGGCGAGCGCAAATTTGCCATGACCGCGCCGGTCACCCAGGCGGCCGTGCCGGTCAAACTGGCGATGACGGCACCCGTAACCCAGGTGGCAGCACCTGGCGGTTTTTTGGTGCAGTTCGTGCTGCCAAAAGGTGTCAGTGCAGTCGGCGCGCCAGAACCCCTGGACGCGCGCGTCATGCTGCGTGAGGTCCCGCCGAGACGGGTGGCGGTCATTCGTTATTCGGGGTCCTGGTCTGAGGCCAACTACGACGAGCACTTGGCCAAATTGAAGGCGGCGTTGCGCGCTGCTGATATGCCCTGGACCGGAGAAGCGGTCAATTCACGCTACAACCCGCCGTTCATGCCGTGGTTCATGCGGCGCAACGAAATCTGGCTGCACCTGGAATCGAAGCCCTGAAGCACCCGCACTTTCAAGGCGGTGTGACCATGGCCGGAGAGGACCCTGAAGACACCCTAATCTGTCGGATCAGCGAATTGATCGCGGATAGTGCAAATCTCCTTCATGTTGGCAAAAAACAAATCGATCAGGCGGGGATCGAACTGTAGACCGCTCTGTTGACGAAAGAAAGCAAAGATATCCGCGTCTGGCCAGGCCGGTTTGTAAACCCTGGCACTGCCCAGCGCATCAAAAACATCCGCCACGGCCATGATACGGCCAAAGATGTGAATCTGCTCCCCAGCCAGGCCCCTGGGGTAACCAGTTCCATCGAATTTTTCATGGTGTTGATGGGCGACCGTTGCTGCCGTGAGCAATAGTTCACGCTGGCTGTGTCCCAGCATCTCGTAGCCGACGTTGGCATGGGTCTTCATGATTTCAAACTCGTCCACGCTCAGGCGGCCCGGCTTATTGAGAATGGAGTCCGGGATCGCGACCTTGCCGATGTCGTGCATCGGGCTGGCTTGCTTCAACATCTCAGCCTGATGGGGACTCAGGCCATACGCCGTGGCCAGCAGGTAGGAATATTCGGCAACGCGTTTGACGTGGTTTCCGGTTTCCTTGCTTCTAGTCTCACCAATGGCGCCCATGGTGAACACCACTTCCCGCTGCGTTTGCTCAATTTCATCACTGAGCAACTTGATGTGAGCGGCATTGCCTTTGAGACTGGCCGCCATGTCATTGATTCGCTCACCCAGCACACCCATTTCATCATTGGAATGCACGGTCAGATTGATATCGAAATCACGTTGTGTAATTCGATCTGTCGCTACGCGGGCCTCAAGGAGCGGAATTTGAAACAATCTTGAAAAAATGCCCGTGATCTTGATGCCGGTGACGATCGAGAACGCGACAAATGCAACGATGTAGACAAGTTGTTCACTCGTGAATACATGGTGATGGATGTCGACCCACGCAATGACCCATCCCAGAAATAGCACGGGTGCCACAGAAACCCCAAGAAAATAGATATGGAACTTGGAAGGGATCGACAGTTGCAACTGGTCCTTGTACTTTTCCAGCCGGTTGTAAAACAATCTCGGAATCCAATAGGTACGATTTAAATACTCAAACAGGTAGTACCCGATCGCCATCGACACAAAGGAAAAGCCCAATATGCCCATGTTGCCCAGCAAAATGTCAGACAAGGGTGCCTGAGGCACCACACTTTTCGATATGACAACGTAAGTAATGAAGCTCGATACCCAACCCACAATGGTGCTTGCCACGAAGTAAAGCGGAAAGTTGAGAATTTTTCGTCGATAGGTATCGATCGTTGCCGACTCGCGAAACAGGGGAGCCACGTACAGAACGTAAAGGCATGCGGCGATTCCAAAGGGAATAAGCGCTGGCCACATCCAATACGTCTTCAGGGCCGATCCAATCTCCGCGCTCGACGGCAAGAGTGTGGCATTGATTGCGAACAGCGCGCCAGCGATGTTGGCAGTGAACCCTGCAAGGAGCGACAGTGTGATGATTCGCCCCCGACACTCGGGGATCGGTTCGGGGGCGGCCGTAGTGCACGTGGTGATATTCATGATTTGACCGGCCGGTGTCCGGCGTACATCTGATGCACCCAGGCGATCGCCGCATGGTCCGCCCATTGCGCAAGAAACGCCTGCACCGAGACTGGTATGGGTTCGATACGTTGCATGTCCGGGTGCCTGACATTCGTCAGGGGTGCCAGCAAGCTGGCGGCACACAGATCGGCTACGCTGAAGCGGTTGCCGACCAGATAACCCGTTTTTTCCACGCCAGCAGCCACCTCATCGAGTGCAGCTTGTGTGATAAGCCTTGACTTGGCAATGTTGTCGGGGAAGACGCCGTTGCCCTTGCGGATAAAGCCCTTGGCTGCCGGGAAAGTGGCGCGATATGCCAGGCGCTTGAGCCAGGGCTTCGAGGCACTGAATGTGTCACACAGGTAGTCGGGCTCGTTGAGCAGGACTTCGAATAGCAACGTCCGCGTGGCCGGCCCGACCGTGGCGTCGAAGCGCGTCTGCAACGCTACGGCCTTGGCACGCAACGCCGTTGCAACTGGCGACAGGGCTGGCTCGGGATACTGACTCTCCAGCCAGTCGATGATGGCGGCCGAACCCGAGATATATCCCCCATCATGCTGCAGCAGTGGAGTGGTGCTCGGCCCACCCGAAAGCTTCTTGATCACCGGGAAATGCGGCCCCGGCAGGTAAGTCTCGCGTTTATGGGGCAGTTCTTTGTAATCCAGCGCCCACCGCACTTTTTCGTTGAAGTGCGAGGCGGCGAACTGATGCAGGGTCAACATGATGGGTGCGCTCCTGTCTGCAGGACAGCAGTTTCGCCAAATTCAGGCGCAGACGGCTGAACGACATAGTGAGATGTTAAAGGATAGGACGGGCTAGGTAATCAAAAAACGCGTTCGCAAGACTCGTTGAACCCATGTCCGCCGTCTGCCCTCTGCGCCCAAACCTCCATCATCCGCAGAGTATGGTGCCACTGCCCCGCACACTAACGCCCGAGTCCTGTCAACTATGCAGCGGGCGCCCTGAACCGCCGCTCCCTATCATACGGAAACACGTCATGCACATGCCCGGCCTGGATGCGGTCCTTATGCGCTTGCCAGAATGACGCCTCCAGCAAATCCGCATGGTGCCGCATGAAGATGGCCCGCACGGCCGGGTTGCCCAGCAGGAAGGGGCCAAACGTCTCCGGGAACACATCGTGAGGGCCGACGCTGTACCAGACCTCACCGGACATCTCATCCTCCTCGTTGCGCGGCGCGGGCACCTTGCGGAACTTGCAGTCGGTGATGTACTCGATCTCGTCGTAGTCGTAAAACACCACCTTGCCGTGGCGGGTGATGCCGAAGTTCTTCCACAGCATGTCACCGGGAAAGATGTTGGCGGAAACGAGGTCCTTGATGGCGTTGCCATACTCCACAACGCTGCGCTCAATCTGCTCCCGGGCGCGCACAGCAGCCAGGCTGGTGTCGGCGGCATTGGCGCCACCGGCGTCAAAGGCTTCCTGCAGGTAGATGTTGAGCGGGATCATGCGCCGCTCGATATAGACGTGCTTGATGATGACTTCCAGTGTGCCGTCACCATCGCGGTCGCTGATCTCCAGTTGGCTGGGGGCAAATCTCTCCAGTTCGGCTATCAGCTCATCGGTAAACCGGTCTCGCGGGAAGCCCACCTCACTGTACTCCAGCGTGTCGGCCATGCGGCCCACGCGGTCGTGCTGCTTGACCAGCAGATATTTGCCCTTGATCTGCTCGCGCGTGGTGTCTTTTTGCGGCGGGTAGTAGTCCTTGATGACCTTGAACACATACGGAAAAGACGGCAGGTCAAACACCAGCATGACCATGCCCTTGATGCCCGGCGCAATGCGGAACCGGTCGGTTGAATGGCGCAGGTGAAACAGAAAGTCGCGGTAGAACAGGGTCTTGCCCTGCTTGGCCAGGCCCAGGGCGTTGTAGATTTCGTTGCGTGGTTTGCGCGGCATCATGCTGCGCAAAAACTGCACGTAGGCCGAGGGAATTTCCATGTCCACCATGAAATAGGCCCGCGCAAAGCTGAACAGCAGAAGCAGGTCGTCCTCGCCAAACAGCGCGGCATCGATCACCAGCCGGGAGGTGTGCGCATGCGTTGCTTCGGCTGCGTCGCCGTCCGCGTTGCGGCCGTCCACCGATTGTGCAGCGGCCGCAGCCCGGGTGTGCAGAATCGGCAGCGCAAACGGGTATTCCGTAAAGCCGTTGATCAGCTTGCCAACGATGTAACACCCCTTGTTGCGGAAGAAAAGCCCTGTGAGCACCTGAATCTGAAAATTGGCGCGCAGCGTGGCGTCACCCAGATGCTGCATCATTCTGTTCTGGACCAGACCGCAATCGTGTTCCAGGTGGTCAAAGGGGCGCTGCAAGTCAAAGTCCTGCACCATCGTGACCAGCACATCGCGCAATGTCTCACGCGTGGGGTAGTAGGAACGGTAGGTCGGGCGCGTGTTGGACGCGTCGTTTTCAATGTACTCGGTGCTGACGGCCGGGCGCACAAAGATGAAGTCGTTCTGAAAGTAGCTGCGGTGCAGGATCTTGGTAGTGACCGAGTTGAAGAAAGTCTCTGCCAGCTCGGGCTGGTGGTGGTTGACCAGCAGGCCAATGTAGTGCAGCTTGATCTGCTGCCAGATGTGCATGGATTGTTCGCCCGCCTTGAACTCGCGCTCCAGCCTGCGGGAACACTCCTTGACCCGCAAGTCATAAAACTCGATGCGTTCGCGCTGGGCGCGCTGCTGGCCGTGCCAGTCGGCCGTTTCAAACCGGTGCTTGGCACGCGCCGACTCGGTTCGAAACAGCTGGTAGTGGCGGTTGAAGCCGTCCATCATCGCCTTGGCGATGTCGTAGGCAACCGAAGAGTCCAGGCGGGCAGGAAACATGACGCTATGTTATTGATAGCTACTTATTCAGTAAATACGCGGCCCAGTGGCACATTTTGCTTACAAAATCACTGGCGCGGCATCAAACGCACCCCCGAAAGCGCCTCGCGGTACAAGGCATTCAGGTTATCCGTGCCATTCACAGTCATGTGCAAATCGTGCAGCAACCCATCGTTCAGGCCGTAGACCCAGCCGTGCAGTGTGACTTTCTGCCCCCGCGACCAGGCGTCCTTGAGGACGGTGGTGTGCGCAACGTTGACCACCTGCTCAATCACATTGAGCTCACACAGTGCATTGGCCCGGCCCCGCTCGGGAATGAGCTCCAGCACGTCGCGGTGGCGGTCGCGCACGTCCTGAACGTGGCGCAACCAGTTGTCGGCCAGCCCGATGCGCGCGCCCTCCAGCGCTGCCTGCACGCCCGAGCAGCCGTAATGCCCCACCACCATGACATGGGCAACCTTCAGGCGTTCCACGGCAAACTGGATGGTCGACAGCGCATTGAGGTCAGAAGGCACCACCAGATTGGCCACATTGCGGTGCACAAACACTTCGCCGGGTTCCAGCCCCGTGATCTGGTTGGCGGGCACGCGGCTGTCGGAGCAGCCAATCCACATGTAGCGAGGTGTTTGCTGCGCTGTGAGGTTGGTAAAGAAGCCCGGTCTTTCGGCTTCCATACGGGCAGCCCAGGCACGGTTATTGGGGAAAAGTTCGCTCAGTTTGGTTGGCATGCAGGGTCCTATAAAAGCTATTTCTTGTTGAGCGAAATGCGAACATTCCAGTCCATCAGCGCAAAGCGGGCGCGCTCCTGCTGGTCATCCAGGGCGTTGAATTCGCACGCAGACGCACTCGCTGGTCCTGCCTGCGCTGAAGTGCCAGAACTGCATGCAAAAGAATCCTTGTTGCCCAACTGCCACAACCCTGTGGCATTGCGGGCCTCCCCGGTAAAGAACATCGTGCGCGGTGCATCCAGGGGTGTTCCACGGGGTTCACTTAGCAGGTTGCGACCCGCGTTGACGTAGGGGCCATCCACCCCGATCAGCGGCAACAGGGTGTTGAACATGTCGCGGTGGCTGGCCGGTAGCGCACGCTGAGTGCCGCACGCCAGGGATTCGCCCCAAATGACAAAGGGCACCTGGCGCTGCAGGTAGCGCCGGTCAGCGTCGGCATACATCCCAAAGGAGCGCACATTGTGGTCGCCCGTAGCAGCCACCACGGTGTTGCCCTTGAGCAGCCCGTGCTGGACATCCTGCACAAATCCGCCCAGAAGGTCCGCTGCATAGTGGTACGAATCGAGGTTGAGCATGAGCGTATCGGAACTGGTCTCGCCCTTCCATTGGGTCATGTCACGCGGCACACGCCGGTAGTCGTCCGGCAAGTCGTATGGGGGGTGATTGGTGCTGGTCAGCACAAACACAAAGATCGGCTTGTCAGACGGCTGGGCGGACAGACGCTTTTTAAGGTAGTCAAAAACGTAGCGATCCCAGACGCCCCAGATGCCCAGATTGGCATCGGGGTAGTGTGCCTTCAGGGTGTTGGCATCGACCACTTCGTCAAAACCCTGCACCGCGAGTACGCGGTTGAGGTCGCGCCACCCCGAACGGGCGGATGTGACAAACAGCGTCTGGTAACCCGCATCGCGGATGACTTTGGGGATTGCCCATGGAATGGGCCGACGCCCGACATCGCCCAGAGTCAAAGGCGTGATGGGCGTGGAAAACAGGATAGCCTCCAGCGAGGGATGCGTGCCGGCGTGTGCTGAGTCAAAGTTGCTGAAATGGCAGGCTTTGCCAAGCGTGGGGGCCAGACGCCCCAGAACATCAAACGTGGGACTCTGGTAGAGAATGGGCTCGGCGCCCCAGGACTCCATCAGGAAGAACACCAAATTTTTCTTGGGCGCCCCCTTCGCAACGGGAGCGTGTGCAGTGAGCGCTGCCTTGATCTGTGCCTCGCTTTCATGCGGCAGGCCCAGCACCTGTGCAGCGGCCTGCGCGGAGTCAAAACCCATAGACTTGAGACCGGCCAGAGGATCCTTCAGGTTTTGCGACTGACCGCGACTGTCCCAAGCGTACTTGAATGCAATGGCGCCATTGGGCACCATGTCGTTGAGAAACTGGGACGTTGTCACCGTGAGGTGCTGGCGCTGCAACGCCATCTCGCGCAGGGTACCCTTGCCCGCAAATATCAACGCAAAGAACACAACAATGGACAACACCAGTTTGAGCGCGGCGTTGTGGGTCAGCAGCACGGTGTCGGGTTGCAGACGCCGCACCAGCGCGCGGTGCAGTGCAACCGAAGCAAAGGTCAAAAGTGCGGCGAGCAACAGCGTCCAGATGACCGGAAAGTCGCGCCAGATGGTCTGCAACACGGCCTGCGTATCGTCTTCCACCAGACCAAAGACCAGCGAATCAATGGGCGTCTTGTAAAAACCAAAGTAATGCAGGTTGACCAGCGACAGCATCACATACAGGAACGACACGCCCATGGCAATGCGGCCCTGCACCTTGCCGGAAACCCAGGGCAGAACCAGCAGCAGCAGGAATCCGGCAACGGCGCTGACCTTGAGGTCAAACCGGAACCCCTGAACCACCACACTGGCCAGGTCGGTGGTGGATACGTGGTAGCCGGTCGGCCAGAAATAGGCGATCTGCCCCAGCCGTATCAGGGAAAGCGCCAGCACCAGCGGCACGACCAGCACCCAGGCACGCAGGACGCCACGGAGAAATCCGCGCAGAATGCCTTGCGCCAGGGACTGGATATGACGGCCAGGTGCGGACTGCATTACATGGTTTCAGCGAACAATTCCCGACCGATGAGCATGCGGCGGATCTCGCTGGTGCCAGCCCCGATCTCATAGAGCTTGGCATCGCGCCAGAGGCGACCCAGCGGGTATTCGTTGATGTAGCCGTTGCCACCAAAAATCTGCACGCCCTCGCCGGCCATCCAGGTGGCCTTTTCGGCAGTCCACAAAATGACGGAGGCGCAGTCCTTGCGCACCTGACGCACATGCTCGGCACCCAGCAGGTCCAGGTTCTTGGCCACGGTGTAGGCGAAGCTGCGCCCGGCCTGCAACACGGTGTACATATCGGCCACCTTGCCCTGGATGAGCTGGAACTCGCCAATGCTCTGGCCAAACTGCTTGCGGTCGTGAATGTAGGGAATCACGTTGTCCATCACGGACTGCATGATGCCCAGCGGGCCACCGGTGAGCACGGCACGTTCGTAGTCCAGGCCGCTCATCAGCACCTTGGCACCACCGTTGACCTGGCCCAACACGTTGGCATGGGGAACCTCTACATTGTTGAACACCAGCTCGCCGGTGTGACTGCCGCGCATGCCCAGCTTGTCGAGCTTTTGCGCGATGCTGAATCCGGGCATACCCTTTTCGATCATAAAGGCGGTGACGCCGCGGGCACCGAGTTCGGGTTCGCTCTTGGCATAGACCACCAGGGTGTCGGCGTCTGGGCCGTTGGTGATCCACATCTTGCTGCCGTTGAGCAGGTAGTAGCCGCCTTTGTCCTCGGCCTTGAGTTTCATGCTCAGCACGTCGGAGCCGGCGCCGGGTTCGCTCATGGCCAGGGCGCCGACGTGCTCGCCGCTGATCAGCTTGGGCAGGTATTTGGCGCGCTGCGCGTCTGTTCCGTTGCGCTTGATCTGGTTGACGCACAGGTTGCTGTGTGCGCCGTAGCTCAAGCCCACCGAAGCCGATGCGCGCGAGATTTCTTCCATGGCAATCATGTGCGCCAGGTAGCCCATGTTGGCACCGCCATATTCCTCGCCCACGGTGATTCCCAGCACGCCCAGACTTCCCATCTTTTCCCACAGGTCCATGGGAAACTGGTCAGTGCGGTCAATTTCCGCTGCACGGGGTGCGATTTCGGCCTGAGCAAAATCGCGCACTGCGTCGCGAAGGGCGTCTATGTCTTCGCCGAGTTGAAAGTTGAGTCCGGGCAGGTTGTTCACGTCATTCTCCTTGTGTTTGAAATGGAATGGCCTTCAGGCCTTGGCCGATGGGCCGGGTTTGAGCGTCTTTGCCAGCAATGCGCGGGCTTCTTTTTCGTGCGTCTTGAGTTCGTCCAGATTGGCCTGCAGGTCGGTCATCTGCGACTCCAGTTGTTTGCGATGGAGTGCCAGCACATCCAGAAACTTTTTCAGCTGTGCACCGGTGTCACGCGGGCTGTCATACATCTCGATGATTTCCTTGGCTTCCGTGAGGGACAGGCCCAGGCGCTTGGCCCGCAGCGTGAGCTTCAGGCGTGTGCGGTCACGACCGCTGTAAACGCGGCTACGCCCCCCCGGCCCGGCCCGCCTGGGCTCCAGCAGCCCCAGGTCTTCGTAAAACCGGATCGCGCGGGTGGTCAGGTCGAACTCGCGCGCGAGATCGCCAATGCTGTAGGTGACACTCATGCAGATAGTGCGAACAAGGGAGACAGCGCAAGCAGTTCGCGCCGCCTAGAATGCCCGTTTTGTTGACGTTTACGTAAACGTCAATTATGTAATAAAAAGCGTCCCCCATGAACGATCTGGAAATGCAACTCCACTACCCGCTGGGCGATACCCTGAGCCCGCCTGGCGGCACCCTGGAAGTGGCTCCAGGAGTGAAATGGATCCGGATGTCACTGCCCTTTGCACTGAACCACATCAATCTGTGGCTGCTGCGCGACTGTCTGGATGGGCAGCACGGCTGGAGCATTGTCGACTGCTGCATCCACCGCGACGAGGCCAAGGCACATTGGGAAAGCATCTTTGCCAACGAACTTGACGGCTTGCCCATCCTGCGGGTCATTGTGACGCACATGCACCCGGACCACATCGGTCTGGCGCATTGGCTTTGTGAGCGCTGGAAGGTGCGTTTGTGGATCAGCGCCACGGACCATCAGGTCGCACGCCTGGGCTGCATGGGCCCAACCGGCTTTGGCGGGGAGCGCGCTGCGGCTTTTTTTGCCTCGCACGGACTCAACAGCCCTGAAGCCATGTCTGCCATTCAGGCGCGAACCGGCTATTTCCCCTCCCTTGTACCGTCCGTTCCACCGCAGTACCGTCGCATGATGGATGGCGATGTGCTGACCATAGGCGATCGGTCTTGGCGTTGCATCAGCGGCTATGGCCATGCGCCGGAGCACATTGCGCTGTACTGTGAAAGCCTGCAGGTGCTGATTGGCGGTGACATGATGCTGCCACGCATTTCAACCAACGTGAGCGTCTATGAGCAGGAGCCCGAGGCCAACGCACTGGCGCTGTTCCTGCACTCCATTGACAAGTTTCGTGCATTGCCGCCAGACACGCTGGTGCTGCCCTCGCACGGCAAGCCGTTTACCGGCCTGCACACCCGCATTGAACAACTGCACCAGCACCACAACGACCGTCTGGACGATGTGATGCAAGCGTGCACCGCCCGCGCCTGCAGTGCTGCCGATGTCTTGCCTGTTCTGTTTGGACGCGCGATGGATATGCACCAGACTACCTTCGCGATGGGTGAATCGATTGCCCATTTGCATGCGCTCTGGTTTGCCAACCGGCTGCAACGTACTCAAGGTTCCGACGGCGTTTTCCGCTTTCAGGCTGGCTGAGGAAACGCGCACGGGCGGTGACTCAACGCTGTTTGCGTCCCCCGAACAGGCGGGCGACCAGGCCAGCCCCCGCGGAATCCGGCGCCGCCGGGTGCCCGTCTGGCCCGCAATGCAATGCATACCACTTACCGAATCGCATGTCGTGCGTCATGATGTGGCTGATCAGCCACTTGTTCAGGAACCGGCGCAGTTCGTGCACGCGCTCCTGGGTCCAGGCATCCCCGGCTCCCATGAAGTCCGCCACATGGGCAGCAAAGTCCTCGTGCAACTGCAAATGCTGCTCGAAGGCAGGGTAGCCGCTTTGCTCCATGAGCGCCTGCTCATCGGTGAAATGGGTGACAACGTAGTTCAGTAGCGCATCTACCGTCTGGTCCACGGAATGCAGGTCGAGCGCTCGCACCAGCGCGAACAGGTGCAGGTGCTGCCGGTCAATCGTGTCGATGCCAGTCCTGAAACCATCGCGCCACTCGACGACAAAGGGTAACTTTGCACCGTCATGTGACGATGTCATGGCCGTATCTTGCGTTTGGATGGCGGCATTTGGCTGTCGGGCACCAGCCCCCGGAACATGTCGGTAATCTCGTCCAGAACCCGGCGGGCAGTCTGCTCCCCCTTGCGGTCCGCAATCAGTCGCAACAGTTCGCTGCGCGCATACCAAAGCGATTGAATATCTTTGGCCTGTGCAATCGTGGACAGTGTTTTCGAAAAAGCGTCCGGCTGGGTGCTTTCAATGTCCGACAGGGACTCGAGCATGACGGTGCGAATTTCCTCCTGACGCCCAGCCATCTCGACTTTGGAGCTGTTGCCCGCCAGAAGATCAGAAAAAGTCGATGCGAAATGGGAAATAGTCTTTGGCATATCGGGGAATCCAACGACGGACTCACAAAAAAATCTGCATTGCAACAACGCGACTCAGCAACTGCGCATGTAGTCAGCGCTTTGTGCTGGGCTCTTTTCCACCCCGATACTTCATTTTATTGCAACGAATGATTTTGGACCCGACATACGTCAAGGAACTGCCATTTTTCCGGCAGCGGGTTACCAGCGGGGTACTGCATCGTCCTTGAGTTGTCCGCGCAAACTGGCATAGTCAGGCACCACACTGCTGACAGTTTCCCAGAATCGCGGGCTGTGGTCCATGACCCGCAAATGGCTGAGTTCGTGCGCAACCACGTAATCAATGACCGCAGGGCGCAAGTGGATCAGCCGCCAATTGAGCCGGATGGATCCGTCCACCCGCGCGCTGCCCCAGCGTGTACCCGCCGAGCTGAGACCCAGCTTGCGCCACCGAACCCCAAGCAGAACCGCGAAGTGGTCCAGGCGCTGCTGGAAATGCTCACGCGCATGGCGCATCAGCCAGGCCTGCACCGCATCGCGGATCTGCTCGGGCGTGGCGGCCTTCGGCAATCCAACGCGCAGGGTGCGTAGCGGCCCATTGCCATCGCCCGGAGCCGACTCCTCCTTGCTATCGAGCTGTGCCCCTACCGCACTAAAGGCGTGATCGGGATCCAGCTGCACCCGCAGAGGTTCGCCCAAGAGCGGAAGCACCACGCCATCACACCAATTGATGCGTGCCTCGTGCTGACGCGTCTGGCGCTGACGCGATTCATCGAGCTTGCGGGTGATCCACTGCGCCTTCTCGCGCAGCGCGGCTTCCACTTCCGCAACAGGCGTCCAGCGCGGCGCGCGCACCACCAATCCGTCGGGTCCGACCACAAAGCCGATGCTGCGCCGTTTCGCGCGCTGAAACAGATAGGACACGACGGCATTGTCCAGGTGCACTGCGCGGTTGGCATGCGGATGGCTGAATGTCGCCGGTGCGATGCTCTGGCGCAGTGTCCGGGCCAGACTGTGTGGCACACCGGGGGCGTCAATTGCTACAACTTCAGTAGCATCCTGCACCCTTTCCACAGGGTCTGGCGGCCCGAATAGATCCAGCGTGTATTGGAAAAAGCGATGCATGGGGTGCTTGAGGCGCCAACCCGCCCTAGCGGTAGGCCTCAGGGTCCAGGCGGCGCATCTCGGCCTCGATCCAGTCTTCCACTTCCTGCATCAGCTCCTTGTGATGGCGTCCGACGCTGGGGATCGGTTTGCCGATAGACACATCCACAATGCCCGGCGTCTTGACGAACGCCTTGCGCGGCCAGCACTTGCCCGACGTCACGGCGATGGGAATCACAGGGGCTCCGGTCTGCACAGCCAGGCGGGTTCCGCTGGTTTCATAAACGCCCTTCTGACCGCGCGCCACCCGTGTGCCCTCGGGAAACATGATGATCCAGATACCCTGGGCCAGGCGTTCCCGGCCTTGGGCAACAACCCGCTTGAACGCCTGGGTTCGCAGACTGCGGTCAATATGAATCATGTCGAGCAGGCCGATGGACCAGCCGAAGAAAGGCACGTAGAGCAATTCCTTCTTGAACACGTAGGCCAGAGGGTGCGGCATGATGGCCGGCATCAAGAACGTTTCAAATGTCGACTGGTGTTTCACCAGCAGCACGGCAGGTGTGACAGCACCCACCGGAAGGTTTTCCATGCCGGTAATGCGTGTCTCGATGCCCAGAATCCGGCGTGCGCCGCTCAGACTGCTCAGCCCCAGCCACGCGGATGCGATGCGGTACCGCTGGGCCCGCCCCATGCCCAACAGCGCCCCCAGCACAATGGCCAGGGTGTAGGGCACTACGGTGAGTGCCATCCACGCCATGTGCAGAACCGAACGGATGAAGGACATAGTCAATAAATAAGGCCCGTAGCCCTCGTATGGATTCAATAGTTAGCTATAGTTTTTATAGCATCACAACGCCGGGACTGAAGACCGCCTGACGTCCTGGTCCACCAGGTACTCTGCGAACGCGGCCAGATCCGCATGGACCGTGGTTTGGTTCGGATAGTCTTCGGGCAGAACGCGGCCGCGCAGCGTTGCCGCCTTGCCGGTCAGCACCAGATGCGGCGCACAGCCCGCCGCTACCGCCGCGACGAGATCGCGCGATGAATCGCCCACCGCCGGCACGCCACGCAGGTCCAACGCATAGCGCTCGCCAATCTGCTCGAACAAGCCAGGCGCGGGCTTGCGGCAGCGGCAGGCATCATCCGGTGCATGCGGGCAGTAAAAGATCGCATCCACCCGTCCACCGACCGCAGCCAGCATGCTGTGCATTTTGGCGTGCATGGCGTTGAGCGAGGCCACATCAAACAGTCCTCTGCCCAGACCCGACTGGTTGGTCGCTACCACGACATGCCAACCCGCATGATTCATCCGCGCAATGGCCTCCAGTGCACCCGGCAGGGGCTGCCACTCGGATGGCGATTTGACAAAATCGGCACTGTCTTCATTGATGGTCCCGTCGCGGTCGAGGATTACCAGTCTCATCGAAACCTCCAAAGTGAGAGACGACCTGCCATCGGCCTACCCCAGAGCCGTGCAGCCTTCACGGGGGTTGGCAGCGCGCGAAGCGGTTGAATGCAGGGACTCATGCAGCCAGGCGCGACAGGTCGGCAACGCGGTTCATGGCGTCATGCAGAGTTTTGAGTAAGCCCTGTCGGTTCAGACGCAGGTCAATGGCTTCTGCATTGACCATGACGCCATCAAAGAAAGCATCCACCGGCCCCCGCAGTGCCGCAAGCGTTTGCAAGGAGGCGGTGTAGTCACCGGCAGCCAATTGCGCTGAAGCCTTGGGCGTGATGTCCTGCATGGCGGCGTACAGGGACTTTTCGGCGGGTTCCAGCAGCAGGATTTCGCTGACATGGGCGTCCACCTCGGGTACCTTTTTCAGAATATTGCTGATGCGCTTGTTGGCAGCAGCCAATGCCGGTGCCTCCGGCAGGGCTGCAAAGGAGCGTACCGCCGCCAGCCGCCGTGGAACGTCTCCCAGCCGCTGTGGCCGCAAGGCCAGCACGGCATCAACCTGCTGGGCGCTATACCCCTGTTCACGCAGGGAGCCCGCAAGACGCTCATAAATGAAATCCAGCAGTTTGGGCTGGTTGGCCGCAAAGTCGGACCGCTCCTTGTCGGACCAAAGCTCCAGCATGCCCCCAAACGCTCTGGCCGCATTGTCCAGAATGGCGCCCAGATTCAGCGAGAAATCGGCCTCCATCAGGATGCGGATGACACCCAGTGCATGGCGACGCAGCGCGAACGGGTCCTTATCGCCAGTTGGCAGGTTTCCAATGCCGAACATGCCAACCAGGGTTTCGAGCTTGTCGGCCAGTGCCACCACGCTACCGGTGTGGTTGCGCGGCAGGGCATCACCGGCAAAACGCGGCTTGTAGTGGTCTTCTATGGCGATGGCAACGCCATCGCGCAGACCGTCGTGGCGGGCGTAGTAGCCGCCCATGATGCCTTGCAACTCCGGAAACTCGCCGACCATGTCGGTCAGCAAATCTGTCTTGGCCAGTGCGGCGGCCTGCTGCACCTTGCTGGCCAGTACATCGAGTTCGTCCTTGGCATGCACGGTGTAGGGCAAGGTGGCGTTGCGCAACTGCTGGACGATACGCCCGGCAATGTCGGCCACGCGCTGGGCACGCTCGCCCTGGGTGCCGAGCTTGTTGTGGTACACCACTTTGGACAGACCGTCCACACGGGAGGTCAGAGTCTTCTTGCGGTCCTGGTCAAAGAAGAACTTGGCATCGGCCAGCCGCGGGCGCACCACGCGCTCGTTGCCACCGATGACGGCACTGGCGTCGGTCGGGCTGATGTTGCTGACCACCAGAAACTGGTTGGTGAGCTTGCCGTGGCCGTCCAGCAGCGGGAAGTACTTCTGGTTGGCCTTCATGGTCAGGATCAGGCATTCCTGTGGCACATCAAGAAACTCTTTCTCGAATTGACAGACCAGCACATTAGGGCGCTCGACCAATGCGGTCACTTCATCCAGCAGGGCATCGTCATCAATCGGCTTGCAACCTCCACCAACCTTCGCGGCGGCCGCAGCCAACTGGCGGGCGATCTCCGCCTTGCGCTCAGTAAACGACGCGATGACGGCCCCGTCATTGCGCAGCGTGTCAGCGTAGCTGTCGGCGTCCAGAATCATCAACGGCGACAACGCCGCCTCAAAACGATGACCCTGCGTGGTGTGGCCGGCGCGCAGACCCAATGCCGTCACCGGCACCACGGTCTTGCCGTGCAGCGCCACCAGGCCATGGGCGGGTCGAACAAAGTTCACACTGCTCCAGCCCGGCAGCGCACAGTCGCGCTCAAGTTGGTAGCTCATGACCTTGGGAATCGGCAGCAACCGGATAGCTTCTTCCAGTGCTTTTTGCAAACCCGTGTCCAGCGTGGCGCCAGTGACCAGGCTGTCGTAAAACAGAGCTTCGGCTTTTCCATCTGGCGCGCGTTTGAGTGCAGCGACGGTGTCAGCCAGGTTACCCGCATTGGCGCCCATAGATTCGAGTTTCTTGACCAGCGCCGGCGTTGCGTGACCGCCTGCGTCCAGACCCACCGTGACGGGCATGAGTTTTTGGCGCACCTGCTTGTCGGCAGCTTTGAGCCAGACGTGACTGATGTGTGCCCCCAGTCGACGCGGTGATGCATAAGCCGTGGTCACCGAGTCTTCATTGATCAGGCCCAAAGCGCGCAGCTGATCGGCCAACTGCGTGGCAAAGGCATCGCCAAGTTTCTTGAGAGCCTTGGGTGGCAGCTCTTCCACAAACAGTTCAACGAGAAGGTTCTTGGTCGTCATCATGCAGCTTTCTTCGTCGTCATCTGTTCCACCCATTCACGTGGAGCCAGGGGGAAGCCCAGGCGCTCGCGGCTTTCAAAATAGCTTTGCGCGACGGAGCGCGCGAGGTTGCGGATGCGTCCGATATAGGCGGCGCGCTCTGTGACACTTATGGCGCCACGTGCATCCAGCAAGTTGAAGCTGTGCGCGCATTTCAACACCTGCTCGTAGGCAGGCAATGCCAGTTGTGACTCCATCAGGTGCTTGGCCTGTTTTTCATGCGCGGCAAACGCAGTGAACAGGAAGTCTGCATCGCTGTGCTCAAAGTTGTAGGTAGACTGTTCGACTTCGTTTTGCTTGTAAACGTCACCATAGGTTAATTTTGAGCCATCGGGGCCTTCGGTCCAGGTCAAGTTGTAGACGTTATCCACACCCTGCAGGTACATGGCCAGACGCTCAAGGCCGTAGGTGATTTCTCCGGTGATCGGCTTGCAGTCAATGCCGCCGACCTGCTGGAAATAGGTGAACTGCGTCACCTCCATGCCATCGCACCAGACCTCCCAGCCCAGGCCCCAGGCGCCAAGCGTCGGGCTTTCCCAATCGTCTTCCACGAAGCGGATGTCATGGCGCTTGTGGTCGATGCCGAGTACGGCCAACGAGTCGAGATAAAGGTCGAGCACATTTGCCGGGCTCGGCTTCAGGATCACCTGGAACTGATAGTAATGCTGCAGGCGGTTCGGGTTCTCGCCGTAGCGGCCATCCTTGGGGCGGCGCGAGGGCTGCACATAGGCCGCGTTCCACGGTTCAGGACCCAATGCGCGCAACGTGGTGGCGGGATGGAAGGTGCCGGCGCCGACTTCCATGTCGTATGGCTGCAGAATCGTGCAGCCCTGACGCGCCCAATAGCCTTGCAGCGCAAGAATCAGGTCCTGGAAAGCGTGTGATACGGGCTGTCCGGTGGGCGCCATTATGCTGCCGATCCGTGCCAGGGGTGACGGAAAATCGGGCGGACCTTAAAGGCCGTGCCGCCCCCGGTCAAGCGCCCGCCAGAACTGCATTTTTGCACTGCGGAATAGGTTTTTCACGCCGCCCGAGTCGCAGCGCGTTCAGGCCCGCGTTGTGGGACAGCCAGGCGTCTCGCAGGGCGTGGTGACACCGACCGGCCGGTAGGTGCCGCAGCCGGGACAGGCAACCATGTCCTCACCGCCCATTTCGGCTGCCTGACTCGGCCTCGGGGCCTCCGCCGGAGGCTTCGCCTGCTCGCGCAGCTTGGCCTCTTCGGCAGCCTTCAGCTTTGCCTCTTCCAGGCGGTTGTAATAGCGGTAGCCATAATAGGCTGCGGCGATCACGCCGATCAGCAGCAGGTATTTAAGCATCGTGTCGGGTCATCCGGCCCTGTTTCGCCATTCCATTCAGCCATTCTATATGGGCAGTGCCGCGCCGTCGCGCAATACGGCATCGATTTCCGGGAAATAGCCGCCATCCGGGCGGTGCAGCACCAGGCCGGGCCGCAGAGTGAGCGGCGCCTTGCCACCCTTCACGGCACGCAGGATCAGCCGTTTCGCTGCCTGGCCGGGCTTGGAATGCAGCGGAATCACCTCGATGCCACCGGCTTTTGGCTCCAGCGCGGCCAGCAGGGCACCCAATTGTTCCACCCGCTGGATCAAGGTGAGCCGTCCGCCGGGCCGGCAATAGCGCAGCATGGCGCCGATCCAGGCGGTGGCATCGGCCCCGGCTGCCAATTCCCCCTTTACCCCGCCATGGCGGGCCAGGGCGCGGCCGGGATCCGTCGCCACCCGGTGACGCGCCGGATCGAAATAAGGCGGATTGGCAAAAACCTGGTCGTAGCTGTTCGGCGCCACACCCGGGCCTAAGCTTTTGCGCTCGCGCAGGTCGCCGGCAAAGGCCCGCAGCCGCTGCTCCTGGCCATTGGCGGCGATATTGCCTTGTGCCAGCGCCACCAGGCCCGGCTGCAATTCGATTCCATCCACCTCCAGCCCGGGCACCCGGGCGGCGAGGCAGAGCATCGCCACCCCGGTGCCGCAGCCCAGTTCCAGCACCCGCT
>JBPOIP010000190.1:0-34504 GCA_052034395.1 Pseudomonadota bacterium
GAGATCGTGATGGTTTGCCCCGATTGCAAGGTAATGGGTTCGGCAATGGCCACGGCAACGCGGCGCAGAATCACGTCGCACTCGCCGCGCGAATCGATTCCATCCAGAATCAGAACGAACTCATCGCCACCAATGCGTGCGACAAAATCCTGCGTCCTGAGAACATTCCCCAGGCGAATACCGACTTCCTGCAGAACCTCATCGCCGGCCTGGTGTCCATAGCGGTCGTTGATCGCCTTGAATCTGTCGAGGTCCAGGTAACAAACAGCCACTTCACCGCCGCTGTGCTCAGCCCGGGACAACGCCGCGGGCAAATGTTTTTTGAACAGTCGCCGATTGGGAAGGTTGGTCAGTGAATCGTAGTGCGCCTGATGCTGGACTTCCGCTTCAGCATGCTTGTGGTCGGAAATGTCCCGGCCAACCGATTGGATTTCCCGCAATTGGCCGTCCACGTCAAAAAAGCCCCGATTGACAAACTGCATCCACCGGATCGCACCATTGCCATCGATGACCCGGTTCTCTACCATCACAACGCTGTTGCCGGGCGTGAGCCCCTTCAGCATCTCCTCGATAAAAGGCACATCTTCCGGATGCGCTGTGGGTTGCCAACTTTTGCCAACGAGTTCGGATAGCTTCATCCCGAAAAATCGGGCGTAGACCTCATTGGCGTAGATCATTGTCCCATCGGTATGGAACCGAGAAATGAGATCGGTTTGATCCCGAAGCACGGTGCTGCGGATTTCCCTGAGATGCGTCATTTCTGCCTGCTGCGCCTGAATCTGCCGGCGGTCAGCCAAATTGACAACAAAAAAGCGGGAATAGAGATACTCGCCGTCCGAGTCTCTCCTGAGAGTCGCATTCACCAGAAAATTCAGCACCGATCCGTCTTTGGCAACAACATCCAGGACAAGATCGGTCAGCTTTCCCGTCTTGGTGAATACAAGAAAGTGTCTTTTAAACAACTCAAGACTGCCAGGAGTCAGCAACTCTGAATATTTCAGATGTCCAATGACCTCCGCGCGCTCGTAACCAAGCCATTCAAGCTCGGTATTGTTCATCGCAATGATGCTTGCATCGCGCGCCAACGAGTGGTAGCCACACGGCATATCTTCAAATGCTGGCGCGGCCTCGGTTGGTACGGAGACACCGTCCTCAAGCCCACCATTGATCAGTGAAACGACGCTTCGCGCGCCCATCTTGCGCAGGGCGCGCGCCTTGTGTGTTTCAACTGTCCTGTGACTGATACCCAAACGCGATGCAATTTCCACGTTGCTGGCCCCTCCCAGGGCCAACAGTAATATTTCTTGTTCACGACCTGTGACGTATCTGCTACGCATTCGACTCCCTTATTCCACCCCTTACTCCCGCACACCCTTATTTCACCGCATTTAGCGCACGTTGAATATGAGGGGAGAACCGTACACAGCGAGGAAAAGTGCCGCGTGTTTCAGCGCGGCGCGTGGGTCGGGGTGCGCCGATGCGGACAACAGCAGTGATCTGCAGCCCGGGTATCTGTCGGGGGCAATTGGTCCCCGGCAAAGCCAATACCTTCGTGACAGCGCACAATCAGGCCCACCCATGAAGACCCTTTTCGCATTGCTCACTGGCTTCTCCTGGCAGGAGTTGCGCAACCACCCGTGGCGCAACGCTGCGGCGGTGGTGTCGGTCATGCTGGGGGTTGCACTGGCGTTTTCGGTGCACCTGATCAACGCGTCGGCGCTGGACGAATTTGCGCAAGCGGTTCGCTCGGTGGGCGGCCAGCCCGACCTGGAATTGCGCCCACTATCCGGGCCTGCAGCGGGCATTGACGACGCCCTGCTGGGGCGCATGGCACGCCATCCCGACGTGGCACTGGCCAGCCCGGTGCTGGAACTCAGCACCTATGCCGTGACAAACCCGGCACCTGTGAGGGCCGGTGACGCCAGCCGCATGTTGCTCCGGCTGGTGGGCGTTGACGCGCTGCAAGTGGCGCAGATCAGCCCGGACATGGTGCCCCTTCCCAGTGATAGCGCCGACCGTCTGGACATTTTTGCCCCAAACACGGTGTTCCTCAACGCCAGTGCGCGTGCACGCCTGCCGGGCAACACGGTGCAATTGCAATGGGGCATGCAGCTCAAGACGGTGCGGGTGGCCGGGACCGTGCGCGCTTCAGGTGCGCCGCTGGCGGTGATGGACATTGCCGCAGCCCAGGACCTGTTTGCAAAGCCGGGGCGCCTGACCCGACTGGACCTGCGCTTGCACCCGGGAGTGGACCGCGCCGCCTTCATCCGCAGCCAGCAGGCATCACCCGACTGGCCCGCTGACGCAAGACTGGTGGAGCCGGGTGACACGCTGGAGCGCATGTCCACCCTGTCGCGCGCTTACCGGGTCAACCTGACGGTGCTGGCCCTGGTAGCGCTGTTCACGGGCGGGTTTCTGGTGTTCTCGGTGCTGGCGCTCAGTGTGAGCCGACGCGCACCGCAGTTGGCCCTGCTGGGCGTGCTGGGTTTGACCGGCGGTCAGCGTTTGGCCCTGGTTTTGCTGGAAGCTGCCATGCTGGGCCTGGTGGGTAGCGCTCTGGGCATCGCCCTGGGCAGCGGGCTTGCAGCATTGGCCTTGCGTGTGCTGGGCGGCGATCTGGGCGGTGGTTTTTTTGGTGGCGCTGCGCCCGCCTTGCAGTGGAGCGCCTGGGCAGCGCTGGCATTCGCGGGGCTTGGCGTGGCGGCTGCGTTGGTGGGAGCCTGGTGGCCGGCACGCTGGGCCCAGGGCCTGCCGCCTGCGCAAACCCTCAAGGGGCTAGGCCATGCGCAAGTGCCCCACAGCCATGGCCTGTTGGCGGCAGCCCTGCTGGTTGCCGGTGGCCTCTTGGCCCTGCTGCCGCCAATAGGCGGCGTTCCTCTGGCAGCCTATGCGAGCGTGGGGATGATTCTGGTGGGTGGCATTGCCGGGCTACCTTGGCTGGTGGGCCTGGTGCTGGACCGGGTAGCACCATGGGTCAGCCGCCGTGCCCTGCCACTGCTGGCGGTAGAACGCGCCCGGCGCGTGCGGGGCAGTGCGGCGGTGGCCGTCAGCGGTGTGGTGGCGTCGCTCAGCCTGGCAGTGGCGCTGACCGTGATGGTGGCCAGCTTTCGCAATTCAGTGACCCAGTGGCTCGATACCGTGCTGCCGGCCAGCCTGTATGTACGCTCGGCGGCCAGTGCCAGCGCGCAGGATTCAGCGTATTTTGACCCGGGCTTTGTGATGGCCGCCGCACAACTGCCAGGGGTGCAGCGGCTGGGCACGCAGCGCAACCAGCAGTTTCTGCCCGACCCCGCGCAACCGGCAGTCACCATCATTGCCCGCGTCTTGGGGTCAATGGCAGATGGCACACGCAGTTTGCCGCTCACGGGTGAGCCCTTACCAGTGCCTTCGGGCCAGATTGGCATTTATGTGAGCGAGGCCATGGTGGATTTGCATGGCGCACGGCCGGGCGCGGTTTACGCCCCACTTTCCAGACATTTTGAGGGACTGGCCCGCATAAATAAAGGACAAATAGCTACTTTTTTTGTAGCAGGCGTGTGGCGCGACTACTCCCGCCAGTTTGGCACCATTGCCATGGAACAGAACGACTTCCAGCGCCTGACTGGCGACACGCGCGTCAACGACCTCGCGTTGTGGCTGGAGCCGGAGGCCGACCTGCCAGCCATCGAGCAGGCCATGCGTGATCTGGCCGACCAGCAGGCCGGCACACCCGGCGGAGAAACTGGCCGGTTGATGGACTTTGGCTCAGCCCGCGAGGTGCGGGCCACCTCACTGAAGATTTTTGACCGCAGCTTTGCCGTGACCTACTGGCTGCAGGCGGTGGCCATTGGAATTGGACTGTTTGGGGTTGCCGCTTCATTCAGCGCGCAGGTGCTGGCCCGGCGCAAGGAGTTTGGCCTGCTGATGCACTTGGGGCTGACCCGCCGCCAGGTGCTGCGCGTAGTGGCTTTTGAGGGTATGGCCTGGACCCTGCTTGGCGCAATAGCCGGCATGGGGCTGGGGCTGGGCGTGGCGGTGGTGCTGGTGCATGTGGTCAACCCGCAGAGCTTTCACTGGACCATGGAGCTCACCCTGCCCGGCTGGCGCCTGCTGGCTCTGGGCGCGGCGGTTGTGGTGGCTGGCACGCTGACCGCATGGCTGGCCGGGCGCGCGGCCGCGGGACGCGATGCCGTGCTGGCGGTCAAGGAGGACTGGTAATGCGATCTGACACAACCCCATCGAACGCACACGGGTCAGACCGCTGCGGCCTTGCGTCTGGCTGCCCGGGCAGCAGCGCACAACGTGCGCCTGCACCTTGCAACGATGCGACTGAATGGAGTGAATGGACAGTCCCTTTGGGTCGCCGCAGTCTTCTGGGCGCAGGTTTGGGGCTGGCGTTACCGGGCGCTCAAGCAAAGATGACGGATTCCCGCACCCCCTTGCGGTTTCCGCGCGATGCCGGTGGCCACCCGGACTATGCGATCGAGTGGTGGTATGTGACGGGGTACACAGTGGCCGACGATGGAAGCGCACGCTTTGGCTTTCAGGTTACCTTTTTTCGCAGCCGGGTCCCACATACCCAGGGCATGAAGTCCCGTCTGGCAGCACGTCAACTGGTCTTTGGCCACGCTGCCATCACGGACGTGTCGCGCAAAAAGTTTTGGCATGCCCAGCGTATCGCGCGCTCATCCGGTGCGGCACGCGGTGAAAATCCCGCTGACACCGCGTGGGTTGGCGAACAAGATACCGATATTGGCCTGCAGGACTGGTCGCTCAAGCGCGATGAACACGACTTGCGCGCACGCGTAATCAGCAGTGACTTTTCTCTGAACGTAACGCTGAAGGCAAGTCAGCCCGTTTTGTTGCAAGGAGATCGCGGCCTGTCGCGCAAGGGGCCAGATCCTGATCAAAGCAGTTATTACTACAGCATCCCCCATTTGCAGGTCGGCGGAGAACTCGTTCTGCAGGGTCAACGGCACACCATCTCTGCGGGAAGCACGGCGTGGCTCGACCATGAGTGGAGCCAGCAGATGATGCCGCCACAAGCCGTTGGGTGGGACTGGATTGGCATCAATCTGTTTGACGGCAGCGCGTTGACCGTTTTTCGGCTGCGGGACCGTGTCGGCAACCCTGTCTGGGACGGCGGGTCCTTTCGCATCAAGGATTCACTCTTTGTTTTTCAGCGAGGTGAAGCCGTTTTCAAACCCCTTCGCCAGTGGAAAAGTCCGGTGAGTCGGGCCAGCTATCCCGTCGAATGGATTGTGCGAACACCGGCAGACTTTTACACCGTGCGTGCATTGGTGGATAACCAGGAAATGGACAGCCGCGCCTCAACCGGGAACGTGTATTGGGAGGGGCTGTGCGAGGTGTGGGACAGCCAGGAAAAGCGAGTTGGGCGAGGCTATCTGGAGATGACCGGCTATGCCAACCCCATCCGGATTTAGCGCCAGCCATCCAGACGGGCTGCGCTGCGAGCTACCTCCCCATCGGCCAATCTACGAAACGAAAGGCGAAAAAAACCCGCAAAATTGCGGGTTCGTGTGCGTCACACTGGTTTATTTCATGGCGAGAATCCAGGCCACGAGCTTCTTGCTTTCGGCTTCGTTGACTTGCGCATTGGCGGGCATGGGAACCGGACCCCAGACACCAGCACCACCCTTGATCACTTTGGCGGTCAGCATGGCGGCAGCCTTTGCATCGCCAGCATATTTCTTGGCGACATCCTTGTAGGCTGGGCCCACTACCTTCTTGTCAACTGCGTGGCAAGCCATGCAGTTTTTGGCTTTTGCCAGTGCTTCGTCAGCAAAAGCCGGGCTGGTCACTGCGAATGTGGTTGCGACTGACAAAACAGCCAATATGGTACGTTTCATTTCTATCCTCTTGGGTTGATTGTGGGGTGCTCTTGCGGATGAGCCGCAATCCTTAAACGGGACTAAGCTGTCAGTGGTTGACCACTCCGCATGCAGAGAATAGCAGAACCGGTAAATAAC
This sequence comes from Pseudomonadota bacterium, assembly GCA_052034395.1. Classification (GTDB taxonomy): domain Bacteria; phylum Pseudomonadota; class Gammaproteobacteria; order Burkholderiales; family Burkholderiaceae_C; genus Allorhodoferax. The sequence continues at coordinate 5,970 of JBPOIP010000190.1, forward strand.
CAATTGATCTATATTGACTAAATTTGCAACCCCACGCTTTTGCAAGCAGGCGAACTTACTCCAATCGCCGCCTAGGTGTTGCGTCCGCACAAGATATGAACCCAAAGACCGCTGAACGCCCGCAATCCGCTTCCCCCAAGTCCCTGTCGGGATTGTTACCGTTCCTGCGACCCTATCGCGCGCACATCGGATTGGCTTTCGTTTTTCTGGTCATGGCCGCCGTCACAACACTGAGCTTTCCGCTGGCCCTGCGTAACCTGATCGATAGCGGAGTCGTGGGCGGTGACAAGGGCGAGCAGGTTATGGCGCTACGCGAACATTTCGGCGTGCTCTTTGGCGTTGCCGTTGCGTTGGGTATATTTTCTGCCGCGCGCTTTTACATGGTGAGCTGGCTGGGCGAACGCGTTACCGCCGACCTGCGCAATGCGGTCTACAGCCACATTCTGAAACAGAGTCCTGAATTTTTCGAGACCACGCAAACCGGAGAAGTACTGTCGCGCCTGACAGTTGATACCACCTTGGTTCAGACTGTCGTAGGGTCATCGCTGAGCATGGGATTGCGCAATCTGGTTATGGGGTTGGGAGCGTTGGGCGTACTGGTCTGGACTAACCCCTATGTCATGCTTCAGGTGCTCGGGGTTTTGGTCCTGATTGTTTTGCCCAGCCTGTGGTTTGGCAGACGTGTGCGAAAGCTCTCAAGGGCGAGCCAGGATCGCATCGCTGACTCCAGTTCCATCGCCGCCGAAGTACTCAATGCCATTCCGGTGGTCCAAAGCTATACGGCAGAAGGCCGGGAAGCGAACCGCTTTGCCCAATCCACCAACAACGCGTTTGATACCGCCGTGCGGCGCGCTGGAGCGCGTTCTGCGCTGGTCGCGTTCATCATCATTGCGACTTCTGCAGCGCTACTTTGGGGCCTCTACGAGGGTACACAGGCCGTTGTGGCCGGTCGCATATCGGCGGGACATCTCGGACAAACCGTGGTGTACGTCATCATTCTTGCCAGCGCGTTTGCGATTCTCGGAGAGGTCTATGGTGATTTGCTGCGCGCTGCCGGTGCAACAGAGAGGCTGATTGAGCTTCTGGAAACCCAATCCCCCATCGTTTCGCCCCAAAAACCCTCGCCAGCCCCGGTTCCCGCTGGAGGTAGTGCTATTGAATTTGAATCGATTCAGTTTTCTTACCCGTCGCGACCGCAGCAGGCTGCTCTTTCGGACTTCAGCCTGACGGTGAGCCCTGGGCAAACCGTCGCCATCGTCGGCCCCAGCGGGGCTGGAAAAAGTACGGTTTTTCAACTATTACTGCGCTTCTACGACCCCTCAAGCGGTCGCATTGTGCTCGATGGAGTTGACTCCAGCGAAATGTCGCTCCACGACTTGCGTCACCGCATTGGCATCGTGCCGCAGGACGCCGTCATTTTCTCAACCAATGCCCTGGAAAACATACGTTACGGAAATCCCGGGGCCTCCGATGAGCTGGTCGTTTCAGCGGCGCGGGCGGCATTTGCCCATGACTTCATACTGGCTTTGCCCGACGGATATGGCACTTTTTTAGGCGAACGCGGCTTGCGTTTGTCGGGGGGCCAACGCCAGCGCATTGCCATTGCGCGGGCCATATTGAAGAACCCTCCCCTGCTGTTGCTGGACGAAGCAACCAGTGCTTTGGATGCCGAGAGTGAGCGTATGGTTCAGGCGGCGCTGGAATCTGCGATGCGCGACAGAACGACCCTGGTCATTGCGCACCGCCTGGCAACTGTTCAAAAGGCGGACAAGATCGTTGTGCTCGACCATGGGCAACTGATCGAGCAGGGAACCCATGCCGAGTTGGTGGTGCGCGGTGGTGTTTATGCGGGATTGGCTGCCCTTCAGTTCAACTCTTGACCGAGTGTCCTTGCGAAGGGCACGCCTTGCAAACGCGTAGTTGTTTTCGCACGGTGGTGACTGTAAAATCAATTTAATTCACCACTGGAGCAAGCTATGGATGTCAATTCTGTCAGTCGACCAGTCGTTCAAACTGCCACACCGCCAAAACGCAATGCCGTTTCACGCCAGGAACAGGGTGACCAGGAAGCGCAGAAAGCAGCGCCTGCGCAAAACAACAACCCTGAGCGCAAGGCCCAGCCAGTTATTAACAGCCAGGGGCAGGTCACGGGTCGGCATATCAACGTGACCGCTTGAGTCTGCAAAAACCGGCGAGACTCAGACGCCATGCCGACAATCACAGCAACAAATAGTGCAACACCCAGTGCAGGGGTTGCAACGGTGCGTGCGAAGCTTGAACAGGCCCGTCGTGAAGCCGACCAGGCCGAGAGCACTGCGAGAAATCTACGCGCACAAGCAGACGACGCCGAGCGACAGGCTCAATCCAGTCAGGAAAATGTTCGCAAGATCACTTCCAGTGTCCAGCGCCTCGAATCGACGTATTCACGGCCGGGTGAAAACAAGTCTGCCGAGGTCCCGGCAAAGGTTCAAAAGCTGATCGAGCAGTTGTATAGCGCAACAAGTGAGAAAAGGACCAAAGAGGGTAACCCGCTCAAGGTTGATTCAAACGCGTCGCCTGTTGTGAACAGTCAAGGTCAAAAGATGGGTCGTATCGTAAACATCAGCGCATAGCAGATGTCAATGCAGAGTTCCCTCATTGGCAATTCGCATCGGCAACGCAATCACATCTATGCCTTCTTCGATTAGCGATCGAGCTTCTTGAATGGATGCCGTACCCCGGATCGCACGGTCAGGGCTTTCACCGTAATGCATCTTCCTGGCTTCATTGGAGAATTCCGCACCCATATCAACTGTATTGGCAATGATCAATCTTGTCAGCGCAATCATCTCTCTTTGGTAGGACTGCAACACAAATGACTCGGTCATTTCAGGCGACTTTTCCGCATTGTCCGCTGCCTTGGATCGGGTGACGGATCGCACTAGCCGCGGGGCACTAGGTTTTTTTGAAATTCGCTGGTCCCCACACACGGGGCACTGAACCAATGAGCGATTGCATTGTTCAAGAAAGTCATCCTCGGATGAGAACCAGCCTTCGAAACAATGTTCAAACGCACATTTGAGATCGATAACTTTCATGTTGAACTGCGTCTCTAAGCGTTCAGCCAGGCAGATCCACGGATTGCCAGGCTGGAGTCCAGGAACCATTGAGCATGTTTTGTAGCCATAGGGCACCACAGATTGTCTTTGCGTCAGTGATTGTTCCGTCCATGCACCACTGCATCAATGTTGATGGCGATACGCTAAACACCTCAACAAACTCACCGGCGTCCAGATGCTGCACGCCTGATACAAGATGCCGTGCAAACCAGATATCAATGAACTCTGTTGAGTAAGCGATGACCGGGTTGATTCGACCTGCATGCGCCCATTGCTTAGCACTGTAACCGGTCTCCTCCTGCAGTTCGCGTCGAGCACAGTCAAAAACCTGCTCACCCGCATCAAGCTTTCCGGCCGGAAACTCAACCATCGTTCGACCCATTGGATAACGAAATTGTCGCTCCAATACCACGTCGAAATTGCCATCCTGATCGAGCAACAATGGCACAACCATGACAGCACCCGGATGCACAAGGTATTCTCTGACCGCCGAGGTCCCGTCCGGCAACGCAACAACATCCTTATAGGCGGTCAAAAAATGACCGCAATAGACTTCAGCGCCTGACAGCTTGGTCTCAAGCAAATTCATCTCAGCCATGCGTCCTCGCAGCCACCGCGAGAGTTGAACAACGCATTAGACCAAGCCGCAAAGCCAGCCTCAAAAACATCAGGCGTGTATGCGCAGCCTCAGGTTCCAAGCATTTTTCTGACTGCACTGCCGCAAAGTGCCAGCAAGCCCCCCGGGAACATCCCCAGCAGCAAGACCAAAGCTCCATTGACACAAAGCACCAAGCGCACATCCAGAGGCGCCACAACACTGCTTGCGGTGATCGGCGCATCAAAGTACATGACCTTGATGACGCGCAGATAGTAGAACGCTCCAATGAGGGACATCATCACGGCAAATACTGCAATGCCCAGCTGGAGCCCTTGGCCCGAGGCGACCAAAGCCTGCAAAACTGCGAGCTTTGCATAAAAGCCAACCAACGGCGGTATGCCTGCCAAAGACAGCAAACTGACCGCCATGACGCCTGCATAGAGAGGACTGCGTTGATTCAACCCTGCCAAATCGGAGATTTCCTCACTTTCAAATCCCTCTTGCGACAGCAACAACAAGACCCCGAATCCAGCCAACGTTGTCAGCACATACGTGATGACATAAAACATGGCAGAACTGTATGCATTGGCCGTTAACGTCAATGCATCGCCCTTAACCACTCCAGACATGATGCCCAACAAAACGAAGCCCATCTGCGAGATTGTCGAAAACGCCAGCATGCGCTTGACGTTTGTTTGCGCAATGGCAGCTAGATTACCAATGGTCAACGAACCCACTGCCAAAAACAACAACATTTGCTGCCAATCGACTGCAAGGGGTAAAAGACCTTCAACAAGCAGACGCATGATCATGGCGAACGCGGCCAACTTCGGCGCACCACCAATCATCAAAGTAATAGCAGTCGGAGCCCCTTGGTAAACGTCAGGCACCCACATGTGGAATGGAACTGCACCCACTTTGAATGCCACACCTGCCACAATGAAAACCAGACCGAAAACCAGAACCTGATGTCGGACCTGCCCGGACGAAACTGCCTTGAAGATCGCAGTAATGTCCAGCGAACCCGTCGCACCGTACAACATCGACATGCCGTATAACAAGAAACCAGACGCCAGGGCACCCAGAACAAAATACTTCATGGCGGCTTCGGTGGCGGATGCGTTATCGCGCCGTAATGCAACCAACGCGTAGCTTGACAGAGTAAGCAGCTCCAGCCCCATATAGATAACAAGCAGGTTATTGCCTGAAATCATGACCGACATACCCAAAAGGGAGAATATGCTCAAAGTGAACAACTCGCCGCCGCGCAACATGCCACGATGCGCCGCATAGGGTCGGCTGTACACCAAGGTCACCATCACGGCAATGGTGGAGAAAAACTTGAGCCAGTTGCCCATGGCGTCACTGACAACCATATTGCCAAAACCATAAATGGTAGATCCATCCAGGGCCATGTCGGCCTGCATATAAGCAACGGCTGCAAGCGTCACCAAAGTGATCACATAGGTTGCGCCCCGCAATGGCGTCTTGACTCCAAGATCCAGCAATGCGATGACACACGCCATAGCCAACAAAACTATATCGGGGTAAACCGCGATCCAACTGAGTTTGTCAATCATCTTTCGTCTCTCAATTCAGTTTGATCAGTTCAACTTGGAAATAGCAACATGCTGGAGCAGTTGAGCGACCGAGGCATCCATAACATCCGTAAAAGGTTTGGGATACACACCCATCCAAAGAACGGCACCCGCAAGCAAAGCAAGCATCAGGAATTCGCGCGAATTAATGTCAACCAATGCTTTGACGTGTTCGTTTGCAACTGGTCCCAAATACACCCGTTTGAACATCCATAACGTATAGGCAGCACCAAATATCAGGGCACTGGCAGCAGCGAACCCAATCCAGAAGTTAAATTTGACCGCTGCAAGGATCACCATCCACTCGCCAACAAACCCGGCGGTTCCCGGCAATCCGCAGTTCGCCATCGCAAAAAAGAGGGCAAATGCGGAAAACTTCGGCATAGTGTTTACCACGCCACCGTAGCTGGAAATCTCGCGGGAATGCACACGGTCGTACAAAACGCCAATGGACAGGAACATGGCCCCAGAAACAAATCCGTGGGCGATCATCTGAACCAATCCACCCGACACACCCAAATCATTGAATATGAAAAAGCCCAAGGTCACAAAACCCATGTGCGCCACAGAAGAATAGGCAACGAGTTTCTTCATGTCCTGTTGGACCATCGCCACCAATCCGACATAGACCACCGCAATCAACGAAAGGGAGATCATCAACCAAGCCCACTCGTGCGCCGCATCGGGCGCGATAGGCAATGAAAAACGCAGAAAACCATACGCCCCGAGCTTCAGCATGATGGCCGCCAACACGGCAGAGCCTCCGGTCGGTGCTTCTACGTGCACATCCGGCAACCAGGTGTGAACGGGCCACATCGGCACCTTGACAGCAAACGCAGCGAAAAAAGCAAAAAAGAGCAACGTTTGGGTTGAGCTATCGAGCGGCAAAGCGTGCCAAACCGCAAGATCAAAACTTCCACCTGATTTCGTGTAAAGAAAAATCAGGGCAACCAGCATCAATAGCGAACCCAACAATGTATACAGAAAGAACTTGAAAGCCGCATATATCTTGTTTGGACCACCCCAAATACCGATGATCAAATACATCGGAATCAAAGTAGCTTCGAAGAAAACGTAAAACAGCAGGCCGTCAAGCGTGCAAAACACACCGATCATCAATCCACTGAGGATCAAAAAGGCTCCCATATACTGGTTGACCTTTCGGGTTATCACCTCCCAACCCGCGATGATGACCACCACATTGATAAAGGCTGTCAGTAGAACAAACCAAAGGGAAATTCCATCAACGCCAAGGTGATACTGAACGTTGAAGCGCTCAATCCATGGAATGTTTTCCACAAACTGCATGGCAGCACTACCGGTATTGAACTGGCTGTACAACGGTAGCGTCAAAAGAAAACTCACCAGTGCACCCACCAGCGCAACCCAACGAACGACCTGTGCCTGATCATCGCGACCCAGCGCCAGCAGGACAACCCCGAACGCAATCGGCGTCCAAATTGCGAGGCTCAACAATCCCATTTTTTTATTCTCCTACTTGAGCCAGACAAAATATGTCATGAGCGCGAAAATGCCAAGAATCATGGCCAACGCATAGTGGTACAGGAATCCGGACTGCAACTTGCAGACCGCTCCCGACACTAAGCCGACCAATTTCCAGGAACCATTGACCATCGCACCATCGATGATGGCCTGATCGCCACCCTTCCACAAACCTGTACCCAACGCCCGCGCGCCACGCGCCAGCACGTTTTCGTTGAACCAGTCCATGTAGTATTTGTTTTCGAGCAGCAAGAAAATCGGCATAAACATGCGCTTGATTGCCGTTGGCAAGGCAGGATTCACCATGTACATGTAATACGACATAGCTACACCTGCGGCAGCGAGGATGAGTGGCAAACTGGTCAGCGCATGCACCGCCATACCCCATGCGCCATGGAAGCCATGTCGCATTTCCTCCATCACCGGATGAAGCGCTGCATTTACCGTGATTGAATCCTTGAAGAACTCGCCGTACAACATGGGTTCAATCGTGACATATCCAATCAAGACCGAGGGTATGGCCAACAATATCAGAGGCACAGTAACGACCCATGGAGACTCGTGCGGTGCGTGTTGGCTGTGTCCATGGTGATCGTCGTGGTGACCATGGTGAGCATCCGGGTTCTGGTCGAACCGCTCTTTGCCATGAAACACCAGAAAATACATGCGGAATGAATAGAAGGCCGTGACAAATACACCCGCCAGCACGGCAAACTTTGCGAAACCAGAACCAGGCAAATGGCTCTCCATAACCGCTTCAATAATGCTGTCCTTGGAATAAAACCCCGAAAACAACGGCGTACCAATCAATGCCAGCGAACCTAGCAAGGAGGTAATCCAGGTAATGGGCATATATTTGCGAAGCCCACCCATCCAGCGTATGTCCTGATTATGATGAACGCCCATAATGACCGAGCCCGCCGCCAAAAATAGCAGCGCCTTGAAGAAAGCATGCGTCATCAAATGGAACACTGCAACTGAGTAAGCAGAAGCTCCAAGCGCAACGGTCATGTATCCAAGCTGTGACAACGTTGAGTACGCGACAACGCGCTTGATGTCATTCTGGATAATGCCGAGGAAACCCATAAACAGCGCAGTGATTGACCCAATCACCATGACAAAGCTCAGGGCCGTGTCGCTCAACTCAAACAACGGCGACATGCGCGCTACCATGAAAATGCCTGCCGTAACCATGGTAGCTGCATGAATCAATGCAGAGATCGGAGTGGGGCCTTCCATGGAATCAGGCAACCACACATGCAATGGGAACTGAGCCGACTTGCCCATTGCGCCAATAAACAGGCATATGCAAATGACTGTCACAAGCATCCACTCTGTACCTGGGAAACTCAAAGCGGCAAGCTCCGAAGACTTCGCAAACGCCTCGGTGTAATTCAACGTGCCCGCGTATGAAGCGATTAACCCGATGCCTAGAATGAAACCGAAATCGCCAACTCGATTGACCAAAAAAGCCTTCATGTTTGCGAATATGGCTGTTGGCTTGTTGAACCAGAAACCGATCAGCAAATATGAAACCAATCCAACGGCTTCCCAACCGAAGAACAATTGAAGCATGTTGTTGCTCATGACAAGCATCAACATTGAAAATGTAAACAGCGAAATGTACGAGAAGAAGCGGTTATATCCTTCGTCTTCCTCCATGTACCCAATGGTGTACAAATGCACCATCAATGAAACGAAGGTTACGACGCACATCATCATGGCGGTAAGACCATCGACGAGGAATCCAATCTCCATTTTCAACCCACCCACGACCATCCACGTGTAAAGGGTTTCATTGAATCGCGCGCCATCCAAGGCGACTGACTTTAGAGTCATCGCCGAGATAATGAATGCAATCAGCACACCAAGAATCGTCACCGAGTGACTCATTCGACGGCCAATTACGTTGCCACCAAACTTGGTTCCCAGTACGCCAGCAAGAATGGACCCAAGAAGCGGTGCAATTGGCACCAGCAACAAGTTCGAAGCAGATAGGGTTTGACTCATATCCTTTTAACCCTTCAGCGTGTTGAGTTCATCCACACTGATACTGGATCGATTGCGGAAAAGTAAAACCAAAATGGCCAACCCGATCGCCGACTCGGCCGCGGCCACGGTAAGAATAAAGAACACGAAAATTTGACCATGCATGTCATTCAGGTAGTGGGAAAACGCCACAAAATTGGTGTTTACCGCAAGAAGCATGAGTTCGATCGCCATCAATAAAACGATGAGATTTCGGCGATTCAAAAAAATACCAACTACTGACATCGCGAACAAAATCGCACCTAACGAAAGAAAATGACCGAGCGTCAAAATCATGATTTTTTCTCCACTTGTGCATCTGCAGCATCTGCGCCAGAAACTGCCGATCTCGTCGCAGCAAGTTTGACCACCGTAAGGCGGTCAGTTGACTTGACGCGAACTTGATCAGATACGCTGATAAATTTTGAGTCCTTGCGGGCACGCAATGTGAGGGCGATTGCCGCAATCATCGCAACCAGCAAGATTGCCGCAGCGACCTCAAGCGGGTACACATACTGGGTGTACAGCAACTTGCCTAATTCCTTGGTATTCGACGCACTCGCAGACTGCAGCGCATTCGTGGCGTTCGGATCTTCTACGACCCGGAAACCACCCATCAGTACCGCAGACATCTCCAACGCGATAAATACACCAATGATGGCTGCAAGCGGAAAATGCTTCCAGAAATCTTTGCCCAACTTCGCCATATCAATATCCATCATCATCACAACGAAGAGGAACAAAACCATTACAGCGCCAACGTATACCAAGACAAGCGTTATTGACAAAAATTCAGCTTTCAACAACATCCAAATCATGGCGGCCTGAAAAAATGTCAACACCAAAAAAAGAACAGCATGGATTGGATTTCGGGCAGTAATCACTCGAAACGCTGCAAACAGCATGATCGCGGAAAACACATAAAACAGGCCGGTCGTGACACTCATGATTCAAATTCTTTCTTGCGACAGATCAACGGTACTTGGCGTCGGCTTGTTTGTTTGCGGCAATTTGACTCTCATATCGATCCCCAACCGCCAGCAACATTTCTTTGGTGAAATACAAATCTGCGCGTGATTCACCGTGGTATTCGAAAATATGCGTCTCAACAATTGAATCGACCGGACAACTTTCCTCGCAAAAACCGCAAAAAATACATTTGTTCAAATCGATGTCATACCGGGTGGTTCGACGTGACCCATCATCACGGACCTCTGATTCGATCGTAATCGCCATTGCCGGGCAAACCGCCTCGCACAACTTGCACGCAATGCACCGCTCCTCGCCGTTTTCATAGCGCCGCAACGCATGCAACCCTCTAAACCTCGGTGACAATGGCGTTTTTTCCTCTGGGTATTGAAGCGTAACCTTTCGACGAAAGGCATACCGTCCTGTCAATGCAAGCCCTTTGAAAAGCTCAACCAGCAGAAAACTGTATAGAAAATCCTTCAACGAAAATACCGATGGCTTGCGCGCGACAGTGTTTAAAGACATTCTTGCGCCCCTTAATTCCAAATATTGAGCGGGGTCTGCATCCATGCGCCCACAACAAGCAACCATACCAACGTAATTGGAATGAACACTTTCCAGCCCAAGCGCATAATTTGGTCATACCTGAAGCGCGGGAAAGTAGCCCTAACCCAAATAAAGAAATTCACGATCAACAATGCCTTGAGTCCCAGCCAAATCCAACCAGGGATCCAATTAAAGAAAACTGAGTCAATCGGCGATATCCATCCACCCAAAAACATAACGGTGGCAAGCATGGAAACCAGGAACATGTTGGCATACTCAGCCAACTGGAACATCGCCCACGACATCCCTGAATACTCCACCATGTGACCGGCAACGATTTCAGCCTCGCCTTCCACAACGTCGAACGGATGCCTGTTGGTTTCAGCCAGACTTGAAATGACATACACCACAAAAATTGGAAGTAATGGCAACCAATTCCATGACAGAAAATTCAAGCCCATTTGCGCAAAGTATCCTTTGCCCTGACCGGTCACAATGTCTGTGAGGTTCATACTGGCCGAAACCATCAGCACCACTACCAAGCAGAATCCCATGGCAATTTCGTAACTGACCATTTGTGCCGAGGCACGCAATGAACCCAGAAAAGCGTATTTCGAATTGGATGCCCAGCCCGAGATGATTACGCCGTAAACTTCCATTCCGGCAATCGCCATAACGAACAACACACCCGCGTTGACGTTTGCCAGCGCGATATCAGGACCAAACGGAATGACCGCCCAGGCCGCCATGGAGGGGGTAATAGTTAAAACCGGGCCGAGGAAAAAAAGGCCCTTGTTGGCAGCAGTTGGAACCAAAATCTCCTTGGTCATCAACTTCAACGAGTCTGCAATCGGCTGCAACATACCCCAAGGACCAACCCGGTTGGGACCATGGCGAACCTGAACATAACCCAACAGTTTTCGCTCCCATAGGGTCATGTACGCGACTGCACCCATCAGTGGCAAAACAACAGCAACGATCTTGATCAACGCCCACACAATGGGCCACGCAAAATCGACCCACCACGATTGGGCAAAAAGCCCCAATCCGAAGTTAAATATCAGGTCTGTCATGCCGCCACCTCCGGTACTGATTTCACGCCCATCCGCCCATCGGTAGTTAATTGAAGCGAGGTTGCGCGCCGCACGATGCTGTCCAGTTGGTAAATACTTGCGACACACGGAGTCACCGCGCTGTTTAAAGCGGGACCTGATACCTTCGCAACATTACTCATACGCTTGGCAGGGGCATACTCCGGTACGCCGCCCTCATCATGGGCATGCATGTGCGCCAACACTTCATTTGAAGATTCGAACCCGAACCCTGGCAGATTCAGAATATTTGCAAGAGCACGAATCACTTTCCATGCTGGCCTGGCCTCACCTAGAGGCTTGACCACTGCATAAAAACTCTGTAAACGCCCTTCAGCATTGACAAACGTACCGGGCGTCTCGGTAAATGGAGCGATAGGCAACAGCACATCGCTGAACGCCATATTCGCTTTGAAAGGACTCAACGTCACAACCATGTCGCACCGATTGAGGGCCTCAATCGAAGCAACACCAGCCTGCGAATCGAACTCAGGCTCGGTATTCAACAGCACAGCCGCCTTTAGAACGCCAGACAACATTTGTCCAGCATTCAAGCCTCCACCGCCCGGCATAGCATTTGCCAGTTGCGCTCCGACGGTATTTGCCGCTTCGGTTAGATAGCCAACAACCGCACCTGTCTGCGCTGCAATCCAGTTCGACAAAAACAACAAGTGAGACGCGTTCGGATGGTGCGCCGCTGCGTTGCCCAATAAGACGGCCTTACGCTCTCCACTGAGCAATGACAAAGCGATGCTTCTAGCCGCTTCACCCGATTGGCCGGTCTGTGGAGCGGAAACGCCTTTTTCAATTGCGATAACGCTGGCAATATCCGCCAGAGCCTGAACCCAATCCTGTGAATGCGCCACCCAGCCATTTCTAACTGGCATTGCCCAATCCGACGCACTGTCATTTACTGAATTGACAACGCATCCCAGACGCGCCGCTTGCCGGATACGCTGCGCAAACAACGGGTGATCCTTACGCAAATTGGAGCCAACGATCAACACGCGCTGAAGTTCCGATAAAGCCGAAATTGACATACCCAAATAACGGACCCCGCTTCGCTCCACCTCAAACTCAGCATTTCGCAAACGGTAGTCAATGTTCTCACTACCCATTCCTCGAATCAATTCACCAGTGAGGTACAGCTCTTCAAGAGTACTGTGTGGGCTGACCAATGCACCGATGGACGCTGCACCATGTGCCGACTTGACTTCTTGCAAACCGTGCGCAACATACTCCAAGGCGGTCTTCCAATCCACACTCCTCCACTCGCCGCCCTGCTTAAGCATAGGCTCTGTCAGACGGTTATCACTGTTCAGTGCTTCATACGAAAAGCGATCCCTATCGGCAATCCAGCATTCATTGACGGCGTCGTTTTCAAATGGAACCACACGCATAACCCGGTTGTTCTTCACCTGAATCACCAAATTGGCTCCGGTGGAGTCATGGGGACTGACAGATTTGCGGCGTGAAAGCTCCCAGGTTCGGGCGCTATAACGGAATGGCTTGCTGGTAAGTGCTCCAACTGGACAAATATCAATCATGTTGCCGGATAGCTCGGAATCTACGGAACGACCGACAAATGTTTCGATTTCTGCATGCTCACCCCGATTTGACATGCCGAGTTCCATAGATCCAGCAATCTCTTGGCCAAACCGAACACACCGTGTGCAATGAATACAGCGGCTCATTTCCTCCATGGAAATCAACGGCCCGATGTCTTTGTGAAAAACGACCCGCTTTTCTTCCTCGTAACGAGAAGAAGTTCCGCCATAACCGACAGCTAGATCTTGGAGTTGACACTCACCGCCCTGATCGCAGATTGGACAGTCCAGCGGATGGTTGATCAACAAGAACTCCATCACCGACTTCTGCGCCTTGACCGCTTTTTCGCTCTTGGTACGAACAATCATTCCCTGCGTGACCGGCGTTGCGCACGCGGGCATCGGCTTGGGCATTTTCTCCACGTCGACCAGACACATGCGGCAACTCGCTGCAATGCTGAGCTTCTTGTGGTAACAAAAATGAGGGATATAGGTGCCTGCTTTTTCGGCAGCGTGCATGATCGTGCTGCCTTCAACAATGTCCACCTTCTTGCCGTCGAGTTCAATTTCAATCATCTTGGGACTCGCTCAAACGTAAGCAGGGACCATGCAGGTCTTATGCTCAACGTGGTACTCAAATTCATGCCGGAAATGTTTGATCATGGCCCGCACTGGCATTGCAGCTGCATCGCCCAAGGCACATATGGTCCGCCCCTGGATGTCTTCCGCAACGCTATCCATCAGGTCCATATCAGCCGCTCGCCCGTGCCCATTTTCAATCCGGTCAACAACACGCCATAGCCAGCCTGTTCCTTCGCGACACGGTGTGCACTGGCCACAAGACTCATGCATGTAGAAGTAACTCAGGCGTTGCAAACTCTTGACCATGCAACGGCTGTCATCCATGACGATCACAGCACCTGAACCCAACATGGATCCTGCCTTTGCAATGGAGTCGTAATCCATTGTGCAATCCATCATGATCGAAGCCGGTAGAACCGGTGAAGAAGATCCCCCAGGAATGACTGCCTTCAACTTTCTCCCAGATCGAACTCCGCCAGCAAGCTCCAGCAACTTGGCGAATGGCGTTCCCATTGGGACTTCAAAATTTCCAGGCAACTCTACATCGCCACTAACCGAGTAAATCTTTGTTCCGCCATTATTGGGCTTGCCGCACTCGAGGTACGCTTGTCCACCGTTGCGAATAATCCATGGCACGGCAGCAAATGTTTCGGTGTTGTTGATCGTTGTGGGTTTGCCATACAGACCAAAACTCGCTGGAAACGGTGGTTTGAAGCGCGGCTGCCCTTTTTTGCCTTCAAGCGACTCCAGCAAGGCTGTTTCTTCACCGCAAATATAAGCACCGAACCCATGCGCGGCATGCAATTGGAAGCTGAAATTGCTGCCCAAAATATTGTTGCCAAGCAGTCCTGCCGCACGCGCCTCCTCTAGCGCCTCTTCAAACCGATCGTAAGTCGAAAAAATCTCGCCATGAATATAGTTGTAGCCAACCGAGATACCCATAGCGTACGCAGCGATGATCATCCCCTCAATCACAATGTGGGGATTGAACTCCATGATGTCTCGGTCCTTGCAAGTTCCGGGTTCACCTTCATCGGAATTGCAAACCAGGTACTTTTGACCTGGAAACTGCCGGGGCATGAAACTCCACTTCAGACCCGTTGGAAAACCCGCACCACCCCGTCCACGAAGGGCAGACTCCTTGACCGTCGCAATAACCTGATCCTGACTCATCGCCACGCCGTCCACACCCAGCACTTTGCGCAAAGCCTGGTACCCACCGCGCGATTCGTAATCCTTCAAGCGCCAATTTGTGCCATTTAGGCCAGCCAGGATTTGAGGACTGATGTGCCGGTCATGAAAACAAGTCTGCACACCTGTGGAACGAAACTGGGAAAGAATATGCTGCGCCGTCATCATTTATCTCCTGCCGCACGCAAGCCATCCACCAATTGATCCAATTTATCTGGCGTCATAAAACTGCACATAGAGCGATCATTCACCAACATCACGGGAGAATCCGCACAAGCGCCCAAGCATTCACTCTGCTGCAACGTAAACAATCCATCCGGCGTGGTCTCACCCATGGAAATACCGAGCTTCGCCTCGAGGTACTTCAACGTACTAACCCCATCTCTCAATTGGCACGGCAGATTTGTGCACACATTGAGCTTGTACTTCCCAACCGGCCGCTGGTTGTACATGTTGTAGAAAGTCGTGACCTCATGAACCGCCATAGGAGCCATGCCAAGGTACTCTGCGACCTGCGCCTCACTGTCTGCACTGACATAACCCAGTTCATGCTGGACGATTGCCAGGCAAGCCATGACTGCAGACTGCTTTTGCTCAGCAGGGTATTTGGCCACTTCTTTGGCAAAGCGGGCCTTTGTTGAATCAGAGATCATCGATCAATCTCTCCAAAAACGATGTCCAGGGTACCGATGATGGAAACTGCATCGGCAATCATGTGTCCTTTGGCCATTTCATTCAAGCCTGCCAGATGAACAAATCCAGGCGCACGAATCTTCATCCGGTACGGCTTGTTGGCGCCATCACTAATCATGTAGATGCCAAACTCTCCCTTCGGATGTTCAACAGCCGCATAAGCCTGCCCTTCCGGCACCCGAAAACCCTCAGAGAAAAGCTTAAAGTGGTGGATGAGCTCTTCCATGCTGGTCTTCATAGACTCACGGGAGGGAGGAGCGACTTTATGGTTATCCGTAATTACCGGACCGGGGTGACTGCGCAGCCATGTGACGCATTGCTTGATGATTTCATTGGACTGCTTCATTTCCTCCATACGGACGAGATAGCGGTCATAAACATCACCGGCACTTCCGACAGGAATGTCAAATTCCATCTGGTCGTACACGTCATAAGGTCGCTGTTTGCGCAGATCCCACGCAACACCCGATGCACGCAACATGGCACCGGTAAAGCCCATGTTCAATGCACGCTCCGGGCCGATCGCTCCGATGCCAACGCAGCGCTGCTTCCAGATGCGATTCTCCGTCAACAACGTGTGATATTCCTCCAAGCATTTGGGAAAACGCTGCGTGAAATCATCGATATAGTCAAGTAGCGAGCCCTGGCGATTGCGATTCAGCTCCTCGACAGCCTTCGCATTGCGAACCTTGCTTGCAGTGTGTTGCGGCATCGTTTCTGGCAAATCACGATACACGCCGCCCGGCCTGAAATACGCTGCATGCATTCGGGCGCCACTGACAGCCTCGTACATGTCGAAGAGATCCTCTCGCTCGCGAAAGGTGTAAATCAGAATTGTCGAACTTCCACAATCATTGCCGTGCGAGCCCAGATACATCAGGTGGTTCAGTAACCGGGTAATTTCTGCATACATGACACGGATGTACTGAGCACGAATGGGCACATCAATGCCAAGCAAACGCTCAACCGCCAAGCAATAGGCATGCTCACTGCACATCATGGACACGTAATCCAGACGGTCCATGTACGGAAGGCATTGAATGAACGTCTTGCTCTCAGCAAGCTTTTCAGTCGCCCGGTGTAAATTCCCAATATGAGGGTCGGCCCGCTGAATGACCTCGCCATCAAGCTCCAGCACCAAACGCAGAACGCCGTGCGCAGCTGGATGCTGCGGACCGAAATTGAGGGTGTAGTTTTTTATTTCAGGCATGAATCAAACCGCTTACTGCAAGCCCCCATAGTTTTCCTCTCGAATGATCCGCGGCGTAATTTCGCGATTTTCGATGGTGACCGGTTGATAAACGACCCGCCCCTGCTCAGAGTCATATCGCATTTCAACGTGCCCGGTGGTTGGAAAATCCTTCCTAAATGGATGTCCAATGAATCCGTAATCCGTCAAAATTCGACGCAAATCCTGATGTCCGTCAAACATAATCCCAAACAGATCGAAGGCCTCACGCTCATACCAACTGGCAGAAATCCAAACATCGGTGAGCGATACCACCATCGGCATGACATCGTCATCCGCAAAGACTTTGAACCGGACGCGCTGATTCAGACTGACAGACAATAATTGACTGACTACACAAAACCGCTTGCCGTCAGAGGAACCCTGCTTGTATTCGGAATAATCGACACCACACAGGTCAATCAGTTGCTCAAACTTGCAACCGGGCGCATCGCGCAAAATCAGAGCGGCCTGATGGTAATCCGATGATGCCACCACAACCTCGACTTCACCAAACGACACGGAACTGGATTTGACGAGGGTTCCCAGCGCGGAAACGACTGCTTGTTGGATTGCCTCAGGAGCAACGGAGAATGTTGTCATAAATGCCCTTCAGACCCGCGCAATCGTTTCGGTTCGCCGAATTTTGAGCTGCAATTGAATGATGCCGTAGATCAAGGCTTCTGCAGTTGGCGGACAGCCAGGCACATAGACATCAACCGGAACAATCCGGTCGCACCCCCTGACCACCGAATAGCTGTAGTGGTAATACCCACCCCCATTCGCGCAAGAGCCCATGCTGATCACACGGCGCGGCTCAGACATCTGATCGTAGACCTTGCGAAAAGCCGGCGCCATTTTGTTTGTCAAGGTACCCGCAACAATCATCAAGTCCGACTGACGCGGACTCGCACGAAAGACCTCCGCGCCAAACCGCGCAAGATCGTAACGCGCCGTTGCAGAGTGCATCATCTCGACAGCGCAGCATGCCAAACCAAAGGTCATTGGCCACACAGAACCCGTTCTGGCCCAGTTCATCACCGAGTCGTAACTGGTGGTGACAAACCCCTCTTTTAAAACGCCTTCAATCATTCGCTACTCCCAGTCCAGGGCACCCTTGCGCCACATGTACACAAAGCCAATGGTTAGCACACCCACGAACTCAACACCAATCAAGAATCCGAACATGCCAAGCTCTTTGAGTGCTACAGCCCACGGAAACAAGAAAGCCGTCTCAAGGTCGAAAAGAATGAACAAAATCGCAATCAGATAGTAGCGAACGTCAAACTTCATTCGCGCATCTTCAAATGCCTCAAAACCACATTCGTACGGGGAGTTTTTTGCTTTATCGGGCCGATTTGGACCCAATATGTAGCCAATGACTTGCGGCGCAACGCCGATACCAATTCCAACCAAGATGAACAAAAGTGCGGGAAGATATTGTTCGAGGTTCATCTTGCGATTCTCACCATCATTGCAGGCATCCCCAAACCATGGGTACGCCAAATTCCATTTGGTGCCGTCGGCGAGACTCGAACTCGCACAGCTCTCGCCACTACCCCCTCAAGATAGCGTGTCTACCAATTTCACCACGACGGCGGCTCTTTTTGTCTGAGTTGCGTGAGGCATCCAGAGGATTATTGCTTTTCAGACAAGCCTAGAGTTTACCCTGAATTTGCACCGGTTCTCGGACGTCAGGGGCATTTAAAGTGGTGATTATTTTGCCGGAATCTGACCAACGCCGGATGCTGGCAAGACCGGCGCTGAAGCAGCAACAGATTCAGAGACAGCAGGCGCCATAACCGAGGCACCCTCCAGAACGCTTCCCGAAGTTGCAGGGCGTAAATTGCCGAAGTAAGCCAGCGCCAAAGTACACACAAAGAACACAGTGGCCAACACCGCGGTTGTACGTGACAAAAAGTTGGCGCTTCCACTGGCACCAAATAGACTTCCTGAGCCGCCACTGCCAAAAGCTGCACCCATGTCAGCCCCCTTGCCATGCTGCACCAGAATCAATCCAATCATGGCCAACGCAGACAGCATTTGGACCGTCAAAACAATCGTCAAAACAATATTCATTCTCAACTCTCCTATCGAGGATCAACAAACAACACGCGCACAACAATCTCAATGTGCGGCTGCAATAATGGACAAAAAGTCAGGGGCTTTCAGTGCGGCTCCGCCAACCAGGCCGCCATCAATATCAGGCTGTGCCAACAGTTCAGCGGCGTTGGCTGCGTTCATGCTTCCTCCGTACAGAATGAGCATGCGGTCAGCATGCGCTGTTGCTGCACGCAACTGGGCACGCAACACGGCGTGAACTTCCTGCGCCTCCGATGGGCTAGCCGTCTTGCCGGTACCAATTGCCCAAACCGGCTCATAAGCGACAACAACTTCGCTTATGCAATGTCCGTTAGCATGAATCACGGCGGCCAGTTGACGCTTGACCACCTCTTCGGTTTTTCCGGCTTCACGCTCTGCCAGCGTTTCGCCGACACACACAATGGGGGTGATGCCAGCCGCAAGAGCGCGTTGAACCTTGACAGCCACTGCGACGTCCGTTTCGCCGTGATACTGACGACGCTCGGAGTGACCCACCAGACAGTACCGCGTCGAAAAGTCACGCAGCATGCCTGCAGACACTTCGCCAGTGAATGCTCCAGCCTCATGCTGGGAAACGTCCTGCGCACCCAGATCGATACCCGTGCCAACTAGCAGGTGCTGCACCTGCGAAAGGTAAGGCGCAGGTACACACACGGCAATTTGACACTTTGCATCCGCAATGCCTGCCACCAACAGCCCCAATAGAGATTTGTTGGCATCAAGCGAGCCATTCATTTTCCAATTTCCCGCTATCAACTGTTTTCTCATGATTTACTCCAATTCAAAACAATCTTGCCAACGTGCTGGTTGGACTCCATCAAGGCATGGGCACGGGAGGCGCCACTGCCGGTAGGATGTGATGCATCCACGGCTGGAAAAACGCTATGAATAACCGGCTTGATACGCCCCTGCTCCAGCAACGGCCATACTTTTTGCAAACAGGCAGTGGCAATGCTTTCCTTAAATGCAACCGGACGCGCACGCAAGGTCGAGCCGGAAATGGTCAAGCGCCGGCGCAATACCAATCCCGCATTGATTTCACTCTGTACACCACCCTGCACGGCAATGATCACAAGTCGACCATCTTCCGCCAGACATTGAACTTCCTTTGCGACATAGCTACCGGCCACCATATCCAGGATGACATCAACACCGCGACCTTCCGTCAATCGCAAGGATTCAGCCTGGAAATCCTGTGTCTTGTAGTTGATTGCAAAGTCTGCACCCAGTGCCAAGCAGGCGTGGCACTTTTCTTCGCTGCCTGCCGTTGCGATAACACGCGCACCCATCGCCTTCGCCATCTGTATGGCAGTGACTCCAATGCCGCTGGAACCTCCTTGCACCAACAATGTCTCGCCTGACTTCAAACCGCCACGATCAAAAACATTGCTCCAGACCGTAAAAAAAGTCTCCGGCAGGGATGACGCCTCTACGTCGCTGAATCCCGAAGGCACTGGCAGACATTGCCCAATTGGTGCGATGCAGTACTCGGCATAGCCACCACCAGCCACCAGCGCACAAATACGGCTTCCCACCGCCAGACCAGCCTTTGACATGGCCAGTTCATCTCCGCCGACAACCATACCTGCCACTTCAAGACCAGGAATGTCCGACGCACCCGCTGGTGGCGGGTACATCCCGCTGCGTTGCAATACATCGGGTCGATTGATGCCGCTGGCCCCCACGCGAATCAGCACCTCGCCAACTCCAGCAACGGGTACAGGGCGCTCGCCCCGGCGCAAAACGTCTGGACCACCAAATGATGCGATTTCGATTACGTTCATAGCGTTTTCAGCCAGTAGCCCTTGTAGCAACTACACAGATAGCTACTGTATTGATAGCAAACAGATATCAACCCTGATCTGACGACTGAGTAGGACGCTCCAGCAGTGCTTTCATGGACAGCTTGATACGACCTTTTTCGTCCGTCTCCATGACCTTGACCTTGATGATCTGTCCTTCGGTCAGGTAATCCGTAACTTTCTCGACGCGCTCGTGAGCGATCTGGCTGATGTGCAACAGCCCATCCTTGCCTGGCAACAGATTCACCAAGGCACCAAAATCCAGAATCTTGGTAATAGGACCTTCGTAAACCTTGCCAATTTCAACTTCGGCAGTGATCTGCTCGATGCGACGCCGTGCCTCGTCCGCCTTGGCACCATCGGTTGCAGCGATGGTAATCGTGCCATCTTCCTCGATGTTGATCTGGCAGCCAGTCTCTTCTGTCAGTGCACGGATCACAGCTCCACCCTTGCCGATCACATCGCGAATCTTCTCCGGGTTGATCTTGAACGTGTAGAGCTTAGGTGCGAAGTTGGACACTTCCGTCTTGGCCTCGCCCATTGCATCCTGCATCTTGCCCAGAATGTGCATCCGAGCTTCCTTGGCCTGAGCCAAAGCTACTTGCATGATTTCCTTGGTAATGCCCTGAATCTTGATGTCCATCTGCAGCGCAGTAATACCGTTGGTGGTACCAGCGACCTTGAAGTCCATGTCACCCAGGTGGTCCTCATCACCCAGAATGTCGGTCAACACAGCGAAACGGTTGTCTTCCTTGATCAGACCCATCGCGATTCCTGCGACGTGCGCCTTCAGTGGCACGCCCGCATCCATCAAGGACAGGCAGCCGCCACAAACCGACGCCATGGACGACGAGCCATTTGACTCGGTGATCTCCGATACGACACGCATGGTGTAAGGAAAATCTTCCTTGTTCGGCAACACGGCGACCAATGCGCGTTTGGCCAA
Organism: Pseudomonadota bacterium; assembly: GCA_052034395.1. GTDB lineage: Bacteria > Pseudomonadota > Gammaproteobacteria > Burkholderiales > Burkholderiaceae_C > Allorhodoferax. The sequence goes on from JBPOIP010000190.1 coordinate 27,493, forward strand.
GCGACCGTGGCCAATTTCGCGACGTTTTGGTGTACCCACGCGCCCGGTTTCACCAGTCGCAAATGGAGGCATGTTGTAGTGCAACATGAAGCGGTCTTCGTAATCACCGCTCAACGCGTCAATACGCTGTGCATCGCGCTCTGTGCCAAGCGTCGTAATGACCAAAGCCTGGGTTTCTCCGCGGGTGAACAGGGCGGAACCGTGGGTACGGGGCAGCACGCTGTTGCGAATTTCAATAGCGCGCACGGTGCGTGTGTCACGACCATCAATACGAGGCTCACCAGCCAGGATCTGGCCACGAACGATCTTTGCCTCGATTTCGAACAGCAAACCTTCGATGGCGACGGAATCGAACGCGGCGCCGTCTGCCTTCAAGGCAGCCATGACTTCGGAATAGGCAGTGCGGCACGCTTGTGTACGTGCTTGCTTGTTGCGGATTTGATAAGCGGCCTCAAGCTTGGCTTTGGCCAGCCCATCGATCTTGGCGATCAGCGCTTCGTCCTTGGCAGCGGGCTTCCAGTCCCAGACAGGCTTCCCGGCATCACGCACCAGTTCGTGGATGGCGTTGATCGCGATGTTGCCCTGCTCGTGGCCATAAACCACGGCACCCAGCATGATCTCTTCGGACAATTGTTGCGCCTCGGACTCAACCATCAACACAGCCGTTTCCGTACCTGCAACCACCAGATCCAGAATCGAGTCTTTGCGCGCAGTCTGTCCCGGGTTCAGCACATATTCCCCGTTGACGTAACCCACACGTGCCGCGCCGATTGGGCCATTGAACGGTACGCCACTGATGGACAGCGCAGCACTGACAGCGATCAGGGAGGCGATATCAGCGTCTACTTCGGGGTTCAACGAAACAGTGTGCACCACCACGTGCACTTCGTTGAAGAAGCCTTCAGGAAACAGCGGACGAATAGGACGGTCGATCAGACGGCTGGTCAGGGTCTCGAATTCGCTTGGGCGACCTTCGCGCTTGAAGAAACTGCCAGGGATTTTGCCTGCCGCGTAGGCTTTTTCCAGGTAGTCAACGGTCAGCGGGAAAAAGTCCTGGCCGGCTTTGCCTTCGGTCTTGGCAACCACGGTCGCCAGCACGACGGTGCCATCCATGTCCAGCAGAACGGCGCCAGTAGACTGGCGCGCGATCTCGCCGGTTTCCATCGTGACGGTGTGTTGACCCCATTGGAAGGTCTTGGTAACTTTGTTGAAAATGCTCATTGTTTTATCTCCTGATAGTGCGGGAATCCGCTGGCAGGTAAAGGCCACCTGCCAAGCCCGGAGGCAACAACTCAGAACACGATGCCATTCCAGAGAAACTCAAATACCGGTTCAATGCAACCGTCAATTTCCGTGGAATGACACAGCTTCGCTCTGTTTTTGCCATCTCCGAAGTAAAAAACGCCTGAGCTAGTGAACTAACTCAGGCGTCTGTCATTTGGCGCAGCGCTTACTTGCGCAGACCCAACTTGGCGATCAGAGCAACATAGCGGTCGTGGTCTACGCGATTCAGGTAGGCCAACAGGCTCTTGCGGGTATTGACCATGCGCACCAGGCCACGGCGGCCGTGGTGGTCTTTGGCGTGGGTCTTGAAGTGGGGCATCAGTTCATTGATACGTGCGGTCAGCAAAGCCACTTGCACTTCTGGGCTACCGGTATCGGATGGGCTGCGGGCGTTGTCTTTGACAACAGCGGCTTTGATGCTGGATGCGATCATGTCTATTTCCTGTCATGCAGGGCATGCGCATAGTGCGATGCCCCTGGTTTCTGAACTTGCGCCAGGTGCTGGAACTGCTCCTGGCGTGCGCCGTGCCGAATGCAAAGCCTGTCAATTATAGCCCGAGCTTCGCGTGCGCGCCAAAGAAGCTCAAGCGAGACGGCCGAATGCCCATCAAGGGCGCTGCATTTTGCAAGTCGTTGGAAGTTCGGCGGTCGCGGCAGGAATGGTCTTGATCACACGAAAACCATAGCCTGAGCCTTCGACATCAAATTTCACCCCCAATGCGCCTTGACGATCCATGACCCCTACAACCAGGGGTTGCTGGAACTGGTGATCGCTCGCCCGCATGGCACCGGACTGTCCAGCCAGCGTAACCTGCGCGCGCTCCATTTGTGCCGCAACGGATGAGATATCGAGCCCGGCCAGCAAACCGGGGGCTGCTTGCGCCCTCGCTGAGGCTTCAATCGCCTGCACCAAGGCTTCAACAAGAAGCTGCATGCGCATATGCACATAGTCATCCGACGGATCAGGAAAACGCGCACGGAAAGACCGATAGAACGCATCACTGGCTGCCGTCTGCACATTGGGGAGCCAGTCCGCGACCGCTACAACCCTGCCAATACCGGCCTCGCCAATGGCTGCAGGGGCTCCCAGGGCGTTGCCATAAAAGGTATAGAACTTGCCATCAAAGCCCACTTCCCGGGCGGCCTTGATCAGAAGACTCAAATCGTTGCCCCAGTTGCCGGTAATTACCGCACTTGCTCCGCTGGCTTTGATCTTCGCTGCATAGGGCAAGAAGTCTTTGACGCGGGCCATGGGATGCAGTTCCTCACCAACAATCTGCACATCCGGGCGCTGGGCCACCAGTTGCCGGCGCGCTTCCCGCAAAACCGCCTGCCCAAAACTGTAGTCCTGACCGATCAGATAGACGCCTTTGAGCAACTTGTCATCCTTGATGACCTCCATGAGAGCCATCATTCGCATGTCGGCATGCGCATCAAAGCGAAAATGCCAGAAGCTGCATTTTTCATTGGTCAGGATGGGATCCACCGCCGAGTAATTCAGAAACAGGACACGCTTGCCTGGCTCCCGCGCGTTGTGCTTGTTGATCGCGTCAATCAATGCCGCAGCATTCGCCGAGGAGTTGCCCTGCAGTACGATGCGCGCGCCATTGTCGATCGCGGACCGCAGGGCTGACATGGCCTCTTCGTTCTGCCCCTTGCTATCGTAACGCTCCAGCACCAACTTCACGCCGCCCCGTGCGTTGGCGCGTTCGACTGCCCAGACCAGATTGCGATACACAGCCTCGCCCGCGTTTCCGTTGGGACCGCTCAATCCTTCAATCATTGCTAGCTTGACCGCAGGGGCTTGCGTCTGCGCGAGTGCCACAGCAAAAGAAAAAGACAACAGAAATAGCGACACCCATGCAGTTTTCAAGACCCGGTACAAAAGAATAAACATGTGCAAATTTTCTTGAAATTGACCATACAGGACGCAGCTTGGAGGCATGCGGCGCTCACTCTGAGAGCCGCGCAGTGTACTAGGAGATGAACATGTTTTTTGCCACCACCACCCAGCCCCAGTTGCGTCGTCAGCCCTTTGCCAGCAACGGCCGCACGCTCGAGCGATTCATGGACGAAGCGCTGCGCTCAACGGCCAGCAAGCCCTGTGCCTACTCGGAAGACGACACATCATTCACCCTCACGCTTGATGTTCCTGGCGTTGCAAAAGAACTGCTTGCTATCACCGTTGAGGGTGCGGTCGTTCGCATTGCCACCAAAGAGGGCGCAGCGCGCCGATATGGCATGGCATACGAATTACCCCATGATCTGGACTCAGCTCTGAGCGAAGCCAAACTGGAGAACGGTGTGCTGACCCTGAAACTGGTCAAAAAAATTCCCGTCAACAACGCGACCGAATTGACCGTGCATTGAACCCTGCAGCCCGGCGCCCAGCCACTATCGCTCCTACGGCGGCGTCGGGTCGATCCGCGCCGCCGCGTGACCGCGCTGGAATCCAACTCAAAGGCCATCCAATGACCAGCGCGGCTTGACATCAAAAGTGTAGTTGCATGATGCCATTTGCAGCCCGCACTGCATTCGCATGGCGGCGGCCATGGCAATCATGGCGCCGTTGTCGGTGCATAAGTGCAACTCGGGGTAATGAACCCTTGCACCACGCCCGGAACAAGCAACATTGAGTTGTGCGCGCAGACTGCGGTTGGCTCCCACTCCACCAGCCACCACCAAGCGCTGCAAACCTGTTTGATTCAGCGCACTCAAGGATTTCTTGACCAATACGTCGACGATGGCCGCCTGGGTGGAAGCAGCCAGGTCGGCTCGTTGAGAAAGCGGCAGTGCTGAAAAGCCTGCGGTACTGGTTCCAGTCGGTTGCCCCGCATGCAAAGTCTCGCCAGCGCCAACATCAGAGCTGGCTGCAATCATTCGCTGAGCCTGCACAAGCACCGCCGTCTTCAGTCCGGCAAAGGAGAAGTCCAGGTTACCGCTGTGGAGCAAAGGGCGCGGCAATTTAAACGCGCCCGGATTGCCATGCTCCGCCATTTTGGACAGCGCCGGCCCCCCTGGGTAACCCAAACCCATCAGTTTGGCTGACTTGTCGAAAGCTTCTCCTGCGGCGTCATCAATGGTTTCACCTAACAGTGTGTAGCGCCCCACCCCGTCGACCCGCATCAGTTGCGTGTGCCCACCAGACACCAAGAGTGCAACGAAAGGGAACTCGGGCGGATCTGAACTGAGAAACGGCGACAGCAGATGCCCCTCCAGATGGTGAACGCCCAAAACAGGCCTGCCCAGTGCAGCACCAAGCGCGCAAGCGACACCGGCACCGACCAGTAAAGCGCCCGCAAGACCTGGCCCACGGGTGTAAGCCACCACGTCCACATCTGCCAGCGCGCAGTCGCTTGCAAACAAAACATCCTTGGCAAGCGGCAACACACGGCGAATATGGTCACGACTAGCCAACTCGGGTACCACGCCACCAAACGCCTGGTGCATTTCAATCTGGCTATACAGCGCATGGGCCAACAGCTTCGGCGTCAACAGGCCGTCCCATTGCACCAGCGCGACACCCGTCTCGTCACAGGACGACTCAATCCCCAATACCAGCATGCGTTCCCTTTCAACGCGCCAAGTTTAGAGGAAGCTGCGTGCGACAACTCGGCACAATAGAGGATCACCGACAAATGCCATGGACCTGACCACCCCTTTGACACGGTTTACCAATACCGAAATTGAAAGCCTGGAGCGTGCCACGCTGGATGCAGTTGCGCCGGCATGCATGGAGGAACGTGACAGTTGGTTGATTCCTCTGGATGAAACCACCATTGGCCGGGCCAAGAGCGCAGTTCCCTTGCGCCACGACAACATCGACATCGCAGACATCAACGCGATCGAAAACAGGTATCAAGCCCGTGGATTGCCTGCCGCATTCAGAATCGCTGATGTCGCTGGCCTGGCGCCAATTCATGCCGAACTCCGGCGACTCGGCTACGCGGCGCAACAACCGACCTTGTTCCTGACTGGCAAACTAGAGGACATGCGATCCATTTGTCACAGGCAACCCGCTACCGTCAGTGTTTTGCCCACGCCGGCTTGGTCGGAGGTATACCTGAGCGATGGATTTGACCCGATCGACGGCGCGCACCGAGTCCAGGCATTAAGTCGCAGCCGTCACGTGGTCTATGCCTGCGTGCAGGAGGCAGGACACTCCGTAGCCGCAGGAACTGCATCACTGAACCATGGTTGGGTAGGCATACACGGAATGCGGACGTTGCCCTCTCATCGCAAGCGTGGACTGGCTAAGCGTGTGTTGGCAGGGTTGGCTGACAGCGCTTTGTCACGCAATCTGACGCGCGTCTACCTGCAGGTCGAAGAAGAAAACCATGCGGCATTGGGTCTGTACCACCGGGCCGGATTCCAAACGGCCTGGCTATACCACTATTGGCGAAAGGTCTAATTTCACGCAGACGTTGCGCAACGACGGGATGCTTGACGCCTTGTGCGTTGTTGTGGCGGCCGCCGACCTGGAAACTTCCGATCGGGCCTACACGGACGGCCTTCAGCAGAAAGTAGCCCGCCTAGCCCTGCGCCATGCGGCCACAAACGCCAAGTCAAGTGCGGAAATTGAGCGCCTGTGCCAGAGCAAACACGCTGTTGACACAGGGTCTGCCGACTCTGCGCGTTGCTTCATCCCGTGACGCTGCGCAGTCCCGCCCGTACTGGGTGACGACAAAATGAGCACACACCACCTGTTTACCCGGCCCCAGAATAGAGACGGAACGTGCTGCACTGACCGCGCCCTGAGCCTCCAGGCGTGCCAGCCGGTTGCGCGTCGAAATTTCCGGTGCATTCACATGGCCGGCAATTTCCTTGATCGATCTGGGAATGGTTTGAGACACCAGATAGCGCAGGATATCGAGAGATTCTGGCCACTGCTCAGGCGGGATATTCCGACCGGTGCGCGCTTTGGGCGATTCAATTGCGGACTGCATAGCCTGTTCTTCGGCAAATCGACCCGTTTGCTTGAGCCCTTGACCTGCCGGGTTTCTTCGGACCAATCTCAACTTGACTCTCTGGTCTCAGTTAATAAATCGTTCTTCAAGCCCGCGATGAACTCAGCCGGTGTGCGGTAGTTCAAACTCGAATGGGGCCGAATTTCATTGTAGTGACGCTGCCAATCCTGAATGATGACCTTGGCTTCGAGCCGATTGCGAAACCATTCCATCGCCAGACATTCATCCCGGAATTTGCCGTTGAAACTCTCATTGGTTCCGTTCTGCCAGGGCTTTCCTGGGTCGCTCAGTACCATCTCTAACTGCCCGTCTTTTGCCCAATTCAGCAGAGCCAGGCTTACGAACTCAGGGCCATTGTCACTGCGCAAGTAGCGCGGTGCACCGTGCACGCTGATGAGCCTGCTCAGTACATCAATGACTCTGCGCGATCGTATTGAACCCGCTACGTCGATTGCTAGACATTCACGCGTGTATTCGTCCACCACCGTCAGGCATTTGAGCTGCTGGCCGTTGGCACAGGAGTCAAACACGAAGTCGTAGCACCACACGCAGTTGCGCCCCAGCGGCGACATTGGCCGTGGACTGGTTCGGGCAACACCGCGCCGGCGCTTCTTGCGTGGCGGAACTTGAAGGCCAGCCGCACTCCAAATTCGGCTGCAGCGGTCCTTGCTGACTTGCATCCCCTGGCGTGCCAAAAAGATGTTGATGCGCCGAGCACCGAAGCGTGGGAACTGGCCTGACAGGTTTCTCATGGCCTCAAT
>JBPOIP010000110.1:0-20355 GCA_052034395.1 Pseudomonadota bacterium
CGGGTTTAAGTGGTGTTGGTTAAGTTCGAAGAGAAATGGAAAAAGTTTATTTGAAACAACGAATTACGCCATTCTTGCGGACATAACGGTGTACTAGTACATGGTTGTTGAAGAACCCTCATAACCAGGTCGGAGGTTCAAATCCTTCTCTCGCAACCAACAAAGACGGGGTTCTCCCGCAAAGTTAACGCCCACTTCAAGTGGGCGTTTTTGCTTTGTAGCCCAGAAATAGCCCAACTGTAGTCCGCCGTGTTTTTGGGGACGGCACTTTTGACCATTGGGTCATAGACGCAATTGAGACCGAGATCTTAGAGTTTGCCGCAGCCACCCGGGTGTTGCGGACCTTGCGACTGGCCACCTTTACCTGGGGAGAGCGCTCGCTGGCTGACCCGCCCCAGGGCTTAAGCAGTATTCTGAACCGCCCCTTGCCTGCCGTCGAGCCGGCCTTTCAGCGCAACAGCCGTTTGCTGACCTGCGGTCTGGTCACCCTGTATGCCCATGGTGACATCGCACTGGAGCTCCTGCTCAAGGTTCGTGGTGGCGTTATTATCTGCCGAACGGCTGCGTATTCATTGGCCAGCGGCATCGTGACCGCCTGCAAACATCACGCGGCGCTCAAAGCGGCTGAAATGTCGATTGTTTGGGTGGGGCGCACCAAGCGGGCGACTTCCTGCCCGTCACGGAGAAACACCAACGTGGGCCAGAGCTTGACGCGGAAACTGCGCCCAAGAGCGTGACCGGGCCCGTCTTCAACTCGGATGTGACGCCACTGCGCATGTTGTGACAGCGCTTCGGCAAGCGCGGGTTGGGCGGCACGACAATGGCCGCACCAGCTGGTGCCGAATTCAATCAGTGTCAAGCCCGTCAGGGCGTCCACTTCGGCACGCGCCGGGGCTTCGATTTCGCTGAGGTAAGGTTTGGATGCACTCATGTCCAGATTGTGTCTCGATTAGAAAACTGCTGAAGAACTTCCGCTATTTCAGGGCACTCATAAGCCGCTCTGTTCCTCAACAAAGAAAGCCTTGAGTGCATCAGCAGTCGCACCGGGGAGTTGTTCCGGAATGAAATGCCCCGCAGGCAGGGTGCCGCCAGAGACGGTGCCCGCGCACTGCGCTTGCCATAGTGCCATTGGATCAAAGAAGCGTTGAACGACGCCCTGTTCGCCCCACAACACCAAGGTATCACATCGGATCTTTTCACCAAGGGAGCGGCTCTTGCGGTCATGCATCAGGTCAATGCTTGCGCTGGCCCGGTAGTCCTCACAGGCGGTATGGATGGATTCGGGTTTGCAAAAACACCGCTCATATTCGACAAGCGCTTGCGGCTCAACGTCCTGCAGCCCACGGCCACCCCACCCGCCAAGCTTGGCATGCTGGTAGGACTTGGCGTTGCCTCCAATCATGTTCTCGGGAAGCGGGGAGGGCTGTATGAGATGAAACCAGTGGTAGTAGGCCGTAGCAAATGCCATATCCGTGCGGTCGTACATGTCCAGCGTCGGGGCAATGTCGATCAGACACAGGCGGCGAACGCGTGCGGCAAAGTCCAGCGCCAGTCGATGCGACACCCTTGCGCCGCGGTCATGGCCGCAAACGAAAAACTGCTCGAAGCCCAAGGTCGTCATGACCTCTGCCATGTCGAGCGCCATGGCCCGTTTGCTGTAGTTGCTGTGGCCAGGCAACCCGGGGGCATGTGACGAGTCACCATAACCCCGCAGGTCCGGGATGACCAGAAAGAAATGGTCCTGCAACTGCTGGGCGACGCGATGCCACATCACGTGGGTCTGTGGAAAGCCATGCAATAGCAACAACGGGGAAGCATCTCGCTTGCCCCCGGTTCGCACAAATATCCCGGCATTGCTGGTGTTGATGTGCTGGGTGTCAAAACCGTCGAACCATGCGTCTGAAATCATAGGGGGCTCTTTGAGTATTCCAGCTTGTACTGTAGTACCGAATCTCGAAGGCTGTACGGGGAGGGTAGATCAGACGCCACCGATCGCCGGGATCAATCTGTTTGCTGTGCAACGCAACTTGTCAGACGTGAGCATCCACCCATTGGGTCTGTGCCTATAGTGGCAGTTTCAGATTCAAAATCTCCGTGAGTCAAAAGGAGGCTACGTGATCACCAACCGTCTCTTCGTCTACGGCACGCTGGCCCCCGGACAGTCCAATGCCCATGTACTGGCAGATCTTGCGGGAACGTGGGAGAAAGCCACAGTCAATGGCACCGTGTACCAGGTCAATTGGGGAGCTGCCTGCGGCTATCCAGGCATTCTGCTCAACCACAACGAGGGGGAAGTATCAGGATTGATATTCGCATCGGACGACCTGCCTGCACACTGGCAAAGGTTGGATGCCTTTGAAGGGGAAGGCTACACCCGTGTTTTGGTAAACGCAAGAACCGAAAGCTGTGCGTGCGTGCAAGCCTACGTCTATTCGCTCAGTGAGGCCTATGCCGGTGGACACATGGCGCCAGGACCGCAAATCCAGAAATAAAGCAGCGCATCCCAATCCCATCCACACGGCATGCGCACCCGACCGTTACTCCCAGTTGGAGTATTTGGTGCAGACCCGGTCGAGCTTCTTGCCCTTGTCACTGTCGGCAAACTTGGACAGATTGCCCTTGAAGTCGTCCGGTGTCTCGTTCCACAAGCAGGTGCAATAGGCCTGCGCCTTGTTCTGGCCGGCGATGGTCAAAAATCATTTTTGGTTACTCCTTGATTGGGGTTGCCGCATGCCAGTTCAGTATAAATTGGTACAGCACCATCAGACTGTGCTGTCGCTACTGGCCAGGGGCAGGTGATGGCGTTTCAGGTGGACCGATGATGTTGCCGTGGCGGTGAGCTCACCCTGCTCACTGTAGAGCTCGGCACGCGCGTAACCGATGCTGCGACCGAGCTTGATGATGGTCCCCACGGAAGTATGGCGCCCGGAGCGGGTGTGGCGCAGGAAACTGACATTGATATCAATGGACGATACGGTGACCCTCAGCTGTTCGGATGCCAGGATGGCATGGGCCATGGCGGCATCCAGCATGGCCGTCACAAACCCGCCTTGAACAATATCCCCGGAATGGCAGCAATGCAGGCCAGGCTCAAATTGCATGGTGAGCTGTTTTTTTCCGGGGATGTACTCCACGATGCGACCGCTCAACGTATCCAGGCACGCCGGTCGATCGTGGTTGAACAGCGCAATGATCTCGTCGTTGGTCATGGGACAGGTCTCTCAATTGGGTATTTCCCAAGTTTATCGGCCGCACCCGTTGTCGGACTGTCCCGCATGCCACAGTGCACGCTTGCACTGTGGCACCTTTAGAATGGAATGCTGCTTGATAACCACGAGCCCAGATCCATGCTTCGCATTACCGAACTCAAACTTCCGCTCACGGCCGTTCCGGTTGAGGCTCTTCGAGCGGCCGATGCGCCACCCGAAACCGATGCCGACCGCGCGCCCACGCCGCACCCCGTGGAAGCACTCAAAATCCTGGCGGCGCAGACACTGGGCATTGGCCGTGATGACATTGCCACGCTAACGGTTTTCAAACGCAGCTTCGACGCCCGCAAGGCGGAATTGCTGGTGGTCTACATCGTGGACCTGGCCCTGGCCCATCCGGACCAGCAAGCGGCTCTGCTGCAGCGCATTGGTACACACCCGCACATCGGCCCCACGCCCGACATGGCTTACCACCTGGTTGGCCATGCGCCAGCGGGTCTGGCCGAGCGCCCGGTCATCGTGGGCTTTGGCCCCTGCGGCATGTTCGCAGCGCTGCTGCTGGCGCAAATGGGCTTTAAGCCCATCGTGCTGGAGCGGGGCACCACCGTGCGTCAGCGCACCCAGGACACCTGGGGCCTGTGGCGCAAAAAAACGCTCAAACCCGAAAGCAATGTGCAGTTTGGCGAGGGCGGTGCGGGCACATTCTCCGACGGCAAGCTCTACAGCCAGATCAAGGATCCGCGCTTTCTGGGCCGCAAGGTGATGGACGAGTTCGTCAAAGCCGGTGCACCACCCGAGATTTTGTACGAGGCCCACCCCCACATTGGCACGTTCAAGCTGGTCAAAGTGGTGGAAAGTATCCGCGCGCAGATCATCGCCCTGGGCGGCGAAGTGCGCTTTGAACAGCGTGCTGTCGATGTGCTACTAAAAACGGAGCATGGTATTCAATACCTGCAAGGGCTAGTGGTACAAAATGCCCATGATGACAGCGTGAGCGAGCTGTCCGCCAGCCATGTGGTGATGGCGCTGGGCCACAGCGCGCGCGACACCTTTGCCATGTTGCACCAGCGCGGCGTGGCGATGCAGGCCAAGCCGTTTTCGGTGGGCTTTCGCATTGAGCATCCGCAAAGCGTCATCGACAGGGCGCGATGGGGGCGGCACGCTGGCCACCCCATGCTGGGCGCGGCCGACTACAAGCTGGTACACCACGCGGCCAATGGGCGCTCCGTCTACAGCTTTTGCATGTGCCCCGGTGGCACGGTGGTGGCCGCTACCTCGGAGCCAGGTCGCGTCGTGACCAATGGCATGAGCCAATATTCACGCAACGAGCGCAACGCCAATGCCGGCATCGTGGTGGGCATTGACCCAAAAGACTTTCCGCGCGATGAGGCCAGCTTTGTGCAGGCCTTTGGCCCGGTGGACGGAGCGCGCTATGCGCGGGAGGCCGCAGCGCTGGCCGCCGCCCACCCACCGGGCAGCGTTGCCGGCACGCATCCGCTGGCCGGCATTGCGATGCAGCGCACGCTGGAGTCTCGGGCCTATGCGCTGGGCGGCAGCAGCTACGAGGCTCCGGGACAACTGGTGGGAGACTTTATCGCCGAACGGCCATCCGCCGCCTTGGGCGCCGTGCAACCGTCCTACAAACCGGGCGTGAAGCTCGGCGATCTGGCTCCCAGCCTGCCGGACTACGCGATAGACGCGATCCGCGAAGCGTTGCCGGTCTTCGGCAAGAAGATCAAGGGCTTTGACATGGCGGACGCGGTGTTGACCGGAGTCGAGACCCGCACCTCGTCACCGCTGAAAATTCCACGCGGCGAGAACTTGCAGTCCACCAACATTGCAGGGTTGTACCCTGCCGGTGAAGGCGCCAGCTACGCCGGGGGGATTTTGTCCGCCGCCGTGGACGGCATCAAAGTTGCTGAAGCGGTGGCACGCAGCTTGTTGTCAGTCGGACACACCGCCTGACATCCCGCCTGGCAAAATTTTGCCCGGCGAGCCTGTGCCACCGGTGGCCTTGGATGGCCAAAGATGGTAATCTCATTGCGCAGCGTCCATCAAGCCTCAGCAAATCCACCTCTAGCCTTACGGAGACAAGCTCAATGAAACCCTTCAAATTCCATACCGTCACGAAGTTGGCCGCAACCGGTTTGCTGGTGCTGGCGGGCAGTGCGCAGGCTCATACCGGTCACGACACATCAAGTCTCTTTTCCGGCTTGGGTCATCCCTTGGGCCTGGATCACATGCTGGCTATGCTGGCGGTGGGGTTATGGTCTGTCCGGGTATTGCCTGCTCAGCGCGCCTGGCAAGGCCCTGCCCTCTTCATGCTCGCGCTGGTAGCGGGCGCGGTGATGGGCATGCTGGGCATGCAGTTTGCCCTGCTGGAGCAGTTGATTGCCTTGAGCGTCGTGCTCTTTGGCGCCATGCTGATGATGAGTGTGCACAAAGTACCCGCTGTGCTGGGGCTGGGCGCGGTCGCTGTTTCGGCGTTGGCCCACGGCATGGCCCATGGTGCCGAAGCACCCGCCAGTGGATTTGCCTCCTACGCATTGGGCTTCCTTGTCACCACGGCAGTGTTGCATTTCGGTGGAGTCACCGCAGGCTTGGGCTTGCAGAAATTCATGGCGCGCCAAGCGGGTTCGGTGGTAGTGACTCTGGGCTCGGTTATGGGTCTGACCGGGCTGTACCTCGTGAGCCAGGTATGAACACCGATGAGCCTTGCTGGTCAGTATCAGCTGCATCCCGGCAGTAGCCCCAGCATCGTCGGCTCGCGCCCCGTCATGGGCGGTGCGCGCTTGGGGCGCCTGCTGTGTGGCCAGCAAGGCGATTCTGTGGTGCACATGCTGGGCAGCGTGCTCACCCTGTGCGCGCACGCACAGCGCCGCACTGCCAGCATGGTGCTGCGGGCGGCTGAGCAGCAGGAGCCCGCACGCGTAACACCTGAATCGACCCTTTCCCTCCAACTGGAAACCGCACGCGACCATTTGCGTTCCATGGCGCTGGATTGGCCACAACGCCAATCCCGGTCACTGCAGCCGGCCCAACTGAAATGGCTGAGCGGTTGCCCGTTCCCCCTGGCCACGCCGCCACGCGCCTTAACGCCCGATGAAGTGGCTGCGCAACAGCAGCAATTGCAGGCATGGCTGGAGTCTGAGATCCTGTGCATTCCGCCCAACCTCCTGGCCCAGTGGCTGGTGCGGTACCGCGACGAAACTGCCTTTGCCGGATGGTGCAAGGACAACCCCGACCTCGCCACGCCCCTGCACTGCCTGACCCAGTGGCACGCCTGCGCAACGGCTTTGCAGCCGGGCACCCGCACACTGGATGTGCTCGATGCCAACCCAGACCAGCAGGCCGCGAATCTGCGTACCATTGCCACTGCCCTGGCCGCCACCCCCGACTTTGCCCAGCGGCCGCAGTGGCAGGGGGCTTGTGCCGAAACCGGCGTGTGGAGCCGCCTGCGCCAGCGGCAAGCCGCTTCGGGCATCCCCAGCGCCTGGAGTCGCTTGCAGGCGCGCTGGATAGAACTGCTGGAGCTGATTTCAGCATCGCACGAGCCAGGTACCGCACTGCTCAGCAGCGGTGCCATGCCCCTGGGCGATGGGCAGGCCATTGCCTGGTGCGAAATGGCGCGTGGTCTGTTGCTGCATTGGGTGCAACTGGACGATCAGCACCGCGTGCAGGACTACCGCGTGCTGGCGCCGACGGAGTGGAGCTTCCACCCGGATGGCGCACTGGCACGGGCCTTGACCCAACTCAGTCCAACCGACTCGGATGCTGCATGGTGCCTTGCATCGGCGTACGATCCCTGTGTGGACTGCAGTGTCAACATTCCGGAAGATCGCCATGCATGAACTCAGCCTGGCCGGAGGTATCCTCAAGGTGCTGGAGCAGACCCGTGCGCGCGATCCGTTTGAGCGTGTCACCCATCTGCGCCTGGAGGCCGGTGCGCTGTGTGGCGTCGAGATATCGTCGCTGCGCTTTGCGCTTCAGGCCATAGCGCCAGACACCTGCCTGGAGGGCGCGCACATCGACATTGACGAGCCACCGGGCAGTGCCTGGTGCCTGCCATGCGGCCAAAGTGTTGCCATTCTTTCCCGACTGGACCCCTGCCCCGTGTGCGGCGGCTACCAATTGCAGCCCACCGGTGGTACCGAGCTGCGGGTGGTGGACATGCAGGTTGTCTAAACTTACCCCCGAACAACAAAGGAACATGCCATGTGTGTCGTTTGCGGCTGCAGCAATACCGGAACCAGCAAACCGGACTCAAGTCCTGAAGTTCACCCCACCACCGGTGATCTGCACTTTGGGGCGGGCGTGGCACGGGTGTCGGTGCCGGGTCTCACGCAACAGCGCACTATCAAGATCGAGGAAGATGTTCTGGGTGCCAACAACGCCATTGCAACCCAGAACCGCGCGCACTTTGCCGCGCACGGCGTGCGCGCGCTGAACTTGGTCTCCAGCCCCGGATCGGGCAAGACCACGCTGCTGTGCGCCACCATCCATGCCCTCAGACAGCATGCTCCGGATGTCGGCGTGGCCGTGATCGAGGGCGACCAGCAAACCAGTTTTGATGCTGACCGCATCCGCGCTACTAGTGCACCCGCCATCCAGGTCAACACCGGCAAGGGCTGCCACCTGGACGCGCCTATGGTGGCGCAGGCGTTTGCGCAACTGTCCACGCACGAGCATGCGCATAAACACTCTCATGCGCATGCGCATGCGCACCCGCATGACCATTCGCATGATGATGACCACCACCATCACGGGCACGATCACGGTCACGGTCATCACCACCATCACGACGATGGGCACGACCACCACACGCCAGCCGCCCAGTCGCTGCTGTTCATCGAGAACGTCGGCAACCTGGTGTGCCCCGCGCTGTGGGACCTGGGCGAAGAGGCCAAGGTCGCCATCCTGTCGGTCACTGAGGGCGAGGACAAGCCGCTCAAATACCCCGACATGTTTGCTGCCGCGCAACTGATGATCCTTAACAAGATCGACCTGCTACCGCACCTGAGTTTTGACGTAGCGCGCTGCAAGGAATACGCACGCCGCGTCAACCCCGGCATCAACATCCTGGAGCTGTCCGCCACCACGGGTGAAGGCATGCAGGCATGGCTGGACTGGCTGCTGGAAGCGCCAGCGCACCACCACCACGCGTCCGATGAACAGCACGCCCGACAAACCCGCATCGTCCAGTTGGAAGCCGAGCTGGCTCAACTCAAGGCGGAGCAAGCCTAAACAGCATGGCCCGCATCCTGGCCTGCGGCGCGTTCCTGAAAAACACCGCCTGCCTGCTTGATACACAGGCGCCTCTCAAGTCGCTGTGGTCCGCCCAGCATGGCGACCTGTCCGACCCCGCCGCTTGTGAGGCGTTGGAGCAATCCGCACGCGCACTGCTGACGCAGGCCAGCGGCCCCGTTGACGCTGTGGCCCACGACCTGCACCCGGACTTTTTCAGCACCCACCTGGCCCTGCGGCTGGCGAACGAACTGGGGGTGGCCGCCATTGCCGTGCAACACCACCACGCCCATATCGCGGCGGTGCTTGCCGAGCATGGCGCAAGACACGACACGGAACGCGACACGGAACGCGACATCGCGCGCCCGGTGATCGGCATCGCGCTGGATGGCGTGGGGCTGGGAACGGACGGCGTGGCCTGGGGCGGCGAAGTGCTGCTGGTGGATGGCGCACAGTTCGAGCGCGTCGGCCATCTGAGTCCTTTGGCCTTGCCCGGCGGCGACGTGGCCGCCCGCGAACCCTGGCGCATGGCGGCGGCTGCAATACACGCAAGTGGGCTGGCCGAGCAGATCGTTCCGCGCTTTGCGACGACCGTGGGCGACCAAGCGGCGCGCACCATCCACACCATGCTGCAGCGCGGCCTGAACTGCCCGCAGACCACAGCCGCCGGGCGCTGGTTTGACGCGGTGGCCGGTTTGCTGGGTTTGAGCGTGCGGCAGGAGTTTGAAGCGCAAGCGGCAATAGCGTTGGAGCAGGCCGCAACGCGCTACCTGCAGTCCCACACCCTGGAAGTCCGCGCCAGTGACTGGGCCGTGACCCCAGACGGCCAGATCGATCTGCGTCCCCTGCTGGCCTCGACGCTGATCGCCACCGACTGTCACGACCCAGCCGCCGTGGAAGAAGCTGCCGCGCGCTTTCACCTGACCCTGGCCGACTCCTTGTGCGCCCACGCAGTAGCCCAGGCGCACATCAACCACGCGCGCGATGTGGCCTTGGGCGGCGGTTGTTTCTTCAACCGCATCCTCGCGCAGCGCATCGTTTCAAAGCTCGAAGTCGCTGGCCTCACTGTGCTGCAAACCAAGAGCCTGTCGTGCGGTGACGCCGGACTGGCGTTGGGCCAGGCCGGGGTTGCAGCCCGCGCTGTGGCAGCGGGGGGAAGCACAATTATTCTTAGAAATGTGGCTGATCGCCCAGGCACGACGACGCGCAAGCGTGTCGCGGCTTGACTCTGACGCTGAGACACTACGAAATGCAAATCCGTTCCATCCGCCCTGCCGAAGTTGAAGCCGTGCGTGAGTTGCTGCAGGCAAACAACTGGGGTAAGCGCGTCGCCGATCCTGAAATATTCGCTGAGCTAGTCAGCAAGTCACAGATTGCAATCGTGGCGATAGAAGGAGACGAAGTCATTGGCTTCCTGAGGGCGCTTACTGACGGAATATTCAATGGTTATATCTCGATGGTTGTTGTCGCTGAAGTGCACAGAGGCAAAGGCGTCGGAACTGCCTTGGTCGAGAGTGCCATGGGTGGGAACAAAGAGATGACCTGGGTGCTTCGAGCCGGACGGACGGGTGTCTCTGCTTTTTACGAGAAACTGGGTTTTGACCTATCCGAAGTCGCCATGGAAAGACCGGGGCAGAGGTAACCACGAGAGCAATCGCTCAAGCACAAAGGCGCCTAGAAATGAAATTCGGTTACACCATCGTTTATGTCTCTTCGGTCACTGAGGCCCTTATTTTCTACAAAGAGGCGTTTGGTTTTGAAACCCGCTTCCTGCACGACTCCAATCAATACGGAGAGTTGGACACTGGATCAACCGTTCTCGCATTTGCGTCACATGCAATGGGTGAAATGAACCTGAGCGGCCAGTATCAGAAGACTGATCCCCATGCTGCGCCCTTGGGTATCGAACTGGCGTTCGTCACCGAGAACGTGGAGTTCGCTTTTTCCAAGGCGGTCGCAGCTGGTGCCATTGCAATCAAGCCGCCGATTGAAAAGCCTTGGGGGCAGGTTGTGGCCTATGTCCGCGCCAAGGATGGATCACTTATTGAACTTTGTTCCCCAATTGGCAGCTAACAAGTCCATCGTGCTAAAACGGTTGGGTTGTTTGCTGGAATTTCAACTACAAAATGTGCCGCTAGCCCACGAAAAATAAGCGCATTTAGCTACAAATTTAATAGCATTTCAAGGAGATCATCATGTGTCTAGCCATCCCCGCCCGCGTAGTGGAACTCTTGCCCGGTATGCGTGCCATCGTCGACCTGTCTGGCGTGCGCAAGGACGTCTCCATTGATCTGGTGGACGACGCGCAGGTGGGCGACTACGTGATCATCCACGTGGGCTATGCCATCGGCAAGATCGACCCCGAAGAGGCAGCGCGTACGCTGGCGCTGTTTGCCGAACTGGCGCAGTCGGAAGCCCAGCCATGAAATACATCGACGAGTTCCGCGATGGCGATGGTGCGCGCCACATTGCCGCCAACATCGCCGCCGAGGTCCGCCCGGATGTGACTTACAACTTCATGGAGTTTTGCGGCGGGCACACGCACGCCATTTCGCGCTACGGCATTGCCGACATGCTGCCCGCCAATGTGCGAATGATCCATGGGCCGGGCTGCCCGGTGTGCGTGCTGCCGATTGGCCGCGTCGATCTGGCGATCCGCCTCGCGCTGGAGCAGGGCGTGATGCTGTGCACCTATGGCGACACCATGCGCGTGCCGGCCAGCGATTCGCTCTCGCTGATCAAGGCCAAGGCGCGCGGTGCCGACATCCGCATGGTCTACTCGGCCGCCGACGCGCTCAAGCTGGCCGAGCAAAACCCGGATCGCGAGGTGGTGTTCTTTGCCATCGGCTTCGAGACCACTACACCGCCCACGGCCCTGGTCGTTCGCGATGCGGCGGCGCGCGCTGTCAAAAACTTCAGCGTCCTGTGCTGCCATGTGCTGACCCCATCGGCCATCACCCACATCCTGGAGTCGGCCGAGGTACGCCAGCTGGGCACCGTGCCGATTGACGGTTTCATCGGGCCGGCGCATGTGAGCATCATCATTGGCTCGCAGCCCTATGAGCACTTTGCCGAGGAGTACCGCAAGCCGGTGGTGATCACCGGGTTTGAGCCGCTGGATGTGATGCAGGGCATCTTGATGCTGGTGCGCCAGGTCAATGCCGGGCGTGCCTTGGTCGAAAACGAATTCTCGCGGGTGGTCACGCGGGGCGGCAATCTGGCGGCGCAAAACCTGGTGTCGCAGGTGTTCGAGTTGCGCGAGAGCTTCGAGTGGCGCGGCCTGGGCGAGGTGCCCTACAGCGCGCTGAAGATTCGCCCGGCGTTTGCCGCATGGGATGCCGAGCGCAAGTTTGACCTGCACTACGCCAGCGTGCCCGACCACAAACAGTGCGAATGCGGCGCCATCCTGCGCGGGGTCAAGCGCCCGCAAGACTGCAAGTTGTTTGGCACGGTGTGCACGCCGGAGTCGCCGATGGGGTCTTGTATGGTGTCCAACGAAGGGGCTTGTGCTGCGCACTACTCTTATGGCCGATTCAGAAACATTTCCCCCACTCCCCCCGGCCCCCTCGCCCCGCCGGGCGCGGGGGAGGTTAACAGCCACATTTGGCCAACGCTTTGAAGTCAGTGAGTTCACTGCCATGGCCAACTTGAGAGATGACTATGAATCCTAAGAAAAACTACCTGCGGCCTATTGATTTCAAGCATGGGCATATTGACATGACGCATGGCGCAGGCGGGCGGGCCGCGGCGCAGTTGGTGGATGAGCTGTTTGCGCGGGCTTTTGACAATGAGTATTTGCGCCAGGGGCACGATGGGGCTTTGCTCCCGCTGCCCACTACGGGCAAGCTGGTTATGGCGACCGATGGGCATGTCATCTCGCCGTTGTTCTTTCCGGGTGGGGATATTGGCTGTCTTTCGGTTCACGGCACAGTGAATGACGTGGCCATGTCCGGTGCCAAGCCGCTGTATCTGGCGGCCAGTTTCATTCTGGAGGAAGGCTTTGCGCTGGCCGATCTGAAGCGCATTGTGGAATCCATGGCGGTTGCGGCGCGCGAGGCGGGTGTTCCAATAGTCACCGGAGACACCAAAGTCGTGGAGAAGGGCAAGGGTGACGGCGTGTTCATCAGCACCACCGGAGTGGGCGTCGCGCCCGATGGCCTGTGCATCGACGGGCGCCAGGCCAGAGCCGGCGACGTCATTCTGGTCTCGGGCACAGTGGGTGAGCACGGCGTGGCGGTGATGTCGCTGCGCGAGTCGCTGGAGTTCGAGACCGCCATCACTTCCGACACCGCCGCCCTGCATACCCTGGTGCAAGCCATGCTGCAGGCCTTGCCTGACCCATCCACCTTGCACGTGCTCCGCGATCCTACGCGCGGCGGACTGGCGACCACGCTCAACGAAATCGCCACGCAGTCTCAAGTCGGTATGGTGATTGAGGAGGCGGCCATTCCGGTGTTGCCCCAGGTGGAGGCCGCCTGCGAACTGCTGGGCCTGGACCCGCTGTACGTGGCCAACGAAGGCAAGCTCATCGCCATTTGCGCCCCCGAGGTAGCCGACCAATTGCTGGCCGCCATGCGCGCGCATCCGCTGGGCGGTGGCGCGCAGCGCATTGGCACCGTAACGCAGGATGCCCATCACTTTGTACAGATGAACACGCGCTTTGGCGGGCGACGCGTGGTGGACTGGTTGAGCGGCGAGCAGTTGCCGCGGATTTGCTGATGCCTGCCCTACTTGCTATTCATCAAACGGGTTCACCACTTGCACTCCGCAACCCAAGAAATCGCGCACATTGCGCGTGGCCAGCACCAGTTGGTGCTCCATGGCGGTGGCGGCAATCAACATGTCCGGTGTGCTGCGCACAATGCCCTGCGCCTGGAATTGCCCGCGCATGGCGCCAGCACGCAGCGCTATCGATGGAGTAATGGGATACACGGCATGCATTTGATCCACCAGTGCGTTAAACAGGGCCAACTTGCGGGCGTTGGGCTGCCATGCGAGGCCAAAGTGTGCCTCCTCCAGTGTGATGGTCGATATCGCCATCAACTCGACCGCCTGCAACCACTGCATCACTTGCGCGTCGGGCGTCTTCTTGACAAATTCACTGATGACGTTGGTGTCGGCCAAAACGATGCTGGTGCTCATGCGCGGGGCGATTCAATGGGTTTCGGAAAAGGCATTCCCGCGCTGCCAGGCCATTTGTCGCTTGGGGGCCTGCGCCTCGCAAAGCCCGGTGTCGTCCTGCGGCGCGTGTTTTTCCCGCATCGCTTGCACCCGGTCAAACAGCCGCTGTGCAACGGGCTGCGCAGCCGCCTGACTGCGATCAAAGTAGTCGGCAGATACCAGCACGGCAACGGGCTTATTGCGGTTGGTAATGACCTGGGGTTGCTGCTGCGCTTGGGCAATCAAGGCAGACAGCTGCTGACGCGATTGGGCTATGGAGATGGACATGTATAGCTCCTATAGACATATAGTTATGTACATTATAGACAAATACTGCCATGCGCGTCCTCCTGCTCACCCACAGCTTTAACAGCCTGAGCCAACGCCTGTTCGGAGTGCTGCGCGCGCTGGGTCATACCGTGTCGGTGGAGCTGGACATTGCCGACGCCGTTACCGAGGAAGCGGTGGCGATGTTCACGCCCAACGTGGTGCTGGCGCCTTTTTTGAAGCGCCGCATTCCGGATAGCGTCTGGGCGCACACCGTGTGCCTGGTCGTGCACCCTGGCGTCCCCGGTGACCGCGGCCCCAGCGCGCTGGATTGGGCTATTCACCGGGGCGATGCGCAGTGGGGCGTGACGGTGTTGCAAGCGGCGCAGGACTTGGATGCAGGAGAAATGTGGGCATGGGAGCCGTTTGCTATGCGCTCGGGTGCTACCAAGTCCAGCCTGTACCGTCGCGAAGTGACGCATGCCGCAGTGCAAGCCGTGCTGCGCGCTTTGGAGCGATATGCACCTGGCAGCTTGATGCCCAAGGCGGCAAGTCTATTGAACTCTGACCCAAATAAACAGAAGCACACCTACCCAGCGCACTCCTGCGCACAACCCGCAGGCACCTGGAACCCGTTAATGCGCCAGGACGACAGGCGCATCAACTGGTCCGCTGACACCACCGCCACCATCCTCCAAAAAATCTCAGCGGCCGACGGGTTCCCCGGTGTACGGGACGCAATGTTCGACGTACCCTGCCGCCTGTTCGACGCCCATTCCGTGACTGCGCAAATCGTCGCTTCGTTTTCGCAAGGCGAGCCGGGCGCGGTGCTGGCCCGGCGCGGACCAGCCCTGCTGCGCCGCACGGTAGATGGTGCCATCTGGATCGGCCATGTGCGGCAGGAAGTTGTCGCCATGCCAATCCAGACCACCTCCACACCATCCCCGGGCACCAATGTGCTCAAGCTCTCCGCCACCCGCGTATTTGCCGCGCAGGCCACCGCCCTTCCCGAACTAACCGTGCCTCTGATGCGCGAAGACGGAGAGTGGGACGAACTGCGCTACCGCGAATTCGGCCCCATTGGCGCCCGCGTGGGTTGGCTGGATTTTGAATTCCACAACGGTGCCATGTCCGAACGCCAATGCCAGCGGCTTCGCGATGCCCTGCGCTGGGTGCGCACGCGGTCCATGCAGGTGCTTGTGCTGGCCGGAGGGCAGGAGTTTTTCTCCAATGGCATTCACCTGCATGACATCGAAGCGGCTCAGCGCGTAGTCGGTGACAGTGCGGCCGATGCCTCATGGCGCAACATCAACGCCATGGACGATGTGGCGCTGGAAGTGCTCACCCTCACCGACCGTATCACGGTGGCGGCCCTGCACGGCAACGCGGGCGCCGGTGGTTGTTTTCTGGCGCTGGCCGCAGACCTAGTGTGGGCTCACGCCGGCGTGGTAGTCAATCCGCACTACAAGAACATGGGCAACCTCTACGGCTCGGAGTACTGGACCTATTCCCTGCCACGACGAATCGGCGAGGCCGCCGGCCGCGCCCTGATGCAGGAGCGTCTGCCACTCACCGCCGTGGATGCGGTGGCGCGCGGTCTGGTGGATGCCGCATTCGGCGAAGGCGCGCAGGACTTTGGCGATCAGGTTCGGGAGCGCGCCCTGGCACTTTCCGCTTCGGATAATCTGGCGCAGCGCCTGGCGGAAAAGCTGGCGCAACGGGAACAGGACGAGGCACGCAAACCGCTGGCCAACTACCGCGCCGAGGAACTGCAACGCATGCACCGCAACTTTTACGGCTTCGATCCCAGCTACCACGTGGCGCGGCACCATTTTGTCTACCGCAAGCCGCACGCGTGGACACCGCGCCACCTGGCGATTCATCGATAAAACAGCTAGTTGCCCCTAACGACGGGGAGCAGGTGTACGATGCACAGCCATGAAAGTTGATCCAGCCGTTGCCAAAATCTTTGCTGAAAACGTGCGCGCCGAAATCATTCAGCGCCCGGCGGGCCTGAACCTGGACGCCGCCATCGTTCAAAAAATCGCCAACAAGGTCAAGGTGTTCCAGGGCATGACGCACGACTGCCTGATGAGCACGCTGGCCATGGCCGAGCACATGCCGCACAAGGCGGGAGATGTGGTGTTCAATGAAGGTGATATCGGCAGCTCGTTCCACGTTCTGGTTGCCGGTGAGGTGGTCATCGAAAAAAAACGTGGGGACCGCACGGTGACGCTGGCAGAAATAGGTCCGGGCGAGTGCTTTGGAGAAATGGCGCTGGTTGGTAACCATCTTCGGACTGCCACGGTGCGTGCGTCGCGCGACAGTGTCACCATGCGCTTTGACCGAGAGCGGGTGGACGCCTACCCCGACAGCGCCCACATCATTTACCGCAACATTGCACGCGTGCTGTCAGCCAGACTCGATATTTCCAGTGAACGACTGGCTGATCTGGTACTTCGAAGCGGCGCTGAAACCGGGTCGGCGCCACTGGACTGAGCCTGCAGGCAGTGCGGCGGAGTGCACTGCGCAGGTAAAGAGGGAGCCCGCGCAGCGGGCGGCGGACACAGAGCAGGGCGCTCTGCCGCACTGCCCCCCGAAACTATTGCTGGTTCTGCAACGCAGCGATCCGCTCTTCGATAGGCGGGTGGGTCGAGAACAACTGACCAATGCCACCGGCAATGCCAAACGCTGCCACGCTCTTGGGCAGTTCGCCAGGCGCCATGCCACCCAGGCGGGCCAGGGCGTTGATCATGGGCTGCTTGCGGCCCAGCAACTGCGCGGCACCGGCGTCGGCACGAAACTCCCGGTGGCGCGAGAACCAGGCGACCACGATGGCAGCGGCAAAGCCCAGCACAATGTCCAGCACGACGGTGGTGATCATGTAGCCGATGCCGGGGCCGGAGCTGCGGTCGTCGCCCTTGCGCAAAAAGCTGTCCACGGCGTAGCCGATAACGCGGCTCAGGAACACCACAAAGGTATTCATCACGCCCTGAATGAGTGTCATGGTGACCATGTCGCCATTGGCAATGTGGGCGACCTCGTGGCCGATAACAGCCTCAATTTCTTCCTTGGTCATGCCCTGCAACAGGCCGGTGCTGACGGCCACCAGAGCCGAATTCTTGAACGCGCCAGTGGCGAATGCATTGGGGTCACCTTCAAAAATGCCGACTTCGGGCATGCCGATGCCAGCCCGGTCTGACAGCTTGCGCACGGTCTCCACAATCCAGGCCTCGTCCACGTTTTGCGGCTGGTTGATGATGCGCACGCCGGAGGTCCACTTGGCCATCGGCTTGCTGATCAGCAGGGAAATAATGGCACCGCCAAAACCCATGATGAGGGCGTAGCCCAGCAATGCACTCAGGTTAAGACCACTGCCAGTCAGATAGCGGTTCACGCCCAGCAGGCTGGCAGCAATGCCCAAAACGGCAACGACCATCACATTGGTCAAAACAAACAAAATAATGCGTTTCATGGTTTCCTTTTTCCTCCGGCCCGTATTAAAGGCCTGACAGCGCCAATAGTAAGGTCGATTGAGTCAAATTCAAGCACCGACAGGTTCAATGGACCCAAAGGATATGTGGAAAAGGTAGATGCCTTGTGATTTTCCCCCACTCCCCCCAACCCCCTCGCCCCGACGGGCGAGGGGGAGCTAAACAGCCATATGTGGCCTTGTTATTGAAGTGAGTCAGTACAAAGGGCTTGGCCAACAGGGGTGCAGTGCTTTACCTCCCCCTAACTGACCCAGTTGGCCGTCGTCGGGTACGTCCTTGGTTTAAAGACGCGGCCGAATGCGGCTGTTAACTCCCCTCTCGCCCAGCCGGGGGAGAGGGGCTGGGGGAGAGTGGGGCCAGCCGATGCGTTGCGCGAGCCTGGCGAAATACCGTGGCATCACTATAGAAGTCCGGGTTGTCGTTGCCGGACCACCAGCCGGGTACTCCCAGCACCGGCAAATGGGCAAATGGCTTGCCGGCCAGTCGCTCGGCGCTCAGGTCGGCGGCCATCCAGACATCCAGATCTGCTATGGAATGTGTAGCTGCCTGAGCACGGTATACGTGGGCTGTGATGGGTTTTCTTGGGCAGACCAGCTTCTCCAGCAGGGCGTGACCAAACAACACCAAATGTGACTGCGCCCACAGAGGACGCAGTGGTCCAAACAGGTGAGGCCAATCCTTGGATGACAGGGCCTCCCACAAGGCGTCCGGGCACTGCAAAAATGCCGCGTTTTCGTCAAACAGGGTCAGGCCGTCCCGTGCAGGGCCACGCACGGGCTGGATGCCGGTCTGGGCAATCTGCGCCACGTGCAGGTGGTTGAGTTTGCGCTTGGTCTGGGGAAAAAACAGCCAGGCCAGTCCATTGAAAAAGTCATGCAATCCCTCACGGGTAGGGCATGTGTTGTTATCAAAAATATAGCTTTCATAGGCCGTTCCGACGGGCAAATCGCTCTGCGGAACAAAGCGCACCGGGGTCCCGAGGGGTGCCAGCGCGGCGTTCAGCGCATCGGCATTGGAAGTGCCCGCAGCAATTTGCGCGGAAATGCTCAGTCCAAGCTCTGCGTACGGTGCAAGCCAAGGCGCAGACCAGTCGATAGAGCCTACGGGCATGGGCGGCAGGGCGTTATGCGCAGGTAAAGGAGGAGGCCGCAGACCTGGGGACACGGAGCAGAACGCCCTGCCGCCCATGCCTTAGACCAGCTTCCACGCCAATACTTCGCCTCCGCACAGCGGCTTCAGCTGCGCCTCGCCAAACGCAAAGCTCTCAGGCACAGTCCAGGACTCGCGACGCAGGGTGATGGTGTCGGCGTTGCGCGGTAACCCATAGAAATCTGCGCCGTGGAACGATGCAAAGCCTTCGAGCTTGCCCAGCGCGCCGGCGGCATCAAAGGCTTGCGCATACAGCTCCATGGCGGAGTAGGCGGTGTAGCACCCGGCGCAGCCACTGGCATGCTCTTTCAGGTGGGCAGGGTGTGGCGCGCTGTCGGTTCCCAGGAAGAACTTGTTGCTGCCACTGGTAGCGGCCTGCACCAGTGCTTGGCGGTGGGTCTCACGCTTCAGCACCGGCAGGCAGTAGTAGTGCGGGCGAATGCCACCGGTGAAGATGGCATTGCGGTTGTAGAGCAAATGGTGCGCGGTGATGGTGGCGCCGGTAAATCGGTCGGCCCCCTGCACGTACTGCGCCGCTTCCTTCGTGGTGATGTGTTCCATCACGATCTTCAGTTCGGGGAAGTCACGGCGCAAGGGAATCAGTTGCGTGTCAATGAACACGGCTTCACGGTCAAACAGGTCGATGTCGCTTGAGGTCACTTCGCCATGCACCAGCAGCAGTAGCCCGGCTTTTTGCATGGCTTCCAGCGTTTTGTAGGTCTTGCGCAGGTCAGTCACGCCTGCATCACTGTTGGTGGTTGCGCCGGCTGGATACAGCTTGGCGGCAACCACGCCAGCGTCTTTGGCGCGGGCAATCTCATCGGCGGGCAGGTTGTCGGTGAGGTACAGCGTCATCAGCGGCTCAAACTGCATACCGGCGGGTACTGCCGCCAGAATGCGCGCCTTGTAGTCCAGCGCCTGTGCGGCGGTGGTTACCGGTGGCTTGAGGTTCGGCATGATGATGGCACGCCCAAACTGGGCCGCCGTGTGGGGTACCACGGTGTGGAGGGCAGCGCCATCGCGAACATGCAGGTGCCAGTCATCGGGGCGGGTCAGGGTGATCTCGGAAGTCATCGGTTCGTCTTTGAAATGCGCTGCGCGCTAGATGGAAAATGTGTCGCCGTACACCGTGATGGTGATGGCTTTGTCCAGATTGAAGTTGCCTGCGTTGTAAATGCTCATGATGGCATCGGCGCGGCTGACTGTGGCGGCCCAACCCATGCCGACGACAGGATCAATCGGATTGAGTAGCGTCCTGCGGCGCTCCGTGAGTACCGCCAAAAGCCATTTCTTCTCGTCAACACCACTCTTGGGTGTGCCACCGGCCGCGGCACTGGCACGATCCAGGATGGAATTCAGGGAATCCGGATATGTCCCTACTCCATGCTGGATGCTGGCCTCGTAAATCGCCAGCTTGGACAGCGGCAGTGTGGCTCCGGCGGCAGTAGCCAGGGCGCGTGACGGGTCACGGTACAAGGCATTGTTGACCGCATCCTGCACGGCGATGAATTTGGGGTCTGTGGCGGCAGTTTTCCAGGCGGCCACCAGTCCGTTCAAGCCCGCCACCGAGCTGGTTCCCCGAACTCTAAGCAAAGCTGATGCGAAAACGGACAGTACATTGCCAGGCACCAGCTTCGTGTATTCCTCCACGACGATCAGCAGATCGCCCGTACCGGATGTGAAACCGGACCGCCCTGCGGTGTAGCCGCGGCCATCGTTGATATTGGCGATAAAGGCGTACTGGATGACTGTCGTGGAGTTCTCGAAGGCGCTGACGATTTTGTCTTCGATCTCGATCTGGCGCGCATCCGAGACCGGAACGCTGACTTCAA
>JBPOIP010000201.1:0-3731 GCA_052034395.1 Pseudomonadota bacterium
GAGCTATGCGGGCTTCATGAACTTTGGTTTCACAGGCTGCCATTCGTCCATGCCCAGCATGCAGAAACTGGCGGTGTACACCGCAGAGGCTTTGGCTGAAATGGAGGCAGCGTTCCTGCCAGCCACCACACCTGCCATACCCAAACCGGTGCGCAAAGCACCACGCGCGGTGAAACCCAAGGCAAACGGTGGCGCACCCGTTAAGGCCGCCACGGTCAGAGCGCCACGCAAAAAGACTGCGTAGTTCTGTACCGTGAAACGATAAAAAAAGCCCATGCCGCACAACGGCATGGGCTTTCGAAAGCAGCTAAAACTTACTTGGCGACGACGCGCACCATGTCCAGGCACTTGTTGGAATAGCCCCACTCGTTGTCATACCAGGCAACGATCTTCACAAAGGTACCGTCCAGAGCGATCGATGCATCGGCGTCAAACACGCTGGTGCAAGTTTCGCCACGGAAGTCAGTGGCAACCACCTTGTCTTCTGTATAGCCCAACACACCCTTCAGGGCGCCCTGGCTCTGTGCCTTCATTTCCGCGCAGATTTCTTTCAGGGTGGCTTCGGTGTTCAATTCGCAGGTCAGGTCCACCACGGACACATCGCTGGTGGGCACACGGAAGGACATGCCGGTGAGCTTCTTGTTCAGCGAGGGAATGACCACGCCCACAGCCTTGGCAGCGCCTGTGCTGCTTGGGATGATATTTTCCAGAATGCCGCGACCACCGCGCCAGTCTTTGTTGGACGGGCCGTCCACGGTCTTCTGCGTCGCAGTCGCCGCGTGTACGGTGGTCATCAGGCCGCGCTTGATACCCCACTTGTCATGCAAGACCTTGGCGACTGGTGCCAGACAGTTGGTGGTGCAGGACGCGTTGGAAATGATGGCTTGACCGGCATAGGTACTGTCGTTCACACCGAAGACGAACATGGGGGTATCGTCCTTGCTTGGTGCCGAGAAGATAACCTTCTTGGCGCCAGCAGCCAGATGCTTCTCACCGCCCGCCTTGTCCAGGAAGATGCCGGTGGATTCGATGACGATGTCAGCACCGACTTCGTTCCACTTCAGGTTGGTGGGGTCTTTTTCCTGCGTCAGGCGGATTTTCTTGCCGTTGACAACTAGGGTGCTGCCTTCGACGCTGACCGTGCCTTTGAAGCGGCCGTGCACGCTGTCGTATTGCAGCATGTAGGCCAGGTAATCCGGCTCCAGCAAATCGTTGATGGCAACGACTTCGATGTCTGCGAAATTCTGGATGGCGGAGCGCAACACGTTGCGTCCAATGCGGCCAAAGCCGTTGATACCGATCTTGATAGTCATATGCTTCTTTCGTAAGTAAAAAAACTAAAAACCTAACCTAACCTCGACAAAACAGACCCCTCGGGGGAAAGCGACCCGCGCAGCGGTGGAGCGTGGGGACGCATCACTTGCGCTGCAGCACCGATTGCACGGTATCTGCCACGTTCTCGGGCGTAAACCCAAAGTGCTTGAACAGCACAGGCGCCGGAGCCGACTCACCGTAGGTATCGATGCCCACCACCGCGGCCGTGCCGTATTTCCACCAGCCGCCCGTTGAGCCCATCTCCACCGCTACGCGGGGCAGGCCCGCTGGCAGAACGGACGACTTGTAGTCGGCGCTTTGCAGGTCAAATGTGGTGGTGGAAGGCATGGACACCACACGCACCGCAATCTTGCGCTCGGCCAGAACCTTTTGCGCATGCAGGGCCAACTGCACCTCAGAGCCTGTAGCGATGATGACTGCCTGGGGCTTTTTCTTCAGACCCACTTCCGAAGGCTCGGCCAGCACATAGGCGCCCTTGCTGATGGCGTCGAGGCCACAGGCATCGGGTGCCAGCGCAGACTCAGCCTTGGGCGCATAGCTGATGTTCTGGCGGCTGAGCAACAGGGCAGTGGGCTTGGCCTTGTTTTGCAAAGCCATCGTCCAGGCCACGGCGGTTTCTGCGGTGTCAGCGGGGCGCCACACGTCCAGATTGGGGATGAGGCGCAGACTTGCTGCATGCTCGATGGACTGGTGGGTCGGACCATCTTCGCCCAGACCAATGGAATCGTGGGTGAACACATGGATCACACGCTGCTTCATCAGCGCCGCCATGCGGATGGCGTTGCGGCTGTAGTCACTGAAAGTCAGGAACGTGCCACCATAGGGAATGAAACCACCATGCAGGGCCACACCGTTCATGATGGCCGCCATGCCGAATTCGCGTACACCGTAATTGATGTGCCGGCCACCGGTACCCGCCTCGTTCTTCACCACCGCACCGCTCAGCGCGTCAAAACGCAGGTTGGGTGTGGCCTTGGTGTTGGTCAGGTTGGAGCCGGTCAGGTCAGCCGAACCACCCAGCAACTCGGGCAGGGCAGCGGTAAATGATTCCAGCGCCAGCTGGCTGGCCTTGCGGCTGGCAACCGTCTCGGCCTTCTGGTGTGCGGCGATAACGGTGTCCACCGCGGTTTGCACAAAGTTCTTGGGCAGGTCGCCCTTCATGCGGCGCAGCAGTTCCTTGGCCAGTGCCGGGAAGGCGGCTTGGTACGCAGCGAACTTCTCTTTCCAGGCTGCCTCGGCCGCTTTGCCGGCTACTTTGGCATCCCAGTCGGCATAGACCTCTTTGGGAATGACAAATGGCGCGTGGCTCCAGCCAATGGCTGCGCGGGTCAGTGCAATTTCTTCGGCGCCCAAAGGCTCGCCATGGGCCTTGGATGTGTTGGCGCGGTTGGGCGAACCAAAGCCGATGTGGGTTTTGCAGATGATGAGGGTGGGGCGGTCGGCGGTCTTCTTGGCTTCCACAATGGCAGCGGACACAGCCGCCGCGTCATGGCCATCAATGGGGCCGATGACGTCCCAGCCATAGGCCACAAAGCGCTGCGCCGTGTTGTCGATGAACCAGGGGGCAACCTGGCCGTCGATGGAGATGCCGTTGTCGTCGTACAGGGCAATCAGCTTGCCCAGCTTCCAGGCGCCCGCCAACGCAGCCGCTTCGTGGCTGATACCTTCCATCAGGCAACCGTCGCCCAGGAAGACGTAGGTGTGGTGGTCAACCACCGCGTGACCTTCGCGGTTGAACTCGGAGGCCAGCAGCTTCTCGGCCAGCGCCATGCCGACCGCATTGGTGATGCCCTGACCCAACGGTCCGGTCGTGGTTTCCACGCCGGGGGTGACACCCACTTCGGGGTGACCGGCAGTCTTGCTGTGCAGTGTGCGGAAGTTTTTCAGCTCGGCCATGGGCAGCTTGTAGCCGGTGAGGTGCAACAGCGCATAAATCAGCATGGAACCGTGTCCGTTGGACAGCACAAAGCGGTCACGATTCAGCCAGTTCGGGTTGGCAGGGTTATGGCTCAGGTGCTGAGCCCACAGCGCCACAGCCATTTCGGCCATGCCCATGGGCGCACCCGGATGGCCGGAATTGGCGGCCTGGACAGCGTCCATTGCAAGAGCGCGAATGGCACTTGCCATTTGTTGGGTGTTTTGCGTGCTGGCCATGGACTGGGCGACTCCGGATAAGGTGATAGCAGGGGTGAACGTGCTATTTTACTTTGCGAACACAACAGTCCTGACACCGGTCTTATCGCAAGCCAGAATGACGGCAGGATCGCGTGCTGACCAGGCCCAAATCATCTACAGTGGTGGCTATGCAAGGCCTGCACCTCACCGCTGATCTGACCGACTGCCAATGCGAACCGGCGTGGTTGACCGATGCCGTGAGGCTGGTCGAGCGCTGCCTC
>JBPOIP010000182.1:0-6240 GCA_052034395.1 Pseudomonadota bacterium
CTTTGAGGACGATATTTCTGCAGTGTGCCTGGCGATCCATCTGCGGATTGAAAACGGCGTGGTACGGCGCGCATCCATCGGCGCAGGGGGCGTGGCCGCGACGCCGGTGCGAGCCGTCAAGACCCAGTCGTCCCTCAAGGGCCAACCCTGGAACCAAACCACGGTGGACCACGCCATACAGGCTCTGCGTGCCGAATTTGCGCCCATCTCGGACATGCGCGCCTCTGCCGCCTACCGCAGCGCGGTATTGGGCAATCTGCTGCAACGCTTCTGGCTGGAAAGCCAGGGCGGTGTGCTGACGGACTTGGGGCAGCTTTCACCGCTTGGTGCCAGCGAGGTGGCAGCATGAGCCAGAAACCACTGACCCCATCGGTGCCTGCTGCAGGTGCATCGCGGCCGCACGAAAGTGGACGCTCAAAAATGCACGAAAGTGGAAGCTCGGTACCGCACGAGAGTGCGGTGGCCCAGGTGGCTGGATCGGTGAACTACATCGACGACATCCCCGAAGTGCGGGGCACGCTGCACGCCGCGCCCATCCTCTCCACCATTGCACACGGTCGCCTGCGCGGCGTGGACGTTACGGACGCGCTGACCATGCCGGGCGTGGTCGATGTGGTGCTTTCCAGCGACATTCCGGGCGACCCCATGCTGGCCGCGTTTGCTGGCGACGAGCCGGTGTTTGCCATGGACACGGTGCAGCATATCGGTCAGGTCATTGGACTGGTCATTGCCGAAACCGTGATGCAGGCAAGGCGCGCTGCGCGCAAGGTGCGCCTGGACATTGAAGCCCTGCCACCCATCCTGAGCGTTCAGCAGGCCCTGCAAGCGCAAAGCTACGTATTGCCGCCGGTGTTTGTGCGCCGGGGCGATGCCAACCGCGCCATAGCCAGCGCCCCACACACTCTCAGCGGCACGCTGGAGGTGGGAGGCCAGGAGCACTTTTACCTGGAGGGGCAAATTGCCTATGTGCTGCCGCAGGAGCAGAACCAGTGGGTGGTGCACAGCAGCACCCAGCACCCCGGCGAGGTCCAGCACTGGGTGGCACATGCGCTGGGCATAGCCAACCACGCCGTGCGCGTGGAATGCCGTCGCATGGGCGGCGGTTTTGGCGGCAAGGAAACCCAGGCCGGGCATCTGGCGGTGTGGGCCGCGGTGGCCGCCAGCAAGCTCCAATGCCCCATCAAGCTGCGCCTGGACCGCGACGACGACTTCATGGTGACTGGCAAGCGCCACCCGTTCGCCTACGAGTACACCGCTGGCTTTGACAAAACAGGGCGCCTGACTGCGCTCAAACTGATGATGGCCGCCAACTGTGGCTTCAGCGCCGACCTGTCAGGCCCGGTGGCCGACCGGGCCGTTTTCCACAGCGACAACGCCTATTACCTGCAGGACGTGGAGATTGCCTCCTACCGCTGCAAAACGAATACGCAAAGCCATACGGCGTTTCGCGGCTTTGGCGGGCCGCAGGGTGTGATCGTGATTGAGACCATCATGAGCGACATCGCCCGCCGCTTGAAGATGGACCCGCTCGATGTGCGCCGGCGCAACCTGTACAGCGACGAGGCCATACCCGGCAGCAGCGAGCGGCGCGACACCACGCACTACCAAATGAAGGTAGAAGACAACATCCTTCCAGGTTTGCTATCAAAACTGGAGCTATCTTCACAATATCGGCGAGGGCGTGAGGCGGTTTTGGCATGGAATGCTGCCAACCCCATCATCAAGCGCGGCATCGCCATCACGCCGGTCAAGTTTGGCATCAGCTTCACCGCCACGCTGTTCAATCAGGCCGGTGCGCTGGTGCATGTTTACACCGACGGCAGCGTGCAGGTGAACCACGGCGGCACGGAAATGGGGCAGGGTCTCAACACCAAAGTGGCGCAGATTGTGGCCGACGAACTGGGCATAGGGTTTGAGCACGTGCTGTGCACGGCCAGCGACACCAGCAAGATTCCCAATGCCTCCGCCACCGCAGCCTCGTCGGGCACCGACCTCAACGGCCGTGCCGCGCAGTTTGCCGCCCGCAATGTGCGCGACAACCTGGCCGCATTTGTCTGCGGACTCGATGGTGTGGGGGCCGGTGCCGTGCGTTTTGAAGGCGGACAGGTGATCACGCCCAAGGCAACGCGCAGTTTTGTGGACGTGGTGGGCATGGCCTATGCCAACCGCATCCAGTTGTGGAGTGACGGCTTCTACCGCACGCCCAAAATCCACTACGACAAGACCACGCTGACCGGGCGACCGTTCTATTACTTCGCCTACGGTGCTGCCTGCACCGAAGTCGCCATCGACACCCTAACCGGCGAGAGCCGCGTGCTGAAGGTGGACATCCTGCACGATGTGGGCCGCTCCATCAACCCGGCCATCGACATCGGCCAGATTGAGGGCGCATTTGTGCAGGGCATGGGCTGGCTCACCACCGAACAGTTGGTGTGGAACGACAAGGGTCTGCTCACCACCCACGCACCCAGCACCTACAAAATACCCACGGCGGGCGATGTGCCAGAACACTTCAAAGTCGACCTGTGGCCCGAACCCAACCGCGAGGACAACGTATTCGGAAGCAAGGCCGTGGGCGAGCCGCCCTTCATGCTGGCCATCAGTGTGTATGAAGCCCTGCGTGACGCGATTGCATCGGTGGGCGATGGCAGACCGGTGCGGCTCACCGCGCCGGCTACGGCGGAGAATGTGTTGCGGGCGCTGGCTGGGTGAAGCAGAAAAGTACCGACTTGAGCCAGGGGCACGAGAAGCGGTAGCAACGCTTAGCCGGTGTTCAGTTTCCGAAATGCCTGCTCTTGAGCGGTCAGCCGACGGTTTGGGGCATGACGCGCCTCAAGATGAAAAGCAAAGGCAATTTCACCCAAGCTTGAACGGTCCGGTTGGGTCCTGGTCGATGCGCCTTGCGTTGAGCAGGCGGAAGATAGACTGGTACATCACCGTTTGCTCTACGGGTTTCGTCACAAAATCCGTCATGCCGGCTGCCAGGCACTTTTCACGGTCCTCCACAAAGGCATTGGCTGTCAGTGCAATGATGGGCGTTGACGCATTCTGAGCGTCTTGCCGTATTCTTTGCGTAGCGGTGACGCCGTCCAAGATCGGCATCTGCATGTCCATGAATATGAGGTCGTAGCGATTGCGGGCTGCCAACTCCACAGCCTCCCCCCCGTTGACGGCAACGTCCACTTTCAGCCCAATGGCTTCCAGTTGAATGAGCGCAATCTCACGGCTGAACTCATCATCCTCAGCCACAAGAGCACTGCGCCCTGAGCACGCCGCTTGCATGTCCTCCTGCGCCAGGTCTGGAGAAACCGCTTCGGCTGGCACCGCACTATGCGCTTGCAGGTCCAACTGCAATCGGGCTGTAAACCAGAATTTGCTTCCGCGCCCTGGCTCACTTTCCACACCGACCGTGCCTCCCATGGCTTCAGCCAACTTTCTCGTGATGTTCAGGCCCAGCCCCGTCCCACCGTAGATACGTGTGGTGCTCGAGTTAGCCTGGGAGAATGGCTTGAACAGATCTTGCAACTGGGCTGCCTCAATCCCTATTCCGGTATCACGCACTTCGAAAAGGATGGTCACGAAGTTGTCACGGGTTTCGACTACACGCGCACTCAGCGTTATCGTGCCGGACGAAGTGAACTTGACGGCATTGCTGCCCAGATTCAGCAGCGCCTGCATGATGCGCGTTGAGTCGCCCCGTACATGGGGCGGCAGATCTCCAATCTGGAGTTCAATCTGCAGCGACTTGTTCTTTGCTGTGCTGTCCAGCATGAGCGCAGCATTCCTCACGATGTCTTCGGGGCTAAGACTCTGATCCTCGAGCACCAGTTTGTTAGCATCGATTTTCGAAAGGTCGAGAATGTCGCTGATCGTGGTAGTCAGGTGGCGCGTGGCCAGCTCCATCTTCTGCAACTTGTCGGCCTGGGAACTTGACAGAGGCTCCTGGCGGATCAGGCGGGCCATTCCCGCAATGGCGTTGAGCGGTGTGCGGATTTCATGGCTCATGTTGCTCAAAAACGCGCTCTTTGCACGGGTAGCGTCCTCTGCCATCTCCTTGGCAATCTGCAACTGGGCCTGGCTCGCCCGCAGACGGGTCACGTCGTCGCTTTGCTGCTTCCATGACTTGCCGAGTGCCCTTGCAAAATAGAAATATCCACTTGCGATAAGCACGAGCAACAGGCCCACTGCAAGCGCAGTTTTTCTCCATTCCAACAGCACGGCGTCCATGGGGATACCCACAAGAACGACAAAACCAAACTTCTCGTTGATCCGATAGGCATAGATCCTCGAAACGCCGTCTGGAGTGGTCAACCCGCTGTGAAAGACACCGGAGACTGGACGCGATACCAAGGCGGCCTTGAATTCGTCCGAGATTCTTGCATCCCCCGTCTGTACCTGCTGTGGTGTTCCAAAAGTGCTCCTTGCAATCAGCTTCATGTCCCGGTCTCTGAGGACCATGACGCTGCCAACAGGCAACTTCAACTGATCGAAACTCTCCTTGATCGAGTCGATAAAGGCAGAGCCATACACCAGCCCACCAAATGAGCCGTCCGGATTGTTGTACCTGCGCGCCATCAGCCAGATCCACTTCTGCGAGATCTTGCCGATCACTGGCTCGGAAATCACCAAACCCGCGCTGGGGTTGTCACGCAGTGTCTTGTAGTAGTCCCGATGCGCAACACTGGCGGGTGCCTGCGGAATCCCCACACCATAAACAGCGACACCTTCGGCATTGGTGGCGCGCAGCAAATCGGTACCTGGCAACAGTTCCTGCTGTCTTGCCGGAATCGCGTAATCGCTTCTTTATCAGGACGCCCTTCCCGCAGTTGGCGGGCAATTTCGTCTGCAGAATGCAGCAAGGCAATATCAATATCGTTGACCAGGTTGTCAATGTTTTGCTCAGCGGACCGCGACAGATTCTCCGTGAGCAACTCGGTGCGCTGAATGCTCTCGCGCCACAGGTAGGACAAGCCAGCTATACACAGAGCGACGATGAGGGTCAGCGAGAAACCAATAGCACCATACAGCAGACGAACATTCGAACGCCGGCTCCGGTCTGTCCGGTCTTCTGCTGCACTGGATGTTTTGGTGTTCATTCGTGCGGGTCTTTAGCGGCGTTCAGCCACGGGGGTTTGCATACATGCATCCATTCGACGTCAGGGCACCATTGTCTCGATGCGCGGCAAGTTATCACAAGTGATCGCTTCAGATCAATCACCGGCCCTATTGAATCACGCTTGTCGTCAAATTGCGTCTTTATGTTTTCGCGCCGACATGACTGATTCCGCGCCATGGGGACTCCCGCCAGCGCCCCTGCAGGACGTCTAGAATCCCATCGATCCAGCTTATGGAGCCCGTCATGAAACGTCATCGCGATAAAACATGAACCCCACACTCATTGCCCTCACCGGCTTCGTCGGCTGGTCATTGTTCCTTCTGGTGCTCATGGAGGTCATTCGTTCAAAGCTGGTTCTTACCAAGTCCGTTGCTGCGAACGGGTTCAATCCGGAGAATTCAAACCTGTCTCCGTTTATGCAGCGCCTTGCGCGGGCACATGCAAACTGCATCGAAGGTTTGCCAATTTTCGGTGGCCTCATGCTCATTGCCATCGTGGCGGGAAGATCCTCGATAACCGATCCGCTTGCGTACCTCTTTCTCTGTGCGCGGATTCTGCAGTCCGTGATTCACCTCTCTTCGCTGTCTGCCGTTGCAGTGATGTTTCGGTTTTCAGCGTTTGCCGTCCAACTGGGCATTGGCCTTTACTGGGCTGTTCGACTGCTCAGCAGCTGAGCCCATCAAGCGCGGTGCAGTTTCACTCCCGCTCGTGAAATCACACTTCAATTGATTTTTATCAATCGATGGAAAACGGGTTGCTGGCTCGGCAGGCGTTATGATGAATCTCCGGCCGTGATGGACCGGGCATTCAAAACAACAGAGGGACAAGGACGACTATGCTTCAGCCCCATATACTTCGCGCACTTTTTTGCGCTGGAATTGCCAGCCTGGCAATGTCCGCTCAGGCACAGGCCGTAGACATCGCAGGTGCAGAGCAATTGCTGGAAGCCAGCAAGTGCGGCAAATGCCACTCGGTCGACAAACAGAAGGATGGCCCCCCCTACAAGAAGACCGCCGCCAAGTACAAGGGCAAAGCCGATGGCGAAGCCAAGCTTGTGACCCACATGACCACAGCGCCCACCGTTGAAATTGACGGTGTCAAGGAAGAGCACACCAAGATCAAGT
>JBPOIP010000196.1:0-3408 GCA_052034395.1 Pseudomonadota bacterium
GGGCTGATAACGGGAATGAAGGCATCGTCCTGCAGCGCCTTGACCACGCTGGGGTCCACGCTGACGATGTCGCCCACTTGGCCCACATCGTGCTCTTTGGTCGGGTCGGCGTTGTCCAGCATCTTGAGCTTTTGCGCACGGATCATGCCGCCATCACGGCCCGTCAGGCCAACCGCCTTGCCGCCAGCGTGGTTGATCAGGCCCACGATGTCCTGCTGTACTTCGCCGGCCAGCACCCATTCAACCACTTCCATGGTTTCGGGATCGGTCACACGCATGCCCTGGATAAATTCGCCCTTCTTGCCCAGGCGCTTGAGCAGGCCTTCGATTTGCGGCCCGCCGCCGTGCACCACCACCGGGTTGATGCCTACCAGCTTGAGCAGCACCACGTCTTCGGCGAATGCCTTTTGCAACTCGGGGTCGGTCATGGCGTTGCCGCCATACTTGATGACCATGGTCTTGCCATGGAACTTGCGGATGTAGGGTAGTGCCTGGGCCAGAATGTCGGCCTTGTCACGGGGAGCAATGTGTGCGGTATCAGACATGGTCAATCAGGTTGAATGCAGTGAACCCGATTGTGCCGCATCGCCCCTTCAGGTGTCTGCCACGTAGGGGTTGGTCCGCCGCTCGCGGCCGAAGGTGCTCTCGGGGCCGTGCCCTGGGATGAATACGGTGTCATCGCCCATGGGCCACAGCCGCTGCGTGATGCTGGAAATCAGGGTGTCGTGGTCGCCTTGCGGAAAATCGGTGCGGCCAATGGAGCCGGCAAACAGCACGTCACCGACAAAGGCGCGCTGGACCTCACTGGAGTAGAAGACCACGTGCCCCGGCGTGTGGCCAGGGCAGTGGCGGACCGCCAACTCACTGTTGCCTATGGTCACGGTGTCGCCGTCCACCAGCCATCGGGTTGGCTTGAACAGCTCGGCGGGGGGAAAGCCAAACATCCTGCTTTGCTGGGGCAGTCCATCGATCCAGAACTGGTCGCCCACATGCGGGCCGATGATGGGCAGGTTCAGCCGCCGGGCCAATTCGCCCGTGCCACCGGCATGATCGATGTGGGCGTGCGTCAGCCAGATCTGCTCCAGCGTGAGGCCCAGGCGTTTGACCTCGGCCAGAATGCTGTCCAGATCACCCCCCGGATCAATGACCGCAGCTTTCAGGGTCTGATCGCACCAGACCAGGGAGCAGTTTTGTTGGAACGGGGTGACGGGGATGGTGAGATAGCGCAGCATGGTGGGTAAAGTGAATTCTTGGAGGAACAACGCTATTCTTGCGCCAAAACTGCGGCAACCGGGCCACTGGTCTTGCCCGCAACAAAATACATATCGATACCGCCCTTGCCCTTGGCATCCACTTTCCCACGGTACTCGCAGATGAAGTCGGCCCGAACCAGATCGAACGTATAGGCCGAGATATTGACTTTGCCGATTTCTCCGGAACTCTCCATCCGCGAAGCAATATTGACGGTATCTCCCCAAATATCGAACGCGAATTTGCGGGTGCCGATCACGCCGGCCACCACAGGGCCGGTGTGAATGCCGACCCGCAGTGACCACTTGAATGCAGAAGTGCGGTTGCGCTTTGCCACGTAGTCCAGCATGTCCAAACCGGCGGTGACACAACGCCTGGCATGATCCGGGCAGGGAGATGGAACGCCAGCGGCGGCCATGTAGGCATCGCCAATAGTCTTGATTTTTTCAACGCCACACTCTTGCGTGATGCGGTCAAAGGCAGCAAAGATGTCATTGAGTTCGGCAACCATGCGATCGGGCGGCATGGCAGCAGCAGCCTGGGTAAAGTCACTGAAGTCGGTAAACAGAATCGTGACCGCTTCGTGACGAACCGGTCGGGCAGCCCCTGTGGCACTCAACTCCCGTGCAATCTCCGCAGGCAGCATGTTGTCAAGCAGCATCTTGGTACGGGTTTGCTCAGTCTGCAATTCACGCGTGCGTTGCTCAACCTTGCTTTCGAGTTCGCTCTCGGATTGCTTCAGCCCTTCGATCAGTGCCGCCTGGAATTGCAGGACTTCCTTGGCTTTTTTCTCATTGTCCGCAGCCAGGCGCACCACAACCGGAAACAGGGCCAGACCACACAACAGGGATGCCAGACTGACCATCAGTGAAACGGTCAGCGCATTGGTGAATATCTGGTCGCGTTGCCATTCGGGCACCACCCGAACGCCTTCAAAGTAGCCGGTTATCACCGCATCCGCGGTGTTGCCGTCCGCGTGCAAAGGAACAAAAATCCGCATGACCCACACATTGCCGGCCAGGGCCAAGCTGTCATACGAAGGTACTTTGTAGTTGGGCCCTTGGTGCTTGGGCAGAACCGACTCGATCGAGCGCCCGTGCAGGGTCATGGATTTGGCGAGCTTGCGACCTGCGCTGTCATAGATTTCGGCAATATCAAACAGGCCTCCGGTGATGGCCGCCGCGGCATTGCGTGCATTCCCAACGGCTTCCTCACCGGTCAAGTCATTGGCGTGGTGTTGATCAATCGCCCGGCGCGACTCTTCGGTTGCCAGTGAGATGATGGTTTCTTCTGCCTTTTCACGCGCAACCCACCAGGCCAGAGGCGCAGCAATCGAAGCCAATAACAGGCTCACCAACGCAATCCGCACAGCAACCAGTTTTTGAAATGAATGGATCGACATCTTTGAAAGATCTGCAAACAGGAGTCGAAGTACTGTACTACTGTCCTTTGCCCGGCCAGCCGTCGCAAGGCAACCGATCCCCTATCATTGGGGCGCCACCAACGGTACCGCGCATTGCAAGTATGGCCACCAACACACCTTCATCATCGCTCATTGAATTTCGCAAACTCGACTTCAGCTACGGGGATCATCGGGTACTGGACGGCGTGTCCCTGGAGATACCCCGAGGAAAAGTTACCGCAATCATTGGCCCCATGGGCGCCGGAAAGACTACCGCACTGCGGCTCATGGGTGGCGAACAGCGTGCTCAGGCAGGAGAGATGCTTTTTGACGGTCAGGATGTGGGTCGCATGGACCAAACCCAGCTCTATGCGGCGCGGCGGCGAATGGGCATGCTGTTCCAGTTTGGCGCACTGTTTGCCGATCTGAGTGTGTTTGACAATGTGGCCTTTCCTTTGCGAGAGCACACCGACCTGCCCGAGTCCCTGATTCGCGACATCGTGCTGATGAAACTCAATGCGGTGGGCCTTCGCGGCGCCCGGGATCTGTTGCCCAGTGAAGTATCCGGTGGCATGGCACGGCGAATTGCATTGGCGCGTGCCATTGCGCTCGACCCCGAACTGGTGATGTACGACGAGCCGTTTTCCGGACTGGACCCCATTTCACTCAAGACAGCGGCCCGCTTGATCCGTCAACTCAATGACTCAATGGGTCTGACCAGCATTTTTGTATCGCATGAACTGAAACAGACACTC
>JBPOIP010000146.1:0-4184 GCA_052034395.1 Pseudomonadota bacterium
ATTCGTCCATCAGACGGCTGCCCAGCAGGCTCTTGAGCGAGCGCAGAAGGCGCCCTTCAACGCCTCCCAGATATGCCTGCATGGCCTCGGAGCCGTACAGGACGGTGCGAGTTTCGCTGGCAAAGAAGAGTGCAGTGGGCATCTCCGCTCTTGCGCCGTCCAACGCGATGGTGTGCATCTGGCCGTCAGACGCGATCAGCGCAGCGGCCGAGTTGGAGGTGCCGAAGTCAATTCCCAGCACCAGCGGTTGGGTACTCGCGCTCATGCGGTAGGCGTGTAACCTTTCAGAACCTGCCTGAGAAAGGTGGAAATGTCCGAAATCTCGCGCGGGTGCACCGCATGCTGCATGGGGTAGGTGTGCCAGTGCACCGGGTGGCCCAGAGCGACCAGCGCATCGCGCGACTTTTCTCCGCGCGCGAGCACCACAACGGGGTCCATCGTGCCATGCGCCATGAAAATCGGCGTGTTCGCATTGGCAGCATGTCGCTCGGCGGCGAAACGCTCAGCCAGCGGCAGGTAGCCCGACAGGGCAATGATGCCTCCCAGACGGTGCGCCATTCGCAGGCCGGTGTGCAAGGCCATGGCGCAGCCCTGGCTAAACCCTGCCAGAACAATGCGTTCGTGGGGTATGCCGCGTGTGACCTCGTTCGCTATCAGCGCAAGCACGGCCTGATCGGACTTTTTAATCCCCTCTGCGTCCTGGCGGTCCACCAGATTCACGCCCAGAATGTCATACCAGGCGGGCATGATGTAGCCACCATTGACGGTGACCGGAATGCTGGGTGCATGGGGAAATACAAAGCGAATGGGCGGGCAATCGCCAAGATCCAGTTCGGGTACCAGGGCAGCAAAATCATTGCCATCAGCACCCAGGCCGTGCAGCCAGATCAATGCCGCTTCTGGGTTTGGCGCGGTTTCGAGTTCGATGCGTGGTAGTAGCTCAGTCATGAAGATGGTCTTGAACGGTTGGGAAGGCCGTCCATTGTCCGCCATGACGGCAGGGCGCCGTGCACAGCGGATACCGATATCGCGCTTCGGTGCAGTCTAGAAAAAGCAGTCCGGATACACAAGCCGGGCCTGATCAAGCGCCCGATCTCCCAGAGACACCAGCTCCTGAACCTGCTGCTGGGCAAGCGGTGCAATCGAGAGTCCGGCAAATTCTTCCAGATGCCGATTGGCATGCAGGATGAGGTGCAGGTCCCTGACTGTCATGTCCAGTAATTCAAAGGCGAGCTGGATGGCCATGGCACGGCTACCCTCTTGCTCGCGCGGGAGCAGGCCGTGCAGGTAAATGGTTCCCAAGCAAAGGGCGTAAATCCCCTCGTGCGCAATGAGGTATCGACCTACGGAACTGAGTTCGGTTGTTTTGGCATCGCGCAGGGAAACAATGGCGTTGGACAGAAACCGCAGCGCGGCGACCTCGTCAAAGCGCGCCCGTTGTAATTGGCGGCTCCACAGCAGGACTTCGAGCTGTGGGGTCGCGCGCTGGAGCAAGGTTGTAGTCATACCACTAAGCCTCTTAAATGGTTGTGTCAATTAAATATCGACAACCTGGCTGGAAACTTGAGACCCGTTTTGTGGTCGGGTCGGTTCGGTTCGGCGGACTTATCCCAGCAGCGCTTGCGCAAACTCACGGGCGTTGAAGGTCTCCAGTTCTTCGAGCTTTTCCCCGACACCGATGAAATACACGGGTACCGGCCGCTCGCGTGCAATCGCCGCCAGTACACCGCCCTTGGCGGTGCCATCGAGCTTGGTGATGATGAGTCCGGTGAGGGCCAGTGCATCGTCAAAGGCACGCACTTGCATTAGCGCGTTCTGGCCCGTGTTGCCATCGATCACCAACAGTATTTCATGGGGTGCGGCTTTGCCACCTGCGGGGGTGCCAGGGTCGGCCTTCTGGATCACACGCTTGATCTTCTTCAGTTCTTCCATCAAATGCAATTGCGTAGGCAAGCGTCCCGCAGTGTCCACCAGCACTACATCCTTGCCGCGTGCCTTGCCGGCAGCCACAGCGTCAAAGCTCACGGCGGCAGGATCGCCGCCTTCCTGGCTGATGATTTCCACCAGGTTGCGGTCGGCCCAGACGCTGAGTTGTTCGCGTGCGGCGGCGCGGAACGTGTCGGCAGCCGCCAGCAGCACGGTTGCACCGCTCTCAGACAGGTGGCGCGTGAGTTTTCCAATGGATGTGGTCTTGCCGGCACCGTTGACGCCTGCCACCATGATGACCGTGGGCTTGTACTCGCCGATGACCAGCGGCTTCTGCAGAGGCTGCAACAAGTCGGTGAGCAGGGCGACCAGAATGTTCTTCAGGGCTACCGGGTGGGTCACACCGCTGTCCTTGACCTTGCGGCGCAACTCGGTCAGCAGGTATTGCGTGGCAGGAACACCAGCGTCGGCCATCAGCAGCGCGTCTTCCAGGCTCTCGTACAGGGCTTCGTCGATGACCGAGCCGCCGAATACGCTCGCGATGCCGCTGGCGGTCTTGCCCAGGCTGGCCTTGAGTTTGTCCACCCATTTCTGGCGCTCGGGCGGCGCAGCAACCGGATCGGGGATGTCGATCGGGATGACCAGCGCGCTGCCAATGAGTGATCCGCCTGCCTGTGTGGAAGCGGTTTGCGGTGCCATGGCGGCAACGGGTGGGGGAGGTGGGGTTTTCTTTTTGAAAAAACTGAACATAAGTCGCGTTCTTGGAATTACCGCATTCTATGAAACGCCCGCCCGCATGCGCCTTACGCTGAGTATGCACCTGGTCACGGGCGCCAAATGTACGAAACACATTCAAATACGCCTGATAGTTCGTTAAGCTAAGGGAATGACAAAATCCAGCAAGCTCTCTCCAGGCAGCGCCAGTCGCGCATCCAGTCCGCCACCCAGGCATATTCGCACTCCAGTCCACAAGCGCCATCCCGGCGAAATCCGCCTGATTGGCGGGCAGTGGAAACGCATCAAACTCAAGGTGACCGACACACCCGGACTGCGGCCCACACCCGATCGCGTGCGTGAAACACTGTTCAACTGGTTGGGTCAGGATATGAGCGGACTGCGCTGTGTGGACGCTTTTGCTGGCACGGGTGCGTTGGGCTTCGAGGCCGCGTCGCGCGGCGCAGCGCAGGTGCTGCTGATCGAGCATGACGGCGGTCTGGTGACGCAATTGAACAGGGTTCTCAGCCAGTTGCAGGCCCTGGAGCTACCTGACCCGCAGCCGGTTCAAAAGCTGCTTGTTCAGCGCGGTGAGGGCGTGGCC
Organism: Pseudomonadota bacterium; assembly: GCA_052034395.1. Taxonomy (GTDB): domain Bacteria; phylum Pseudomonadota; class Gammaproteobacteria; order Burkholderiales; family Burkholderiaceae_C; genus Allorhodoferax. Next base: position 3,245 of record JBPOIP010000146.1, read on the forward strand.
GTTTTGCGGCAGCTGGCACCTGCCAGCCAGGATGTTGTCTTTCTGGATCCGCCATTTGACGGTGGACTCTACGAATCAGCGCTGGCGGCTGCAGCGCGTGCATTGGCAGTCAATGGGTCCATTTATCTGGAAGCACCCACTGCGTGGACCGATGCGCTGCTGGCACCTTTTGGTCTGGTGGTCTATCGCCATCTGAAAGCCGGGGCGGTACATGCCCACGTATTGCGCGCGGCAGCTCAGGTTGGCGCTGCATAATTGGAGCCTTCCATGTCAAATACCGTGATAGCCGTTTACCCCGGCACATTTGATCCCATTACGCTGGGTCACCTGGATCTCATTCGTCGGGGAGCCGCTTTGTTTGGATCCGTGATCGTTGCCGTGGCTGCGGCTCACCACAAAAAGACGCTTTTCAGCTTGGACGAGAGACTGGATACGGTACGTGACGTCGTGAAGGATTTGGACAACGTGCAGGTTGCGTCTTTTACCGGACTCGTGCGTGACTTTGCGGTGGCTCATGGCGCCAAAGTCATGCTGCGCGGCGTGCGCTCGGTAACAGACTTTGATTTTGAAAACCAGCTTGCCGGAATGAACCGGGCACTGGCGCCGGATGTGGATACGGTTTTTTTGACGCCCGATGCCCGTTATCAATACATTTCAAGCACACTGGTGCGGGAGATCGCAACACTCAAGGGTGACGTGGCACAGTTTGTCGATCCGGCCGTTCATGTTCGCTTGCTTGACAAGTTGGGACGTGTGTGAGCTTGTGTGTAAGCCAGTATGGGTTGTTTGAATAACCAGACAGGATGATGATGAAAATTTTATTGCCCGTTGACGGTTCGGATTTGTCGCTGGAGGCGGTCCGTTACGCCATTCGCCTGGTTCAGGCGGGTCTGCGTGCCGATGCGGTACTGGCCAATGTGCAGGAACCTGCCAATTTGTA
>JBPOIP010000034.1:0-41560 GCA_052034395.1 Pseudomonadota bacterium
GAAGTGCTCGCCGCATTGAAGGTGAAAGAGCCCAACCAATTTAAGCAACTTAGCCTCTTGTAGGGGCACGTTTCGCACTCATGGCCAATGAAATCAAGGACTTACGTCATTAACTGTCGAACTCGGGTGAGCAGCGTATGCAGCTGCCAACAGTACTATTTCAATCTGAAATGCGGTGGTGCCACCCGCGTTTTAGGTTATGCCCTCCATTTACAGCGACATTCCAGTGGCAAACTGCGCGGCGATACGGGAACGCTTAGCCTTTGCCACACAGCTTCTTTTAAAACACCAAGGAGTCCTCCATGTTTCTGCTTAACCCCCGTCATAACGATCGCCACTACCCAGACCCTCGCTCCAGCGAGATCATGGCCAAGACCATCGCGTTCTTTGAGAAAAAGGGCCTCGACAAACTAAAGGAAGACTACAACGGCGCGGTCTGGTACGCCGACTTCCTGGAGTTCTGCAAGGCCGAAGGCATCTTGTCGTCGGTCATGACGCCAGCGCAACACGGCAAACCCGGTGAAGCGGCGGTCTGGGACACCTGGCGCGTCTGTGGTTTTGCAGAGGTACTGGGCTTCTTTGGCCTGTGCTACTGGTACACGTACCCCCGAGTTCGACACCAAATTTAGAATTTGCGCCATTTTTGACTTTGCCGGTCAATGAAATCAAGCACTTAGCGCGCATTTTTTAGTTTATTTGTAGTGGCAATATCAATTGCTTGGTGTGTTGGCAATTGAGTTTTGATTTGCTACACTCTTGTCATGTTCATTAAGCTCACTCGTTCGGGTTCCCACACCTACGCTCAGCTCGTTGAGTCGTTCCGTGACGAGAGCGGCAAACCTCGCCAACGCACGGTTGCCACCATTGGGCGCGTCGATGAAACTGATGGTGCCGTTGACTCGTTGCTCAAAGGCCTATTGCGTGCACGTGGCAAACCAGCGGATTTGGCGGCCACGCACCAGGTGGAATTTGAGTCGGCGCTGGCTCTTGGTGATGTGTGGGCACTCGATCAGCTCTGGAAAGAACTCGGGTTTGATGGTCTCGCCCGTGTATTTCGTAAGGCCCGTTACACCACGCCGGTTGAACACGCTTTGCGTGTGATGGTCTTCAACCGGTTGTGCGATCCGGAATCCAAACTCGGTGTGTTGCGTTGGCTGGAAACGGTGAGCATTCCGGAGGTGAATACCGCCAGTCTTACGCACCAACAACTCCTGCGCAGCATGGACGCCCTCATGGACCACCAGGAGGCAGTTGACGATGTGGTGGCCGGCTTACTGCGCCCTTTGATTGATCAGGATTTGTCCCTCGTCTTTTATGACCTCACCACCATCCGGGCGTCTGGCTTGACCGAGCAATCGGACGACGTGCGCAAGTACGGCATGGCCAAGTCCGGACTGATTGAGCGCCAGTTCATGTTGGGGGTGGTGCAGACCGCAGAAGGTCTGCCGATTTACCACGAAGTGTTTGATGGCAACCAGGCGGAGTCCCCCACGTTGTTGCCCACCCTCAAAAAGGTGCTGGCGCGCTTTGCCCACATCAAGCGCCTGATCGTGGTGGCCGACAGGGGCTTGCTGTCGCTGGACAACGTCGATGAGTTACGCAAAGTACTGTTGCCTAATGGCCAGGCGCTGGAATTCATTCTTGCGGTACCGGGGCGCAGGTATGGCGAATTTGCGCAAATCCTCAAGGAATTCCAAAGCGGGGTTGCTGATGCCAAAGAGGAAGTCGTCGACGAAACCCGGTGGAACGAATTGCGCCTGGTGATTGCCCACAACCCGGAGCAGGCGCAGGAGCAAACAAAACTGCGCAGGGAGCGCGTAGCCGCAATTCTTACCAAAGCCAATCAGTGGGTGGGCAAACTCGATAGCCAGGATGCGGGTGAAGTCAGTCGGGGCAGAAAGCTCTCCGACAGCGGCGCCAAAGCGCGGCTGTACCACGAGGTGAGTGATGCCCATTTGGCGCGCATCATCAAGGTGGACTTGAAGACGGAACTGTTCAGCTACACCGTTGATGATGCGGCGCAAGCACAGGCTGAACTGATGGACGGCAAACTGTTGCTGGTTACCAATGTGCCGGACCATACCCCCGTGGATGTTGTGAAGAGATATAAATCCCTGGCTGATATTGAGCGGGGATTCAGGGTCCTGAAGTCAGAGATTGAAATTGCGCCAGTGCACCACCGATTGCCGCAGCGAATCCGGGCGCACGCCATGCTGTGCTTCATCGCGTTAATTGTTTACCGAGTGATGCGCCAACGATTGAAGCTTGCCAAGAGCGACCTGTCACCGGAAAAGGCCTTGGCCCAATTGCGCCGAATACAGCGTCATAAAGTGAGCATTAACGCCTCAGCACCGATCGCCGGAATATCTACCGTCAACGATTTGCAGTCCAAAGTATTCGCCGCGCTGAAGACAAAGAAGCCAACCCAAGACACTCAAATGAGCCTGCTGTAGTGGCAGATTCTTAAACGAGCCTATATAAATCAACTACTTGCGTCATTTGGTGTCGAACTCGGGCGTACCAGGTCTCGGTGCTGGGTATCGGGCCGATCTGGATGAGCAAGAACGCGCCACTGCAAGCCAAGGCCAAAGCGCTGCTGGACCAGGGTGAGATCTTTGCCTTTGGCCTCTCAGAAAAGGAGCATGGCGCAGACATTTATTCCTCCGACATGATCGTGACCAAACTGCCCGATGGCACCTACCGGGCCAATGGCGGCAAGTACTACATCGGCAACGCCAACAAGGCGGCCATGGTGTCCACCTTTGGCAAGATGGCCGATACTGGGGAATACATTTTCTTTGTGGCCAACTCGCAGCACCCCAACTACGAACTGGTGAAAAACACCGTTTACAGCCAGAACTTCGTAGCCGAGTACCGGCTCAATGACTACCCGTTCACTGAGGCCGAAGTGCTGCACCACGGCGACGATGCCTGGAATGCTGCGCTCAACACCATCAATGTGGGCAAGTACAACCTAGGCTGGGCCTCCATTGGCATGTGCACCCATGCGTTTTACGAGGCCATTGACCACGCCTCAAACCGCCACCTGTACGGTAAGACCGTAATCGATTTTCCGCACGTCAAGCAACTCTTCACTGACGCCTACTCACGCCTGGTGGCAATGAAGCTGTTTGCACTGCGCGCGGCCGACTACATGAAAACAGCCAGCGCAGACGACCGCCGCTACCTGCTGTTCAACCCCATGGTCAAGATGAAAGTCACGACCCAGGGCGAAGAGGTCATCAACCTGCTGTGGGATGTGATTGCCGCCAAGGGTTTCGAGAAGGAGCCATTCTTCTCCATGGCCGCCGCCGACATCCGCTGCCTGCCCAAGTTGGAGGGCACGGTGCACGTCAACATGGCACTGATCATCAAGTTCATGGCCAACTATTTCTTCAACCCGAAAAGCTACCCCGAAGTGCCGCGCCGGGACGACGGGTCCAATGACGACTTCCTGTTCAACCAGGGACCAACAAAAGGGCTTGGCAGCATTCAGTTCCACGACTTCAACGAAGCATACAACAGCAACGACCTGCCCAACCTCGCTGTGTTCAAGGAGCAGATTGCGCTGTTCAAGGAGATGGCGATGAAAGCACCACCCAGCAAAGAGCAGGCAAGAGACATCGACTTTTTGCTGACCGCCGGTGAAATGTTCACCTTGGTGGTCTACGGCCATCTGATTCTTGAGAATGCCAAAATTTACGGCATGGATGAAGCGTTGATTGACCAGATCTTTGACTTCATGGTGCGCGACTTCTCCAAGTTTGCCCTGCAGCTTTACTCCAAGCCCAGTAGCTCTGAAGCGCAAATGGCGCAGTGCTTGAAGATGATCAAGAAACCGGTGGTGGACGCCACACGCTATGAATCGGTGTGGTCTCAGCATGTGCAGTCAATGAAAGGGCAGTACACGATGGCACGCTGATTGCTCGCGGAGGTTTCATGGAGGAAGGCGGTACGCATTCCCATCCAACTACAGCTTCTTTGCGCTCCGGATGGCCGTTCTCGGCACGGTTCTGCCCACTCTGGATGTCTGCTTTCGCAAGGGTCGAAATTGAGTGCCCTGATATCTCAAAGAATATCCCTGTTAGGAAAAAGCGAATTCCCTGTTACGCCCAAAAAAATTCCCTGTTAAGTTCAGTTCAAGAAATCGACCGCAACGCGCAACCCCTTGTTGACACTGGGGAAAGGGCAGGGCCCCCACACATCTTGCCCGCTGAATTACATGAAATTCCCTGTTAACTTCCCTGTTCACGGGTAATTTTCTGAGACAGGTTAGGTGCAGACTGTGCCCATCGCCAGTGCCTTTACTTCCAACTGGCTATCAGCAAATGGAAGTTGCCTGAAGCCCCGCCCCGAGCGGGGTTTTTTGCTTTGGTCTCCTGACTGCGGTATTCACGGGGCAGGCCAATAAGTGGTCTGAAAGCCGTTTAGTCTCAGAACATGGCGGTGAATTTGACCCGTACCGAGTGGTTGTGATTTGTACTGTGGTGGCTTCTGATGTTTTCACAACCGGAACACGCACACAACATTAAAATTTGTCCATCTGTTTGATGCCGGAGATGTACATGTCCAGATCCCTCGTAAAGCGTCCCCAACATCCTATCGTTGAGTCCCAGAATGATGCTCAGCCGCTTTGGAATCCATTTGCGGCTGCTTCCGCCTTCGTCAGTTTCACCCACTCCTATTCAGAGGTAACTAGCGACGGGACTCAGACCCAGGTTAAATCCACAACGACGCGATTTGCTGATGGCAAACTCAGCAAGGAATCCTTAGAGGGACAACTTCCTGCGCAAGCATTTGGTGAAGCCGTTGGAAAGGCGCAGTCGCTGTTCTTGCGGCAAGCAGAGATGTTGATGCAGCCCTGGATGTCACCGTTCTCGCTGACGCGATTGCCGGGTAAGTCCCAGGACTGAGCCAGTTTTATCCATATCCCTTTGGATTGCAGCGCGAGTAGTAACCGCAATCAACGGGGATTTGGCCCCGAAGGTGACTTGAACGCTGCGCGCACATCCGACGCCTTCGCACGGGCACTACAACCCTCGATATGGTCATTGACTAGTCCCATTGCCTGCATGAAAGCGTACATCGTGGTCGGACCTACGAAACTCCAACCCCGCTTTCGCAGGTCTTTGGACAAGGCGATGGACTCGGGTGAGGTAGTAACGCCGCTCATGGTCTGGCGTGTTATCTGCTGAGGGCGTGTGTCAGTTGCTGGCTCGAACTGCCAGAAATACGCTGCCAAAGAGCCAAACTCCCTGCGGAGTTCCTGTGCCCGTCGTGCGTTGTTGATGGTCGATGCGATCTTGCCACGGTGACGAACAATCCCGGCGTCAAGCAACAGACGCTTGGACTCACTTTCGCCAAAACGGGCGACTTCGTCTATGTTGAACTCGGAAAAGCCGCGCCGAAAGGCGTCGCGCTTGTTGAGAATGGTCAGCCAGCTCAATCCAGCCTGAAACCCTTCAAGGCAGATTTTCTCAAACAGGCGGCGGTCATCTTGCACGGGGAAGCCCCACTCTTGGTCGTGGTAGTGCTGATACTCTGGGGTGGCACGGCACCAGACACACCGGGTTACATGCTGGTCATCGGTGAACAGTCCTGTGGGAGCGGCGGATTCTTCGATCATGCGCAATATTGTGACGCGAAACTCAGCCGAAGCGGGACGGTGAGCGTATCGCACTGCATGTTGATATCGGGATCGGTTACGCCGTGATTCAGGCACCACAAGCGATCAGCTATCCAGGATTGTTGGAACACTTTCCAGCACCGATGAAGTATCGGACGCTTCGCAGGTTGCTTGCCGTCCAGAATTGCCTCCGCTATGCCCAAAGCGTTTTCGGCTTGCGGCTTCCTGCTGCCTGGTAGTCTAATGGCATTGAAAGACGCAAATCAACCTGTCAAATCCAATGAGCGATCGCCAATCTGTAGCGCCAAGTACGCCATCAGGACGCATCGTGCGCCACTCAGTGGCATCCGAGCGGCGCGGATGGATCCGCTGGCTACCGGGTTTACGAACGCTTCGGCACTATCCTGCGGGCTGGCTGCGCGACGACATTGCCGCCGGTTTGGTGCTGACAACGATGCTGGTTCCAGTGGGTATTGCCTATGCGGTAGCATCCGGTGTGCCAGGCATCTATGGCCTGTATGCAACGATTGTTCCGCTGCTGGCTTATGCGCTGTTCGGCCCCAGCCGCATTCTGGTGCTCGGTCCCGATTCTTCGCTGGCTGCTCTAATTCTGGCTGTGGTGTTGCCACTATCTGGTGGCGACCCCGCACGTGCCATTGCCCTGGCTGCCATGATGGCAGTGGTGTCCGGGATCGTTTGCATCGTCACCGGTCTGGCGCGTCTTGGTTTTGTCACCGAACTCCTTTCCAAGCCCATCCGCTATGGCTACATGAATGGCATAGCGCTGACCGTACTGATCAGCCAACTGCCCAAGCTGTTCGGCTTTTCGATCAATAGCGACGGACCGTTGCAGAGTGTTGGCGCCATCGTCACGTCGGTGCTTGAAGGCAAAGTCAACTGGACTACCTTCACCGTTGGTGCAGCGACCCTGGCGGCAATATTTTTGCTCACGGGCAGCCAGCGCGTGCCAACCATACTGGTCGCCGTGGTTGGCGCCACGGTGGTTGTGGGCACGTTGGACCTCGCCGCAGGCGGCGGCGTTGCGGTCCTGGGTTCCCTGCCGCAGGGGCTGCCGTCATTCGTTCTCCCGTGGATCACCAGCGCGGACATCGTTCCCGTTCTGGTTGGTGGTACTGCCATTGCGCTGGTGTCTTTCGCTGACACCAGCGTGCTTTCGCGCGTCTATGCCGCCAAGACTCGCAGCCATGTTGATCCGAACCAGGAGTTGGTGGGCCTTGGCGTTGCCAATCTGGCAGCCGGGCTTTTTCAGGGCTTCCCCATCAGCGCCAGTGCGTCGCGCACACCCGTCGCCGAGGCCGCAGGCGCCAGGACGCAGGTGAGTGGCGTTGTTGGCGCGCTTGCAGTTGCCATGCTGCTGCTGTTAGCGCCAAATTTGCTGAAGAATTTGCCCATCAGCGCACTTGCCGCCGTCGTCATTGCTGCGGCCATTGGCATGATAGAAATCACGGACTTGCGCCGGATTTACCGCATCCAGCGATGGGAATTCTGGCTGTCTGTGGCATGCACCGCCGGGGTAGCGGTGCTGGGTGCAATTCCCGGCATCGGTCTTGCCATTGTGATTGCGGTCATTGAGTTTCTGTGGGATGGCTGGCGGCCGCACTCCGCGGTATTGGGCCGCACCGATGGTCTCAAGGGTTACCACGACATCAAACGCCATCCAGATGCACGCCTGATTCCCGGTCTGGTTCTGTTTCGCTGGGATGCCCCCTTGTTTTTCGCCAACGCCGAGTGGTTTCACGCGCAAGTTCTGGATGCCGTGGCCGCATCACCGACACCTGTGCGTTGGGTAGTGGTCGCCGCCGAACCCGTAACCAGCGTGGACGTTACTTCGGCCGATATGCTGGCTGAGCTGGACGATGTCTTGCAAGCGGCGGGCATTGAATTGTGCTTTGCCGAGATGAAGGGGCCGGTCAAGGACAAGCTCAAACGATTTGGGCTGTTTGCCCGGTTTGGCGAGAACTTCTTTTTTCCAACGGTAGGTTCGGCCGTCAGCGGGTACCTCAAGACCTACAGCGTAGATTGGGAGGACTGGGAGGACCAAAGAACCTGATGCTGGATGGTGAACGTCAGTGAGTCAGGATGGTGCGGTCAGCTTGTCCTGCGTGCGGGTGTCAAAGTCGCTGGCGTCATGACGCTCGTGCAATTGTTTGGCTGGGTCACCAAATGTGCGGTTGACCATGCGACCGCGCTGTGCTGCCCTGCGTTTGGCAATCTCGTTGGTCCAGCGCAATACATGTGTATAGGTCTGAACTTGAAGGAATTCGCCTGCCTCGTACAGCTGACCCATGGCCAGCGTGCCATACCAGGGCCAGACTGCCATGTCGGCAATGGTGTACGCATCTCCCGCAAGGTAAGGACTTTGCGCCAGTCGCTGGTCCAGCACATCGAGCTGGCGCTTGACCTCCATCGCGTAACGATCGATCGCGTATTCGATCTTGGACGGTGCGTAAGCATAGAAATGCCCGAATCCGCCACCAAGAAACGGCGCACTGCCCATCTGCCAGAAAAGCCACGAGAGGCATTCGGCACGTCCGGCCGCGTCTGTAGGAAGAAAGGCACCGAATTTCTCAGCCAGATAAATCAGGATGGCACCGGACTCAAAAACCCGGATGGGCGAAGCCCCACTGCGATCCACCAAGGCCGGAATCTTGGAATTCGGGTTGACAGAGACGAAGCCGCTGCCGAATTGCTCACCTTCGTGGATGCGGATCAGCCAGGCATCGTACTCTGCACCGGTATGGCCTGCTTCCAGCAACTCTTCCAGCATGAGCGTGACTTTGACACCATTGGGTGTGCCCAGTGAATAGAGCTGCAGCGGGTGGCGTCCAACCGGCAGCTCTTTTTCGTGCGTTGCGCCTGCAGTCGGGCGGTTGATGCTGGCGAAGCGACCACCGTTTTGCGTGTTGGCCGACCAGATTTTGGGTGGGGTGTAAGTAGATGAATTTTCCATGAATCGCATGGTACGGCAAGTTGCATGCCTGCGCTTGGGCTCATCACAGCAGCTTCAATACCCGGCAATCCTCCAGAGCACGAATGTCCTTGATGGACAGCAGGCCGGGCACAACGAGTTCGTGCCAGCTCTTGCGCAGCCGACGCAGCGCACCGGGCACTGCCTGCAAGCCCGACTGCGGTGCTGTTTGCGCCATGAATAGCTGGTAGATGCCTTCTTTTGCAGCCGCCAGCGTTTTGCTGGCCAGCACAATCTTGTTGGCGACCAGATAGGTTTCCAGATCCCCAAATGCCACCAGCATCGGCTTGGCCGGCGGTTTGAAGTCTTTCAGGCTTTGTCCCGCCAGCCAGCGCGTCGCATTGCGCGCAGCCAACGCGCCCATTTCGATGGCGTTATAGGCCTGCTTTCCTGACGGTTTGGGTAAGGCTGCTGCATCACCAACGACAAAAATATCTTGTGCATATCGGCTTTGCAGACTCTGATGAACCGGCGCCCAGGTATGGGGCGTTCGAATCAACTTCGCTTCGGTTAACAGGGGTGGCGGGGCAAGCCCGGCAGCCCAGATCGTAAGGGCCGACGGCACCCGTTTTCCAGAAACCAGCCAAACGCCTTTAGGTGTGACGCGCTCGACCGGGTCGCCGGTGTGAATCGATACAGCATGGTCCTGGCAAAGGCGCCGCAGATCGGCATCAATTGTTTTGGGAAAACCGGGCATCAACTGATTGCCCGCCTCGACAATGGCGAACGAAATTTTCGGCCGGTCACGGTAGCGCCGCAACAGCTCGCCCAGCGCCTCGACACCCGATATGCCACCTCCGACGACCACGACCTGAAGCGTGGGCTGTGTGTGTCGCAATGCGTCGAATTGATGCTCGATGGCCAGGCTGTCCGATACCGTTCGAAACGGCCATGTAAAGCGGTCTACGCCGGGTATGTGGTAGTTGTTTGTCACGCCGCCCACCGCAACGATGGCCACATCGTAGGAAAGGGACTCCCCAGCTGCAGTCACCAAGCGGTGTCGGCGTGTGTCAATGCGTGCAACGCTGTCTTGCATAAAACGATGCCCAGCGTGCGCAATGATCTGTGCCCGATTCAACTGCAGCCCTTTTGGGGTTTTGACGCCAGAAAGAATTTCGTGGATCGCAGGAATCCATTCGAAATGCGGTGACGGGTCGATCACCGTTACATCCATCGACCTGGGTAATTCGATCGCTGCGGTCAGTCCAGCAAAATTGGCGCCAATGATGACCACCTTGTTTCGTTTGACGGTCAATTGGATCTCCAATAAAAATGATGAACAGCCCAGCACGACAACAGCCAAATGCACAGTGCATCATTGCACGAACCGCATGGTTTCACATGCGTAGTCATGGAAGGTGTGCAGGGTTCAATTGCTGTGCGTGCCACGGAGTTGCCTTGGAATTCAGTTTCCCAAGCAAATCCAGCAGATGGTCCCGGGAGGCATAGAGTTCCTCCAATATGCGATTGGCGTCGCAAACCTGGCCTGACTTGGCAAGCGTCAGCGCTTTGCCAGCCAAAATATGACTCCGTTCATGATGAACCGCAATTTCCTTGTACTCCGGCGCACTGCCGTACCGGGTTACACCACTGCCCCGATACCAGCGACCGAAACTGCAGATGTTGCTATCGGACTCAACGACGGCATCGCCATCGAGCTGCGTGACCTGCAGCACCACTTTGTCAACCCAGGCGCGATGGCTTTGGGCTGCAACCTGCAACGTGACATCCTGGTGTGTGGAGGGTACGACCATTGATTCCCAGGATTGACCGATTTGCCAGGTTTTCAGCCACTCCGCTACCTGGTCGGCGGGCATGGGTCTGGAAATGCCATACCCCTGCGCCAGTTGGCACCCAAAATGCAAAAGCATGGCGCCGTGATTCAGCGTTTCAACCCCTTCCGCAATCACGGGTCGGTTGAAAGCCTGGGCCAGCCGCACGACACTTTCCACAATCCCCAAACCACCAGGATCTTCCAGCATGACGCGCACAAAACTTTGGTCGATCTTGAGCAGCTGCACGGGCAGGTTCAAAAAGTAGGTCAACGAGGAATAGCCGGTACCAAAGTCATCGAGAGCAAATTGAACCCCGATTTTTCGGCACTGTGTAATGGTTTCAACCGCTTTCTTCATGTCGGCAAGTGCTGCCGTTTCGAGAATTTCAAGCTCCAGATGTTCCGGAGCCACTTCTGGGTGCCGTTCAAGTATCCGATGCAGCCGATCCGCAAAGTTGTCCCGCAACAAATGGTCGGCACTGATGTTCGCGCTAACCTTGCACTCTATGCCAGCACGACTCCAACGCGCCATTTGCGTCAACACTGTGTCGATAACCCACTCGCCGACCTGCACTTCGAGTTCGCTGCCGTCCATGAAGTGCAAGAACTCGGCAGGGGGCAGCAGTCCTTTTTCCGGGTGCTGCCATCGAATCAGTGCTTCAAAGCCCACAATGTCGCCATTGACCAGATTCGCCTTGGGCTGAAAGTGGAGCACGAACTCCTTGTTTTCCAGCGCCTCGCCCAGTCGCTGCATGTAATGGCGTTGCGTCTGAACCAGGCGGTCGTGAACGGGGTCGAAGAAGTGGTAGCTGTTCTTGCCGGTCTCCTTGGCCAGATACATGGCTTGATCGGCATGACGCAGCAAAACATCAGCATCTGCTTCGTCGGCCGGATAAATCGTGACCCCCACACTGGCCGACACTGCAGCGGACTGCCCTTCGATTTCCACCGGTTCCCGGATGACATCGAGTACCCGGTCAAGCGCCAATTGACTTTCCTGTGGGCCAGTCAGGTCTGTCAACAGCAAAACGAACTCGTCACCACCCAGTCTTGCCAAGGTGTCGTCGGTTCGCAAAACCAGTCTGAGGCGTTTGGTCATCTCCACGAGCAACTTGTCGCCACCGTCGTGACCAAACCGGTCATTGACGGACTTGAAACCATCCAGATCAAGATAGCAAACGGCTAAAGACCGGCCGCTTCGGCGCGCGCGGGCGAGTGCCAAGCCCAAACGGTCCAGCAGCAAACGGCGATTGGGAACGCCTGTCAAAAGGTCAAAGTGCGCAATCCGGTACAACTCCTCCTCGTGGGCTTTGAGCAGGCTGATGTCCGAAAAAACGCCAATGTAATGCTGCAACTTGCCCGCACTGTCGCGAATGACAGAAAGTGACAGTATCTCGGTGTACAACTCTCCATTGTTGCGGCGATTGCAGACTTCGCCCTGCCAGAAGTCATGTTCCAGGACTGATGTCCACATCTGTTGGTAGAAAGCTGCATCGTGTTTGCCGGATGCAAGCAGTTTGGGTGTTCGCCCGATCACGTCTTCGCGGGCGTAACCCGTGATGCGGGTGAATGCCGGGTTCACATCCACAATGGACTTGTCCGGCGCGCAGATAACGATGCCTTCGTAGCTGTTGGCATAAACACTGGCCGCCAGGCGCAAGCCCGATTCGGCACGCTTTCTTTCACTGACATCCCGAATCACCGCGCTGTAGTGTGCACCGTCTGAAGAGGCCCATGAGCCCAGCACCAATTCAATGGGAAATTCAACACCATTCTTTCGAAGCCCGACCAGTTCGAGTACTTTGCCCAGCAAATGCGGCTCTGCCCCGTCACGTAAACGCGACATGGCCAAATCGTGGGTCAGATTGAGTCTTTGCGGCATCAGGCGGTTCACGGACTGACCCAGCATTTCGCTGGAGGTATATCCAAAGAGCTTGTTTGCGCCTTCGTTCCAACCGATTACCAATCCGTTTGCATCAGCCTGAACAATGGCATCCGGCGCCGTGTCGACTACCGAGCGCAACCTTTGCTCCTTTTCGCCGAGCACTTTTGACATGGCTTCCACCTGCTGGCGCTGAAGCTCTGAATCCCGCAAGGCCTTGTAAGTTCGTAGCGCGACGTAAACGGACACAAAGATCTTGTCGGCGGTCAGCTCCGATTTCAGGCGATACCCGTCAATCTCGTAATCGGTGACAACCTCGCGCTGTGGCGCATAACCGGGTTGACCGGTTACGAGAACAATCTGGACCATGCGATTGCAGATGTCACGACGGATATGGCGTACCAGATTCAATCCCGCCAGCTGCGACTCCATCACCACATCGAGCAAAATCAACGAAATGTCGGGATGTTCGGCCAATACTTGCTTGGCTTCGGCGGCCGAGTGGGCATCCAGTAACCAAAGGGGCTTACCCTCCACCCGCATATCCCGCAGTGCCAGATTCAGGACGGCATGGATGTCCTTTTCATCATCCACCAGCAAGACTTTCCAAACCGCATCTGTGGACTTGTCGGGTGCGGCTATCGACTCCGGTTCAGGCGCGAAGAGGTCGGCGAAGCTGTCAGACTCAGTCATTTCATTTCCCTCGAATCGTCATGTGTGGGGACCTCAATACGAAAACACACGCCCACACCGGGATTGCCGTCAACTTCTATGCGTCCGCCCAGTCGCTGGGTGATCAGGTTGTAGACGAGGTGCATTCCCAAACCTATGCCATTTTGCATGTCTGTCGTGAAGAACGGGTCAAAAATTCTCTCCCGCGCTGCAGGCGTAAGGCCGATGCCATCGTCCGAATAAATGACAGACAGAATGGCCTGCGTCTGTGCGATCTGCACCTGTATGCAGCCCAGCTCACGCCCCTTGAATCCATGTTGCAACGAATTGGCAATGAAATTGGTAAATATGCTGGTCCAGTCCCCCGGATAACTATCAAGCTCCAGTGCATCATCACACATCACGGTGACGCGAAACCGTTCGGATGGCAAGCGATCACCAAAACTAAGAACAACCTCGTCGAGACATTTTTTTACCCGAAAACGACTTTTTGTCTGCGGCAAGCCATTGACGGCGACTTGGCGAAACTTGTCAATCAACAAGCCAATGCGTTCCAGATTGGACAGGATGAGTGACGACTGTGCCTGCGAGTCCTTGAGGTAGCCCTGCAGGTCCGATTGGGTCATGCGTCGTTCTGAAAAACTTTGCGACAGGCTCAGGGTGCGGGATTGCATGGTAGACGCAGCCAGCACGCCAACGCCCACTGGTGTGTTGATTTCGTGTGCAACCCCGGCCACCATCACACCCAGCGAAGCCATCTTTTCTGCTTCAACCAGACGTTTGCGGGTTCGGGCATTCTCGATTGCCAGCGCCATCATGTCGGTCATTGCCAGAGCCAGATTAAGGTAGCGTTCTCGGTGTTGAGGAAATGCCAGGCCATCCACCACAATGTGCCCAAACACATGTTCTTCCCGTGCCACGCGCAGCAAGAAACCGTGGTTCGAACGGGTCCATCCATACGCTGTATTCAGTGACCGAACTTCTTCGCAGATTGCAGCTGGCGTTTCCGTGTTTCCGGTTCCAAGCTGTGGTTCTGCCGCAACGTAATGCCAGACAGCCGGAGCAAAAAGCATGCGAAATAGGTCTTCAATGGCACCGATCACTTCAGCTTCAGTTCGCGACTTGGTCATGCGCGCCAGCAGGTCCATCGCTGTCGTGTGGTCTGCCAACTCGCGCGCATGCTCTCGGGTGCGCTGTTTGAGCAGACTTTGAGACTGACCAAGCCGCCACTCGAGCACCAGACGATTTACGAACAGGCGCATGTGGTCAAGCCCGACCCCAATTCTCTGAGCCGGCAATCCGAGGGCAGCTTGAAGCGCAGCCAGTCGGTCCGCGGCTTTGTTGTCAATCCCCGTATCCAGCAAAACAAGATGATTTGCAAAGTCACGAAAAAAACTGCCGGCGCTATCGCTGGTAAAGCCCAGATCGGCTATGTGTTGCTGCCAGTGTTGCAGCCACCCCGGCGTTATCAGGTAGCCGCGAGCGGAAATCACCTCGGCAACCATGGTGGTGCCAGCTACAAGGTGGAAACACTGCTCCTGAACCAGCACACGTGTTGCAGGAAAGTCTGGAGGCGGCGCTCCTAACGCACCAAGGCAGGCACGGCCCAGGACGACCACATCGGAACAATCCTCGGGCAAAAGGGCTCGAAGTTCATCCCAACTGACCGGTGGCCGTCCGCAACGCGCAGGAAAGGCACGTGACACGACATCTGGCCACGCCGCGTCCGCCAGGCATGCCTGTATCTCCAAATGAAAGTTCTGGCACCCAAAGATACAGAGCGTTGTCATGAAGCGCAATTCAAGGCACGGTGCTATTCCCGCCAGTCATCGATCCAATTCAGTGGATACTGTCCCCATCGATCAACCGCATCGCGAATAGCCAGCAGGACGTCCTGTGGCACCTGCCAGGGAATTTCCCCATGGTTGTCGGCCAACAAAAAACCACCACCGCGCCCCGCTTTTGCAATGGCGCGCTTGACCTCCATCTCTGCCATCTGTGGCGTCCAGCGCCGCATTTCCACTCCGTTGAGATTTCCCAGCAGACTGACCCGTCCGGCAGCGGCATTTTTTAATGCGGCCAAATCTTCCATGGCACTGACTCCGATCACGGCTGTACCCGTGTCAGCGATATCGGGAATGATGGAAAGACCACGCCCTGAGGCCAGGTGTGTGGCTGTGGGGCCTTTGATTCTGGCAAGGGTTCGCTTTGCGACCTGTTGTCCAGTTCGGAGGTAGCGCTCCCGTGGCACGCTCGTCGTGGACGATAAAGGGTCGAAGTAGCAAATGGCCGTGGCACCCGCTTCCAGTTGGGCGTTTGCCCAGGCTACGGTGAACTCTTCATTGCGCTGCATCAGCGCGTCAAACAGTGCGGGCTGTTCGTACATCAGTTCGATGTACGAATGAAAGCCCATCTGCATGACCGGTAGCGAAAACGGTGAGATGGCCACACCAATGATGGGCACCGTGTCGGTTACCTGTTGTTTAAGCAGGCGAATGGCAGTTAACACTTTTTGAAGTGGCGGCGAGTTCTCAACTTTGGGAGTGGAAAGGGTCTCGATTTCGGAAGCCTGGGTAATGACGGGGGCACCGCACAAGGGTGGACCATCTGGCACAAAAATGGTAGTTCCACCCCACGCCTCTGTTTCGATCGATGCGTAAAAGAACGGGTAGACACAATCACTACGGTATTTTTCAAGCAAACGCAGTTGCCCTTGCACTACATGCTCGGCGCTAGAAAAGTAGTGTTCGATGGACATTCCGAGTTCTTTGGCGCCATGGAGGGTTGTCAGCAGAAACAGCGGGACACGATCCGGTTCCTGATGGCCCAGAGTGGTCAGGACGCGCTGCATGGAGGTCATGGTGGCTGGTGTCATTGCATTTCTCCCATCATCCGTTCCACAATCGCGACCGCCTGCGCAGCGCTGCTGCCCATGGCGTCCGCGCCAACTTCTTTCCAGAGCTCGCGATCAAACAGGAATGGCGCACCCCCAACAATCACCCGGACATCCGAGCCCGTTGCTTTCAGGCGTGAACACACCTCACGCACTTTCAGTGCAGACGGCAGCATCAGCACCGAGATCATGAGCACGCGAATCTGGTCCGTCACAGTGCGCTCAACCAGGGCATCAACATCCATGCGACCATAGTCAAACAACTCAAACCCGCTGGCACGCATGACGGAATACACAATCCTCTTGCCCAGGTCGTGATAATCGCTGAGTACCACAATGGCAGAACGCGGTTGGTGTTTGCGATCCGGGTCACTGGGTGGCAGCGTCCTGTCAACGAGTTCTTCGCAAAAGCGCCCGCTCATATACACCTGTGACAACGCGACCTCACCCGCATCCCATGCTGAACCAATTTGCTCAAGTGCAGGTACGACCAACTGCTCCACTGCATCAATGGGTGACAATTTCAGCAGAGTTTTCTGAAAGATGCTGTCCGCTTGCACCCGGTCCAGTGATTCCAGTGCCTCGCGAAATGATGCAACTGAAGTGTCCATTTTGGGCAATCTCCTTGATCCAAACAGTAAATCTTGTTTCAGTCCTCAAGCCTTTTTGGGGCAGAGCGGGAGACTAAAACCATGCAGCCACCCGCCCCATAGTCCCGCAAGTAATGACAGGCCTATTCTTATAGTAGTGACATCCTTGAGAAATACCAATATGTGCGGTCAGAACCCGGCACCTTCTATCAGGGGTGTGAAACCATTCAGTATTCCCTGGTCACGGATGGTGTTATCCGGTCCCATTAAGTAGGCTCTTCCATCTTTGGTCCCGAGGTAATGGTTCGTACCGGGGTAGTGGCGGTAGTAGTAGCCTTCATATGTGCCAGATGTCGCTGGACTCGGCGAAAAGTACAGTGGGTAGGTTTGCTCTGCCCAGTTCATGGCACGGTTGGATTGCGCTTCGGCAGATGCCCCGTATAGTGCTGCGCAGCCCTTGGCATCATCACCCCGCAAAGTACGCTGGTAACTGAAACTGTTGTAAGGACTTGCATACATCACAGAGGCCTGGACGTTGGAATGGTTCAGGCCAATCACATGCCCTATCTCATGGGTCATGATCGATTCAACCTGGGAAATTGACCATGAAGTGAGTGTGTTCAGAACGACGTCTGCGTCGACCATGGACTGGTTTGCGTCGTACCACCATTTGGTGTAAGCGCCGTAACCGGCCATTTCATCAGTCAAAACTCCCCAGCCGAATACGTTGCTGCCATCAATGGAGCCCGCCGTGCTGCGCACGTTAGCTGCCTTTGAAGTGAGTCCCATAAAGGTGAATGTCAGATTGCACATTCCAGTCCATCGGTTTGCAGCCGTCTTGATGGCATTGATTACATCCGCAGTTGAAAGATGAGCGGGTTGATTGGCGGGGTTGTAGTACCAGGCAACTTTTCCCTCGTGCCAGTGCTCCTGACCCGATACATAAGATGCTTGTGCATTGGTTCCGGAAACCAGTTTCGAGCGCGAAAAGTCTTGCGCCTGTGTCGACGTGCCAATCAGCATCGCTGTGATCAGTAACCGCTTCATTGGAATATCGTATACCAACATGCACAGGCGATTTGTCCATGCTTACGGAATACTGCAACTGACTACTTGAAAAAAACTCGAAGCCAATGTAATATTCGTGCTATTGAACAGCGACTCATGGTGTCGAATTCAACCGCAGCCAGCGAAGCGGCTCGAAAGAGAAAATCTGGCAAAGGGCAAACTTGATGAAAGTCAAGGACGCAAAGCTTCCGGGCTAACTGACTAAGGTCGTATGCCAGCGGGGTTGCCATCGAATGGCATGGCTTTCGATGTGGTGTCGCCCTCTATTTGTTAACACAAAAGCAAGGGGGTTCGATGACCAAAGTTTCCAATAGAAATATTCCTGTCGAGCGATGGCCAGAGTCTCTTGAGATTCTGAGGCATCTTGCAGCGCAGACTTCGCCAATCCCGGTGAGGGTGGTTGCGCGCGATGTAAGCGCTCCAGAAATTTCTACCCGCAATCGTTTGGCCAAACTCGAGGTTCAGGGTACCGTCCGCGCCACGCGGGCGACGGCCGTGCTCGGCCCCGACAAGCAGGTGGTCTGCACGCACTATGTGATAACCCAGTACGGTAGAGACTGTGTCGGTGCCGCTTCAGCGTCCACCAGTCAGTCATCAAAAATATGTGCCAGAAGTGTCTTTGACTGGGCATCCGGTTACGCTACCCAGTGACGATGTCAAGGCTCGTCAATTTGTGATTGCAAGCAATTCAACTTCAAAGGTAAGGGTCGCATTGGGTGGCACCGCGTTGCCGGCGCCACGCTCGCCATAGGCGGTTGTGGGCGGACAGGTCAGTGTTGCCTTGCCTCCAACCTTGATTTTCTGCATACCCTGTGTCCAGCACGGAATCACACGGTTCAATGGAAACACGGCCGGCTCGTTGCGTTTGTACGAGCTGTCAAACTCCTT
The DNA here is from genome assembly GCA_052034395.1 of Pseudomonadota bacterium. Lineage (GTDB taxonomy): Bacteria > Pseudomonadota > Gammaproteobacteria > Burkholderiales > Burkholderiaceae_C > Allorhodoferax. Next base: position 18,383 of record JBPOIP010000034.1, read on the forward strand.
GCCATCGACCAGTGTTCCGCGATAGTGCACCTTCACCGAGCTGGTGGCAGTGGGATTGGCACCACTGCCAGGCACGGTGTGAACGATTGTGACGCCTGATGCAAGCGTCTCCTTTTCAGCGGCTGAGGCGACGGAAGTCAAAGCGGCCAATGCCAATAAGAGTGCGTTCGATGTGTAGCGGAATTTCATATATTCAGTTGGGTTAGGGTTTGATGGTACGGGTGATGAATGCGCACCAATGGTAAGGCTGAATCCGAGCAATTAACTGCCTGCGGCCATCTGCGCGAGTGCTGCACCGACCGCCACCACGTCGACAGTCTGCATGTCGATCTGGCCCGAAAGGTCTTTCAATGCCGATGCACCATCGCGCTGTAGTTGTGCAATGGTCTGACCAGCCAGCTTTGGGGACTCGAATCCTAGACTTTGGAGGAGAACTTGGCCATTCGCGTCGACCAGCTTGAAACGGAACTGGCCGTCTGACTCGCGGTACTGCTTGAAGACAGGCAGGGACGTTCGGGACTCTTTTTTGGGCGTGGCCTGGGTCGTGCTGTCGAGTTTTCTAAGGCCAACCGCATGGCGCAGTTCCGCCATGAATGGCGTTGCGCGGCTGCGGGCTTTCTCTGCGCCGGCCAACAGTATCCTTTCAATTTTGGCGGGCTCACGGATGAGCGAGAGATAGGCTTCACGCATGGGTGCCAGTTCACGGTCTATTCGCTCAAGCAACAATTGCTTCGCATCACCCCAGGCAATGCCTTCCGCATAAGCCCTGCGCAGTGCGACTGATTCTTCTTCGGTGGCAAATGCCTGGTAAATCTGAAACAGTGCCGATCCTTCGGTGTCCTTGGGTTCACCCGGAGACAGGGAATCGGTCACGATCCCGGCAATCAGCTTCTTCAATTGCTCGCGTGACGCAAACAAGGGGATGGTGTTGTCGTAGCTTTTGCTCATTTTCCGGCCATCGAGGCCCGGCAACGTGGCCACTGACTCTTCGGTAACCGCCTGCGGCAGGACGAAGTGGTCACCATACCGGTGGTTGAAGCTGCTAGCCATGTCACGGGCCATTTCAATGTGCTGGATCTGATCCCGCCCCACCGGAACTTTGTGCGCATTGAACATCAGGATATCAGCCCCCATGAGCACCGGATACATGAACAGGCCAGCGCTCACATCCATGTCGGGGTCCTGTTGCGACGCGATGTTCCGGTCGACTGCGGCCTTGTAGGCGTGGGCGCGGTTGAGCACCCCCTTGCCGGTAACGCAGGTCAGCAGCCATGTCAACTCCGGGATTTCCGGCACGTCCGACTGACGGTAGAACGTTACCCGCTCCGGATCCAGGCCAGCTGCAAGCCAGCTTGCCGCAATCTCCAGTGTCGAACGCTGTATGCGTGCAGGCTCATCAATTTTGATGAGCGAGTGATAGTCTGCCAGGAAGTAATAGCTCTCGACGTCCGGTGTGAGACTTGCGCGAACCGATGGCCGGATGGAGCCCACGTAGTTGCCAAGGTGGGGGGTTCCGGAAGTGGTTATCCCGGTAAGGAATCGTGTGGGTGACATGGTGAGTCGGAAATTGGTCTTTGAAAGGGATGTGTCTTTAGTGCAATAGCGCAGCAAAAGGTGAAAGCAGCATGCGCAGCACACCATAGGTGAGCCCCATTACAGGCTGCATCCACAACGTGCTGATGACGTTCATGATGACCAGTGCCATAACGATGAAAAACCCCCAGGGTTCAACACGGGACACCAGCTCCGCTTGCCGGTAAGGCAGCAGCCCGATCAGTATGCGTCCGCCGTCCAGGGGTGGCAGTGGGAACATGTTGAAGGCGAACATCACCACATTGACCAGTACTCCACCCTGGCACATTTCGAGAATAAATGGTTCGCTGATGCCCAGTGACTTGACCAGAAGGATGGCAATTCCCCAAAAAAACGCCATCACCAGATTCGCCCCCGGGCCTGCGAGCGCCACCCACACCATGTCGCGCTTGGGATTGCGCAAGTTGCCGAACCGCACCGGAACGGGCTTGGCATAGCCAAATACGAACGCGCCCGACGTTGCCACGTACAAGAGAAGCGGCATCAAAATAGTGCCGATCGGATCAATATGTTTCGTCGGGTTGAGCGTGACACGCCCAAGCATCCAAGCGGTGTTGTCACCAAAATGCCGGGCCGCGTAACCGTGCGCAGCCTCGTGCACGGTGATGGCAAATAGCACGGGAAGCGCGTAGAGCGTTACAGTCTGAATCAGGTTGGCAATATCCACAGGTGGAAGTTTCCAGTGTTGGTTTAAAGACCCAGACGCGCCAGATCGCCACGACCTTGGCGAATCAATTGCGGCTCGCTGCCACACAGGTCAATCACGGTAGTGGGTTCAAGCGCACATGCACCTGCATCGATGACACCCGCGATAACCTTCTCGAAACGGTCCCGGATGTGCTCGGCATCGTTGAGTGGATCCGTTTCCCCAGGTGCAATCAGAGTCGTTGCGAGCAGTGCACCATTGTGCAGCGCCAGCAGTGCCTGTAATGCCGTGTGATCCGGTACACGCAGGCCAATGGTTTTACGGGAGGGATGGCTCACGCGTCGAGGGACTTCCTTGCTGGCCTCCAAGATGAATGTATAGGGACCCGGTGTGGCGGCTTTTAGCAAGCGGTATTGTGCGTTGTCCACCCGTGCATAACTTGCAAGTTCACTGAGATCGCGACACAGCAGCGTGAGGTGGTGCTTGTCATCCACACCGCGAATGCGGCGCAGATTGTCCACAGCTGCCTTGTCGTCCAGATGGCAAACCAGGGCGTAACTGGAGTCGGTCGGAACGGCGAGAATTCCACCCTTTTCCAGAAGGGCAACCGCTTGTTTAAGCAGCCTGACCTGGGGGTTTTCAGGATGAACTTCGAAATATTGGGCCATACCAGAAGAAGTCTCAGATGTCGGGTGGCTGGTTTACCGAATGCGCGAACCCAGCAGTTCCCAGACCGGCGTCAGATTGGCTGGCAGCGGTGGCAGGGTTCCCAATTCGGTGTGGCTCTCGTCCGGGCTATGAAAATCGCTCCCGCGTGAAGCCGCCAGACCGAACTCCCGTGCGGTGTCTGCGTATATCGCGTACTCCGCGACCGTGTGGCTACCAGTCACAACTTCAACACCATGACCACCGAGCTCCTTGAATTCGGTAAAGAGTGCAAATTCCTCGTTCGGAGTCAATTTGTAGCGTGCGGGATGTGCAATGACGGCCATACCTCTGGCGTCCTTGATCCACGAAACTGCATCTTTCAGTGACGCCCAGCGGTGCGGTACGTAGCCCGGCTTGCCTTCGGTCAGATACTTGCGAAACACCTCGTTGGTTTCTCGGCAGACGCCACTTTCGACCAGAAAGCGTGCGAAATGCGTCCGTGAAATCAGTTCCGGATTGCCCACGAACTTCAGCGCACCTTCGTAAGCGCCGCGAATGCCGACTTTGGCCAGTTCATCCGACATTTCCATAGCGCGTTCGCCACGGCCACCCCGGGTGCGCTGCAGCCCGTCGTGCAGGCGTTGGTCATCCGGGTCAAAGCCCAGTCCCACAATGTGCACGGTGTGTCCGATAAATGTGACGGAAATTTCCGTGCCTGTCAGATACTGAATCCCATTGGCACGGGCTGCGTCTGCTGCGCGTTGCTGGCCGCCAATTTCGTCATGGTCAGTCAAGGACCACAACTGCACCCCATTGGCGCTGGCGCGTTGCGCAAGGGCTTCAGGCGTCAGCGTACCGTCCGAAATGATGGAATGGCAGTGGAGATCAGCGTTCAGGTTGGTTTTCACCTGCACATTTTAGGCGGTGAGAGACAAAGTGCATGGTCATGCCGCTGATGGGGTGGGAAAAGGAAAGGGCACTGGCATGCAATTGCAGCTCGGGTGCCATGGCAACGACCGGTGCGGGCGCGTACAGCCGATCGCCAAGTATCGGGTGTCCGATCGCCTGCAAATGCACCCGCAACTGGTGTGTGCGGCCGGTCAGCGGCTCCAGTCGGACGTGGGTTACCTGCCGCACAGGATCAAAGTGGAGGCGATAAAGCCGGGTTGTGCTGGCCTTGCCGTTGGCATGGTCAATGATGCGCAGAGGGCGGTTGGGCCAATCCACTCCGATTGGCAGATCAATCGTCCGCCATGTGCCGGTCGGCACCATGCATTCGCCATGCACTTGCGCCTCGTACTGCTTGGCGACCATGCGCTGGGCGAATGCCTCGCTCAGTGCGCGCTGCACGGTCGTACCGCGTGCCATGACGATGAGTCCTGACGTCGCCATGTCCAGCCTGTGCACGACAAGGGCATCGGGGAACTGCTCCTGAACCCGCCGGCTGAGGCAGTCCTGCTTGTCGGCGCCGCGCCCGGGCACAGAAAGGAGCCCTGGGGGTTTGTCGAGCACCAGAATCGCATCGTCAACATGGACGATCTGTATGGCAGGGGACGGGGCGAGCAGTTCAGCCCGCATCGCTGCCGTCAATGAGGCGTTGCACGGTTTCGCAGAACTCATTGACATCGTTGGGCTTGTAGATCAGGGCATTGGCACCTTCCTGAATGGCACTTTGCTCCAGTTCGGGTGTGACGTAGCCTGACGCCAGTGCCACCGGCAGGTCGGCACGGACGCGCTTTGCCTGGCGCAGCAAGTCAATGCCACTGTATCCCGGCATGTTGTAGTCGGTAACCAGAATGTCAAATTTTTGCGGATCGGCCTGCAAGGCAGCCTGGGCTGCATGCGGATCCGTGAACGTGGTGACCACATAACCCTTGCGTTTGAGAACCCGGGCGATCAGGAATATCAGGGCCTGGTCATCATCCACGTACATGACATGGCGACCCAGACCCCGGATGGGCTCCGCGTGAACCATGTCTGCTGCGGGGATGACAGCGGGCTCTTGAGTAGGCGGGAAATACAGGGTGAATTGGCTTCCCTGGTCCAGTTGGCTGTGCACATCAATGGCGCCCTGATGCGTTTGCATGATGCCATGCACAACAGACAACCCAAGACCCGTGCCCTGGCCAACCTCCCGTGTGGTGAAGAAGGGTTCAAACACCCGTCCCAGGGTCTCTTGCGACATGCCAGCGCCGGTGTCCCGCACGGCTATGGTGACATAGCGCCCTGGAGCGAGTCCAATACGCCCGCTCAGTGGCTGGTTCAGGTCGGCACTGGCCAGTTCAACCCGAATCGAACCCTTGTTGTTCCCGATAGCCAGAATGGCGTTGGTGCACAGGTTCAGCAGTGCCTGCTCGATCTGCGTTGTGTCTCCGAGTATCGGTTGGGTCCCGGGCTCAATCCGGATCTGCAGCTCCACCGCCGGCGGAAGTGCGACCTTCACCAGGCGCGCAGCTTCGCGTACGACATCATCGAGTTGTATGGCGATGCGCTTGGGTACTTCGTTGCGGCTGAATGTCAGGATCTGACGCACCAGATCACGTGCCCTGCGCCCGGCCTTCTCGATTTCAAGAAGACTGGTCAGCGCTGGAGACTGGTCAGCCGTGTCCTGTTTTGCCAGGTCCACGTTGCCCAGAATGGCGCTCAGAATGTTGTTGAAGTCATGGGCTATACCGCCAGCCATCGTGCCCATGGCCTGCATCTTCTGGGATTCGCGCAGTTGTGTTTCCAGCGCCACGCGGCGCACCTCTGCCAGCTTGCTGGCAGTCAGGTCACGCGCAAAGATGGTGGTTATTTCTCCGTGGGGTCCCTGCATGCCGCGTCGCTCAATGCCCTCGCCGTGGGCCGCTCGCAAATTTGAACGCGCGTTGAGGCGCCGCTCCATGGACACGCTGATTTCGACAAAGATCTCCTGCCCGGACAGCGTGGCCGCGGCAAACTCGCCCAGTCGCGTTTGGGCCGAGACGCTGCTGGTGCGCAAGACCGTCTCTACCTGGGGCAAAAAACGGTTCAATTTGCTGCCCAGCGCCTTGTCGGCGGGGCATTCAAAAAGAGCCGTTGCGGCCGGGTTGAAGACCGTGATGTTCTGGTGCTCATCGACACACAGAATGGCGTCCAGCGACGAATTGATGATCGCGGCCATGCGATTCTCGCTGAGCAGCAAGTCTTCATTGCGCTGCTGCAGGACCGAGGCACTTTTCTGAAGTGCGTGTCGCTGGGCGAGCAAAGGCCCCTGGTCGATGATGGCGCAAATAAAGTGTGCCAATTCGTCCTGCGGATTTTCGATCCGCGCCATGTGCAGGTCGCCGGTAAAGGTTCCCAGAGAGCCAGCCAGAAACACCACCTCGCTGATCTCGCTGGTTCCGGTGGACTTGGCATTGAGGAAGGCAACTGCTACGTCATCCGTATGTTCGGCATCGACAAAGGGCAGCAGGAAGTTCAGCGGCGGATCGGTCTCCAGTGGCTGAAAAAGCCGCAGCGCCATTGCATTGCTTGCCATCACCAGGCCTTCTTCATCCACCACCATCAGGGCCAGCGGCACATTCGAGAAAAGTGTCGCAAAGCGCTCGGATGCACCTTCGGCCTCCTGTTGGCTGTACCGAAGCGCCTTGTTCTGGATTTCCAGCTCCGCCTGGTATTTGCGCAGATCTTCAATCATCTGGGACGGCGCGTAACCTTCCGTCAGGAGGTCGTGCCGGGTCGCATGGTCAGCAGGTGGGGCAGGAATGGCCCTGGGGATGACGCGGAACTTTTTCCGCCGTGCGGGCGCACCCATGCTATTGCGACGCACCCGAGGCAGCGGGTTTGCCCGGCGCAAAGCGGGCGGTCAGAATCGGACTGTGTGTCGCAATGTAGCCGCGCAGAATCTCGGCATCGACATAGCCTGTGTTGACAAAGCCCGGATGTCCCGACATCACTGGATAGCCATCACCTCCGGCGCCCATGAAGCTGTTGATGACCATGGTGTACCTGCGTGCCATATCGAGCGGCGCGCCACCGATACGTGCATGCAACACGCCATCGGCATTGCGCAGCAACTCCACTCCCGACAGGTGCGCGAACCCTCCAGAGCCCGGATTCATGTTGCCCACGATGGTCAGGTAATCGAGTGCTTCCCGACCCGACAGGTCAAGGGTGCACAGGGTGTTGCCAAAGGGTTGAACCTGCAGGATGTCCTTGTAGGTAATGACCCCGGCGGGCAGGGAGTCGCGAATGCCACCAGAATTGACTACGGCAAAGTCGGCGCGCGTTTTTTCAATCATGGCCTGACCGATCAGAATGCCCAGATTGGTCTGGCGCTTGCGCACATAGGCGCGGTCGCCTTCAAGAACCGCATCGCTGGTTCCCACATGAACCAGCAGTTTCTCCTGACCATATTCCTGGTACGGTCGCAGCATGGCCAGCATGTCGGGGTTTTCGGCAATCGGCGTGGTGTAGTGTTCCAGGGTGCTGCTGCCGTCGGCGGCAGGGACTTTGCGCTTGAGGTTGACGGGAATCAGCGCATACTTCACCAGGGTAAAAGTGCCGTTGCGGTATTGAAAGTCGGCACGACCCACGTACTTTCCCCATTCGTGTGCCTGAACAATCCAGGTTCCGTTCTGGCGATCGGGCTGGCAGGGAGCGCCTGGCACGTACTGGGTGTCCAGCACGTTCTCGGCGCGCATGCAGGCCGGGTTCTGGGTGTGGCCACCGACCACAAGGTCCAGGCCGCTGACAGCGCGAGCCATCTCGACATCGCCCGGCGCCTGGACGCCGTGGCGACCATTCTCGTAGTGGCCCATATGGGTGGCCGCAATCACCACATCGGCTTTGGCGCGCAACTCGGGAACCACATTGGCAGCTTCCTGGATCGGGCTGCGGAACTCCATGCCTCGCATGTGGTCGGGGTTGCCCAGTTTGTAGGTGTCATCGGTTGTCAGCCCCATGACGGCCACGCGCACACCGCCCAAGTTGAACAGTTTGTAGGCGTCAAAAAGGCGTTCGCCGTTTCGATAAATGTTGGCAGAAAGCATGGGAAATTCGGCCAGCTTGCGCTGCATGGCCAGCACCTGGGGGCTTTTGTCAAACTCGTGATTGCCTACGGCCATCGCGTCATAGCCCAGGAGGTTCATGCCCTTGAAGTCCGGCACGGCGTCCTGCAGATCAGACTCCGGCACGCCCGTGTTCACATCGCCGCCATCGAGCAGCAGGCTGTAGCCGCCCGCTGCTGCCACCTCGGCTCGGATGCCGTCAATCACCGTCTTGCGTGCGGCCATGCCGTACTCACCATTGCCGTTTTGCCAGAAGCGGCCATGGTGGTCGTTGGTGTGCAGGATGGTGATGGCGTAGGTCTTGTCGCGCTCAGGGACGGATGGTGTCAGGCTGGCGCAGCCCGCCAGCGCCCAAGCCAGGCCCAGGGTCAGTAAGGTGTGGAGACGTTGCATGCCTTCATGTTATCGGAATCACGGCCACGAAGACCGGTCCGGGATGATTTTCGGCGCTGCCGGATAATGGCCAATGACCGATGACGCAACACCCCACCAACGCCGCGTGCGCTACACCGGCACGCACCCCAAACGTTTTGAAGAAAAATACAAAGAGCTGGACCCGGTTCGCCATGCCGCTGCCATCCAGAAGGTGATGGACCGGGGGCAAACCCCTGCGGGCATGCACCGCCCGATTTGCGTGACGGAAATTCTGGACCTGCTCAGGCCCCAGCCCGGTGAGATGGGGCTGGATGCCACCATGGGTTTTGGTGGCCATTCGCAGGAGATTCTGAAGCGCCTGATGCCCGGTGGTCACCTGTTTGCTGTGGATGTGGATCCGCTGGAGCTGCCACGTACCGAGGCACGGTTGCGTGGTCTGGGCCACGACGCGGCGGCGCTGACGGTGCGTCGCATGAATTTTTCTGACATGCGCACTTTGTTGCCCGAAGCCGGCGGCGGCTTTGACGTGGTACTGGCTGATCTGGGCGTGTCATCCATGCAGATTGACAATCCGGCGCGGGGCTTCAGCTTCAAGACCACTGGACCGCTGGACCTTCGGCTGGACCCGGGCTGCGGCCAGTCGGCATCGGATTTGTTGCTGTCGGTCACGCGCCAGCACCTGCGTGATCTGCTGGTGGATAACGCGGATGAACCCTACGCCGTTGCACTGGCGGCGGGTTTGCAGGGGCAGTTTCTGGAGACCACCACGCAATTGGCCGATCTGGTGCGCCACACGCTTGTTGGCGTCTTCAAGCGCACCATGCCTGAAGAAGAGCGGCTGGCCGAAACCAAGCGGGCTTTGCAACGCACCTTTCAGGCGCTGCGCATTGAGGTGAACAATGAGTTTGGTGTGCTCGACCGCTTTCTGGAGACCTTGCCCGGTTGTCTGAAACCGGGTGGACGCGTGGTGATCATGAGCTTTCATTCCGGTGAAGACCGGCGGGTGAAGAAGGCGTTTCAAACGGGGCAGCGCTCTGGCGTCTACAGCAGCGTGGCAGCGGATCTGATTCGCCCATCGTTTGACGAGCAGCGCGCCAATCCGCGTTCGAGTTCCACCAAGCTGCGTTGGGCGATCAAAGCGTAGATTGCACAATAAAAGTGCCGATAGCCCTCGTTGAATATAGGTTTGTAGCTATAAAATATATAGCAATCAACAATCCTCTGGACTCTGGATGGTGGGTAAACGGTAGGTATAGCGGTCTCAGTGGCTGCTCCACACCACCGGTTTTCGTTCCTGCAGCCAGTCCTTGTAGTGGCTGGCGTAGGCTTCCTCAATGCGCATGCGCTTGACCTTGAGCGTGGGCGTGACAAAGCCGTTTTCCGGCGTCCAGGCGGTTGTGATGACAACCAGGCAGTCCAGGCGTTCGTGTGGCTCCAGTTGCGTATTGACGGCTGCCAGGTGCGCCGCCAGCGACTCGGTCAGTGCCTTGCGCTCTGCTGGTACGGCGCTGCGCGCCACAGCCTCTTGCGACAGCATCACCAGGCCTAGCGGTTGGGTCAGGTTGGCGCCTGTCACGGCGCAGGCCTCGATGTCGGTGTGCATGATGAGCAGGTCTTCAATCGGTGCCGGTGCCACGTATTTGCCTTTGCTGGACTTGAACAGGTCTTTCACCCGCCCGGTGATGCTCAGGTAACCGGTGCCATCCATCTTGCCCTTGTCCCCGGTTCGCAACCAGCCGTCGGTCGTGATGGCTTCTGCTGTGGCTGCCTCTTCCCGGTAGTAGCCCCGCATCAAAGCCGGGCTACGCATCTGGATCTCACCGTTGTCCGGGTCAATGCGGCTCTCCACCCGTTCATAGGGCAAGCCAACCGAGCCGGTCAGCGTGGAGCCCGGCAGCGTCGAGTGCGATACGCCACAGTTTTCTGTCATGCCATAGACTTCGATCAGATCCAGACCCAGCTTGCGGTACCACTGCAGCACGTCGTGCGGCATGGGCGCCGCGCCACCGGCGGCCAGTCGGCACTGGTCCAGCCCCAGGCCCTTGAGGATTTTTCGGCGCACGAGGTGCCCGATGAGCGGAATGGCCATCAGTCTGTCGAGCTTTCTGGCCGGCATCTTGCTGTGTACGCCATGCTGGAATTTGACCCACAACCGGGGCACCGAAAAGAAGATGGTGGGCCGCGCACGCTGCAGGTCCTGAACAAACGTATCCAGCGCTTCGGCAAAAAACACGCGGCCACCATAGCGCAGCGATGCCTGCTCGATCAGCATGCGTTCGGCCACATGGGCCAGGGGCAGGTAGGAAATAAAGCGGTCGCTGGAGTCCATGTGGACACGCCGCGTGGCACTGCTCACGCCCCATGCCATTGACCGGTAGGTGTGCACCACACCTTTGGGTTTGCCCGTGGTTCCCGAGGTGTAAATGATGGTGTTGACCGCATCCAGGTCGGGCGCCGCTTCGCACTGCATGGGATTGTTCTGTGCCAGCAGCTCAGTCCAGGCCAGGGCTTTGACGGGCGGTGCCAGTGGCAGAGTAATCAAGGGCAATCCGGGCGGCACGCCACCGTCCAGGTTGTTGGTGTCGTCCATCTTTCCAACAAAGCAGGCCCGTGTTTCGCTGTGCTCCAGGATGTAGCGAAGCGCCTCACCATTGAAGGTGGGGTAGATGGGCACAGAGACATGCCCTGCCATCTGGATGGCCAGATCGGCCAGTATCCAGTGTGCGCTGTTCTTGCCAATGATGGCGACCTTGCTGCCCTGTGGCCAGTTGCGTGATGCCAGCCAGCTGGCGGCGCGGCGCACCTGATCGGCGGCCTCTCGCCAGGTGATGTCCAGCACCTGACCGCCGCCTGTCGGTTGCGTCAGGTAAACCGCATTCGCGCGCTCGCGTTCCCAGCGATACAGGCATTGCAGGGGCAGGTCTTCAGCGGAAACAAGAATGGGCGCAGTCATGGTGGAAACCTCGGTAGAGAGCTGGTCATTCTGTTGGTGCCTGAGACCACTGGCAATGGTGGTGACCCTAGGTGACGTGGAGATTTGAACCCGGCGATCCACGCAGACATGGCGCGGCAACCGGTACCTTGCGGGCGGTGCAGCCGAATGCAGCGACAATGCACTCCGTTTCAGTTTTTTTGCTACAGAGTTAACGCCTAGACATGTCCAGTACGACTACTTTTACGGTTCGCCCCGCAAGCCTGCGCGATGCCAAAACCATTACCGAATTGCACAACGCCACGGTGTGCGAAGCCTTCAAATCCGCGACACCTAATGTGCCTGTGCCGGTTGCAGCCCTTGAAAAAACGCAGTCACATTGGCGCGAGGCCATTGAATACGCTGAACCCCAGGTCTATGTGGCCATGGATGGGGACCGGATGGTGGGTTTTGTCGGGTTTGACCGGTCACGTGACAAGGGCACGCCACAAACCATGGGCGAAATATGGGCCATCTACGTTGTGCCAGAGCGCTGGGGTACGGGCATTGGCCTGGCTTTGTGGGATGCGGCACGCGAGGGGCTGCTGGAAGAAGGTTGTACCCATGTCACCGTGTGGCTTGCGATCTCCAACGACCGTGCACTGCGTTTCCACGAACTGGCAGGCTTCAAACGCGAGCCCAGCAGCGCCAAGACGGTACCGGTAGGCACTGCACGGGTGGAAGAAATCCGTCTGAAACGGGCGCTGAACTAGTTACGCGAAGGGCTGTTTCTTCAGCCGCCTTGCTGCGCATGCGCAGTCGTGATCAGGTCTTTTTGACGATCACACTGCCAATCGAATAGCCAGCCCCAAACGAGCAGATCACGCCCACATCGCCAACCGCGAAGTCGGTGTTGTTGCGATGAAAGGCGATGATGGACCCGGCGGAAGCCGTGTTGGCAAACTCGTCCAGAATGACCGGAGCGTCATCCAGTGTGGCGTCGCGACCCAGCAGTTTTCGGCTGATCAGCTGGTTCATGGCGAGATTGGCCTGGTGCAGCCAAAACCGGCGTACGCCCTGGGCGTCCAGGTTCACCGATGCGAGATGCCCTGCAATGTGTTCCGCCGCCATGGGGCAGACTTCCTTGAAGACCTTGCGGCCCTCCTGACGGAACAGTTGGTCCCTGTCATCCGGGTCGCGGTCTTCGGCACGGGACATGAAACCATGGTTATTGCGGATGTTGTTGGAAAACGAACTCAACAGCCGCGTCCCCAGCACTTCAAACGATCCGGGCGGTGCCAGATCCAGCCGTTCCACCAGCACGGCTGTGCACACATCGCCAAAGATGAAGTGGCAATCGCGATCCTTCCAGGCCAGGTGGGCCGAGGTGATTTCAGGGCTGACCACCAGAATCGCGCGGGCCGAGCCCGTGCGCACGGCGTTCACCGCCATTTCCAGGCCGAAGGTGGCGGACGAGCAGGCAACATTCATGTCAAACGCGTACCCCTTGATGCCCAGAGCAGTTTGAATTTCCACTCCCATGGCGGGGTAGGGGCGTTGCATGTTGGCTGCGGCGCAGATCAGTCCATCGACGTCATCGGCCGACTTGCCCGCACGCTCCAGAGCCTCCTGTGCTGCCTTGACGCCGATCTCGGCCATCATGGAAATATCGGTGTCGGGGCGCGGCGTAAACAGGGGTCGCATGCGCCGGGGATCCAGCACACCCGATTTGTTCATCACGTAGCGGCGCTTGATGCCGGATGCCTTTTCGATGAATTCGACGTTCGATGCGGTCAGGGCAGCGCGCTTGCCAGCCGCGATGTCGTCGGCGTATTTCGCGTTTTCCAATTCGGCGAAAGCATTGAACGCCTCCACCAGTTCTTCGTTGGTGATAATTTCAGGGGGCGTAAACAGCCCGGTGCTGCTGATGGCGACGCGATGCATAGTTAATAGCTTTGTGATTGGGAGTGGTGAATCCGGAGCCGCGCTGATTATGCGCCCCGGTTGACGCAAGAACTGTCAAATCGGGCCGGCCTGTCCCGACAGAGCCCGGATTTCAAACTTCCCCGCCGAAGCGCTTGGTGAGATTGTCGATGTACTGCTCGGTCATCTTTTCAAATTCGGCCTCCACCAGTGGCGCCACCACCACTTTCATCAGGCCCGGCAGGGGGATGGTCAGGTCGCCTTCGACGCGCAGCACCACATTGGCTGATTTCTTGTTGTCGGTAATTTTCCAGCTGCCGGACACCAGGGTATTTCCCTGATCGGGGAGCGGTGTCCATGTGACGGAGCCTGTGGCCCGGTCGGAAACATAGCGTGACGCGTAAACGGTTTGCAGGTTGACCTGTGCGAGGCCGATCTTTTCCATTTCCCAGCGATAGGCACCATCGCCCAGATCAATCAATTGGTCGACTTTTGGGTAAAAGCCGGCAGAAGTCGGAACATCCGCAAGCACATCAAAGACCTCATTGAAAGATGCCTTGACTTCGAATTCGTACCCCAGTTCAACATGGACGGTTATGGACACACGCACTCCTGACTTGAATATTGATTAGCACTGACATGTTAATCCAGCACGCCAGCGCAAACGGGGCTCAGGATCCGTATCAATGTGAGTTGAAGCAGCCGAGCGTCATTGCTGGCGCGGTGCCGCTGAAAGCGGGTCTCGGTGTCAACCTGTGCCTTGACGGTGTGCCACTGCGCGGCCTGTTGTTCATCGAGCAGGGCGCGCAGGTTTTCCAGCCGGAAAGATGGCGACAGGTCAGCGGCATCAAACAGGACGCCCAGCCACGTGTAGTCATTGGACCATCCATCGGAGTAGACCGTCTGGCCGGCCAGTTGGGCATTGATGGACTGCGCGACTTCGGTGGCGGGCAATCCGCGTTCCAGAACGAGCGCGCGTGAGATGTGGTGAACATTCTCTGCCTGCGGGTCCCAATGGGTCCAGTGCGATTCGGGGCGTATCAGCGTGCAGTAGGATGTCCCGCCGGGCAGGATAAAGCCGATTTCTATGGGGTAACTGTTGCGGCCAAATCCCGATGCTTCAATATCCAGCACCGTCGGGGCCATATGCTGTGGGGCTACGGGGCGCATGGGCAGACTCATGGACTGCATTGTCGTTGTCACAGCAAGCGGCGACAATGGGTACTTTCCCTTCGAAATCCGCACCATGTCCAGCAGCCTGCTTGCCCTTATCGATGACATCGCGACGATTCTCGATGACGTTGCCGTACTCTCAAAAATTGCCGCCCAGAAAACGGCCGGCGTTTTGGGGGACGACCTGGCTCTCAATGCCCAGCAAGTCGCAGGCGTGTCGGCCGACCGTGAATTGCCGGTAGTTTGGGCTGTTTGCAAAGGCTCGCTGCTCAACAAAGTCATCCTGGTTCCCTCGGCTTTGCTCATCAGTCTTTTCATTCCCTGGGCGGTCACCCCCTTGTTGATGGTGGGAGGCGCCTATCTGTGTTTTGAAGGATTCGAGAAGCTGGCACACAAATTCCTGCACGCCGCAGCCGATGATGAAGCGCATGCACAGGCACTGTTGCAGGCGCTTTCGGACCCCGACGTCGATCTGCTGGCGCTGGAGCGCGACAAGGTCAAGGGTGCCATCCGCACGGACTTTGTCCTGTCGGCCGAGATCATCGCCATTACCCTGGGCACGGTGCAAAACACGCCCTGGACGACCCAGCTGGCGGTGTTGAGCGGCATTGCCGTTGTGATGACATTTGGTGTCTATGGCTTTGTGGCGGGCATTGTCAAGCTCGATGACGCGGGCCTGCACCTGAGCCGGGCTGCGGGGGTGCATGCATGGGCTGGCATGCAGAGAACCATGGGCCGCGCCCTGCTGGGCGCAGCGCCGTGGTTGATGAAGGCTCTTGCGGTGGTAGGCACGGCGGCGATGTTCCTGGTGGGAGGCGGAATTCTGGTCCATGGCCTGGGGCCACTGCACCATCTGGTTGCCGCGCTGCTGGAGCAGGCGGGCGGGGGTGGCATGGTTCAGGGTGCACTGTCCCTGCTGGCCGATGCCATCAGCGGTGTGGTCGCCGGTGCGCTGGTCTACGCCGTTATCAACCTGGTCAGTCGGGTCCGCCAACGCGTGCCGGTGCATTGAACCTATGGTGATTGGCATCCCTGTGCTTTATGGGCTCGGCGGCCCATGATGGCTTCCCGCTCTACCGCAACCGGTCTGGCGCTGGCCACGCTCGGAGCCATTGCGTTCAGTGGAAAAGCCATCATTGTGAAACTGGCCTACCGCCACGGCGTGGACGCGGTCACGCTCATCATGCTGCGCATGCTGTTTGCATTGCCGTTCTTTCTGGCGATGGGCTGGTGGGCCAGTCGCCATACGCCACAGCGCAAACCGGTACCTCTGACACGGAAGGATGTACTGGGGATTGTGTGGCTGGGCGTTACAGGCTACTACCTGGCCAGTTTTCTGGACTTTGCGGGCTTGCAGTACATCACTGCTTCGCTGGAGCGTCTGATTCTTTACCTCAACCCCACGCTGGTGTTACTGCTGGGTCTGGTGCTGTATGGGCGGCGTATTGGTCGCCGCCAGGCCATAGGCATGGCCATCAGCTACGGTGGTGTGCTGCTGGTCTTTGGTCATGAGGTGACGCTGCAGGGCAGTGATGTGGCTTTGGGCGCGGTTCTGATTTTTCTCAGTGCCGTAAGTTATGCGCTGTACTTGTTTTACAGCGGTGAGCTGGTTCAGCGCCTGGGGTCGATGCGTCTGGTGGGGCTGGCAACGACCGTGGCCTGCGTGCTGTGCATTCTTCAGTTTGTGATTTTGCGCCCGCTTGACAGCGCGCTGGCGGTGGCGCCGCAGGTGATCTGGCTTTCCATCCTCAACGCCACGTTGTGCACCGTGGTGCCAGTCATGATGGTGATGATGGCCATCGAGCGCATCGGTTCGGGTCTCGCGGCACAGGTCGGCATGGTGGGTCCGATGTCAACCATGATGATGGGTGTGACGGTTTTGGGTGAGCCCTTCACCGCGTGGCTGGTGGCCGGTACGCTGCTGGTCATCGCCGGGGTGTTTGTGTGCAGCCGGTCCCGTGCATAGAAGCCGGCGTGCCAAACGCTCAGAACAACTGGGTCAGGTGAACCGAGTCACTGGACCTTTCAATCTGCATGGTCGGTGAGCCGTTGCGGGCCAGGCGAAGCATGCGGGTATTACCCGGCAGCACGTCAGAGACAAAGCCACGCAGCCCGCGTTTCATGGCATGCTGCACCATGCAATTCTGCAGGGCCCTGCCCAGGCCTGCGCCCTGCCAGTCGGGGTGCACCATATAGGCCGTGTCGGCCAGATTGGTGGTCGGGTTGATGAAGTAGCACGCCTGGGCCACGATAAGCGAGGCTTCACGGGTCCCGGCGATGGCCACAAATGCGACTTCGTTTTCGTAGTTCAGGTTGCACAGGCGCTGCACTTCGGCATTGGAGAGACCGCGCACATGGCGGAAGAAGCGCGTGTACACATCGGCTTCGTTCAGGTGGTGAAACAGGTCGCGAATGCCCTGCGCATCACTGGACAGGGCCGGGCGCAGCATCACGGTGCGATTGTCCTTGAGTGTGACGGTGAGTTCATCCTCAACCGGGTAGGCGCGCAGGTTCTGCAGGGTCTGGTCGGCGCTCAGATAACCCAATTCCTGGGCCCTGGCAAACAATTCAGGTCTGAACAGCGGGTGTGCCAGTTCAATGAGTGCGGTGGCACGCTCGCGGATCGACTTCCCGAACAGGTAGGCAATGCCGTACTCGGTCACCACGTAGTGCACGTCGGTCCGCGAAATGGTGGCCGCCTCACCGGGCAGCAACGATGCACGGATGCGTGACTGGGTGCCGTCCCAGGTCGTGGACGTCATGCACACGATGGGTTTGCCCCCGGGTGAGCGCGAGGCTCCCCGCAGGAACTCACCCTGACTGCCAATCCCGCCGTAAAACTCGCCACCAAACTGGTCCATGCAGACCTGACCGGTCAGGTCAACGGAGTAGCCCTGCGCGATGGCCACCATCTTGTGCTGCGCAGCGATGGTGACCGGGTTGCAGACCGATTCGATCGGTTCCATGGAAAACAGCGGGTTGCCGTCCATCAGGTCATACAGCGCGCGGGATCCCAGCGCCGTGCTGGCAACGATCTTGAAGGGTTTGCTGGTTTTGCAGGCACCTGTGAGGCTGCCGTTTTGCAGCAGGGGGATGATGGCGTCCGAAATGACATCGGAGTGCACGCCCAGATTCTTGCGCTCGGTCAGGTATTGCAGGGCCTCATGTGCCACCTGTCCAAGACCAATTTGCAGGGTCGAGCCATCGTCAATGATGCCGGCAATGTAACGGGCGATGCGCTGCACGCTTTCCTCCTGCACGGGCATCCGGTCCAGTTCGGTGATCGGGCCGGTCACCGGAACGAGGTAGTGAATGCGGCTGATATGCAGCGTTGAGTCTCCCATGGTGCGCGGCATGGCGGGGTTGACTTCGGCGATGACCAGGCGTGCCTTGGCAACTGCAGCCGGGATGATGTCCACCGACACGCCCAGGCTGACGTAGCCAAAGGCATCCGGAAGCGAAACCTGAATCAGCGCCACGTCCACCGGAATGCGTCCGAGTGAGATCATTTCCGGCACACGTCCGATGGACATGGGGACATAGTCCACCATTCCCTGTCTGAGCGCGGCGTGCATGTCGGCACCGACAAAGAAGGCGCGATGCCGAAAACGTGTGGTGCTTCGCCCTTTGTCGTTGTGGCCAAAGGTCTTGATCGTGAAAAAGTGCAGCATTTCAACGTCGGCCGGTGGGCTGACTGCGTCTTCGAGCGTTTGCAGCAATCCAGTCGGGGCTGCGCAGCCCGTGCCTACGAAGACATGATCGCCGTTGCGAATATGGCTTAACGCCAGCGCAGATGTGACGATTTTTTCGGCGAAAGCTTGCAGCGAGGGGTGAAGGGGCGGAGGTTTTCTTGCCATGGCATGCGTATCATCAACCAAAACCGGTTTGGTTTGGCAACAGTGTCGCAGGAGATGAACATGGATTTGGGAATCGCGGGCAAATGGGCTTTGGTGTGTGGCGCCAGCAAGGGACTGGGTTGGGGCTGTGCACAGGCTCTGGTGCGAGAGGGAGTGAACGTGCTGATGGTGGCACGTGGTGCCGAACAACTCCAGGCATCTGCTTCAAAGTTGATAGCAGACTATGCCCAATCCACGGGGGCTATTGTGCAAATTTGTGCCCAGGACATTACCACCGAAGCCGGTCGCTCTGCCGTATTGGACATGCGCAGTGATTTTGATATGGTGGTGACCAATGCGGGTGGCCCACCGCCAGGTGACTTTCGTGACTGGGACCGCGACGCATGGATCAAAGCGGTCGACGCTAACATGCTCACGCCCATTGCACTCATCAAGGCGACCGTGGACGGCATGGCACAGCGCGGCTTTGGGCGCATCGTCAACATCACCTCCAGTTCCGTGAAAGCCCCCATCGACGTTCTGGGACTCTCGAATGGCGCGCGCAGTGGTCTGACCGGCTTTGTGGCGGGTGTTGCGCGCAGCCCGCTGGCCGCGCAGGGCGTGACCATCAACAACCTGCTGCCCGGTGTTTTTGATACGGACCGCATCAAGTCTGTGTTGCAGGCCACTGCGCAGAAGACGGGTCAGTCGGTGGAGTCCCTGGCAGAAGCACGTCGCAAGACGGTTCCGGCCCGGCGCTTTGGCACGCCCGAGGAATTTGGTGCGATTTGTGCCTTCCTGTGCAGCGTGCAGGCGGGCTATGTCACTGGCCAGAATATCCTGGCGGACGGAGGTGCGTACCCGGGAACCTATTGAAGCGCGGCAGGCATCCATGCATCAGCGCCGCGATGACAGCAAGATGCCCGAAACAATCAGCGCAAACGCCAGTGCATGAAACAGCTGTGGCGCTTCGCCCAGAAATGCAGAGGACAGCACCGCCGTGAACAGCGGTGTGAGGTTGATGAAAAATCCTGCCACCGCTGGCCCTGCGCGTGACACACCGGCGCCCCAGGCACGGTAGGCCAGCACAGCCGGCCCAACGGCAATGAACAGCAGTGCACCCAGCAAGGGCCAGCCCCATTGGAGGCGGACATCGGTTACTGTCCATTCCACGGCGGTGAACATCAGCGACCATGCCAGGCCAAACACGATCTGGCCGAGCAGAAACGCCGCCCAGTCTGCGCGCAGTGAGGCAGACTCCGCCGTGGGGTGTGCCAGCATCCAACTGTAATAGGCCCAGCCCATGCTGGCCATCAGCACATACAGGTCCCCGGCTACCAGATGAAAGCCCATCAGAAGTTCCCATTGCCCGCGACACAACACCAGCAGCACACCCCCAATGGACAGCACCGCCCCAATAATCTGGCGGCCCGAGATCGGCGTGCCGAAAAAGATGCGCCCGATCAGGAGCATCCACACGGGCGTACTCGCGCCCACCAGTGTGACGTTGATAGGTGTGGACGTATTCAGGGCCAGGTACAACAGCGCGTTGTAGCCACTGGTGCTCAGCAGGGCCAAAAAAGCGAAGCGGCGCCATTGACTCCATAGCGGACTGTCCCGGCGCAACACCCGGTGCGCCAATGGCAACAACAGCAGGAAAGCCAGTGCCCAGCGCAGCAGGTTGAGTGTCATGGGCGAAATCAGCGGGCTGATGACGCGCCCCACCACGGCGTTTCCGGCCCACAGCATGGGAGGGATGATCAGCAGCACGGCGGCTACAGGTGTGAGGCGTTGGGTCATGGTCCAACTGTACCAAGGGCAATCCCGGGGGGGATGCATCCACGGTCATTTCGTGGCACCATGGTGACTGGGTCGCGGCAAGCGACCTTCTTATTACATGGAGACGTCAGTGAGTCACATTCAGTCAAGAGCCATTCGTATCGATCAGCATGGAGGACCCGACCAGCTCAAACTGGTCGACGTCACCGTGGGAGACCCCGGTCCAGGAGAAATCCGTATCCGGCACAAAGCTGTCGGGTTGAACTTCATCGATGTGTACCAGCGCAGCGGCCTGTACGCCATGCCCATGCCGTTGCAGCTGGGCATGGAGGCGTCTGGTGTGGTGGAGGCTGTGGGCGAAGGTGTGACGCACCTGCAGGTGGGTGACCGCGCAGCCTATGCCAGCCAGCCACCGGGCAGCTACTGCGACCTGCGCGTGATGCCGGCCAAGTGCGTGTGCAAGCTGCCCGATGCCATTTCGTTTGACACGGGTGCGGCCATGATGCTCAAGGGTTTGACGGCCCAGTATCTGCTCAAGAAGACCTTGCCACAGGGCGGCCTGAATCCGGGCGATTTTGTGCTGTTCCACGCGGCAGCCGGCGGCGTGGGATTGATTGCGTGCCAGTGGGCGCGTGCGCTGGGTCTGCGCCTGATTGGTACGGCAGGTTCAGAGGCTAAATGTGCTTTGGCCCTTGCCAATGGTGCAGAGTTTGCTATCAATTACGCAGCAGATGATTTCGCAGCCCGGGTCAAGGACATCACCGGTGGCAAAGGTGTCAAGGTAGTCTATGACTCGGTCGGCAAAGACACCTGGGACAAGTCGCTCGACTGTCTGGCCCCGTTTGGTCTGATGGCGAGTTTTGGCAACGCATCGGGCCCCGTGGCGCCGATGGCGCCCGGCATCCTGGGGCCCAAGGGGTCGCTGTATCTGACCCGCCAAACCCTGTTTACCCATATTGCCACCCGCGAGAGCACGCAGGCCATGGCCGATGACCTGTTTGACGTGGTGGTCAGTGGCAAGGTTCAGATTCACATCGCCCAGCGTTATGCGCTCGAAAACGTGCAGCAGGCCCACAAAGACCTTGAGGCACGTCAAACAACGGGCTGCACGATCCTGACGCTCTGAGTGTCTGGTGGTGTGCGCCGGATAAAATCCGGCCATGCACACCAGAACTCTAAAAAGCATCGCCCTCGCGGCGATCCTGTCCGTATTGCCTTGTTCGATGGTTCTCGCGCAGGGCAGTGGTAGCACCACCCCTGCTCCGGAAAGTGCCACCTCGACCAAGGTGGATCGCGTCCTGAACGAAGAACCCAACTGGTATTTTTCGTGGGGCTACAGTCGCCAGCGCTACGCACCATCCGATATCCATGTCTCGCAGCCCGGTCTGGGCAATGATTTCACGGTGCATCAGGCCGCAGGTAGCGACTTTCCCGCCACGGCACAGCAAACGATCGAGGCACTGGGAAACTTTGAATTCACGCTGCCGCAAGAGAATGTGCGGGTTGGCAAGTTCATGAACCCGGAGAAGACCTTTGCCATCGAGTTTTCTCTGGATCATTCCAAATACCAGACCGATCTCGGTCAGGTCGCACAGGTCAGTGGCATGGTCAACCGGCAGCCCTACAACGCGAACATGGTTCTGGATGCCAACAATTTTTTTTACGCTTTGCACAACGGGTTGAACCACCTGATGATCAATGCGGTGTGGCTGCACCATTTGGCCGGACCCGAGAAGCAGGCCGGGGATCTGCAGCTGATCAGCCGCGCCGGCGCCGGCATTTTGTTGCCCCATGCCGACAACACGGTTTTTGGCAAGCAAAACGATGTGGGACCCAAAAACGAGAACATTTGCTGCTTCTCCAGCAACGACTGGTGGCAGGTCAATGGCTGGACGGCGGGCGTGGAAGTGGGTGTGCGCTACCGGGTGTACAAATCCGTCTACCTGGAACTCACGCAGAAACTGGCTTACGGTGCCCTGCGCAAGGTGCCGGTTTACCAGGGCTTTGCTGACCAGACACTGTGGATGAGTGAACAGGTGCTGTCAGCAGGTTTCCTGTTCTAGAAGCCCCGGGCGGGGCAGGCGTCTACCCGCATTGCAAGTGCTGGCGCCACATCGGTTAGCTCGACGGTGTCCCAATGACGATTGCGTGGTCTGAAAATGTATAGCCCTTGCCGTACATGGATTGGATAGGTAGTTGCAACCCTGTCTTTTCGAGGACTTTTTTGCGCAGACGACTGACCAAAGCCTCCAGCCGATGTGCACTGGTTGACGACAACTCTATGTCCAGCACCCTCAGCAGGGTTGCACGGGGAGTGGCTTGTTGTGGTGCGCTCAATATGCTTTCCAACGCCATGCATTCGGCAGCGGAGAGCTTTAACTCAACAGCATTGGGCGAAGTCAATGTCTGTCGAGTGACGTCCAATCGCCACTGAACCGGCAAAGTGGCCTGCTTGAGCAGAGAGCCGTGTGACAAATTCAATCGACGTAAGACACTTACCAGGGTTGCCTCCAGCTCCAGCGGATCAACTGGCTTAACCAGATACGCATCTGCACCGTCCTTCAAGCTGCTAATGCGCAAATCGTGCTCGCTGCGACCGGTATACATCACAATGCCAGACCGGATATAGGGACGTAAACGGCGACTAAGCTCGAGTCCGCTGCCATCTGGCAAGTTTATGTCCAGCACCAGTAGATCAAACGGTTTGACGAGTGCAGCCATTGCCTGTGAAACCGAGCCGCAGCAGGTCACGCTATAGCCGATGCCTCCTAGAAAGTCTGCCAGTTCATCGCTCAAGTCCTGGTCGTCTTCAACAATCAGCACTGAGGTCATGTCTGCCTCTCCGTTACGTGCACGTGCAGCGGTATGGACAATGTGAACTCCGCTCCACGCACCGTGCCGTCGGCATAGCTAAGCGTGCCACCGTGGGCCACTGCCACTTGGTGGGCCAATGCCAACCCTATGCCAAATCCATCCTGCATTGCTGACGTGGCCCGACGCTTGAAAATCTTGAAGAGATTTGGTTTTTCAGTAGCCGCAACCCCGGGACCTTGATCAATCACACAAAAATGCACCATCGCATCGCTATGCACCCGCAGCGTCACAACGGTCCCCTGCGGTGAGTACCTGGCAGCGTTACTTACTCATAAGTCCGTAATTAAGGCGACATAGATGGAACTAATCTCGTCATTGTTGGTCTCAAGTGACATGAAACGAGATGGCCGCACACTGAATCACGCAACGTTGGAAGAATTTCGTGTTCTG
>JBPOIP010000059.1:0-16534 GCA_052034395.1 Pseudomonadota bacterium
GCTGGACTTCATTTATGACCGTTTGGCGGGTTCCTTGCGCGACCAAGCCTACAGCGCGCAAGAGGTAGATGCCGTGTTGGCCTTGCGCCCACAGCGTCTGGGTGACGTGCCCAAACGATTGGAGGCCGTGCGTGCCTTTTCCGTATTGCCAGAGGCACCTGCCTTGGCTGCGGCCAATAAGCGCATTGGCAATATCCTGAAAAAGGCGCTGGACGTGGACGCGCATGTGAGCGAAATTTTGTTGCATGAGGCAGCAGAAAAAGCGCTGTTTGCCACCATGCAAGCACTCGTACCCCAAGCCGATGCGCAACTCAATGCGGGGGACTACACCGGTTCGCTGCAAACCTTGGCTGGTTTGCGCGCACCCGTGGATGCGTTCTTTAACGACGTGATGGTCAATGCCGAACAAATGGATTTGCGTTTGAATCGCCACGGGCTGTTAAAAACCCTGCATGTGGCGATGAACCGACTGGCCGATTTGTCGCGCTTGGCGAGTTAAATGCACAGTCCCATGAAACTCGTCATCCTCGACCGCGACGGTACGATCAACGAAGACAGTGCCGATTTTGTGAAATCGCCCGCCGAGTGGCGACCATTGCCCGGTGCGGTGGAGGCCATTGCGCGGCTCAACCATGCTGGCTGGCATGTGGTGGTGGCTACCAACCAATCTGGGCTGGGTCGGGGCTTGTTTGATGTAGCGACCCTCAACGCCATGCACGCCAAACTGCACAGCATGTTGGCGGCTGCGGGTGGGCGGGTCGATGCGATTTTTTATTGCCCGCATGGGCCAGAAGAGTCTTGCCGCTGCCGCAAGCCCCAGCCGGGGCTGTTTGAACAAATTGGTGAGCGTTATGGTATTGATTTGAACGGTGTTGCGGCAGTAGGCGACTCATTGCGTGATTTGTTGGCGGGTGTTGCCGCAGGCTGCGAACCGCATTTGGTGCTGACTGGCAAGGCCTCGGACTTGCGGGGTCAAGCTCTGCCGGACGATTATCCACCCCACACCGTGGTACACCAAGATTTGTCGGCCTTTGCTGATTATTTGATTGCCCGGGATGCCAATCCGTCACAAATGGCAAGTCTCTAATAGTAATAGCGAACCTCCAATGCTATAGTTATAGTAGCTGCTTGCGCACTATCTACGGGGTCTACAGTCGATGTTGTTAAATGTTGCTGCACGTTTCTCGCATCCCGAAGCCAATCGGGAAGTGCGCTTGGGCCAGGCGACGATTGCCTATTTGTTTCAGCGTGCGCCGCGCCGCAGTATTGGTTTTATCGTGCGCCCGGATGGGCTGGTGGTGCGGGCTCCCCGGCTGGCTGCGGTGCGGGATGTGGAGGCGGCTTTGCAGGAAAAGTCCGCTTGGATTTTGCGCAAACTCCAAGAAGTACAAATGCGCCAGCACATGCAAGCGCCCACCCCCTTGCCGCCCATTTCGTCTGCCGAGAAAGCTGCATTTCGGGTGCATTTGGTGCAACGCTTGAATCATTTTGCCCCTTTGCTGGGCGTGCAGTGGCGCAGTCTAAGTCTGGGCACGGCGCGCACCCGGTGGGGCAGTGCCCGTGCGGATGGCTCAATTCGCCTTAATGTGGGCTTAATCCGCGTGGCACCTGCTCTGGTAGATTACGTGGTGGTTCACGAACTGAGCCACTTGCGTGAAATGAACCACAGTCCGCGCTTTTGGGCGATTGTTGCCAGTGTGTTGCCCAACCATGCCGATTTGCGTAAACTGCTTAAAAGGGAGTCAATAACATGAAACAACACGTCTTTGTCACAGGTGGCGCAGGCTATATTGGCAGCCACACTTGTGTTGAACTACTTAACGCGGGGTATGGCGTTACAGTGTTCGATAACTATTGCAATAGCAAGCCCGAGGCACTCAACCGGGTGGAGCGCATTACGGGGAAAACCTTGGGTCGTATCAAGGGCGACATTCGCGATGGCGCGGCGCTAGAAGCTGCGCTGCGCGAGAGCGCCGCCACTGCGGTGATCCACTTCGCAGGTTTGAAGGCCGTAGGCGAGTCCAGTGAAGTGCCTTTGCGCTACTACGACAACAACGTGGTGGGGACTTTGCGCTTGCTGGAAGCCATGCACGCCACAGGGGTCAAGCAACTGGTGTTTAGCTCCTCAGCCACCGTGTACGGCAACCCACAGCGCCTACCCCTCACGGAGGATCACCCCTTGGCCAGCACCAACCCATATGGTCGCACCAAGTTGGTGGTGGAGGACATGCTGCGCGATGCATTTGCCGCGAACCCCAGTTTGCGCGTGGGCTTGCTGCGCTACTTCAACCCGGTTGGCGCACACGAAAGTGGCTTGATTGGCGAAGATCCAAAAGGCATTCCCAATAATCTCTTGCCATTTGTGGCGCAGGTGGCTGCCGGGCGGCGTGAGTTTTTGAACGTGTGGGGCAATGACTATGCAACCGCGGATGGCACGGGTGTGCGCGACTACATCCATGTCGTTGATTTGGCATTGGGGCACTTGCGCACCTTGGAGATGTTGGAGCGTAACTCCACGGGGCAATGCACCGCCATTAATTTGGGCACGGGTGTTGGGTACAGCGTGTTGGACATGGTGCGTGCGTTTGAAGCGGCCAGCGGCAAAGCGGTACCCTACAAGATTCAGCACCGCCGCGCAGGTGATGTGCCCGCGTGTTACGCCAACCCGGGGTTGGCCAGGGAGTTGTTGGGTTGGCAGGCCACGCGCGGCCTCAGCACCATGTGCGCCGACTCATGGCGCTGGCAAAGTGCCAATCCACAAGGGTACGGGGAATGACATGAACCACGAAACACTGACCAGGACGGGTTGGGATCGCCGATTGCTTCTTTTGCAAGGGGGTGCCTTGGCCTTGGCGGGCTGCGGTGGTAGCCGATCTACCGCACCGGTAGCCAACCCTGTCTGTTTGCAGGTACTGGTGCCAGCCTATTTCTACAAGACCAACACGGCGTGGACGCAAATGGTAGCGACCACACAGCCCTTGGTTGTCATTGCGAATGCCAACAGCGGGCCGGGAGCGGCTTTGGATGTGGGCTATCAGTTGGCGATCAACGAAATACGTGCGGCGGGGCACCGGGTCAAGGCCTATGTGCATACGCTCTACGGCAAGCGCGACCCTGCCTTGGTGTTGGCAGACATGGATGCGTGGAGCCGACTGTATGGGGTGAACGACTTTTTTATTGACGAGGCATCTGCGCTGACGCAGGACTTGGCCTATTACCGCGACTTGCTGGCAGCGGCCAGTGCAAAGAATCCGGCCCGCAAATACATGCTCAACCCGGGTACGACTCCGGTTGCTGGATACTTTGATTTGTCACCCGGTGTGGAAGTGTTGGTGTTCGAAAAGCCGTGGTCAAGCTACGATGCCAGTAGCTTGCCCGCTTGGTTGGATACGGTCGCATCACAATGCTGGATCATGGCCTTGTCCGCGACCGAGGTTCAGATGCAGGAAGTGGCCGCAATCGCCCGTGCGCGGCGTTTTGCAGGTTTTTTTGCCACTAACGTGCCTTTTACGTCCGGCTTGCCTGCGTATTGGAATAGTCAAGCGCGGCTTGCAATTTGTAGCTGAAATAGCCGCTAGCGCGCGCCAAATGTGCTTGAGTAGCTACTGTTTTTATAGTGGTAGTGTTGCTTCACTTCAGGGTGCCCCGTTACTGAAGCATGAAGGTGCGGTATTCCAACATGTCCAGTTCTTTTTTTAGAATCCAGACCCCGATCAAAACGGTGATCAGCATGGACACGGCGAATCCGTAGCCAAACCAAGTGGCTCCCCATTTCAATGTGAGGGCGGTGAGCGTGATATTGAGTGTTGGGAGCAAAATTGTTAAGCCCAGCACGACGCGGCGGCGATCTAAGTAGAACAATACGTTTAGTACACCCAGCAATACCACTTGCAGGGCTGCACCCACCACGTCGACGTACAGCAAGGGGAGGTACAAGCGAGAAATTCCGATCCAGTCCAGCAGCAGACCACCTGCCGCAAAGGTAATTAGCACGGCGATGCCTTGAATTTTGGCAATGTCGAACAAGCCACGCTGGATGTGATAAACCATGTGGTTGCGCATGCGGGTGATGTAGTCTAGGGTATTGCCCTCGCGCACGGCATCGTAGAACTTGATGTAGTACTCCACAAAGTCGGTTTCAATGCGTACCAAAAAGACAGCCATGCCAGGGATGACGGACAGGTAGGACAAGAAAATCGGGAAGTCGTAGATGACGGAGGCATTCAGTGCCCCAATGACGGGCTGCCCCGTGGCGGGGTAGTACCAGAACATGAGCTTGTCCACCCAAGCACCAAGGTTAAAAAAGAACCCTGTCCACATCATGGTGGGGTACATGGCACCTTTTTTCCAAATATCGAACGCTACGAATTGCTCAGAATGGTAGTTGCGATAGACCAGCCAAATCATGCCCATCAATAGCAAGTAGTGGCCTAGAACGAAGCCTAGCAGCAAACCCTCCATGCCCAAAGCCGCTCGAAAGAACACTGCCATGATTAAGGTGGAGCTGTAGCCTAAGAAAAAAATCAAAACAATCGCGTGGTAATGTTTTAGCCCAGTCAAAAAAACCGTAGCCACCCAGATGGCCGACATGATGGCCAAGCCCGTTACGAAGAGCAGCCGGTACAGCACGGTTTGTTCGGGGAACAGAAAGGCCACAAACGGTATGCCGATGGCGATGCTTAGGCCAATGACAACCAAAATCAAGCCGTTGAAGTTGGGCAAAATTGATTGTTCGTTCTTCTCGAAAATGCGGTCTGCCACAAAGCGAGTGAACGATAGCTGTACCAAGCCAGTCCCGATGAGCGATATTAGGAAGAGATAGGTAACCGTGACCTGGAATTGTGAAATACCTTCCTTGGGAAAGATCGACCCCACGCTCAAAATACCAATGAACATGATGCCAATGATGGACAAGACCCATGGGCCAGAGCTGATAATGCCAGCGTAGGCGTAGGCTTGCAGCAGACCCGCATAGGTCTTTTTCTTTAGTAGCTTTCGAAGCTCAAATCCTATTCCTGCCATTGGAAATTCTTTTCATACAAGGCACGGTAGGTGCTAAACATAAGCTCTTGGGAGTAGTATTTCTCCACTCTTTTGATGGCCGATTCGCTGGTTTGGTGCCAAATTTCGGGGTTGCTGAGCAGCTCTACCGCAGCCGTGGCCAGCGCTTGGGGGTCTGCAATGCGCACGACCCGCCCAGAGGGGCCAATGGCGGCATCCTCACCCGGCAAGCCATACACCAGTTGTTGGCAGGAGCCGACATCGGTTGCCAGCGTGGGCACACCGGCTGCGTAGCCTTCCAAAATCACCAAGGGCAGCGCCTCGCTGATGGAGCTTAAAACCACCAAGCCAACTTTTGACAAGAGGTCGGTAAGCTTTTGAAACCCCAAAAATTTCACCTTGTCTTGCAAACCCAGCTGCGCCACCAGCTCGCGGCATTCTTGCGCGTACTCGGGGGACTCATCCTCTGGGCCTGCAATCCAAGCTTCCGCATTGGGTAGGTAATTCACCACGATACGCATGGCACGGATATAGGTTTTGATGTCCTTAATCGGCACCACACGTCCAATCAAACACATGATAGGAGGCACCTCTTTGCTGCGCAGGGCACGCAGGGGGGCAAACTTGCCAACATCAATGCCGTTGGGGATGTTCATGGTGCGCTCGGGCGGCGCACCATCGGCCAATTGCCGCTTGCGGTTGGCTTCGTAGAGCGCCAGGATGTCGTCGGCAGCTTGGTAGGTCATGTAACCCAAGTGTTCGAAGAACCGAATCCAGAGTTGGCGGAAATAGCTCACCTTGGAAGGGTCATTCTCGAAGACGCTGCGGTTGTCCTTGAGCCATTGCGCTTGGTAGAGGTCGATCTTGCGTTCTTTTACGTAAATGCCGTGCTCACTGAGCATGAAAGGGCGTTTGTTGCGGTGCTTGAGCAAGACCCCCAAAATTCCCGCATACCCGGTGGATACGGAGTGGTAAATTCTGGCTTTTGGGGCGCGAACTGCCACCTCCCGCAGGTGCCAAAATGGCGAATGGATGGTGCGGATTGTCCAAAAATAATCAACAAAAGACGGGTCGGTGCTGAACTTGCGGTAGCACTGTTTGATGTATTCCCATGACTCCATGCTGTAGAGAAATGTGTCGTGATCTAGCTTGCCGTCGGGACCGGCTTCGTCCATGAGGCAGGAGAAATCGTGTGAGCAGGCGGGCGTGAGTTTGCCTTCCAGCAAGGTACTGTGTACAGACTCCATCAACGCCATTGCTTTTTTGTTGGCCTTGACTTGTCGGATGGGCGGGCTGGATCGCTCGTCATAGAGGTAGGCAACATCCAAATGCACCAAGTTGTCGGGTAACTCGTAGCGCATCTTTCCATAGTCTTGTGGTCGGCTGCCAAGAAAAATAGCCCCAAACTTGAGTTCAGGAAACCCACGAATGATTTGGTTGACCCAGCTGGATACTCCGCCGGAGACGTAGGGAAAGGTTCCCTCCAGAAGTACCAGCACGTCTACTTCTTGCGCGGTGCGGGTGTTTTTGTCAGAGGTGGGGGAGGAATCTGCGGTCATGGGGTGTGCTCTCAAGGTCTACTCGAAGCCAATAATCACGAACCGCGCGGGCACGGGAGGTAAAGTTTTGATCCGATATTTGTAGCATGTACTCATGCACAGCGGCAAAATTTCGCTTTCGAAAGGCGATTTCTGCGAGCAACATCCACGCAGACGCTTTAGGGAATCCAAGGTTCACTGCTTGGTGGATAGCATCTTCTGCTGCATCGGCATCACCTTGTTCAAGAAAAATACGGCAGCGCAGGAACATTAGGCCGGGGTCGGGTTCGGCACCAAGCTCCAAGGCTTGGTCTGCATACATGGCGGACTGCTCGACGATGTGTTTGCGAAGTTCTCCTTGTGCCAGCCCAGAGTACACCAGCTCCCAGTTGAGTTGTGCCAACTGGCGCAGGCAATCAAATCGTTGCGCCAAAGTAAGGTCGTGTGGGAGACGATCCAGTTCTTGGCGGATTTGGCGGGAAATTTTCTTTTCTTGTGAATCCAACATGCCAAATGCGACCAAACGAACGTCGTCGGTGTTGTCGCTTAAGAGAGTCTCCAAAATAGGATTCCCAACCCGATTGGGTACCGCTTGCAATGTCAATAAGGATTGCATTCGGGTTGCTCCGGGGACTGCGGTGTGCAGCCGCGATCGGATGGCGCCCTGTCCGCTGCGGCTTTGGTCTTTGGACTGCACATCGAACACGGGCAAGTCAACTGCCACGGGAACGGCAAAACGCTCACTCTCTTGTAGTGGGCGCAAACTAATGCGGGTAATCAGCAACAAACCAATGGCACCCACTACGGGCGCGATAAAGGCAAAACAAAACAGCGTGGCGATAACTGCTAACCTGGGAACTTTGTAGCGCCGTGGTAGCAGCAAGTACGCAAAAAAACTCGCCGCGACACTGACCAGCGCGTGTCCTAGCGTGATCAACCAAAAGTCAGCCTCATTGGTCGATAAAAGCTTGGGGCTGGACATTAACGCCAAGTCGGCCGCAATGACAAGCCAAGTACCGTAGATCGCGTTCATTTTGACTCGAGTATTTGTGCTAGCTTGCCCATGGGGTCAGCATGATTAAAACTGATGACGTGTACCCCAATATTTAGTGAAATGAAATCGCCCCTAAAGTTCGATGCCAACCAACCCCGTAGGCGGTCTAAAAAACCGTCTTTTGCGGAATCTGAGGCAAAGGGAAGCAACACCACCAGCACCGGTACATCTTTGACAAAGGTCTGCCAGTACAAGTCCAAACCGCGCTTGATGCGCAAGAAGTTGGCGGCGATTTCCTCGCCGCGATCTCCGGCAAAGTGCAGTACCACCATGTGGGAAGGCATAGCGACTTTTTCTTCCAAGCGCAGCATACGCGCGCATTCTTCAGAAAACAGTACCGGCATAGTCGGATGCTGGCTTTGTATGGCTTGAACCAATGGCGTGGCTCTGATAATGTCCGCGTAATAACCCAAAAGCACCAGTGTCATTTGTAAGTTTTCGTCGGTGAGCGCAAAAAACGGCATACGGGTGACGGCCAGAACACCAATCAATTCATCAGTGCCCGCAACCAGTGGTGCTACCACCAATTGCTTGGTTAGTCGTTGAAGGCTGACTTCGCTGCTGGAAATGTGTGCCAAATTGCGACTCTCTAGTGCCAATTTGAACAATTCATCCTCTGCATCCAGGGGTTCGATATCGCCCCGACTGGCCACTAGTTCACCCAGTACAGGCGTGCCTTCGTGATCCTCAAGCGTGTAGATGGCGGCGGCTTCCACGTTGACGTATTGCGATAGCAGTTGCAAGGTGCCAGTTGCGCCAGGCAGCTTTCCACCGTCCGCGTTTGCAGCAAGAACAATGCCACGCAAGTGAACCAAGGCATCGCGCAGCGAGCCTGGTCGTGACAACATTTCTTGTTCAATTCGATCATGCGATAGATTGAGCAAAAGATGGCGTTTGGTGAGCCTGGCAAGGCGGTCGGTGACATAGAGGTAAGTCTCTTCCATGCGCAAGTTGCGATCCCGCCAAACGTCGCTAAATTCGCCGCACAGCAAGACCACCAAGCCACCGCCGAACAGAGTTCCTGTGGGGAATTCACCGGGCAGTCGCCCCCATTGCGCGGCGACCCAAGTGTTGGTAATCATAAAGGTGGCGCTGACCAAACCCGGCAACACACCATAGCGCAGTGCAATCAGTACGGGAACAACCCAAAGCCATGGAAAGTTCAATTTCGCAAGACTAGGGTCAATTGGATGCACCCACCAAGTGAGGAGGATGAAGACCATCGACATCAGCACAATTTCGATCCATTGCGCGCGACTGGCAATATTTTCAGGCGCGATGGTATCGATATTGAGGACTGACTTCAGCCAGTCCACTAGAGTTCGCTCCATGATGCTTACGAGTTGTCTATTTTATTTTGCACTGCTGAGTCGCAGGCTTGCAAAAATGTCGGTCAATAGAGTTTGCGCAACGGCAGACAACGCTTGGCGGCTCCAGCCACTCTTGCCGCCCGAGGCGCTCCAGACCACACGGTCGGTGCTCAAGTCCACCACGATAAGCGACACGCCAACCGCTGGCTCCCCGTCAATCCCCACTTTGTAACGCCACTCTTCCACGCTGCCCATGACCGCAAACCGCATGCCTTGTTCCTTAGCCCACTTTTTGGATTCTTCGGACACTTTGCGCTCGGTGGGCTCAAACAAACTATCGCGCGACAATGCCGCTGGGTAGCGTTCCAAAGTGTGAATACCCCGCAGGCGCAGTTGGTGCTCCACCATTGCCTCGGCTGAAAGTCCAGCTTGAGGGGTATCGGTGTTGTTTGCGATGGGGAGTAAGACCCATTTTGCACCAGAGTCCAAGGTATCCGTGTTGACAGATGAGTGGATGTTGGATGCGCAAGCCGTCAAAGCGGCGATCAGCAATCCTGCGAGTAGTGTTTTCCAGTGTGTCATTGTCAAAGTCCTAAAAATAATGCCGATAGCGCAGGGAGATGGTGTTCGTGGAAGCGGTACCAGGGCTGACACTTCCGCCACTTTGCAGCTGAAGTTTTACGTGATCCTCGCCAAAAATTGACCCCACCAAGCCTACCGTGCCAGACATGCTGGCACCACGTACCGTATCGGCAGAAGCGCAGAAGTTTAGAAAATAGCGCCAAGCCTTGGTGTAAATCAATTGCATGTTCTGGCCGCCCAAGTTTTCACCCATGCTGAGGCAGGTGCCCCAAGTGAGACTGCTCTCGGGTACAAATAGCCCCACTGCATCCACGCCGTAAGCGTCAATCGTATTGCGCAGTGTAGGGGGCAAATGCAGCATCGCTGTAGAAGAAAGCCCGGTTTCGCGGGAAAAGTCCTGCCAACGTGCATAGGTGCTTACGCGCCAATCCGGGTAGTCGATGCGAAAGCGGTACCCAGCCTCCACGTCCAGAAACTGACCCGTACCCAAGGGGTCGCCCCATTGGGTGTAATACTGGGAGTATCGGGGGGCGATGCGAATGTATTCGCGCTTGCCCAGAGTGAAATTGGCGGCACCGCCAATGGTGTTTTCATAGCCCGCCACCCGCAGTGGAAGCGATAAAGTCGATTCGGCGCGAAGGCTTAGATTGGCTTCCAAGCTGGAGTGCCCAGTCCATTGGTAGGTGTGCCCCAAGCGCAAGCCATAAAGGCTTTGTGATGAGTCGCGTGCAAAAACGGCTAGGCTGTATTGTGCACGTGGCCCTAGCCAACGTGCCTCTAGGCTGGCCAATTGGTCGAAGTCGGGCGTGAGGTCGCCTAAAACTACGCCACTGCCCGTTTGAGCCTGTTGGGTCGCACCCAATAGGACGTGCAATCGGGGGTTGATTACCAAACGCGCTTCGAAGTGCAAGTGATTGCCAGCGTAGTCGGCGCTCCGTTCTGCCACTGCCTCCACTTGGGCGTAGTGAGCGTGCAGCGGAGCATGCTGGCGAAATCGGTCATAAAGCGGTTCATCGTCCTGCGGTTCCATGCCTTTGAAGGCAACGTCCAAAGCCTGTTGTGCATGTCCCAAATCGTAAGCAATGTCGTAACGGTTATAGACCGGCAGAGCCTCGCCGTGGCGCGTCAATAGTCTATCCATAACGGGTGACTCCTTGACTTGGAGTGCCGATTGGCTATCGCCCCACAGCGGCGCATCGGCCTCGATCTGGCTGGAGTAGCGCCGCCAAATCCAAGAGCGGGCATTGTGAAACTGCTCTTTCACAATAGACCAACCCAAAACGAGTGCCAAAGTCTGACGATCAAGCTCTTGGTGGTTGGGCACGCCACGCAGTTGGGCAACCAGTTGGCGCACCAAAGCCATACCAGGGTCACTGGCTTGGTTCATCATGGTGAGCCGAGAGAACGCGAGCAACTCACTGTTTTCATGCGGGCGCAGTGCATCTGCGGGATTGGGGTGGCGCTCTTTTAATTGGAGCCAAGCGTGCCGACGTACCCGATCCGCCATACCAGCGCGGTTGATGCGGTGCAATGCATCGGCGTAATTGAGCAGCATCAAAGGGTCATCGGCTTTGGCTTTGATGATGGTCTCGTACCACCGGACGGCTTCGCGGTGCTGCTCCAATAACTGATTCGCAGCGGCAAACCCCGACCATAGGCGCGACTGCTCAAGTGCAAAGGATTTGTGATCCCGTATAAAAACCTTAAGTTCTTCGATCCGGGCGGTGTCCGTTAAGTACCACAATGCAGAGGCGACGACATCCACATTGCGCGGTGCCATTTTGAGTGCACGGCGAATATCCGCCCAAGCCTTATCGAGTGCTTTGGTTTTTTGGTAATACTGGATACGCAGTAGCAAAAAACGTATGTGCTTGTTGGCCAGTTCTTCCGACTTGTCATGCCCCAATGAAGCCAATACGCGCCCTTGTGCTGTGATGTTGCCTAGCTCGGAATAAATCCCCAAAGCCTCTAGCAACTGATCAATATTGCCAAACTTGCGATAGGCTTCAATGGACAAATCCGCAGCCTGCTCTGGGTGATTGGGGCGTAGCAGGTAAATTAAGCGCCCCCAGTCAGAGGCTGTGGCGGGGGGCTGGTGAATGAAGCGTTGGTAACCCGCGCGCGAGGCATCTTGATCCCCTAAGGCCCACGCTACCTGTCCCAGTAGCCCCCAGAATTCGGATGCGTTTTCTGGAACGGATGGCTCATGCTCCTTCAACAAAGCCAAAGCCTGTGGCAGACGGTCGCGCCGCAACAAGCGAACGACTGCGCGCAGCACGCTGTTCAGAGAAAAGGGACTCAGTGCCGCGTGCTCAATAAATAGCTGGTCGGCGCGGTCATCGTCACCCGAATTCTCGGCTTGTCGAGCCGCCATTTCTAGCAGCATGGGCTTGCGGTTGATGCGGTATTGGCCTTCAAAGAATAGCGAACCGCGCTTGGGCTCTGCAGCATTCTCATACAGGGTGTAAATGTCATTCCACTGCGCATCGGTCAGGGTGTGCTTTTCTGTGTAAACCGCCCACGCTTGGAGTGCGACCAACGGCTGATCGGTTAGTGGGGCGAGTTCGATGGCTTTGGAAAGTGTCTCGCTGGAATGATCCCCTTGCTTGAACAGAGTGAGCCATTGATCCGCAGCAATGTCCGAGCGGCTGACCCAGGTCGCAACTTGGATTAACCGCAGCCGCCAGGCACGATCTTGTGGCAAGGCGGCTACTGCCTGTTGGGCTACCTGAAAAGCGCTCTTGGTGTCACCGGCTTTGACCAAGATATCAAACGCCAACAAGTGATCTTCCGCATTAAACACGCGCCCATTGCCGACAGGTGCTGAAGCGTCGTCACGCGGGGTACGGGCAGCCGCTGCCGATGCGTTCGAAACTGTTGCGGTTGCTGGAGTCTGGGGCGCAGTAGTGGGTGCCGTTGGCGCAGGGGCAGCGGCAGCGTGTGAAGGGGTTACGGGTGTCGAGGCAACGGATTCAGAGTGGTCATCGGGTGCCAGTTTCCAGTTGTGTTGCAGAAGAAGTTTGGGCTGGAGGCTTGCAACACGCAAGAGCGCGCCAGGAATCCGCTTGCCGATACCAGATGCTTCCGCCGTTTGCCTATCCTTCCAAAACCCCACGCGCACCACATAGAGCGAGCCTCTGCGCTCTAAACGGACATAGGGCAATTCGGCGTATTCTTGGTAAACCGCTTGGAGCTTTTCGGGGGTGCTGGCACTGGAAACTTGCCACGAATAATAATCCTGCTCGGGCACCACCACGGTGGATGCCAGCGCAGGCGCAGCGGCACTGCACACGGTTGCGAAAAGTGCCCAAGTATGGCTCCTCATGGCACCGCCCGGGTATCGGCGGCAAACACCAGCAAGCGTGCATAGTGTGCAGCCTGTTGCGGCTTGCCCGCCGCCAGCGCGGTCGTGGCCAAGTAGCGCAGAGTTTGCAAGTCCGACTCCAAATTGCCAATGTACTCGTCGGCATGATCCATGGCCTCGTCAAACATGGATGCTGCCATATAGGCACCCACCCCTTTGCGGAAAAAGTGTCTGGCATCCTCAATAGCGGTAGTTTGTGAGCGCGCGAACAAAAAAAATGCAGCAGCATCACCGTATCGACCTTGCCCCAAAGCCTGATCACCCCATTGCTCAAGCACCGCTACCGGAAGCACGTTGGGTATCTTCCGCAAGTAATTCATGCCAAGTTTTGCTTGCCCCAACTCAAACGCTTTGGCCGAAAATACCAGCAATTCCTCGGGCTGCCATTGTTCCTCCAGTGCTTGTTGCAACAGAGCGGTGATACCCCGTACATACCTTGCACGCGCTGCCCCAGAGGGAAATTGTTGCAAGCCTTTGGTGTATGCGGCGTACAACAATTGATCGCACTCCATACGTTGGCGATCAGTGCCCTCTTTGGTCAAGCGCAGCAAAGCGCCTTCCATTTCATCGATCGTCCACTTGGACTGCATGATGCGCGCCAAAAACAAAGCCACGTCGGCGTTGTTGGGATCGGCACGGTACAGGTTGTGAATGTAGGACAGGGTAAGCGGGTCAAAGTCGCGTTGCTTGTACAGCATCTCCACCAAAGAACCGCGCGGAAAGATCACCACCAGCACCGCACCCACCAACACCGCAATGCCCACCAAGCGCAAAGGCGTGGTGAGCTCCAGCCGATTCACGTCGTCTGAATCAACGGCATATCGCTTCGAGCGGGATGGCAACATGGGTTTTTACTTCAAAATCACTGAATGGGCCGGCGGTTTTTGTTGGGTGTATGGCACGGCCTGCGATGCGAATTTGGCACCCCTCCACATCGGCGAGGCGGAATTTTAGGGGTACATAGCCCTTCAAGTGCCACTGAAGGTTTTTTGCAGATTGGGTGAATTGATCGATGCGTGCATTGGCAGAAACCAAACGCGGCTGCGTGCTGCGCACAGAGCCTAAAGCCAATTCTGCCCAATTGCCACTTAAATGGACATAAGACTCCTCTTTGCCTTCGGAAAAACCAGCCACTGCTTCACTGGCTGCAAGCTGCGGTTGCCCCAAACGGTTGGGGATGCGCAAGGTGCGCAAATGCCCCGTGCCACGAATGCGCCAACCCGACGCTGTTTTTGCGATGGAGAGGTTTTGGAAGTCTTCTACCTTGCGGGCGTAGTCCGCAATCTGCACAGGGGTGGTTTCTTGTGCCAAGGCGTAGTCAAACACTTTGTCCAGCGAGCGCATACCCCCAGCCTTGGTGGTGATGTAGGTGTGGAAGTAAATGTTGATGGGCTTTAAGCGGCGCGGTGTTTCTGTGAGTTCAAAAGTTTCAATCACCCGATCAAAGCCGTAAAAAGGGCCAGTCCAGTTGTTGGTATAGACGTTTTCGTTTTGGTTGGGGGCATAAACGTGCATACCGCTGGCGCGGGGCACACCAAAACCTTCGATTTGGGTTAGTGATGGGTTTGAGCGTGTGGCCACTGAATCCCCTCCATTCATATTGATAACCCCCGCATTTTTGACGGCCTGCACCGCATCGTTGCCGGGAATGCAGTCACCCGTCCAGAGAAATGCTTCTACTTTCTTGCCCGGCGGTGCCAAGCGGGTTTCAATGTAGCGAATGGAGCCCGTCACTTCCCGCTCAAGATTGAATTGGTAACCCGGTAGACGCAGGTTGTAGCCAGAAGTGTCGTCACTGGTAGAGGCCTTGCGCCACACGAAAGGGTGCGAATAGCTGTGCGAGGCCATGGCGACGTTGGGCAGCTTGTAGATTTCGCGGGCAATTTTTTCCGCTTCTTTAGACAGACTGGGGTACAAACCTGTGGGCGAGAGTTCGGCTTCGATCACCGAAAGTGTCATGGGCAAGGGGTACTTCTTGGCCACGCGCTGCAACACGACCTCGCCCGCAAAGGGGTTGCCCGGCAATTCTGAGCGGCTGACAAAGCCATCACCATCCATGTGGATCATCAACATGCGCCGCCCGGTTTCCGTGGTCACGTCGGGCACGGGCATGTCGGGCAAGCGCAGTGCCTTTTTGAAGAAAGCAAAGGGGTCAATCACCCAGCGGTCGCCATTTTGCCCAGGAAGCACGATGGCAAAAAAAGAGTCCAGTACATAGCCACCCCACGGGGTGAAAGCCGCTCCCACCTCTTTGTGCTCGCCGCGTTGAATGGTCAGCAAAGGCTCGCCATCCGCAGGGCTGATGGCCATGAAGGCCGCCAAATCGGCCCGTACCTGTGTTTCAAATCCCATGATGGGGCTTTGCTGCACGATTTTGGGCATTGGGTTGCCAATATTGTCCGAATTGCCCCAGCGTATGCCCAGCAATTTGCCAATGTCGCCTTGGAGCAAAAAGTCGGGTGCCTTGACCAATGCAAGCGGCAGTTTGTCCCGTACTTGGGGCATAAGCCACTCGCTGAGCTTGCTTTGTTCGGCCGGTGCTACGTGGTCGTCGAGCCAGACCACAACACCTGCGTAGCGCCCGACCAAGATCGCTTGCGGCAAGTGGTCAATGTCCACAAATTCGGGTGCGTAGCCTAGGTAGTTCAGTGGCAAAGACCCGATGCGCACAGCTTCTGCCCAACGCAAGTGGTATTCGGATTGCACTTTGCTGTGAATGATTAGCACCTTGCGCGGCATCACCTCAATATTGCCCACGCCCACACTCGCCAAATCCGGCGTGGCAACCCACGCAAGCAAGCCCAAGTCTTGAATGCGCTGTGCGGTCTTGCGGGCTAATTCGCGGTTCGCGGCTGGCACGTAGTCAATCGCGGCAGCGGCAAGCTGGTAGTCTTTTTGGGCGCGTTGCAATTGCCCTAGCAACCATTCGCGGTCGCTGGCACTCACTTCGGTGTACACCTGTTTGCCCGCGTTGTAACCTTGAAAAAGAGATTCGGCGACCACCATTTCCACATGGCGGTGGACTTTGGGCAAAATCTCAAAACCCCGGTTGAAAATTAATTTGGCTTCGGGGAAACGCTGTTTCAAAAGCTCAATGGTGGCGACCATACCGGCTTCCTGTAGCGCGCGGGCTTCTGGGGTTTTGGCTACCAAGTGGTAGGAGTCCAGCGTGTCTAAAAAGAAGCTGCGGTAGCCCTTTTGCCACAAAGGGGCGATCACGTTGTCCACAAAAAATGCTTGCCACTCGGGGCGCGCTTGGTCAATCACGCGGCTGCCCCAGTCCTTGTTTTCACCCACCAGCCATGCCGCTGGAATGCCAGCAGAGTAGGGGCGCGAGGGTTGTACCTCACCCAAAGCAACGTAGGCTACCAAGCGGGTGTGGGGTGCTGCAACGGTTTGCGGTTCAGGGACATGCCCAGGGTCGACCACCACCACATCAAACGCTTGTAACTCACCCCAAGGTGGATTGGCACCGTAATAAAACGCCAAAGCCGTGGGGCGTGCGCCCGCATTCGCAATGCCAAAGCCTGCCAATAGCAAGAAAAAGAAGAGAAGTTTGACGGATAGGCATTTCAACCACATGAGGCCAAGTATCGCACCTCAGAACAGCCTGCGAACCACAGGAATATCCTCACAGTCCCACAGCGGCGCGCTGGTTGGTTCAGCCGCCGCAAAAAAAAGTGTT
>JBPOIP010000193.1:0-3055 GCA_052034395.1 Pseudomonadota bacterium
TATGCCGCGTCGGATGCCTCGGCCCTGTTGCAGGTGACGCGGCGCATGATTTATCTGGAAGAGGGCGATGTCGCCGAGCTGCGTCGCGATGCAATCCGGATAGTCGGCGCTGGCGGCACGGCGATGAGTATCCCGGAACAGCGCCCGGTGCATGAAAGCACGCTCTCGGCCGACGACGTCGAGCTGGGCGAATACACGCATTACATGCAGAAGGAAATCTTCGAACAGCCGCAGGCGCTGGCGGCGACGCTCGAACTGATCGGCGGCGCACAGGCCATCAGCCCCAACCTGTTCGGCGTCGCCGCGCCGGAAATGCTCAACGGCCTGCGCTCGGTGCTGATCCTGGCCTGCGGCACCAGCTTCCACGCCGGCCTGGTGGCCCGCTACTGGATCGAGCAGTTGGCCGGCGTGCCGTGCAGCGTCGAAATCGCCAGCGAATACCGTTATCGCGCTTCGGTCGCCAATCCCGAGCAACTCGTGGTCGCCATTTCGCAGTCGGGCGAGACCGCCGATACCCTGGCCTCGATCAAGCACGCCAAGGCGCAAGGCATGGGCCGCACGCTGGCGATCTGCAACGTGCCCGAATCCGCCATCGTGCGCGAGTGCGCGCTGCGCTTCCTGACCCGCGCCGGCCCCGAGATCGGCGTGGCCTCGACCAAGGCCTTCACCACCCAGCTCGCGGCCTTGTTTTTGCTCGCCGTGACCCTGGCCAAGGCGACGGGACGCCTGCCGCCGGAACAGGAGGCCGACCACCTGAAGGCCTTGCGCCACTTGCCGGTCGCGGTGCAGAAGGTGCTGGCGCTGGAACCCGAGATCAAGGCCTGGGCCGGGCACTTCGCCGACAAGCAGCACGCCCTTTTCCTCGGCCGAGGCCACCATTACCCGATCGCCCTGGAAGGCGCGCTGAAGCTCAAGGAAATCTCCTACATCCACGCCGAGGGCTACCCCGCCGGCGAACTCAAGCACGGCCCGCTGGCGCTGGTGGACAGCACCATGCCGGTGATCAGCATCGCCCCCAACGACGCATTGCTGGAAAAACTCAAATCCAACCTCAAGGAAGTCGCCGCGCGCGGTGGCGAGCTGTACGTGTTCGCCGACGCCGACTCGGCCTTCGACGAGGAAGCCGGCCTGCACGTGCTGCGCCTGCCCGAGCACTACGGCCTGCTGTCGCCCGTGCTGCACGTGGTGCCGCTGCAACTCCTGTCGTATCACGCCGCCCTGGTCAAGGGTACCGATGTAGACAAGCCACGCAATCGGGCGAAAAGCGTCACGGTGGAGTGATGCGGATGCTGGATGGAAGCCCGTGGCTTGCAGTGCAGGCAAATCGGCGCAGCCGGTTAAGCGAGCGCGGTTCATCCGCGAGCGGCCGGAGCCACAAGCCACGCAATCTGGCGAAAAGCGTCACGGTGGAGTAAATCGGCGCGCCGGGCTTCAGGCCTTGTGCTGCTCCAGCCATTCCAGCAGTTTGCGAAACAGCGTTTCCGGCTCGAAGGGCTTGGCGAGGAAATCGTTCATTCCGGCGGCGATGCAGCGCGCCTTGTCTTCGGCGAAGGCATTGGCCGTCATGGCGATGATTGGGCGCCCCGGGTGAAGGTTTGAAACCGGCGCGCCGCGTGCCGTTCAGCGTCCGTCCAACGCGCGCAGGTGCGAGATCAGGGCCGGCGCGATGGCCGGCAGGCTTGCCACTTCGTCCAGCGCGCCGACCAGCGCGGCCTCGCGCGGCATGCCATAGACCACGCAGGAGGCCTGGTCCTGGCCGATGTTCCATGCCCCCGCGCGGCGCATGGCGAGCAGGCCCTGGGCGCCGTCCTTGCCCATGCCGGTGAGGATCACGCCCAGCGCGCGCCGGCCGAGGTGCTCGGCCATCGAATTGAACAGCACGTCGGCGGCCGGCCGATGGCGATTGACGGGTTCGTCCTGGGACAACTCCAGCACGCAGCCGCCCGCGCTTTTGCGCACCCGCATGTGCGAGTGGCCGGGCGCCAGGTAGGCCATGCCTGGCTTCAGGCGTTCGCCGCCCTGCGCCTCGATGACATTGAGCCTGGACAGGCTGTCAAGCCGCTTGGCAAAGGACGGCGTGAAAGTCTCGGGCATGTGCTGCACCATCACGATCGGCGGCATGTCCCTGGGCAGCGCGACCAGGACGTCCTTGATCGCCTCGGTGCCGCCGGTCGAGGCGCCGATGCCGATCACCGTCTCGTTCAACAGGCGTTGGGAGAAATTGCCGGCGGCCGGTGCAGGAGTCGGCGCTGGAGCAGCGGCGATTCGTGGCGCGGCCTTCAACTTGGCGCCGGCGGCGGCGCGGATCTTGTCGCGGATGTCATCGGCGTAGGCCTGCAGCACCGCCAGATTGCCGGCCTGCGGCTTGGCCAGGTAATCGACGGCGCCGAGCTCCAGCGCGCGCAGCGTAACTTCCGAGCCGGCGGCGGTGAATGAGGAAATCATGATCACCGGCATCGGCCGCAGGCGCATCAGCCGGTCGAGGAATTCGAGGCCGTCCATGCGCGGCATTTCGACATCGAGGGTCAGCACGTCGGGGTTCAATGCCTTGATCATTTCGCGCGCGGCGATCGGGTCGGGCGCGGCGCCGACCACCTCCAGGTCTGCGGCGCCGGAGATGATCTCGGCGAGCAGCGCCCGCATCAGGGCCGAGTCGTCGACGATGAGTACCTTGATGGTCATGGTCAGAACAGTTCGACTTCGCCGGCGATCGGCGTTTCGGTGAGGCGCGCGGCGTATTCGCGCTCGCGCTTGGCCAGGGTGTCGTTGTGCATGCGGGTCAGTTTCTTCACCAGCACGCGGCCGGTGTTGGGGAAGAAATACACCTTGCGCGGATATACGTCGAGCAGGTCGCGCGCCATCACCGGGATGCCCTCGGTGCGCAGGAAGTCGAGCACGAAGCTGCTATTGCGCTCGCCGACGTTGGAGCTCGACAGCGCGGCCATGACCCGACCGCCGCCGAAGATCTTGGCTTCGAGGTTGTCGCGGCGCGCGCCGAGCTTGATCAGGTGGTTGATCAGGATTTCCATGGCATAGGTACCGTAGCGCGCCGAGG
>JBPOIP010000132.1:0-4168 GCA_052034395.1 Pseudomonadota bacterium
ATTGAGGCCACCCGTCTCACAGTCGAAGAAGAACAGGTCGTACTCGCGCAGGGTAGCGGGACGTGGATACATAGATTGCTCTCTTGTTGTTTTACCACATAATCGGGTGTTTTTTGGTTTTGATCAAGTCATTCGACAGTCGAAGGATGCGGCGGTTCGTATTGCGGGTGCAGCTCCCGCAACCCCGGCTGACGAAGCTCGCACGTCCACAGTTTCTGTCCGAGATCCCCGCCTGCCTGGGTGAGCACGGGGAAGTGATCTTGCCAGTCCGCGACGGTGGCCTGGCACCCCGGACAGACCTCGGCGTCATCAGCGGGAGCCTCCCCTTCCTTGGTTGAATCAGCGGCGGGTGTCGAAACTTCCACGGCGTGCTCCTGGCCTTCGATGCCTGCACGAACGACGACGGGCACCATGGCGTAGCCTCCGCGGATGAACTGCTCGAAGAAGCCCGCGTAGCCCTTGAGGACGATCTCGGGGGGCATGTTGGTGCCCATTACCGTCGACAGGTACAGGTCCATGTGGTGCTCGATGAACGCCACAGGCAAGAACACGACGTTGCTCGCGTTGGGCATTGTGACCATCGCGGGCGCGTAGATGCGCACGGCCCCGCCGTTGGGCATCTTGTCGAAGTGCCCCATCATCGGACCCCGCAAGGTCTGAAACATCAGGATGGGCTTCTTGCGAACGCTATCCCACGACAGCGGCGATGGCGTCTCGTTCGCGGACTTCGTCTTCGTCTTCGCGGAGGTCATTGATTGCTTCCTCGTC
This sequence comes from Pseudomonadota bacterium, assembly GCA_052034395.1. Taxonomy (GTDB): domain Bacteria; phylum Pseudomonadota; class Gammaproteobacteria; order Burkholderiales; family Burkholderiaceae_C; genus Allorhodoferax. The sequence goes on from JBPOIP010000132.1 coordinate 769, forward strand.
GAGCGTGTAGAGCAGGGCTTCCTCGGGAGTCATCTCCCTACGGAGCCCTGTTTTTTTGACGTACTCGTCAATCGACATCTGTTCGCCGTAGCTCGGACCGACGCTGATGTCACAAGCAAAGGAAACCGGGAGCCACGGATACTTCTCGGCGACGCGTTTGACGCAGTAGTGGTCGAGGAAGTCCGGCAACTGGTGGATGTACTTCTTCTTGCACGTCGCGACGATCGAGTCGTGCACCGTGATCAGCAACCGCCCTCCGACGTCGGGCATGTGCTCGTCCAACTCGACCAACTGGCCGAGCACGATGTCCGAGGACGTGGACTGGATCTTCATGTTCTTGCCGCGCCGTTCGGCCTGCCCACGGAAGAAACCGTTGACGCCCTGGAGCGGGAAGCGGCGGCGGCGATAGAACAGGGTCTCGACGAAGCCCGTCATGTGAATCGTCGCGACCGTCGAATCCATGTAGCCCTTGAGAGAAGGGAACCGGGCGAAGAGCTTGTCGATGACGTTTTGGGCTTCCTCCTCGGAGATGCCGGCAGTCTCAGCGATCTTCTTGGCCATGGCACCGTAGAGGATGCCGAAGACGACGCGCTTCACCGTCGTGCGGAGCGCCTTCATCTTCTTGTCGGTTTCCTTGAGGCGCTCGACCTCCTCGTAAGGAATCCCGAAGATTTCCTGCGTGAACCAGCTATGGACGTCGAGGCCGTTGTTGAGCGCCTCGATCAGTTGCGGGTCTGGCGCATACGCCGTGAATACGCGAATCTCGGCGCCCTTGTAGTCAAGGTTGACGATGACCTCGTCGTCGTCATCCGGGACAAAGATCTTCTTGATGTTGAACCCCGCCAGCCACGGCGGAAGGTTCTGCATGTTCAGGTTGTTCGACGAGAGGCGTCCCGTCGACGTCCCATGCAGGTGGAAGTTGGTGTGCAGATAGTTGTCGTACGCCGACAGGATCTTGATGTCGTGGACGAAACCCGACAGCGCCTTGTGCGCCGACCGGTACTCGAGCAGGTTCGTCGTGAACTTGCATCCCGTCTTCTCGGCAATCGCACGCAGCGTCTTCTTGTCGGTCTTCCACTGCTCCGACTTCTTGTTGCGTTCGACCCACGGACCCTGCCGATCGACGTACTTGCCCGTGGCTTCATCGTAGATGCCGTCAATGAAGAGCACCTTGCCGATGTGCTGGGTCGAGTTGGGGTTGAACTCTCCCGCCCCGCGCCAATACGACTGGAGGATGCTTTCCTTCTGCGCGACGACCTTCGACAGCTCCGTCTCGAGAAACTCGAGATAGGGCTTGTCGACCTTCATCCCCTTGTACTCCATCCGCCCAAGCGAACGAGAGCCCGGAATGCAGTGGGTTGTCATCAACCCCTTGGCAGACATGAAGTTCTCCGCCTTCATGCGCGTGAACTGGTTACGCAGCAGGCGCCGGGTCAGGTCGGTATCGATGGCGGCGTAGACCAGCAGGACGTCGATGTCGACGCGCTCATACCCCGAATCGAAGACCTGCTTCTTGCGGTCCTTCTTGGCGCCGAACAGGTACTTCTCAAGTTCGGCCTTGCCCATCTCGGCAACCATGCCGTCTTCAAAACCTTCGGCATCCTTTTTGATCTTCCCCTTCTTGCAGCCGGCGATGACCGAGTGGACGGCCTCCTCTTCCGTCGTCAACTGGGTTGCCAGCTCGTGGACCTTATCGGCGTAGTTCGAGAACTGCGGGAAGTTACTACGGCCGAGGATCTTCAACGAGTAGGCGCCCGACATGTCCTCGCGCAAGAGGTGCTCGCCAAGCATCGTGTCCCACGCGACGTTGTTCACACGGAAGCCGTGCCGCAACTCGAGGAACTTCAAGTCGAACTTGGCGTTGTGGAACACCTTCGGCTTCGGACACTCCAGCACGCGGCGAACGTGCCCGATGACCTCCTCGAGTTCCTCGGGCGTCCATGGCGAGTCCTTGTGGTAGAGCGGGATCGCCGTAGACTTTCCGACGTCCCACGCAAACGAGATACACAACACCTTGGCGTCTTCCCGGTAGGGGTTGACGGTGTTGGTCTCGGTGTCGACGGCAAGCGAACACTGCGACGCTTTGGCGCCCGGCGGTGCGTCCTGCGTGACGTACTCGATGATGTGGTCACAGACGTCTTTCACGTCCTGGACCGTCTTGGGGATACGGTAATCCTTGGTCAGCTCTTCGATCGAGACGCTCGCCGCTGCGTCGTCAACCCCGGCTGCGATGCGCACGGCCCGCACGAAGTCGTTATAGAAGAGGTTGAAGAGGCCCGTCTTGGCCATCAGGTGCTTCGTCGAGAACGACGGGATGACCTTTACGTGGTGACCTGCGACCTCCATGTCCAGGAGGCGGCCTCGAGCCTCCATGAACTTCTCGCCCTTGTACCCCAGCGCCTTGAGCGCGTTGGCACCAAGCGCCATGATGATCTTCGGACGCTTGTTCTTGATGGCGCTGCGAAGGTAAACCGAACACCGATCGATGACGGCCTTGGGCACGGTCGCGGTCTGGTCACGGCCTTCTTCGACCTGGCACTGGACCGCGTAGGTGTCCCACTTTCGCATGTGGCGCATGCGGAGCTGGCCGCCCGACTTCTCGTCTAGGAGCTTCAGATCGCGCCAGGCGGTTCGGATGATGCGCCCGCCCCGGCCGTAGAAGACCTCCTTGTTGTTCACCGACCACGAAGACGGCGACTCCGACACGAACATGATGTCGACTTCGCCGGTAGCGCCCGAGCCGGAGACACGACCCTTGCGCTCGAGGGCGCAGCCTGCACACGCAACGCCCTTCTGGCCCGAGCTTTGGCAATCGGGAGCAACGGAAGCATCGTCGACGTCGACGACAGGCAACGAAACCTTGGTGGTTTTTCCCGCCATCGAATTCTCCTAGACGATCATATCATCAACGGTTTCTGGTTTCTCGCTCGTTTGAACGGGACCACCAGGAACCGAGGCGGATTGTGCGGACGTCGCCATCTCGCGGCTCTTGCGCGCAGAGTCTAGGATGTGCTTGACGTTGAAAACGCTGATCAGATCGATTGACTGGCATGGGCCCATGGCGTCGACGAGACGCTCCAAGACACGTTGCGCACGGATCTGCTCGTTGGGCACGTGAAAGGGAGACCGTTCGCTGACGGACTTCAACCAAGTCGGCGTTTCGCTCTTGAACTTGGTGTTGGCGAGCACGCCCTGGGTGGCCTCGATCCAGTTGACGACCAACCACTCATGCTCTTGTCGATGTAGACGCCCTTCTTGGTCTTGTTGATCTCGTCGAGGCTGTTCAGGTCGGCCAGCATCACACGGATGGTCGTGACGCCGGAGACACGCTGGTCCGAGTTGACGATGTTGATGCCCGAGCTGAGGATGGACTCGAAGACCTGCTCGTTCTCGGACGTCG
>JBPOIP010000142.1:0-16417 GCA_052034395.1 Pseudomonadota bacterium
ACGCCACGAATCCCGGATTTGAAAGTGAACAGGAAAACCAATGAAATCAACGATCTACCCACACCACACCCGCGCCAGTGCTGGCTTTGCGTACCGCCAGTTATTGCACTGAAAACGAGGGGACCCCGGCTACGCCAGCGGTGCCGTGCCAGTCGACGTCCGCTTAGGCAGCTTGGAAGCCATTGAGCCCTATGCGGAGGTGGGCGGACTAGAAGCAGAACTCGCCGGATCCTTGGCTCACCTGCTGCAGGCTCTATTGAAGTGGTGGAGTGTGGCGAGCACCCCGGCTACGCCGGTGATTTGGGCCGACCGCTGCAGAGACTTGCTTGTCGATATGGTCCGATGCGAGTCAGATCCCGACAAGCAGGCATTGCGCGCCCTTGAAGCGGGGCTCGTTGCATGGCAGGAAGCCTGTGAACAAGCCCGGTTTGGCGAAGTGATCCCCCTAGTCGTCGCGCGGTCGGCATGGATGGAAGCGGTGGAAACACCCAGCCTCAACCAGCGTTTCCGAGCCGGTGGGGTAACTTTCTGCACCTTGATGCCCATGCGAGCCATTCCCTTTGAAGTCGTGTGCCTGCTGGGCATGAACGACGGTGATTACCCTCGCCGCGGTACGCGCAGCGACTTTGATTTGATGGGTTTGATGGGCAATTCCCGTCCCGGTGACCGCTCACGGCGCGATGACGACCGCCAGCTCATGCTCGAGGCGCTGCTTTCCGCACGACAGGTGTTCTATGTCGGCTGGTGCGGGCACAGTGTGCGCGACAACAGCGAGCAACCTCCATCCGTCCTGGTCTCCCAACTGCGCGACTACTTGAGCGCGGGTTGGGGCAAGGACGTGGTCACCGAGCGCACAACACAGCACCCTCTGCAGCCTTTCAGTCGCCGGTATTTCGAAGAGGGGAGCTCCTTGGTAACCTTTGCCAGAGAATGGAGGGCTGTCCATACACCCCAGGAGAGAGCGGACGGTGAGGGCAACGTGCTATCACCCATTGAACCGATGGCACCCTTTGTGCCGTCGCCCAACGTTCCCCTGACACTCAGCCAACTCACCCAGTTCCTGCGCAACCCGGTCAAGGCCTTCTTCAGGCACCGCCTGCAAGTGGTCTTTGACGAGACCCAGGAGGAAAACGCCGACGACGAAAGCTTTGGTCTCGATGGCTTGCAGCGGTACGGCCTGCTCGGGCAGCTGCTTTCCACAGCCATCCAGAAATCGGATGGAAACCAGCACAATGAGGCACAGGAACAGGTTCGCGTCGCCCAATCACTTGCCAAGCTCCGAAAGTCCGGCGAGTTGCCGCTCAAAGTGTTTGGTGATCTCGAACAAAATGGCCTGGAGGAAGCGCTGGCAACTATGCTGGGTGCATGGCATGTTGAACAGGCCAGGTTCCCCCACAACGCCAACCGCCAATCCGTCCGACTGCAAGAAGGCGCTGTCGTGCTGGAGGACTGGATTGACCATCTGCGTGGCGGTGACGTACCACCTGAAACGGTTGCTGAAGAGGCATTCAGTAGCCCTGTTGCTTGGTTGGAATTGCAGCCCAGCAACCTTCTCGTCAAAGTTCGCAAAGACTACTCTGCGCGACCAGAGAAGCTATTGGACGCCTGGGTGCGAACGCTTGCCATTGCCGCAAGCGGCGCCATGGCCCGCGGCATTCTCGTGGGCCGCGATGGGGTGGTGGAAATTCCCCCCTACCCGCAAGAAAAGGCAGTGCAAACACTGAAAGGCCTGTTGCAACTTTGGAGCGAAGGCATGAACTCTCCGCTCCCCTTGCCTCTCAAGACTGCCCTAGCCTTCGCGGCTGAAAAGGATGCCGCCACGTCATACGAGGGCGGGTACATGAGTAGTGGAGAAGTTCAAGACACTTGCCTGGCCCGGATGTATCCAGACTTCGACGCACTGGCAGCCGATGGCCGCTTTGCAGTGCTAGCAAAGGCCGTCTACACACCACTGTTGGAGTGGACTAAGCAGCAGGTAACAGCCGCAGCGCATGTGACGAATGAGGAAAGCTCCGAGGTGGCAGTATGAACAAGAAATCATCAAAGGCGAGCCCCGCAATGCCCCCCGATTCGCAAGCAAGCCTGGTTCTCCAAGCGGACCGTTTCGACCTATGGGGCAGTCGCCTCATTGAAGCCAGTGCTGGCACCGGCAAGACCTGGACCATTGCTGCGCTGTACCTGCGCCTGGTACTAGGGCACGGGTCCGAACATGGCTTTGCCCGCCCATTGCGCCCCTCGGAAATTCTGGTGATGACCTTTACCCGGGCCGCGACGCGCGAACTGTCTGACCGGATCCGGGACCGGTTGATCGTGGCGGCGCAAAGATTCCGTGGGCAAAGGCCGTTCGATGCCAACGATCCCGTTCTTGAATCGTTAATGTCAGCGTACCCGCTTGGGCAAGCGCGTGACCATGCAGCGTGGCTGCTGGCACTGGCAGCAGAAAGTATGGATGATGCTTCCGTACACACCATCGACGCCTGGTGCCAACGCATGCTCAAGGAACATGCATTCGACAGCGGTTGCCTGTTTGACGAGGAACTGGTCGCCGATGAAGATGCCATGCGACTGCAAGCGTCCCAGGACTATTGGCGCCAGAACTGCTATCCGTTGAAGTTGGAATCCCTGGAAAAAGTCCTTGAAGTCTGGTCCAGCGTCGACAGACTTGTCGAGGATACGAAGGCTATTCTCGGTCAAGACATACCAGCTGCAGAGGGTGCGGGAACGTTGGATGACGCACTTGCCAGGGCGGATCAGGACCGGCTGGACGCGCTAGGCAAGCTCAAGGAAGGATGGGGAACCCGTGCCGATGCCATGCAGGACTGGCTCCTCGGTCAGCTGCCCGCTGCGGCCAATGGATGGTCCACCTTGCAGCGCGCAAGCATTGAGAGGTGGATCGCGATACTCAGGGAATGGGCAAAGGATTCAGCAGACGTTTCGCTCGAAAAAGCTATGGGCAAGACAGCATGGGAGCGACTTACGCCTGACGGTTTGCAAAAGGTGCGCATTGCGGGCGCACCCAATATTGCATTCCCCAAAGAGTTTTTTGAGTTTGCCCAACTTCAGATCGCTCTGGAAAAACTCCCCACGATCTCAGCAGCACTGCGCAAACACGCCACCGCCAATGTTGCAAAACGCTTGCTCTTATTGAAACGCCAAAGCGGCAGCTTTGGCTTTGCCGACATGCTCACCCGTCTCAATACGGCATTGCACAGTGCGAACGGCGTTCGACTGCGAGAGCGCATTCTGGCGCAATACCCAGTCGCGTTGATCGATGAGTTTCAGGATACGTCGCCATTGCAGTACGACATCTTCGACCAGATCTACCAGACGCAAGCCAACGACAAGAATAGCGCCCTACTGCTGATTGGTGATCCCAAGCAGTCCATATACGGCTTTCGGGGTGCGGACATTTTTAGCTACATGAAAGCGCGCAAAGCCACGACCGGGCGGCACTATGTGCTGGAAACCAACTTCCGCTCAACGCATGCAGTGGTGAATGCAGTGAACCACTGGTTTGATCAAGCCGACATTTTGCGGTCTGAGGGGGCATTCATGTACCGTCAGGGCGAAGTCAATCCCCTACCCTTTGTCAAGGTGCGCGCGAACGGACGCAAGGAAGGATTCAACACATCTACCGGTCTAGTTCCCGCCATGACCCTGGTGCATGACCTGGAGCTCCGTAACTCGGAAGGCTCCCGAATTGTCTTTGCAGCACGCTGTGCTGAGCAAATCGTCACCTGGCTCAACGATACCAAGGCGGGCTTTGCAGAAGTCGACCAGCCATTCAAACCATTGCGTCCTGCAGATATAGCTGTTCTGGTGCGTACCGGCAAGGAAGCCGACGCCGTGCGGCAAGAGCTTGCACGGCGTTCCGTTGCATCCGTGTACCTCTCAGACAAAGACTCGGTATTTGACAGTGTTGTGGCACATGATCTGGTGCATTGGTTGCGTGCTGTCGCAGCACCTCAGGACGTGCGCTTAGTGCGCGCCGCACTGGCAACCGGCACCGTTGGACTGAGTCTCGACGAATTGGGATGGCTTGCCAGCAATGACGATGCCTTCGATGCGCGCAGTGCGCAACTGCGCCAATTGCGCACCGTTTGGCAGACACAAGGCGTGCTGGCCATGTTGCGCCAAACCTTGCACCAACTCGGTTTAGCTTCCACCTGGCTCTGTGATCTCGATGGCGAGCGCAAACTAACCAACTTCCTGCATCTGGCCGAGCTGCTGCAAACCGCCAGCAGCGCGTTGGATGGCGAGCAGGCCTTGATCCGTTGGTTGCAGACCGAAATCAGCGAAGGTGGTGCTCAGGGAGATGAACAGGTCGTTCGCCTGGAAAGCGACGCGGATTTGGTCAAGGTCATCACGATCCACAAGAGCAAGGGACTGGAATACTCCGTCGTCTGCCTGCCCTACTCCACCAGCTTTCGTAAGAAGGACCGAAGGTTCACCTCGTTCGTCAATCTGGCGGATGATGAGGGCAACCGACATTTGAGTCTGGACTTTGACAAAACCGAACTCGCATTGGCCGATCGTGACCGCTTGCGTGAAGACTTGCGCCTCCTCTACGTTGCATTGACCCGCGCACGCCATGCCCTTTGGGTGGGATTCTCTGCACTAAAAACAGGCAATAGCGATGCGTGCATCTCGCACAGCAGCGGCGCCGGCTACCTTTTAGGTGGGACGGCCCCGATCGACGCCACCAATTGGCTGGGGCCGCTCGAAAAGTTTGCCGCTGGCGACAAAAACATTGTGCTCAAGGCCGCAGACGCGGAAACGCCTTGCACTCCGCTGTCACGTGCGACAGTCAGTGCTGCCTTGCAAGACAGGCTTGACTACACGGCAGCGTTTGAGCGTAACTGGAAGATTGGAAGCTTCTCTCAATTCACCCGGGATCTCGCGACAACACCATCAGGCTCCGAACTGTCCTTGTTGCAGTCTCCACGACCAGCTGATGATGAACCTGATGTTACGGATACAACAGGCGTACGGACGCCATCTAACGTCACCATTGCGTCGAGCCAACCTACGTGGCACAAGTTCCCTAAAGGAGCAGAAGCGGGCAATTTCTTGCATGACCAGCTGGAATGGCTGACCTCTGAGGGCTTTGCATTGCCAGGCAACGAGACGTTGACACAGCGTCTGCAGCGTCGCTGCGAACGTGCCGGTAGGGGGAAATACGCAGAGGTTGTTGAGTCCTGGCTCTCTGAAGTGGTTCAAACCCGGTTGCCTGGACCTAACGCAACCTTAATGGACCTTGTGCACGTGCTACCGGAAATGGAGTTCTGGCTTCCAGTAGACCGCATAGAAGCAAAGGAAATCGATGCGCATTGCCGTGCACATGTTCTTGTCGGCGTCGATCGGCCTGCTCTCGCCGAGCGCCAACTCCACGGCATGCTGATGGGCTTTGCAGACCTTGTCTTTGAACATGAGGGCAAATACTGGGTGTTGGACTACAAGTCCAACTACCTCGGCGAGGACGACGCGGCCTACAGCGGCGATGCACTTGCGCATGCCATGGCACACCATCGGTACGACGTACAGGCAGCAATCTACATGCTCGCACTGCACCGATTGCTCAAACTCCGGCTCGGAGCTTCCTACGACCCCGCGCAACATCTGGGAGGAGCGGTATACCTGTTTCTGCGAGGCATTAAAGGTCCGCAAAATGGTGTGTGCCTGATTCCGGCAAGCATCCCCCTGATGGATGAACTGGGTTCCATGCTGAACGAAGAGGAGGCGCAGGTATGAACGCCCTCATTACTACAAACGACCCTGGTGCACATTTGATGACCGCCTCCGCAACTTCCCCTTCGGCTGTCCTTCAAGCATGGGCCGATAAAGGCTGGCTGCGTCGTCTGGATAGCGCCATGGCAACCTTTATGCTGGAACTTGATGCATCTGCTTCGCCCGTCCTGCTGGTTTGCACGGCGGTACTGGCACAGATGGAAGGTCGGGGGCACACGTGTCTGCCGCTGCGCTTACTTGTCACTAGCCCTGATGACGTACTGGCATGGCCGCCGATTGCGCAAGCCGAAGTACAAGCGCTTTGGAGCGGTTTACCCAAAGGCCTGGATGACTGGCTTATTGCATTGCGATCAAGTCCCCTGGTTCGGTCTTTCGACGATCCGGCTGACCTCGGACAGCCCTTGGTTCTAAGCGGTACCGAGGATGAACCTCTGCTGTACCTGCGCCGCTACTGGCTGCACGAGCAACAAGTGGCACACGCCATCCTTCAGCGCTGTGCGTCCAGCCATCAGGTGAACGAATCATTGGTGAGCAAATGGCTGGATCGGTTGTTCGACTCCGGCGGTGAACCTGAAGAGGACGCGAAAGACGTGGATTGGCAAAAACTGGCCTGTGCGGTTGCCCTGCGCGCGAGCCTGACAGTCATCACCGGTGGTCCAGGTACGGGAAAGACCTACACGGCAGCCCGCTTACTCGCGTTACTGTTTGCCATGAGCGATGCGCCCCAAAGTCTTCGCGTGGCGCTGGCAGCACCCACAGGAAAAGCGGCGGCAAGGTTGCGGCAATCCATTGACTTCTCTCTTCAGGAACTGAGTGAGCGCCTGGGGAATGATCTGGATTTGGGGTCACTGACGCAGCGAATGGGCGCTGCAAGAACTTTGCACTCTCTGCTGGGTGCCCGCGTCGATACGCGAGAGTTCCGGTTCAATGCCACCAATCTGCTGGATGTCGATATCCTTATAGTGGATGAGGCCTCCATGATCCATCTGGAGATGATGTCCGCATTGCTGCAAGCGCTGCCACCAGGCGCCAAACTGATACTGCTCGGGGACAAAGACCAGCTCGCTTCGGTAGAAGCAGGCGCAGTACTGGGTGACTTGTGCCGCGATGCAGTAGTCGGGAACTACAACAACGAGACGGCGCGCTATGCCAAGGCAACGGCCTCTCAGGTGATACCAAATGAGTTTATCGCCACCGTCGCCCAACCAACTCCTTTGGCACAACAGACGGTTATGTTGCGAAAGAGTCGTCGATTTGGGGGGCTCATAGGTCAGTTGGCAGTGGCAGTCAATACGGGGCATTGCGATAACGCTCACGACCTGATTGCGACTGACACCACAGGCGTGCTGCAAACAACGAAGCAACCAACCGTAGCGACAGTATTGAACCTGGCAGTTCAGGGCCGCAGGGGGGCCACTGCCTGCTATGCCGACTACCTGCGCCTCGTCAAGGCACGGTCCAAGGAGGAATTGAGCAACGCAGGCGACCACGAAGACTGGGTCAAACGTGTTGTGTTGGCTTTCGATCGTTTCCGCATTCTGTGTGCCGTGCATGACGGGGATTGGGGTACCCGCAGCTTGAACCAGTCCGTGCTGCGCGCCTTGGAAACTGCAGGGCTATTGAATCCCCGAGGCGAGTGGTATTCCGGGCGTCCGGTTATGGTCACCCGCAATGACCCGGCACTGGGGGTATTCAATGGGGATGTGGGCGTGACTCTGCCCGGTCCGCCCGGATCGACTGCGCTGCGCGTCTACTTTCTGGATGGTGACAAACTGCGCGCAGTGGGTGTGAGTCGACTGGCGCATGTGGAAACCGCTTTTGCCATGACGGTGCACAAGAGCCAAGGGTCGGAGTTCCTACACACCGCGATGGTGCTTCCTGAGGGAGGCGGGAAGGTGTTGACCAGGGAGCTTGTCTACACCGGTATCACACGTGCACGCGAATCCTTCACCTTGATTGAGGCCCAGCCAGGCTTGCTGCGATTGGCTGTTGAATCCTTGTCAAAAAGGGCCAGCGGACTACAACTACTCTTGCTAAACCAAATGAAATGAACGAATCCACCGATTGATTGCATTTGGAGCAGTGAACAGGGCATCCACTGCAAGACCCATGATTCTGCGCATCCCTTGCCTGTGCAACAGCGCTGACCGCGAAGGCGATGTTTGCCTCCCAGGTTCTGTGATTCACAATGGCCCCGCGAATCGCAATTCGGCCATTTAGCCTTGACTACCCTAGCCTTCCTATCCTCTGAGAAGCATCATCCAGGTGAGCACGCAATGCGTCTATGCACGGTTGAAGGGCGGCGCTGAGTCGGGTCTCATCGCGCAGTCGGGTTAGGTACTGCACTCCCAGTTCTCGCGCAACGCGCCAGTTATCACCGGAAACAGACGCGTGAAGGTGTGCAGTCGGTACTATGTTTCGGATAACACCTCCAGTAGTTGGACTAAACGCCATTGGTAGCATGTCATACACCGGGCTCAATGCGTACGGGGCATGGCCCCCTCCGTAAGAACGATGCCAACCGGTTGCCAGACATCTACGATCCGGCATTCATCCATGCCGACTCAAACCTTGAACAGGTTGCTATCGGCTTGATGGAGTCCAAATCTGGGCGCCTTTGCTTGTATGGCCCTCCAGGGACTGGGAAGACCGCCTATGGCCGATGGCTTGCCGAAAGAATGGAAATACCATTGCTGACCAAGCGAGCCTCAGACCTGATGTCAAAGTGGGTCGGAGAAAATGAAAAGAACATCGCCGATGCGTTTAGGCAGGCTGAGGACGATGGCGCCCTGCTTTTGATAGATGAAGTCGACAGCTTCCTTCAGGACCGAAGAGGCGCAAAGGCAAGCTGGGAGTCCAGCTTGGTCAACGAAATGCTTACCCAGATGGAGTCTTTTTCAGGGGTGTTTGTAGCCTCGACCAACCTGATGACTGGACTGGACCAGGCAGCCCTTCGTCGATTCGACCTGAAAGTGAAGTTTGACTTTCTAAGATCCGATCAAAGCAGTGAACTCTTCCTGCGGCACTGCAAGCAGTTTGCCATCGCCCTGCCCTCGCCTTCTGTCCTTGCACAAGTCTGCCAAATGAAGAATCTGACGCCAGGTGACTTTGCTGCAGTTGCACGCCAACACCGATTTCGGCGCATTTCTTCGCCTGAGACCCTATTTTCGGCGCTAGTTGCTGAGTGTGAAATCAAAGAGGGAGCAAAGTCCATGATTGGCTTTTTGAACTGATGGGCTGTGCCTTTCGGACCTCATAATCCCTGAGCGAAAAATAGCAATAGCCCACCTTTCATGCTCATCCAGTCTAGGTGGGTTCAACTACTTGCAGGGTACAGCCTATTTTGAGGCCTCAGTTCACAATGGCCCGCGAATCCAATTCGGCTATCCGCAAGGAGTACTTGCTGGACGAAGCCTGCGACCGACTGGGGACCCTGCCGTCAATCAAAGTTTGCCATACGCTGGCCGTCCTTCTCGACATCTAGGAAACTGAAGTCCGCTGTGCTCTCAGTTCCAATGGAATTCTTGCCAATCAGGTTTGGTTGCTGTCGATCGCAGTGGCGTATCCTATCGTCTCAGCAAACCGTACCTGCTGTCCAACCACTTTGCTGATCTGATAGCAAGTTCCGAGTTGGAACCGGTCGGGCTGCTCCGTGACACAGTGCACAGGGGTTCACCGGCTACCCATGTGCAATTTCCGCTAATTGACTTGTCAGCTCGAACCTGCAACTGAAAGGTCAATGTGTACAAGGTCGGTTAGTTCCCTAGGCAGAGTTGCAATGGGCTTTTGTGCAGTGGGGCTCATTGCCTCATCGATGTCTTGCAGAGCTTTGTCTGAGTTCTCTGGATCGTCCAGCCGCTCATCAACATCGAGTGTGAAATCTGGTTTCCCAAGCAGAATTTCGAATTTTTGGGCACGTGACAGCAGAGTCTTGAACTGAAATTCATCGTAGTCGAAGGCGAGAAAGGGGACTCCAATGTCGAGTCGGTGGCGTTTCGGATCTTGGAGATATAGCCGTTCTGCGAGCGAACCGACACGGTCGATGCGACCAGTTCGCTGCTCAAAACGCGCCGGATTCCATGGCAGGTCGTGGTGAATGATTTCATCGCAATTGAGATGGAGATCAATGCCCTCTGAGCCTATCGCCGTACAGACCAGAATGTCCGGAAGCAAGGGAGAATTGAACGCCGCACAGCGACTAATCCGTGTCTCGGCCTTTACCTGCCCATGGAGTTCAGAAACTATTTCCTCATCTCGCAGGTAGACGCCCTTCCATAGGCTCTGTCGCCGGGAACTGTGACGCTGCGGGCGGCGAATGCTCCCTTGTGCTCCGCGCAAAACCACCACGAAATCAATCACCCTATGCCAAGGGGAAAGCAGGGGTGTCGCGCTGGAATGAACAAGCATCTTCGCCACCGCGGCACTCGGTCGCGACGTCGCGACCTGCGTGACATCTTTGAGCGTGTCCAAGCGCAATAGTATTTTCCGAAGTCCTTGACCGAGGTCCAGTAGGAGGTGCGCAAACGCGGATGGGTCCGCCGTTCCGGCACTTTCGGCAAACTGTTCGCATTCGCTCTCAATCAGATGCCACAAAGGCGTATGAAAGTCCGACGATTGAGCAAACGGATGCCAGATACTGGCACCCTCCGCAACGTCATCGAAGGCCTGTACAAATTCAGCGTCAACATCGTCGTCGTCCGGATCATCATCAAATGGCTGAAGTTCCGGATTACTGTCGAGCCGTAAGTAGGCTCTAAGCGCCTGGTCCGCAGCCAGTATGCTTCTAATCATGTCCGCCGTGGGAGTCGACGGTGCCTCGGTATCGAATACCAGCAGATCGAGCAGCTTGTTGCGCTGTCGACTACTCAGTCGTCCTAGAGACGCTTCCCGGCGATCCAATTCAGCGGAAATTTTCTCCCGGTCAATAGTTCGAGCACTTACACCCGCGAAGGCTGATCGGTAGGAGCGACTCAAATAGAGTTCAACTCCACGGAAATCTTTCAGAATTTCCCTGCGTCGACGCTTCACTACCTCGACACCTCCCGACGGAAAATCCTCTGCAATAATTCTTTCACGAAGACTGCGAACGATCTCGTCCTGCGTCGCCAACCGTTCACAAAAGACGAGAGTCTTGCTTCCGGCCCGATAATTGGCCAGCGCACGTTCCACGGTCGCTGCAACTTTCGGATGCACCGCGCGACTCAGTACGGAATCGAAGAAGGCAAGATACCGGCGTGTTTCGTCCGTCACGCCACGGCCGGAAATCAGTTCTTTGTTGCTCTGCCTAAACGCGCCGAGACTCGATGCAAACCCGCTAAGGATATGTGCATTGGCCTCCCGACCCGAGCTCACGGTATCGCGGCGTACCAGTTGCTCGACGCGCATTCCTATATAGCTCAAGAGCGCCCCGGACTCGTCACCGAGACCCGCCGTCGGGTAAAGAGACTGGCGAGGTATTGAGTAATCTGGCATTCCGCTTCTGGAAAAACTCGCCCCGGCATGGACATGCCGCTTGTCACGCGTCTTGGTGTGCCTAATGACAATCTTGGAAAGCACTTCGCTCAATCCAAGGATTGCCCTATGGTATTCGGCAAGCGTCCCAACAAATGTCACCACATTCTCGTTCAAGTGGCCATTTCTGCAGTGGGTTTCGAGCATGGTGAGACGACCGTTGTCGTCCAGCGGGTGCTGAACCTCAACGATATTCTGTAGTTTTAGAACATCAGCTTCGCACAGCATCCCCCACGCCTCTTGAAAGCGGGCGCTGGCGGCAATACAGCGGGCCGTGGCTCCTTCGGTTGAAAGCAGCCGGCGAACAATTTCGACCGACTTGTCATCGTCTGCCGCCACCGAGTTAAAGACCCTGCCGAGCTCATCTTGGTGGAGCTGAAAAGGTGTCGCCGACATCAGGAGCTTGTTCGGTATCACGGAGCGAAATACTCTTGAGAACTCGCCGGCCCCGTTGCCACCGTTTTTCCAGTTATGTACCTCATCGATCACTGCAAGAACGATCTTTGCTCCTGCAAGCTTTTGATGCACGATCCTGTCGGAAATATCCTTCAGGACCTTGCCGGGCGAGGCTCCACGCAATTCACCGATAAGCACATCCTGTCCATGATCCATGATCGCACTATCAACGGCTTCCTGATATCCCCAAAGCCTTGTGGAATAGATCGAATCAAGCCAATCAAGATGCTTCTTCTTCCCTAAGGGCATACCGTCCGGCGCAGCCACAAGGTTACCAGCGTGCACTGACGCAAGAACACTCAGGCGTGTTGGAGGTCTCCGGTTTTTGAGTGCACGTGAAACGATGTAAGAGGCGAACAGCCGGGCATCGGGGTGATCCGAGCGGGTTCTTCGCAGCGCGGACATGGCCACGATGAAGATGTTGGGCTCCATTGCGTCCTGACGTGCCCCGAAAGTGCGGAAAAGCTGCTTGAGAAAGTCGCTTGGCATTCCCTCTGCGAGTTCCTTCGCCATAGCATCAAACCGATCTGACTCAAGCGAGACCTGCTCATCCAGGAAGTTCGCGAGTGCGAGCGACGATAGGTAGGAACTCAGTTCCAACACATTTGGGTGAAGTTCATGCAGATCCATGCAGATGGGCCAAAGACTCTTGCGCTTGTAGGCCGTACGCCGCGATTCGAACCACCTCGCTACCCAAAATGCAAAACATTTCAGCATCCGCTCTGAAATCCGTGGGACATCAATGTTTTCGTAATCATGCAGGTTCTGCACCAAATCCCAATAGCCACCCACGACCAGCGGGCGAAGTTCCTTGCCGCCTTGACGAATTAAGTAGTCGCGGTTGAAGGTTCGAATTTCCTGCTCCCACTTCGAGCTCAACAGAGCATTGGGCACAATCAGCAAGGCTTTGCGGTTGTTCTCTGCCGTCTCGAAGATGTGCATCGCTATCGTGGCAAGTGCCGCATAAGTCTTGCCCATACCGACTTCATCGGCGAGAAGAACGCTGTGAATTCCGTCTGAATGGCGCGCGAGCACTGCCTTCGCAGTTTCACGTTGGCGATCCCAGTCCGCTTGCAGTTTGCTATCAGGCGCTGACTTGTTTAAAACCTGTTTCATATTGCCTTGACGGAAATTTGGGAGACAAAGTTGCGGTAATCGGAGCGCATCTGATCCTGTCCCGACACAACTTTCATCGCGTCATCGAGCCGCACAATAAGGGGCTCGAAGCGCGAACGTTCGGTTGCAGCAGATGCCTTGGACAGTGCCCCAACTAGCAGCCTTAGTTCCCCAAGCTTGAACAGACGATCCTCGGGTTGTCTCATGGGCTCGCGCTCAAGCAGCGTAGCCAGTCCTGCAAGCGGATCGAAAACTTGAGTCCTGACTGCCTGTTCCCGTGCCGCTGCGTCATCGATCTTTGCCACCGATTTAAGCCGGGACTCGAAGGCGCTCTCAACCCGTGAGAACAGGGTGAGATAGCGTTGCATCGCGATGACGCAGTTGGCATCCCGATCAACGTCATTCGACAATGCTGGTAGGGGATCAGGAGTCCCCATCCCCATTCCTGGCACCTTCTCTGGATCCTCGTCGCCGTCACCAACATCAGGGTTTAGATAGAACGACAACCAGTCCCAGCTTGAGGCATGCATAAGAGCTTCGCGCTCTGCGATGAGCTCTCCGGCGTACTGGAATGGGAACCAAAAACAGCGGCTAGGTACCTCACGGGGTCTGAATTCGATCGTCCGACCGCCAAGAAGTGCATTTCGAAACTCCTCTAGTAGGATCGCCTGCGAACGTCCCTCGGAAAAGTTCAGCGTTAGGTCTGTCCATCGAATGTCGAAACCGTCCAGCCGCGAGACGTCGTCGCCGTGGAGGCGAAAGGCGAGGTGACCTTCACTATCGGCCGGCTCGAGCACGATGTAGTCAATGAATCCCGGGAACAGGGGATCATTCTCAACTGACTCTTCATCCGGCTTGGGCAACTTCGCGGGAGGCAATGGCGGCAATTCCGGGAAACGATCCGGCGAGGCGACCGAAAGCGCAGCGATGGTATCGTCACGGAGCGCTTTCGCGCTATCGATTCGCCAGACGAGCCCGAGTTCGCGATTCGTACCGAGCCATGCCTTGCGTGAGAAATTCGCGCTTCCGAGATAGGCCAGGCCAGCGCCATCGTTGCGGGACAGGATTAGGACCTTGGCGTGTAGAGGCCGAATTACCACGAGATCTTTTGTGCTGCTACCCAACCGGCCTTCGATTCGTTGCCTCTCTTGCTCAGAGAGTGCTTCGGGAATCAGCCGAAGGGTCGACAGTCCACGGCCGGAAGATGGTCCGAAATGCGCTTGTGAAAGATTCGGAAGTACGGCCTCATCGGTCACGATTTCGATGTCCGAGAGTGAAGGGAATCTGCCTCGCAACTCGCCAGCGAGGCTTCCGAATTGAGGCATTTCATCGAAGAATGGCGATACCGCGAAAAGGCGATTGGGGAACTGTCCGGGATACCACTCGCTCCAACTGGCCACCAGGGCATCGATGCCTTGTTTGTCGTCATAGCCCGAGGCGAGGAAGTGGCTTTCCGGTTCCGTAGGCCGAATCCAGTCGGAGGTTCGTCCTTCAAGAGTTGCCAATACGGTGGCCAGTGCAGATGCAGAGGATTCTCGCGCTTCGGTCAAATAATTGCGCTTTAGAAATTCCATCCACTCAAAGAGCAGGTGCGTATCCGGAGATTCAGCTGATTCCCAGCACCAAGACTCGAACACTTCGCGGTTCCTGAACAGACCGCTGAACGTCAGATTGAAGCTTCCGACCACAAGGCGGATCGTCTTCCGGGTGACGATGCAGTACGCCTTTGAATGGTGACAGGAAAAGCCTTTGGTCTTACAGGGGTGTAGCTCAAGAAACTGGGGAAGGCTGCCGAAGGGGCGGGTCTTCCTCGCGTCGAAGAACACCACTGGCCGGATGCTAGAAAGGAGCTTGAGTCCTGACTTTCCGAGACCCTTCGGTTCTTCCAGCGCCCTGAGGACAGCAAGGTTGAGTAATTGTTGCTCGTCGAATTCGTAAGTCAAGACGACGAAATGCTCGATAGGGTCATTGTCAATCAGCGTCAAAACCTCCGAGAAGATGTCCGAGAAGTTGAGAAAATCATTGCTACCGCCCAGTGGAGGATTCTTCGCCATCAAATCACCCCCGCGTACCGCTGCCATTCATGGGCGCGCGAAAAATGCCAGTTGCGGTGATACCGCCACTGCGTTGCATCGGAAAGTCGGCCTGGGTCCTTGACCATATCACCAAAAAAACGGACAAATTCTGGTCCATTTACCCTGTCCTGGACCGCCACCACGTCCCCCGCGATGAACGGTGATGCGCCCTTACTGCGCTGGTGTCGGGTATGGTGGGCAAGAATTGTTGTCGCCATCGCCTCATAGTTGCCGATAGTGGCCAGTGTCGCCGGCAGGCTCCAGAATTCGCGTTCGCCCTGTCCCGCGATGAAATGCTTAGCAGCCTCCGCAATCTCTCGGGTCACCACCTTCGGGATATCTCCATTTGCGAGTCCGATCGCTCGGTTCTCATCCAAGCGACGCACGTATTCCCATTCGTAAACGAATTGGACGAGCCCGGAAAGGCGTTCGAACCGATTGCAGAGTTCAACCCTTCTGCAAAGTTCATCCTGCCCGGCATAGTGCTCCCGAAGCGCTGGGAAGAAACCCGGATAGAGGTTTTCGTCGGCAGATAGTGACAGCACCTCATTGGGCACCGGATTTAGCCAGATTGGAGCGAGCACCGGTTCCCGCAAACAGAGACCATTAATGAGCGACTGCCAGACCTTTTGCTCCGACTTTTCCGGCGTGGCGTGTAATCGATACGCCTCGCCCCACTTTTCAAGACCATTGATCGCGAACAGGTCCTCGTTGTTTAGCCAGCGATCGACAAGCACGGAAAAGTCATGTCCGCCACGGCACCGCCAAGCGGTGGCAAGCTCTGTCCCGAGGGCGGTAAGGCCGGCTCCTCCGGGCTCGATGATCTTCCAGAACGCGGAAGGACTAGAGTAATGGCCCAATACACCGTAATTGAGGCGTGCATAGAGTTCAGGACGGCGGCCAACTTCTTCAAGGCGCAGCGCATCTAGTTGCGTAAGGGGTTGGAACTTGGTCACATTGATCACGGACTCTCCCGCCTGCACGTTCAGGACACCCCACAGAATCTCGAGATCCCGGACTCTGCGTGAGAACTCCCGCTTTGTCGGACTCACCGAACGCCCGACCAGATTAGAAAAGGCAAAGGCGAGGAACCCTTGGTAGGCAGGATGGTTCGACAAAACAGTGAACTGTCGAAACAGCCCTCCGGACACTTCGCCACTAGGCCTTAGGTAGCCTAGAGGATCAACAGAATTACCAACGGTCTCGGTAACGACGTAGTCAGCAAATTTCATGTCACGAATGTATCAGGCAACCATCTTGTCTGAGGTCCCGCATCAACCTTGTGAATATGCTCTCAGTGAGCCGACCTGTGTCCTGGAAATCAGGCGGACATTGCAATAATCCTGGAGTGGCTGGGTGGGCAATGGAATGATGGTGCGGACTAAGGATTTATCCGTAAATAATATTAACAGGTAGACTGATCTTTCGCAAGGTGATGATGGCAGCGGCCAGATGGTTAAGCGCGAGAAACGTGTGCTCCAGCTTTTCGTAGCGCACGAGCAGCTTGCGGA
>JBPOIP010000039.1:0-5745 GCA_052034395.1 Pseudomonadota bacterium
CGGTCCAAACTTTTCGCCAGCACAACCTTGCGCTATTCGAGCAACTGCACCCGCACTACAAGGACAGTGCCAAACTGATCTCGGTGGTCAAGCAAGGGCGCCAACAATTGGAAGAGCAATTGGCGCGTGAACGCGCAGAGCAGCCCCCTCGCATTTGAATTCCCTTATTGCAGTGGTGAATGCGTAGTCGGTGGGGGCGGAGGCGGTGCATAGCCCGAGGCCGGATATGCCACCCTGGGCGCCACCGATTGCCGGTAGTATTGTCTGGACGGCTGGTTGTTCTTGGACACCATGCACTGCTCATAGGCGATGTCATAGCGCTGCTGGGCACTGCGCCCCTGTTCTGCGCTGTTGCCCGCGCCAATGGCCGAGCCCATGACCAATCCGGTGGCTGCGCCAGCGGCCGTATTGTTGTGGCGGCGGCCACTCATCGCTGACCCGACGGCGGCACCAAGCAGTGTGCCCACCACCGCTGCGCCTACTGCGGACTCTTCACGCGTATCCGGGCCCACAGTCTGCTGCGCATAACCACGGCAATACTGGTCCTCTGCGGCAAACAGGTCCAGCGGCTTGCCAGGTGTAGGCATAACGGCCACCCGCGGCCCCTGTACCGGCTGTGACACGCAGCCCGTCAGGCCCATCGCCAGACACAGGCCGGTGAACGCCCCGCTCCAGCGTCGAAGGCTCGACTTCATGGAGTCACCCCCTGGGGCACAGCGGGAACCGTTTTCCAGCCGCTTGGACAAGTGGCCACGTAGGGATAGTAGGCCGCCGCCGCTTCGCAGTAATACCAGACCTGTGGCGCAATGGGTTGCGGTGCTGGTTCTGGTGCCGGTGCAGGCACCTGCTCCAGGACGACTACTGGCGGGCGGTATGGTTCGGGATAGGGATAAACCGGTTGCGGATAGTAATACCGTATGCCGCCGATCACCCACCACCAACCCTGGCGGCCGGCGTGCGAGCCGTGCTGCCAGTAGCCCGAGCGCCAATGGTGCGAGCCCCTGCGATCGAAATGCCGGACATCGCCGTGCCAGCCCCGGTCATAGTGCTGCGCCACGGCCGTGATCGGCGCCACAACGCCCAAAAAGGCGGCGGCAGCCAAAGACGCGCTTACGATGGTTTTCATGCAATCACCTTCTTGAGTCAAGGAGGAGGACCGAGCTTTGCGAAGATCCCCGCCCTTGTGGCAACGCACCAGCATGCGCTTTGGTCGACTTGACACGCCATCTTTACCCGGGCTTCACACATCCGGATGGTCGCCATGACCTCTCATCCACGAAAACGGTGCCGATCAGCGGAATCGATGAGGCGCATCGACGTTCAGGCGATGCCGTCCCATAACAACTTCACACCTGTCAGGAACATGCCCAGATAAAGGAAACGGTAGAACAGCACCGGGCTTATGCGCCGCGCCATTCGCACGCCAGTCCACACGCCAATAGGTGCCAGCGGTAGCAACATCAGCGAAGTGGCCATATTGCGCCAGTCCAACAGGCCCAAAAAGCCGTACGGAATCCACTTTGCCAGATTCACCACAAAGAAAAAGAAAGCCATGGTGGCAGTAAAGCGCACGGGAGACAACCGCAGTGGAATGACATATGCCGTAATCGGCGGCCCACCGGCATGTGCGATGAAACTGGTAAAGCCTGAAGTTGTGGTCAGCAGCGCCCCCAGCCAGCGTGGCGGTGGCGCACTGTCGGGTCGTGGCGGAAACACGAGGCGCTGGGCAAGAAACGCCAGTGTGAAAGCCCCGACGATACCCGCCAAAGCATGCGGTTGTATCGACCTGAACAGCAAGGCACCAATCACAATGCCGAGCACGCCAAACGGGAGCAGGAACTTCAGCAAATCCCTGTCAAAGTCTTTGCGAAAGGCCGCCATGCCCAGCAAATCCATCAATAACAACACCGGCATCAGAATGGCCGCAGCCTGAGGCACCGGAACCGCGAGCGCCATCATGGGCACAGCCAGTGAGCCAAACCCGGCACCAAAACCGCTCTTGCTAACGCCCAGCAACAGCACCGCCGGAACGGAGACCATGTAGAAAAACGGGTCAGAAATGACTGTCAACAAGACGGATACTCCGGCAATACGGGGCCACAGGTTGGAAGCCAGGCCATGTTAATCTCGCAGCATGTTCAGCCCCTCACAAGCCGATGTCCGCCGATTTTTTTGCTCTATTTATGCAAAATCCATTGCAGGACAAGCACTTGAAGCTATCGAAATAATAGCAAGCCAGTGGATGAACGAACACCCGGAGTATGCACAGGACTTCAGCGATGTGGATGCAGCGCTGGCGGACATGGGCAACACCCATGAAGGACGCACCAACCCGTTCCTGCACTTGTCCATGCATCTGTCGATCAGCGAGCAGTGCAGCATAGACCAGCCGCGTGGCATTCGGCAGGCTGTTGAATTGCTCACGCACAAGCGCAATTCCCTGCACCAGGCCCACCATGAAACCATGGAGTGCCTGGGTCAAATGCTCTGGGAAAGCCAGCAGGCAGGGCGCCCACCGCAAGGTGACGCCTACATTGCGTGTGTGCAACGCAAGGCCACGAAAGACTGAGCTTCGCGGGGTTTCAGGTACTTACCGGAAACGGTCTGGCTGGATGGTTTTGAGTTCGCCCGGCAAAGCGCCAATGTAGTTAGCCAACTCTTTGAGCTCGGCATTGGTGAACTGCTTGGCAATGCCGGCCATGATTGCGTTGCCGCGGCCAATCATCGGGTTGTTTTCGGTCTTGTAGGCCTTCAGTGCCACATACAGATAGTCGGCGTGCTGGCCAGCAATCTTGGGATAGGTTGGATCAATGGGCTTGCTGAAACTATCACCATGACAGGCAACACAGCCTCCTTTGGCAACCAGCGCCTGGGCCTTGGCCGACCCATCGGCTGCCTTGGGCAAACCACCGGCACTGGCGCCACTGGCCTCGTAGTACGCTGCCACATCAAGAATATCCTGGTCATTCAGCGTGTCGGCAAGGCCGCGCATGGTCGGATGCTTGCGTTCGCCTGCCTTGTAGGCTTTCAGCGCCGATGCAATGTACTTGGCCCCTTGTCCTGACAATTTGGGCACATGATGGACTTCTGGAAAACTTGCGCGGTACCCTGCGATCCCATGGCAGCCAATGCACATGGATATCTTCTTTTCGCCCGCCAAAGCGCTTCCCTTGGCTTCCTGCGCATGCGCGTGAATGGCGGTCACCGAAGCGACAATAACGGCGAATACGGGAAGCAACAGTTTCTTCATTTTGCTAGGACAATCAAAGATGTTTGATGTAAAACAACTTTTTATTATATAGACCCGGATTCGGGTTAGCGCTTTTCCAACCTGTGTCCCGAACACCTCCAAACATGAAATTTCACGGAACCAAAAACTACGTCGCTACGCAGGACCTGATGCTGTCAGTCAATGCATCCATCACCTTGCAGCGTCCCCTGCTCGTCAAAGGTGAGCCAGGAACCGGCAAGACCATGCTGGCCGAAGAAGTGGCGCAGGCTCTGGGCATGCCGCTATTGCAATGGCACATCAAATCAACGACCAAGGCCCAACAGGGCTTGTATGAATACGATGCCGTGAGCCGCCTGCGCGACTCGCAACTCTCGGACATCGACGGTGGAGAACGTGTCAAGAACATCCACAACTACATTGTCAAAGGCGTTTTGTGGCAAGCCTTTACCGCTGAGCAGCCCGTTGCGTTGCTGATTGACGAAATCGACAAGGCAGACATCGAGTTTCCCAATGACTTGCTGCGCGAGATCGATCGCATGGAGTTCTATTGCTACGAAACACGCGAGCTGATCAAGGCCAAGCACCGGCCACTGGTTTTCATCACCTCCAACAACGAAAAAGAACTGCCTGACGCCTTTTTGCGCCGGTGTTTCTTCCACTACATCAAGTTCCCCGATGCAGCCACCATGCAAAGCATTGTGGACGTTCACTTTCCGGGATTGAAGTCCGAATTGCTGACTGCGGCCATGAAAACCTTTTATGACGTGCGCAACCTGCCCGGCCTGAAGAAAAAACCCTCCACCAGTGAACTGCTTGATTGGCTCAAACTGCTGCTGGCAGAAGACATCCCTGCGCAAGCGCTACACGCGAAGGACGACAAAATGGCCGTCCCCCCGCTGGTCGGAGCCCTGTTGAAGAACGAACAGGACTCCACCCTGTTTGAAAAGCTGATGTTCATGCAGCGCAATAACCGCTGATCACGCACCCATGAAAAACAATCTCTGGCTGGAAGGCGTTTCGGATGCCGTTGGCTTTGTGGGCGGAGCCTTGCTGGGCTTTTGGGCCGGCAGACTGCTCGGTTTTGATATTTTTGCAGCAGGCTACGGCAATGCCAGCATCGGCGCTATTGTGCTCGTGGGTCTGGGTGGTGGGCTCGGACTGCAGCTGGCACGCCGGTGGCGTGCATCCCAGGATGCCAAGAACAAGAAGTGAGCCAGAATGGCATTTGTTGAACCCGTTACCCTGAGCGCCCGCGGTGTAGACCTCGTGCCGCTGGGGTTAACCCACGAAGACGGACTGCGTGGCGCAGCCGCTGATGGCGCACTCTGGTCAATCCGCGTGACCTCGGTGCCAGAGCCCGAGCAAACCCGCAGCTACATTGAAAACGCCCTGTCCATGCGTGAGACGGGCAACCGGTTTGCCTTTGCGGTCATCGAAAGCGCCAGCGGCAAGGTGCTGGGCTCCACCAGCTACCATGACATCGTGCCAGCGCTCAGACGGGTCGAGATCGGCTGGACCTGGTATGGCAAGAGCGTGCAGAGAAGCCATGTCAATACGACCTGCAAGCTGCTGCTGATGGCCCACGCGTTCGAGACGCTCAATTGCCATGTTGTGGGGTGGCGTACGGACAACTACAACTTTGCATCCCAGGCCGCCATCGAGCGCCTGGGCGCCAGAAAGGACGGAGTGATCCGGGGGCACGCACTGCGCCGTGATGGCACCATCCGTGACACCGTGATGTACAGCATGCGCGCTGGTGAATGGCCCGAGGCCAAGGCGCAATTGATCTATTTGCTGGATAAACCGCGCTAGCCCCCCGAGAGAACAAAAATGCTTCTGGATTTTTTCTACACCTTGCGCGCGGCCAAACTTCCAGTGTCCGTCAAGGAATACCTCACACTGCTGGAAGCGCTGCAAAAGGGCGTGGTCGGCCCCAAAACACCCGAACCCGAAGACGATGCCGAGCCCAATGGCTACAAGATCGATGACTTCTACTACCTGAGCCGCACATCCCTGGTCAAGGACGAGAAACACTACGACAAGTTTGACCGCGCGTTTGCCGCCTATTTCAAGGGCGTGGAGATGCTGGCCGACTTTACCAAGGACATTCCGCTGAAGTGGCTGCGCAAAAGTCTGGAGCTGAACCTCAGCCCGGAAGAGCTCGCCAAGATCCAGAAAATGGGCTGGGATGAGTTGATGGAGACGCTCAAGAAGCGCCTGGAAGAGCAAAAGGAGCGCCACGAAGGCGGCAGCAAGTGGATCGGCACGGGCGGCACATCACCTTTTGGCGCCTACGGTCAGAACCCGCAGGGCATCCGCATTGGCCAGGACAAGGGGCGCAACCGCAGCGCCGTCAAGGTCTGGGACCAGCGCGCCTACAAAGACTATGACGACACGCAGGAACTCGGCACGCGCAACATCAAAATCGCGCTGCGCCGTCTGCGCAAATTCGCCCGCGAGGGCCACGAGGATGAACTGGACCTCGACGAAACCATCAGCAAGACGGCGGCCAA
>JBPOIP010000089.1:0-2775 GCA_052034395.1 Pseudomonadota bacterium
GAGACGTTGCTGCGCTGAAGACTGCGCAGGTAGCGGCGCTGACGACCAGCCAGATCAACAAGGGGTTGACGACAGACCAGGTGGCTGCGCTGACGACAGCGGGTATCGCCGCGATGACGACCAGCCAAGATAGCGCAGGTTTGAGAACCGATCAGGTAGTTGCGCTTTCAACGGCCCAAGTGCTCGCACTCACTACCTCTCAACTGTCTACATTGACGACGACTCAGATTGCTGCGCTAGAGACGCGTGATTTTGCTGCACTCAAGACGCTACAGATTGCGGCGCTTACAACTGGGCAGGTTAGCAAAGGGTTGACAACGGAGCAGATTACAGCTTTGACTACTGTGAACGTTGCTGCTCTAACCACGGATCAGATAGTTGCATTGACTACGGATCAGGTCTCGGCGTTGTCAACTTCCCAAGTGCATGCTTTGACTACTACTCAGATGGCGGCGATTACAACAAGTCAGGTAAGTCACCTTGCATTGGGTACTCCTATAGTCTTGGATCTGAACGGCGACGGTATATCGACCCAGAGCATCAGCAATGGTGTGAAGTTTGACATCTTTGGTGTGGATCAGAAGGTCAATACCGGCTGGGTGACTGGAGGAGATGGTTTGCTGGTGATGGATCGAAACCACGATGGTTCAATCAACGGCGGTACAGAGTTGTTTGGTGAAGGCACTAACCTGGCCAATGGTCAGAAGGCGGCGAATGGGTATGCGGCTCTGGCTGAACTAGATGCAAATGGAGACGGTGTCTTTAACAGTTCTGACGCCAACTTTGCCGATCTGATGGTCTGGGTTGATGGTGATTCGGACGGCGTCAGCCAGGGCGCCGAGCTGCACAGCTTGAGTTCCTTGGGTATTACGCAGCTTGACCTGAAGGCCCAGACATCGACCGAAGTGGATAACGGCAACCTCATTGGGTTGACGTCAAGCTACACAACATCCGATGGTGTGACGCACGAGATGGCGGATGTGTGGTTTGCGACCAGCAAGGACGTATCGACGGCAGAAGTCGCGGCCGCTGTTACGGCGGCTCCTCCAAGCTTGCAATTGCCGCCTGCGAGCGTCGCTGCGGATAGTTCGTCCGCCACTGCTGCGCCTAACGATGGCATGCGCTCGCAAGTTGTCAGCATGGTCGACGCGATGGCATCGTTCGGCAACAAGGGAGCGTCAGTCAGTGAGACACAATTGAATGTGCCTGCGAAATCGGTATCGCCTCCGGTGGTCGATGGAGGTTCCGCAGTGATTGGAATGGTCGATGCGATGAAGCAATTCGACGCAAATGGCCAGCCAAGAATTGCTGGTGGCGTGTCTACCGATGCCGTGTCTACGACCCTGAACACAACGACCATTCGCAAGCCTGACACCGATATACTCGCAGCGGGCAAGTAAGCTGTCCAACCCCACTGGGCTCAGCATTGAGAGAGCTGAGCCCGGTTGGTGTGAGTGTTTGTCTGTCTAGGGGCGAAAGCGGATGGAAATTGCTGAGAACTTCGGGTCAACCGTACTGGCTGCATGGGAAGGCAAACTGGCATTTCCGGAGCTGATTGACTTTGCGACTCGACTGGAGTCAGCAGGTTTGTCTCCGCTTGCTGCTGTTCTTTACCAGACTTGGTTGAGTCGAATTCAGTCTCCTTATTCGCATGCGGTCAACTTCAATTTGGGTGCGACACTCTCCAATTTGGGTGACCTCTCTGGCGCGGAAGCGGCCTACCGCAGGGCCATCGCCATGGCGCCAGCGTTTGCACAACCACGCCTGAACCTCGGATTGTTATTTGAGCGCTCGGGGCAGTATGACGCGGCAATTGCGGAGTGGAAATGGATCGTTGCCAATTGCCCCCGCGACGAACTTACGAAGCCGTTGGTGCAACTTGCCCTAAATCATCTGGGCCGCGTAGCTGAAGGCCAAAAACAGTTTCCTGACGCTGATACCTATCTCACGCAAAGTTTGTTGCTGGAGCCGGACCAGCCCGATGTCTTGCACCACTGGGTTTTTCTGCGGCAAAAGCAATGCGCTTGGCCGGTGTATGCCGATGTACCTGGGGTCAGCAAGGAGGCGATGCGGGAAGCCACTTCGGCGCTGGCCATGCTCAGCATTTCCGACGACCCGAAAGAGCAGTTGCACGCCGCCGAACAGTTTGTTGAAACCAAGCTGGCGAAGAATTTGCCGCTTCTGACTCAAAGGCAGGGCTATGGCCACCGGAGGTTGCGCATCGCCTACTGCTCATCTGATTTTTGCCTGCACCCGGTGTCCCTGTTGACGGTCCAGATGTTCGAACTGCACAACCGGGACCGGTTTGAGGTGTATGGCTTTTGCTGGAGTCCGGAAGATGGGTCGGCTACGCGCCAGCGGGTAAAGTCGGCGATGGATCATTTTTTCACCATCCACCAGATGAAGGACGAAGAAGCGGCGCGACTGATGCGCTCGCACGAAATTGACATTTTGGTGGACCTGCAAGGACAAACTTCTGGTGCGCGCGCCAATATTCTGGCGTACCGACCAGCGCCCATCCAGATCACCTATTTGGGGCTACCCGCGACGACCGGGTTTCCATTCATCGATTATGTGATTGCCGATGAATTCTTGATCCCGTCCGCAGAAGCGCGGTACTACTCGGAAAAGCCTTTGTACATGCCGCACACCCGAGTTCGACAGTTCAGCGCCAAAAAATTTATAGAAACCCAATGGAATCAATCGCTTAGCGAGGATTTTTGAGATTTTTGTGGTGGCACGTTTTTGTCAAATTGTCACTTTTCCTATTTGACA
>JBPOIP010000140.1:0-7989 GCA_052034395.1 Pseudomonadota bacterium
TCGCGCACCATTGTGGTCACCTCCAGCGTGCCGGGCGAAGGCAAAACCACCTTCTCCAGCAACCTGGCCATGGCCCACGCCCTCACCAAAAAGACCCTGCTGGTCGACGCCGACATGCGCCGCCCCAGCGTCTCCAAGTGCTATGGGCTTGACCCCAATGCCAATGGCCTGTCCGAGCTGGTGGCCGGCACCGCCAAGCTGGCCGACTGTCTGCACCAGATCGAGGGCACCAACCTCATGGTCATGACGTCGGGCATCATCCCGCCCAACCCGCTGGAGCTGCTGCACTCCGAGCGCTTTGGCCACACGCTTGACGCGCTGTCCAAGCACTTCGAGATTGTCATCATCGACTCCCCCCCGGTCGAGCTGGTCAGCGACGCCGCCGTCATCGCCGCCCGCACCAGCGGTGTCATCTTTGTCACGCGGGCCCAGCGCACGCCGTACCCCCTGGCCCGCAAGTCCCTGGCCCGTCTGCGCCGCGCCCACGGCCACATCATCGGCGTGGTGCTCAACGCGCTGGACATCGACAAGGCCGAAAAGTACTACGGCGACTACTCCGGCTACGGCAAGCACGGCTATGGCAATTACAGCTCCACCTACGGCGGCACCTATGGTCGCAGCTACGGCAAGACACCCGAGCCCACCAAGGAGTCCAAGCCCAAGTCCAAGCCCAAGGCCGTTCCGGTCATTGCCAACGTGGTGCCCAAAGCCCCCGCAGGCTCCGATACCGCTCCCACCTGACCCCCGCGGTTAGGCCCGGCCATGATCGACCTGCATTGCCACTTCCTGCCCGGCATCGACGACGGGCCTGACACGCTGGACGAAGCGCTGGCCCTGGCCCGCGCGGCCGTGGCCGACGGCATTACCCACTCGGTGCTCACCTCGCATGTGGACCCCGAGCGCTATGACAACCAGCGCAGCAACCTGGCCCAGGCGCATGCAGACTTTGCGCAGCAGCTCGCAGCCGCCAACATTGCGCTGGATGTCCGCCTGGGGGGCGAAGCCCGGCTGTGCGCCGACCTGCTGGACCTGTTGGCCGCCGACCAGGTGCCGTTTTTGGGTGCGGTGGACGGATGGCGCATTTTGCTGCTGGAGCTGCCCCACCAGATGATTCCCGTGGGCAGCGACCGCTTTGTGCGCAACCTGACCAAGCTCAAGATCCGCCCCCTCATTGCCCACCCCGAGCGCAACAAGGCCATCATGGCCGACCCCACCCGCGTGGAAGAGTTCACCGACGCCGGTTGCTGGCTACAGCTCACTGCCGGCTCGCTGGCCGGCCGCTTTGGCGAGGTGGCCCAGCGCGTGGCCTTTGACCTGGTGGAAGAGGGGCACCACTGCATTGCCGCCACCGACGCGCACAACCTGGGCAGCCGCCCCCCGCTGCTCAGCGAGGCGCGAGACACTCTCAGCGCACGCTACGGCCCCGCAATCGCCCACAGCATGGTCATTGAGCGCCCGGGCCAGATTCTGGGCCTGTCGCTGTGAGCGAGTCTGCGTCTTCTTCCGCCGAGCAGCGGCCCGGCCTGAGCCGCCCCACGCTGGCCATTGGTCTGGCGGGCCTGCTGCTGGCGGGTGCGCTGAGCGGCTGGTTTGTGCTTACGGCCGCCATGGCTGACGCCGCCTCGCTGCACGCCCGCTCCATCGTCAGCGAGTGGCGTGCCGGCGCCGGGCCGGTTGCCACCCCTGCAGTGTGGGACAGCACCCGCCGGCAGCTGGAGTCAGCCCTGCAAACCGCCCCCGGCAACCCCCAGCTGCTTGACGACCTGGCCTACCTCCATGCCTCGCGCGCCATGGCTATGGGCGCCGTGCCGCTGGACGCGCCTGAATATGCCACGCAGCAGGGCCTGCTGGACCAGTCCATAGCCTACTACCGCGCAGCCAGTGCCGTGCGCCCCACATTCCCCTTCACCTGGGTGCACTTGGCGCTGGCCAAGCACTTCCGTGGCCAGCACGATGCCGAGTTCCTCCACGCCTTTGAGCGCGGCCTGCAATACGGCCACAGCGAGTCGGACCTGCAGGCCACCCTTGGCCAGCTCGCCATTGCCAACTGGGCCCGCCTCAGCCCACAAAGCCGCATTGCCATTGCCCGCATGGCCGACAAGGCCCAGCGCAGTTCGCGCCTGATGATTCATGTCATGGCCGAGCGCGCTGGCATTGTGCTGCCCGCGCCGTAGCTCCCGCCGCTACATGGCCTGCTCTTTGGCCAGCTTGTCCAGCAGGTCGCGCCACAGGCGCACATTGCTGGCGCCGCCCTTGCGGCTTGGCCCGCCCTGCACCCACAGGTCGTCATCGTTGAAGCCATACACCGGCTCCAGGTCGGGCCGCTGGCTGGCTGGCAAAATGCTGCCGTTCAGGTTGTCCAGAATCAGCGGGTCGGCGTCCGGCGTGGGGTAGTAGGCCAGCACCATGTGTGTTACCCCAGCCGCAGCGCCCGCACATAGGTAATGCGCAGCCGCTCCACCGGCACACCAATTTCCTTGAGCGACAGATATTTGCTGATCGAATAGTCCTCACAGTCCCCGCCAAAGCTGCCCAGCAGCTCAATGGGTGTGGCCCAGTAGTCCTCCAGGCCCCAGTGCTTGATGTCGTTGAAATACGGCACCTGGTTGAAGAATCCGTTCACCTGCTTCAGGCTCACCTGCTCCACCCGTGCGGGCGCGGCGCCTGCGGCCCGGTTGTCGCGCACCAGGCGCTGCCACACCATCAGCCGCGGCGGGGCCTCGCGACCCCATTTTTTGCTCACAAAGGCCAGCAGGTTCTCTGAAAAATCCACCAGCCCCGCACGCCCCGGCCATGCGGCGGCCCACAGCAGGCCTGCCGCCATCGCGCACCACATCCACCGCCTGCCAGACTGCCCGCCAAACACCATGCACACCCCGCCTGTAAAACCAGGCCGCATCTTACCGTGGCAGGGGCTTTAGGCGCGGCTCGCCACGCTCAGGCCATACCGGCCCTGTGCTAACCTCTGGGCAAAATTTGGAAGGGAGTTTTTCAACATGCAAACACAACCCCCCACCCCTACCGCGAGTGACACCATCACCCCCGTCATCATGTGCGGCGGCAGCGGCACCCGGCTGTGGCCGTTGTCGCGCAAAGCCCTGCCCAAGCAGTTTGTGCCCCTGGTGCAAGGCAAAAGCCTGCTGCAGCTCACGCTGGAGCGCGCAGCCCTGCTCAGCCGCCAGCCCCTCATAGTTGCCGCTGAAGACCACCGCTTTCTGGTTCAAGAGTGCGCCACCGCCGCCGGTGTGCGCAGCACCATCCTGCTGGAGCCCGTGGCCCGCAACACCGCGGCCGCCATGGCCGCCGCCGCCCTGAGCACCGCGCCCGACGCCTTGCTGCTGTTTCTGCCCGCCGACCACCACATTCCTGACGCTGCCGCGTTTGCCGCCACCATCCAAGCCGGTGTGCCCGCCGCGCGCGCCGGCTCCATCGTCACCTTTGGGGTGCAGCCCAGTTTTCCCAGCACGGCGTATGGCTACATACAGCAAGGCAGCGCGCTCGCAGGGCAGGGCGCCGCCCACGCCGTGCAGCGCTTCATCGAAAAACCCGACGCCGCCAAAGCCCAGGCCCTTCTGCTGGCCGGCGGCCACTACTGGAACGCCGGCATCTTCCTCATCCAGGCCAGCACCCTACTGGCCGCGCTGCAAGCGTTTGCGCTCGACATACTGGAGGCCTGCCGCCAGGCCGTGGCCCAGCAGACCACGGATGGCGACTTTCGCCGCCTTGGTGCTGAAGCCTTTGCCGCCTGCCGGTCTGACAGCATTGACTACGCCGTCATGGAAAAAGCCCCCAACGTGGCCGTCATCCCCTTTGCCGCCGCGTGGAGCGACGTCGGCAGCTGGAACGCCGTGGCCGAGCTCACCCCGCCCAATGCTGAGGGCAACCGCATCCACGGCCAGGGCCACACTGTGCAGGCCACGCAGACCTTCATCCACGCGCCGCACCGCCCGGTGGTCGCCCTGGGCACACACAATCTGCTCATCATCGACACGGTCGACGCCGTGCTGGTGGCCGACGCCGCCCACGCCGAACACGTCAAGACCGTGGTCGCCCAGCTCGAGGCCGCCGACGTGCCCCAGGCCCAGCACCACCGCCACGTGGCACGCCCCTGGGGCACCTATGACAGCGTGGACCAGGGCGAGCGCTTCCAGGTCAAGCGCATTGTGGTAAAGCCCGGGGCCACCCTGAGCCTGCAAATGCACCATCACCGCGCCGAACACTGGGTGGTGGTCAGCGGCACGGCCGAGGTCACCAACGGCGACAAAGTCATTCTGCTGAGCGAAAACCAGAGCACCTACATCCCCCTGGGCCAGGTCCACCGCCTGCGCAACCCCGGCAAGGTGCCGCTCGAAATCATTGAGGTGCAAAGTGGCTCCTACCTGGGCGAAGACGACATCGTGCGCCTGGAAGACACCTATGGAAGGGCCCTGTAAATGCCGCCCGTCCTGAAAATTGCCATCGCCGGCACCGGCTACGTCGGCCTGTCCAACGCCGTTCTGCTGGCCCAACACCATGAGGTGGTGGCCATCGACATTGTGGCCGCCAAGGTGGACCAACTCAATGCCCGGCAAAGCCCCATCGAAGACACCGAGCTGGAGCACTACCTGGCCACCAAAACGCTGAACCTGCGCGCCACGCTGGACACGGCAGACGCCTACACCGGTGCCCACTTCGTCATCATTGCCACCCCCACCAACTACGACCCCGTCACCAACTACTTCGACACCACCAGCATTGAGAGTGTGGTGCGCGACGTCATGTCCATCGCTCCGCAGGCGGTCATGGTCATCAAAAGCACGGTGCCCGTGGGCTACACCGCCAAGCTGCGCGAGCAGACCGGCTCGCCCAACATTCTCTTCAGCCCCGAGTTTCTGCGCGAGGGCAAGGCGCTGTTTGACAACCTGCACCCCAGCCGCATCGTGGTGGGCGAGGTGAGTGAGCGCGCCCAAACCTTTGCCGGCCTGCTGCAGCAGGGCGCCATCAAGCCCCACATTGACGTCCTGCTGTGCGGCAGCACCGAAGCCGAAGCCATCAAGCTTTTTGCCAACACCTATCTGGCCATGCGCGTGGCCTATTTCAACGAGCTCGACACCTACGCCGCCAGCCATGGCCTGGACACGCGCCAGATCATCGACGGCGTCTGCCTCGACCCCCGCATTGGCAGCCATTACAACAACCCCAGCTTCGGCTTTGGCGGCTACTGCCTGCCCAAAGACACCAAGCAGCTGCTGGCCAACTATGCCGACGTGCCGCAAAACATCATGCGCGCCATTGTGGACAGCAACACCACCCGCAAAGACTTCTGCGCCTTTGACATCCTCAAGCGCAACCCCCGCGTGGTGGGCATCCACCGCCTGGTTATGAAGGCAGGGTCCGACAACTTCCGCTCCAGCAGCATCCAGGGCATCATGAAGCGCATCAAGGCCAAGGGCGTGGAAGTCATCGTCTATGAGCCTGCACTGAAAGAAGCGCACTTTTTCAACAGCCGCGTTGTCAGCGACCTGGCCCAGTTCAAGCAAGAGGCCGACGTCATCGTCGCCAACCGCATGACCGCCGACCTCGATGACGTGGCCGCCAAGGTCTACACGCGCGACCTCTTTGGGCAGGATTGATTGGGCTGGTAGGCGTCAGCCGCTGTGCCATTCAGCGTGCGCAGCGAAGCTCAACATGGAATAATCCGCCCATGCATCCCGTCATCCGACAGCCGCAAGTCACCAGCGGACCGCCCTTTCAGAGCATGGCGGCGCTATTGGCGGCCCAACCCGAGCTCGAGTTTGCTGTGTTGATTGGCAGCCGCGCTACAGGTGAAGCCACTGAAACCAGCGACTGGGACATCGCTCTGCAGTGGGCACCCGGCCTTGCGCTGTGGACCGTATTGGGCCATACCGAAACGCTGCGCCGGCGCTTGGCAACTGTGCTGGGTGTCGGTGAAGCGGGCGTGGACCTCATTGACATGCGCCGTGCCAACCTTGCGATGCGCGCCAGTGTGGCCGAAGAAGGCTTGCCGCTGTGTGGCCAGGACACTCTTGCCTGGAGCCGCTTTCTGACCCGCACCTGGCGCGAGCTTGAAGACTTTTATTGGCACAAGCAACATGCGGCCTGATCTCTACCAAGCCGAGACCGCTCGCATTGCCAACCAGCAGGGCGCGCTGTTGCGCCAAGCCAGAGACATTCTCGCCCAGGGCCGCACCCTTTCCCCACTGGAGCAGGGTGGTGTGCTCCATGCCCTGCAAATTCTCATCGAAAACGCAATTGGCAAGGCGAAACGAACACTGAAAGAGCGTGGCGATCCGGTGCCTGTGTCTGCCTACGACACATTCTCCGCATTGGCAGCATGTGGTGTGTTAGCTCCCCAGGACCTTGCGCAGTGGAACTCCGTGGTTGGCCTGCGCAACCGCATCGTCCATGACTACATGAACATTGACATGCAGCAAGTCTTTGCGATGGTATTGGCGGGACGAGACCAGTTTGTCATTGACTACCTTCTTAAGGCCTGACCCCATCCTGCACCTGTCTTGGATCGCATTTCCGGCCACAGCCCGCATACCAACTCCATGAATAGCTACAAAAAAGAGAGCATTTTTGTCACCGGCGGGGCTGGCTACATAGGCAGCCACACCTGCGTGGAACTGCTCAACGCGGGCTACGCCGTCACCGTGTTTGACAACTACGGCAACAGCAAGCCTGAGGCGCTGAACCGTGTGGAACGCATCACTGGGCAAACGCTCAAGCGCGTGCAGGGCGACGTGCGGGACCGCGCGGCGCTCGAGGCCGCCCTGCGTAGCAGCGGGGCCACTGCGGTTGTCCACTTTGCGGGCCTGAAGGCGGTGGGCGAGTCGGGTGAGCAACCGCTGCGCTACTACGACAACAACGTGGTTGGCACCCTGCGCCTGCTGGAGGCCATGCACACCTGCGGGGTCAAGGCACTGGTGTTCAGCTCATCGGCCACTGTGTATGGCACACCACAGTTTCTGCCCTACACCGAGGCTCACCCCTTCGCCCCCACCAACCCCTATGGCCGCACCAAGCTCATGGTTGAAGACATGCTGCGCGACGCCTTTGCCAGCGATGCCACCTGGCAGTTTGCCCTGCTGCGCTACTTCAACCCCGTGGGCGCGCACGTCAGCGGCCTGATTGGCGAAGACCCGCAGGGCATACCCAACAACCTGATGCCCTTTGTGGCCCAGGTGGCCGTGGGCAAACGCGCGCATCTCAACGTGTTTGGCAACGATTACCCCACGCCCGACGGCACCGGTGTGCGCGACTACATCCACGTTACCGACCTGGCCGAGGGCCACCTGCGCGCCTTGCAGTGGATGGCGCGCACCCCGCAGACGGGGCAGTGCGAGGCCTTTAACCTGGGCGCAGGCGTTGGCTACAGCGTACTGGAGCTGGTGGCAGCATTCGAGCAGGCCAGTGGCCAGCGCGTGCCCTACCAGATCCAGGCGCGCCGGACGGGCGACCTGCCCAGCTACCACGCCAACGCTGAACTCGCCCACCAGGTGCTGGGCTGGCAGGCCACACGTAGCCTGCACGCCATGTGCGCTGACACCTGGCGCTGGCAGAGCGGCAACCCGCAAGGCTACCCGCCCAGTTGACCGTTCGTCAACAAATCCACTTATCGGCACCATTTCGGTGACATTTGCCCGCTGATTCGTCCGCCGCAGTGGCCAAAACCCGCCCCGGCAACGCAATTGCCCGGTCACTCCTGGTGCTAAAGTCCAGCCCATCAGAGTTGCGTCTGCCAGTCCACCGGAGGATTACCGTTTTGCACACCGCCAAGATCTTTGTTGCAGGCCACCGCGGCATGGTGGGCAGCGCCATCGTGCGCACCCTCTTGCAGCAGGGCGTGTTGCCCGGGCAGATCATCACCCGCACCCATGCCGAGCTGGACCTGTGCAACCAGGCCGAGGTCAACGCCTTTTTTGCCGAACACACGCCCACCCAGGTCTACCTGGCCGCCGCCAAGGTGGGGGGCATCCATGCCAA
>JBPOIP010000233.1:0-11987 GCA_052034395.1 Pseudomonadota bacterium
GCAGCTCGATCATGCGGGCCCAGTGGTAGGCCAGGGAGGCGTGCACCAGTTCACCCTGGCCCCAGGCCACAAATTCCTTGCGTTCAATTTCAGCCAGCGGGCTGGGGATGAAGTCGCAGTTCTGCACACGCGCCAGCGGACCGACACGGTACCAACCCTGTTCGCGCCCCAGGCCGCGCAGGTGGGGGAACTTCATGTAACTCCAGGAACGCACTTCCTCTTCAATGAGGTCCAGATACTTCTGATCATCCACTGCGTCGAACAGGATCTGGCCATTGGCGTCGCGCACGCGCAGAACGCCGTCATAGAGGTCCATGGCTCCGTCCGCGCGCACCAGCGACAGCAGATTCGAGCGGAAGCTGCCAAACTGTCGGTACATCACATCGCTCTGGGCGTGCAACTGCTTGGCAATCTCGACCGAGTCCATGGCCCAGGCCAGCATTTGCGGCACATCCTGTTTGAGGAAGTCGCGCTCCTGTGCGGTGAGCAGCTTGTTGATGCCACCCGGCACTGCGCCCGTTCCATGAACTCGCTTGCCGGAGGTGATGCGGATGATTTCCTGGCCGAACTTGCGCAGCAAAATGCCCTTTTTGGCGACATCCGGATGAGCCTGTGCCACGCCTACCACATTGCGTTGCGCGATCGGCGAACTGAATCCAAACAACAGGTCGGGTGACGACAAGTGGAAAAAGTGCAGTGCATGGGACTGCAGCATCTGCCCATAGTGCATCAACCGGCGCACCGCCTCGGCGCTGGCGGTGATCGGCGTCGCCCCAAGAACGCGGTCAAAAGCCTTTGCCGCAGCCAGATGGTGCGACACCGGGCAGATGCCGCACAGGCGCTGCACCATCACTGGCACTTCCCAGTAGGGTCGACCTTCAATGAATTTCTCAAAGCCGCGAAATTCAACAATGTGCAGGCGCGCCTGCTGCACCTGGTTGTTTTCATCCAGCAGCAAGGTGACCTTGCCGTGGCCCTCGACGCGCGAGACGGGGTCAATGGCGACCCGACGCAAACCCTGCGGGTTGGCCGCGGTTTCCAGTTCAAAGCTCATAGCGTCACCTCGCGAATATCAGTCATAGTGCAACAGCCCATGGCCCAGATGCGGTGTGCGTCCGGCCAGAAGCTCGGTCAAGAAGGCCCAGATGGCATCCCCCGAAGGCGGGCAGCCCGGCAGAAAATAGTCGATGTGCACCACTTCATGGATGGGGTGCACATGGTTGAGTGGCAGCGGCAGTTCGGGGTCGTTGGGAATCTGGTTGCCTGGGGTACCACCCACCTGACGGCAATACACATCGTGCATCATTTGCCCCACATCGCGCTGGTTGCGCTGGGCGGGCAATCCGCCATTGACTGCGCAGGCTCCCATGGCAATCAGGATTTTGCAGTTTGCGCGAAACTCACGCAGCACATGCACGTTTTCAGCATTGCACAGGCCACCCTCTATCAGGCCAATATCGCAGCGACCAATCGTCTTGATGTCAGTCAGCGGAGAGCGGTCAAACTCCACCAGTTCCAGCAAGTCGAGCAGCCGCTCATCGATATCCAGAAACGACATGTGGCAGCCAAAGCATCCCGCCAGGGACACGGTGGCCAGCTTGAGCTTGCGCGGCATGTGGGGCGGCGCAACGGGCGCGTCGGTGCTGTCGATAATTGCGCTCATGGTTTGCTCTCTTCAATTTGTGCAGAAATCGGCTTGATGTCAAAGACACGCTGACCAATCGGAACGCAGAACCCTTGGCGTTTGTGAAGTATGGCGCCTACCGGGCACACATTCGCTGCCCGGTCCGTGGCGGTCAATGCACTGTCGACCATCTTGCCGCTGGGGCTGTTGATCAGGAGATGGGTATGGATACCGTGCCCGCCGATGGCAAACACATCCTTGCGGTCGACATCGTGGCTGGCCCGCACACACAAGGAGCAAAGGATGCAACGGTTGAGGTCAAGCAACAAGTCCGGATGACTGGCATCCACCCGGCGATCGGGATAGAACTCTTCGAAGTGCGGGCCTTCCATACCCATTTCATAGGCCGTTGCCTGCAGCTTGCAGTTGCCACTCTTCTCACAGGATGGGCAAAAATGATTCCCTTCAATGAAAATCATCTGCAGCAAGGTCTTGCGCTGCGCGTTGAGTTCTTCGGTATTGCTAAACACCTCCTGCCCGGACGCGGCTTGTACCGTGCAGGCAGCTCCTATGCGGCCATTGATCTTTACGGTGCACAGACGGCATGAGCCTTTGGCACCAAAGTCCGGGTGCCAGCACAAGTGCGGTATGTAGTGCCCGGTGCGTGTGGCTGCTTCCAGAATGGACTCGCCCGGGCCGAAGTCGATTTCCTCGCCGTCCAGTGAAAACGTGCCAGGGCTCAGTGCATCAATGCGGGTATGGTCGGTCATGCCAATGTCTCCAGGTGCGCGCCGCTGTCGTCCCGTCCCGTGGCCAGACGTGCTTGCGATAGCTCGGCATCCATGTCAAAGCCGGGTGCAAAATGCAGTGACTTCATATGCTGCTCGTAGGCGGGTCGGAATTTGGCGATGGTATCGCGCAGCGAATTGCACGCCGTTGCGCCCAAGCCGCAGTGCGTTGCACCATGCATGAGTTTGTCGAGCTGGTACAGGATTTGCACGTCTTCGCTGGAGCCGTAACCCTGACGGAGTTTGCCCATGCGCCGGACAACCAACTCGGTTCCGACGCGGCACGGTGTGCAAAACCCACAACTTTCGTGCGCAAAGAACTGTGCGAAGTTGTAAGCCACTTCAAACATGTCGCGGCTGCGGTCGAAGATCATGAAGGCGCCGGCGGTGTGCACATCCTCAAATCCAATGCGACGGCCAAACTCCATCGCTGACAGACAGACTCCAGAGGGGCCTCCCACCTGAATGGCTTGTACATCCTTGGCACCACAGTCTTCCAGGATACGGCCAATGCGGGTTCCAAAGGGGTATTCATACAGGCCAGGGCGTTCGCAGTCGCCAGAAATCGAATGAATTTTGGTTCCGGTGGATTGCGGAGTTCCGATCCCGGCCCACCAGGCGCCGCCATGCACCGCAATGTGGACGGCTGCACAGAAAGTCTCGACGTTGTTGACGGTCGTGGGCTGGCCCATATAGCCGCGCTCTACCGGGAAGGGCGGGCGAATGCGGGGTGTGCCGCGTTTGCCTTCAAGCGATTCGATCAGCGCTGACTCTTCCCCGCAAACGTAGGCACCTGCCCCGACATGAATCTCGATATCGAAATCAAAGCCTGATTGACCCAGGATGGACTCACCCAACAGGCCCTGCTTCTTTCTGCGCTCAATGGCTGCCAGCAGAGGTTCCAGCAAATAGCGGTATTCGCCACGCAGGTACATCAGGCCCCGTCGCGCACCGATCACAAAGGCCGCAATCGTCATGCCTTCAAAAATGGTATCGGCATAGCTGCTGAGCAAGACACGGTCCTTGAAGGTGCCAGGCTCGCCTTCGTCCGCGTTACACACCACGTAATGTGTGTCCGAACGGGCATTGCGACACAACTGCCACTTGGTACCGGTGGCGTAACCCGCACCGCCACGCCCCCGCAGTTTGGAGCGCTTGAGGTCATCCAGCATGCCCTGTGGGCCCCGTGCAATAGCAGCAGCGATGGCCTGACCGGGAAACGGCTGTTCGCCGAGCTTGACGTCCGCGCGGCGGATCTGGTCATCGACGCGGGACCATTCGCTTGGCCATTGTTCTACAGGGACCTGGCGTTCGATCAGTGCTGCCATGTGCTCGATGCGCTTTGGGGTCAGGCGGGTGACGATCTGATGGTGGTTGATGAGAGCTGCAGGGCCCTGATCACAGAGCCCCGTACACGAGGTGGTCGACACACTCACCCTGCCGTCGGCACGCATTTTGTTGGGTTCGAGCTTGAGCAAATGGCGCAGGTGGCGCTCCATCTCTTCGCTTCCACGCATGCGGTCGGTAATGTTGTCGCTGAACAGCACGCGGTACTGGCCCACGGGCTGGTCATAAAAGAAATGGTAGAAGCCGGCCACGCCCTCCACATGCGCCAGCGGTAACTTCAGGGCCGTGGCAACTGCACTGAGTGTGTCGCGCGAAAGCCACTTTTCGTGCGTCTGAACCTCGCGAAGAATCTGCACCAGGCGGTGCGGGGCGTGTTCATGGCGCGCCAGGAGCGCCTCAAAATAGCCTGAGGGTGGATTCATGGTGGATCAATCCTTGTCTTTGGCACCGTGCTGCGTAGATTGTCCGCGCACACGTTGCGGCTTTTCTTGTCTTACGTCAATTGCCGGGCGAAAGGCAATCGCTACGGTTAGACTGACAGCCTTGTTTTTTGCGGAGCCCCCAACATGACCGAACTCGTTGCTTACCACCTGGAAGACGGCATTGCCACCCTGACCCTGAACAACGGCAAGGTCAACGCCTTTTCCCATGAGTTGATTGCCCAATTCAACAGCGCCCTCGACAAAGCCCAGGCCGAACGAGCGGTGGTCATCGTGACGGGCCAGCCCGGCATTCTGAGTGGCGGGTATGACCTCAAGGTGATGATGACCGGCCCCCAGGCGGCTATCGACCTGGTATCTGCAGGCTCCCGACTTGCGCGGCGCATGCTGGCCCACCCGCAGCCCATCATCGTGGCCTGCCCCGGTCATGCGGTTGCCAAGGGCGCCTTTGTGTTGCTGTCGGCCGACTACCGCATCGGCGTGGAAGGTCCCTTCACCATCGGACTCAACGAGGTCAAAATCGGCATGACCATGCACCACGTGGGCATCACCCTCGCCCAGGACCGCCTGACCAAGCCTGCCTTCCAGCGCGCCGTGATCAACGCCGAAATGTTCAGCCCGCAGGCTGCCGTAGCCGCTGGTTTTCTGGACCAGGTGGTGGCGCCCGAGCGGTTGGTGTCCACAGCGCTGGAAGCCGCCCAGCAGATGAAAAAGCTCAACATGACGGCGCACAAAGGTACCAAGCTCAAGGTGCGCAAGGCTTTGCTGGAGACACTCGACGCTGCCATTGTGCTGG
Organism: Pseudomonadota bacterium; assembly: GCA_052034395.1. Lineage (GTDB taxonomy): Bacteria > Pseudomonadota > Gammaproteobacteria > Burkholderiales > Burkholderiaceae_C > Allorhodoferax. The sequence goes on from JBPOIP010000233.1 coordinate 4,996, forward strand.
ACAGCACCATCAGCCTGATGTGAGAGAAAAAAGGCCTTATAGGCTACGCAAATACTTAATAGTTAGCTATATTATTTATAGCAACCAGAAACCTGCTTCGCCCTGAAGCGGTTTGTTTGGAACGGTCCGCACCTTGCGTCAGGTCAAGTCACGCAAGGTGGCGCGACCTAGAATGGAACGATCGCCACGCCTTTGAAGTTCCTGCATGTCCTCCACCCTGATTCGCCGCCTGTTGCCTGCCCTGCTTGTTGTTGGCCTTCTGGGCGCCGGCATATGGTGGTCCAAGCGACCCAAACCTGTTTCCGTCCTGCTGGCCCCCATTGAACAAGGTCGGGTCGAGTCAAGCATTGCCAACACGCGCGCCGGCACCGTTGAAGCGTGCCTGCGCACCAAGCTGTCGGCAACCATGGGCGGGCGCATTGAAGTGCTGGCCGTCAAGGAAGGGGATCAGGTCAAGAAGGGCCAGCTGCTGATGAAACTCTGGAACGATGACCAGCAGGCCCAGAGTTCTCTGGCTCAGGCGCAGGTGGAAACAGCGCGCAAGCGCGTTACCGAGGCCTGCACGGTGGCTGCCAATGCCGAACGTGAAGCCGACCGGCAGGCCGCGCTGGCGCGTCAGGGCTTTGTTTCCGGCTCGCGCGAGGAACAAACCCGTGCCGATGCCCAGGCGCGCCGCGCGGGCTGTGATGCGGCCAAGGCCGATGTCAACCAGGCGCAGGCGCGTGTCAACGCCACACAGGTCGAGCAGCGACGCACGGTGCTGTATGCCCCGTTTGCAGGCACGGTGGCGAAAATTGTGGGCGAGGTTGGCGAATACTCCACCCCTTCCCCACCCGGTGTCCCCACACCGCCAGCGATTGACCTGATCGACGACACCTGCCTGTATGTGCGCGCGCCCATGGATGAGGTGGATGCACCCAAGATCAGCGCGGGCCAGGCGGTTCGGATCAGCTTCGACGCCCTGCCCGGGCAGTCTTTCCCTGGCAAGGTCCGGCGCGTGGCGCCCTATGTGTCGGCCGTCGAGAAGCAGGCCCGCACCGTGGACATTGAAGCCACGCTGGATGTGGACAAGGCGCCCCCACGGCTGCTGGTGGGCTACAGCGCGGATGTGGAAGTAGTGCTGTCCGTTCGGGACAATGTGGTGCGTGTGCCAAGTTCGGCATTGCAGGAAGGCAGCCGCGTGTTGCTGGCTGGCGCCGACGGCAAACTGCAGGAGCGCCAGGTGAAGACCGGCCTTGCCAACTGGGAGTTCACTGAAGTGCGCGAAGGCCTTGTTGCTGGCGACCGCGTGGTCACATCGCTGGAGCGCGAGGGCGTGAAGCCGGGTGCCACGTTTGTGGTCGATGACAAAGCGAAAAGATGAGTCCCTACGCTCGTATTCGTTCGCAGCCGTCCAAGGAGGCGATCGCCCTCCTTAAGGCGTCTTATCGGGGTGCGAAATGAATCCCAAAGGCTCCGCGCAGATTGAGCTTGCCGGCATTGAGCGGGTTTTCCATCTGGGCGACTCCGAAGTGCATGCCTTGCGCAACCTGAACCTCTCCATTGATGCCGGGGAATATGTGGCCGTCATGGGCCCATCGGGCTCGGGCAAGTCCACCCTGCTCAACCTGCTCGGACTGCTGGACAGCCCCAACACCGGCCTGTACCGGCTGGAGGGGCGTGATGTCACGACCCTCTCGCCCGACGAGCAGGCACGCGTGCGCAGTGAGCGCATCGGCTTTGTGTTCCAGAGTTTTCACCTGGTGCCCCGCCTCACTGCGGCCGAGAATATCGCGCTGCCCATGGTGCTGGCGGGAATGCCCCCGGCCCAGCGCGTCCAGCGTGTCAAGCAGGCACTCAAGGACTATGGTCTGGAGAACCGCGCTGACCATCGACCTGACGAGCTGTCCGGAGGCCAGCGCCAGCGGGTTGCCATCGCGCGGGCCACGATCATGCAGCCAGCACTCATTCTTGCGGATGAACCCACAGGCAATCTGGACCGCGCCACCGGAGAAGAGGTGATTCGTCTGCTTGAAACCCTCAACACGCAGGGTGTCACGCTGGTCATGGTGACCCACGACAACAGCCTGGGCGAACGTGCCCGGCGGCAATTGATGATGGAAGACGGCGCTGTCAGGCAGGACAAGCGTCACGCGCCGTGAACCCACCATGCGCAGCGCAGACCTGATCCGCTTTGCACGCGAGGCATCAACCGGTAACCCGCTACGCGCCGGTCTGCTGGTGCTGGCCATGGCTATCGGTGTGGCAGCGGTTGTCATCCTGACGGCGCTGGGTGACGGGGCGCGGCGTTATGTGATGAACGAGTTTTCCTCTCTGGGGAGTAACCTGGTCATTGTGCTCCCCGGGCGTTCGCAGACCGGTGGCTTCAGCCCCGGCAACGCCATCACCAGCACTACTCGCGACCTGACCATTGACGATGCCCAGGCGCTGCAACGTGCCGCGTCCGTGCGCCGCGTGGCACCGTTGGCCGTTGGCACATCGGAGATCAGCGCTGGCGGCCGGTTACGTGAGGTGATGGTGGCAGGAACAACATCGCAATACATCGATCTGCGCAACATGACCATGGCACAGGGCCGTTTTCTGGCTCCATCCGACTGGAGCCGGGGCGCGAATGAAGCCGTCATCGGTGCCAAGGTACGCGATGAGATTTTCGGATCAGGCCAGTCTCTTGGACAACTGGTGCGCATCGGTGACCGACGCGTGCGTATCGTGGGCGTGCTGGCCGCCAGCGGACAGGGCTTGAGCATGAACACGGATGAATTGGTGTTCGTTCCGGTATCGCTGGCGCAGGCGATGTTCAACAGCAACACACTGTTCCGTATTCTGGTGGAAGCCAGCAGCCGTGAAGCGATTGAGTCTGCCAAGACCCAGGTTGCAGACATCGTCCGCATGCGCCATGAGGGCGAGCAGGACATAACCGTCATTACGCAGGATGCCGTGCTGGCAACCTTCGACCGCCTGCTGGGCGCCTTGACACTGGGTGTGGCGGGAATAGCCGCCATCAGTCTGGCTGTGGCGGGCATTCTGGTAATGAATGTCATGCTGGTGTCGGTCACCCAACGCACCTCGGAAATCGGTCTGCTCAAAGCGCTGGGCGCTACGGGCAGCAATATCCGCCTGCTGTTTCTGACTGAAGCTTGCATGTTGTCCCTGGCCGGCGCCCTGGTTGGTTTTGGTCTGGGGCAAATGGGTGCCGCGGTGATTCGCCAGCTGTATCCGACTTTCCCGGCCTACCCGCCGGATTGGGCGGTGCTGGCAGGGCTCGGAACGGCGCTGGTGACCGGCATCCTGTTCGGCGTGTTGCCTGCGCGCCGTGCGGCCCAACTTGATCCGGTTCAGGCATTGTCAAAGCGATAGAACCATGCCCCCCACACGTATCGCTTGCCGTATTGCGCTGCCTCCCGGGGAGGCTTTCATCGGCGTGGGGCGGCCCGTCGGCGACTGACTTTATGCTGTTGCCCGATGCCATCCGTCTTGCCCTGCGCGCCATCACCGCGCAGCGTCTGCGCAGTTTTCTGACCTTGCTGGGCATTGCGGTGGGCATTGCATCGGTCATCTTGTTGACGTCAATTGGGGAAGGCATTCACCGCTTTGTACTGGCCGAGTTCACCCAGTTTGGCACCAACATCGCCAGCATCACGCCCGGCAAGGTCAAGACCTCCGGCCCGGCACCTACGGGCATACCCAGTTCGGTTCGTCCGCTCTCACTGGAGGACGCGCGCGCGCTGCGCGGCCTGCCCCATGTGACAGGCATGACCGCTACGGTGTGGGGCAACACGGAAGTCGGTGCGAATGGGCGCCTGCGCCGCACGACCGTCAACGGCGTAGGGCCGGACATGCTCAAGGTCTACAGTATCAAGGTCCGAACCGGACAATTCCTGCCGGATGAAGCGCTGGAAAATGCTCGCGCATTTGTGGTGCTGGGTTCACGACTCAAGTCGGAACTGTTTGGCAGTGCCAACCCACTGGGGGCGCGGGTGCGTGTGGGCAATCTGCAGTTTCGCGTGATTGGTGTGCTGGAGGCCAAGGGGCAGTTTTTAGGTGTAGACCTCGACGATGCGGCCTACATTCCCACGGCACGGGCACTCGAACTTTTCAACCGGGATGGCGTCATGAAAATTGATCTGTCCTACGAAGAAGGCATCCCCGCTGCGAGTGTGGTGGGGCTGATCAAAGCCAGTCTGATCGCGCGCCATGGGCGCGAGGATTTCACCATCACCACCCAGGAAGACATGTTGCGCACGCTGTCCAATATTCTGGATATCCTCACCATGGCCGTGGGGGCATTGGGCAGTATTTCGTTGCTGGTGGGCGGCGTGGGCATCGTGACCATCATGACCATTGCGGTCAGCGAGCGCACGGGCGAGATCGGTTTGATGGTGGCTCTGGGTGCGCCAAGGCGCACGATACTCGGTCTCTTTTTGGGCGAAGCCGTCACCCTGTCAGCATTGGGTGGCATCATCGGGCTGGCACTGGGTATGGGTCTTGCACAATTGATCCATGTTGCAGTACCTGCTCTTCCGGTGCACACGCCACTGACTTTTGTTGTGCTGGCCGAAGGCATCGCTGTCGTGATTGGTCTGCTGGCAGGCGTACTCCCGGCGCGCAGCGCGGCTTTATTGGACCCGGTGGAGGCTTTGCGTTCACAATAACGGCGGTAGCCTGTCAGGCTGTCAGGCTGTCACGGTGTTTATTGGATTGATTGGAGAATTTATGCCCATCTCGAAACTCCCGCATCGACTGGCCACAATCAGCATTGGCGCCTTGATGATGCTGGCTTGCGCAGTGCATGCCCAGAGCTCCATTGTGGGGTTTGTCAAAACGGTCAACGGAGATGCCTGGATCACCACGTCAGGACAGCGCACACGCGCTACGAGCGGAGCGGCCATCCAGATCGGCAGCAAGCTCAAAACGGGATCGACTTCATCCATGGGCGTGTCCTTCAAAGACAACACCATCATGTCGTTCGGTCCGGACACCGAGTTGACTATCGACGAGTACCTGTATGCCCCGGCACAGGGGCAACTGAAGTTGGGTACCAGCCTCACGCGCGGCAGCCTGAATTACGTCTCGGGTGTGATTGCCAAGCTGAAGCCCGACGCCGTAACCGTCAAAACGCCAACAGGCATCATTGGCGTGCGCGGCACGCAATTCGCCGCACGTGTGGAGGACGGGCAATGATGCCATCACGCACCCAATTGAAACGCGTATCAAGCCTGCTTCTGGTCTCCTTGCTGGCGGCTTGTGCCGGGAACTCCTCTTATGTGGTTCTGTTACCCAGTCCAGACGGAAGCGTAGGCCAAGTAACCGTTAAAGGTAAGGGCGGAGTACAGACATTGACCCAAGTACAGCATGGCCTGCTGCTTGACGGCAGCGAATCGGCTTTTGCGGTGTCAACCGAACAGCTATTACGTGACTTCGGTCCGGCCATGGCGGCGCGCCCCATGCTTCCCGAACAGTTCCTGCTGTATTTTCAAACTGGTGGCTCGGAACTGACCGCTGAGTCCAGGGTACTGCTGTCACGCATTGTCGAGCGTGCACTGGCCCGTCAATCGCTGGATATGTCGGTCATCGGCCACTCTGATACGCAGGGAGCAGCCGATGCCAACGAGGCACTCGCGTTGAAACGCGCTACCAGCATCGCCGAGACCTTGCGCAGCATGGGTCTGTCCAAGGCCGAGATCACCATTGAGTCGCATGGTGAACGCAACCTGTTGGTCGCCACACCGGACAACACCCCTGAGCCACTCAATCGGCGGGTGGAAATCACTCTGCGCTAATTAAAAAACCCCGCTGTGTTGCCACAGCGGGGTTTTTGATCTTTAGATCAACCACTGGCTTACGCCAGCGTTCGATCAGAAGTTGTGACGCAGACCCATAGCGTAGCCGCTGACGTCTTCAGCTGCCTTGCCCTTGCCGTCAAACGAGTACACGCCGTACACGAATGTGCGCTTGGACAAAGCGTACTTGGCTTCCAGCAGGTAGTTGGTGTCGGTGCTGCTAGCAGCGCGGGAAATGGTGTCCTGTGCCATGTCGAATGTGAAGGTGAATGCGCCCATGGGCATCGAAGCACCCAATGAATAGCCTTCAGTAGTCTTGGTGCCAGCACCATTCTTCACAGTGGTGTAGCTCAAAGCAACCTTGGCCACGCCAAAGTTATAAGAACCGCCCAGAACAGTACCTTCAGTGCCAGAATCAACTTTGTTGGTGGCCAAAGAAACCACTACAGGACCAGCACCGTAGCCAATAGACAGGTCATACTTGCCTTTGGGATTTGCAGCTGTACCGTAAATTCCGTCGCCTTCAGGGACATACATCAAACCGGCATTGAAGCCACCCATTGCAGGAGTGGAATAGCGGACGGCTGCATTGTCACGTGGACCTGGGCCGCCAAAACCAAACTGGTTGGCAACCACGGAATAGTTGGCGGTACCAGTCAATTCCCAAGAAGCAACGCTAAAGAAGGAAGTTGTCAGTTGACGGCCAATGTCCAAAGAACCGAAGCCACCGGACAGTCCCACCGTAGCGGTACGGGAGAACAATGCTGTACCAGTAGGTGATTCTGCACCCATCGTGACACCGGACGGTGCGCCAAGAATCTGGCCAGAACCACCAACAGTGGCACCAGTAGCCAAACTGAAACCGCCTTCAAAGTTGAAGTTAGCCTTCAGACCGCCACCCAGCTCTTCAACGCCTTTCATGCCGAAGCGGGAATTGCCGTTATTCAGAACGTTGGAAGCGATTGCTTGGAACTTGTCGCTGGGCAAGCCAAGGCCGCCAGCTTTCTTGTCAACTGCGCCAACAGCAACGTCAGCAACACCGTACATAGTAACTTGGGCGAACGATGCGCCGGTTGCTGCCAGGGCAGCCAAAGCGATGAGGGTTTTTTTCATTTCGGGTTTCTCAAAAAGGTTAAACAGCGGGCTCCGGTCCGACGGGATCGTAACCCCGGGCCAACCTCCTAGTTCAGGAAGTTGGGTCTATTGCACCAG
>JBPOIP010000087.1:0-12072 GCA_052034395.1 Pseudomonadota bacterium
GACGGCGACCCCGACGGCCTGCGCATCGTCGACAAGTCCAACTGGATCGGCAAGGCGCTGGTGTTCCCGCGTGCGCTGCTGCCGCAGGTCAAGGCCCGGCCCGAGCTGGCGCAGACCGGGGTGTACCTGCTGCTGGGGCCGCGCCCAGACGGTGAGGGCGACATGCTCTACGTGGGCGAGGGCGACCCCATCCGCCCCCGGCTGGAGAGCCACTATGCGCAAAAGGATTTCTGGACCCGCGCCATCGGCTTCACCACGACCACGGCCGGGCAGCTCAACAAGGCGCATGTGCAGTTTCTGGAGTCGCGCCTCATTGCCCTGGCCCGCGCTGCGAAGCGCATTCCGCTGGACAACGCCAACCAGCCCGCCGAGCCATCCCTGAGCGGGGCCGACCGGGCTGACATGGAAGTCTTTTTGGCCCATATGCTGGGCATGCTGCCGGTGCTGGGCGTGCATGCGTTTGAGCAAGCCCCCAAAGCCCCCGCCGCCAAGGCTGCCCCGGTGCTCACTTGCAAAGGCAAGGGCGTGCAGGCCACGGGCTACGAAGCCAGCCAGGGCTTTGTGGTGCGGGCGGGCTCGCAGGCGGTGGTGGATGTGACGACCAGTTTCAACCAAATGACCGGTGCCACAGAGTTGCGCGCAGATTTGCTCAAAAACGGAGTGCTGGTGGAGGAGGGCGGTGCGTTGCGCTTTACGCAGGACTATGTGTTCTCTGCGCCGTCTGCCGCGTCGGACATTGTGTTGGGTGGTAGCACCAACGGGCGCACGAGTTGGAAAGACTCTAACGGGCGGACACTGAAAGATATTCAGACGGCGGAGGCAAACGGGTGAACTTTGATTGCTACATTGGCATCGACTACTCCGGCGCAGAAGCGCCGACGTCCCGCCTCAAGGGCCTGCAGGTGTACGCGGCACAGGTGGGCACTGCTGATGCGCAGGCGTGGCAAAGCCCCACGCCCTCCAACAACGGGCAGCGCGTCAACTGGACGCGGCGCGAAGTGGCCGAGCGGCTGTTGCATGAAGTAAACAAGGGCGCGCGGTTTCTCGCGGGCATCGATCATGGGTTTTCGATGCCCATGAGCTACTTTGCGCGCTATGGGCTGGAGAGCTGGTCGCAGTTTCTAGCCGACTTTGTGCACCACTGGCCCACGCATGGCGACTATGTGTATGTGGACTTTGTGCGCGATGGCAACTTGTTCCGCAGTGGCGACGCCCCGCCACCGGGCACACGCACAGGCACGGCGGACGAGTTTCGCCTTACCGAGCGTTGGACTTCCTCTGCCAAGAGCGTGTTTTTGTTTGATGTGCAGGGCTCGGTAGCCAAGTCCACCCATGCGGGCATTCCGTGGCTCAAGTGGCTTAGAGATCAGGCGGGCGATAGGCTGCACTTCTGGCCGTTTGATGGCTGGACGCCCGCGCCTGGCAAGTCGGTCATTGTGGAGGTGTACCCCTCCATCTTTCGAAACCGCTACCCGCGAGATGGGCGCACCTTGGACCAACAAGACGCCTACGCCACCGCCAAGTGGATGGCGGGCATGGATGCCCACGGTGCACTTGCAGGCTACTTCGCCCCGCCACTCACGGTAGCTGAGCGCGCGATGGCGGATTTGGAAGGCTGGATTTTCGGGGTGAGGTGAACCAAACCTGTCTCTGGTCTAGCGGGTGAGTACCATTGGTTACATGAGCACAAATCGCTATCGGGCAACAGGTGTAGAGGTCGAGTTCGAACCCGGCTCCCGTGGGCGCGTGCTGCGCAATCTGCTTGGCATCGCCCGTGTGCGCGACATGAATCTGGCGGAATCGCAAGCGTTGGAAATTGCGCAAGACCTGGCGTTGGACCGGTTTGATGCCGATCATCGGTTTACGGCCCAGGACATTTGCGATCTGCACACCTTGTGGCTCGGCCCCATCTACCCGTGGGCGGGTGAATACCGGTCGGTGGACATTGGCAAGGGCGGCTTTCAGTTTGCGCACGCGCGACTCATTCCGGGTCTTATGGCGGAGTTGGAGCGGGGCGCGCTCAAGAAAAACACACCGTGCCGCCTTGCCGATGACGCTGCACTGGCGTTGGCCTTGGCCGAGGTACATGCGGAGCTGATCCTGGTGCATCCATTTCGCGAGGGCAATGGCCGACTGGCGCGTTTGCTGGCTTTGTTGATGGCCTTGCAGGCGGGCGTGCCGCCGCTGGATTTCAGCCCCATGCTGGGCCGCGGGCGGCGCATCTACATTGGTGGAATCCATGCCGCAATGGGGCGGGACTATCGGCCCCTGGCGGCCGTGTTCGAAAAAATTATCGCGCGCTCGAAGCAGCGCGTTGCTGCCAATAGGCCGTAAAGCTTTCCTGGGTGGTAGGTGCTTTGGCAGTAGCGGTTGCAGTAAACGGTGCGCGAATGCCTTCAACGGCTGATGACGTTTTGGCAGAAATCCGAAGCGCGGCCTTGCGAGCAGCCACGGTGCGGCTGCGCAGGTACGGGTTGGATTCTTTGAGGGTCATGGAGTGATGGTACTACGCATGAATGCGTTGTGGAAGTGCTTAAACGCAAACTAGATCGCCTGCGTTTGCTGGTATTTTGATAGCTTCTTGCGCACATTCCACGGGGGCTAATGGCCGAAATGCCTCTGATTATTGGCTGTGAAGCTTTTCTTGCAGCCAAACCTTGATGAGCGATTGGTAGGGTACATCGCGGGCGTTCGCGGCTACTTTCAGTGAGTCCAGCAGATGCTGCGGCAGCCGCAGCGAAATGGTTTTGGTCGTGGGCTTCAGGTTGGGTAGCGTGGCCTTCTGCGCCTTGGACCAGTCCAGGTGATCGGTAGAGTCGTGCGATTCCCAGTACGCGCGCTCTTGCGCTTCGTTGGCGAATTTCGGAACAGCTGTGCTCGGCACAGGTTTAGTCGGCTTGTTTATAAACGGTTCGCTCCTTTCGGTGCATGTCTCTGGCTGCGCAGCTTCGCGCGCTTGGTCAAAGAGATTACTATGAAACGCATGAAGACACTCCCCATACGACTAACCCCCGGTCAGGACTTGCGTGCCGCTTTGGAGGTCGCAGTCCTCGCCCAAAACTGCCGTGCAGCCTTTGTGCTGTCCGGCATCGGCAGCCTGTCCACGGCGGGCATACGGCTGGCGGGAGCGGCGCAGCCCACGCGGCTGACCGGGAGCATGGAGATCCTCACCCTCTCGGGCACGGTGGCAGTGGACGGCGACAAGACCGCCTCCCACATGCACATGGCCATCTCCACCGCCACGGGGCAGGTGCTGGGCGGGCATGTGGCGCCAGGCTGCATCGTTCTCACCACGGCCGAGGTGCTGCTGGCCCTGCTGCCCGACTGGCAGTTCACCCGCGAGCCGGATGCGCAGACTGGGTATGACGAGCTTGTGATGCGGGCGCGAAGCTGAGTTTGCTATTGTCTTAATAGCTGCTTGCGCAGTATCTACGAGGGCTGATGGCCTATTTGCCCCAAGGGTTTGCCAGTCGGACGCCGGTATTCGCAAAGTCCTGCGTGTTGCGAGTGGCTACGGTAAAGCCATGCTCCAGTGCGGTGGCAGCAATCATGGCATCGCGCTCAGATCGCGGATCGGGCACGTGCAGGGCGGCGCACAGGCTTGCCGCCTGCTCGGTGAACGGCAGAATGCGCCCCGCGAAAGCAGCTCGAACGCCGGTCAGCCAAACACGAAGGGCCGCTCCTTGTGGTGGGGTTCGCCGCTCCAGTAGCAAGATGCCTTTTTCCAGCTCCAGGATGGTGATGGCGCTCAGATACAGGGTGCTTGCTCGGTGTTGCGCCGCCCAGTTACGCACCTCGGCTGACTGGTTGGGTTTGCCTTGGCGTAGTTCAGAGATGACGTTGGTGTCTAGAAGAAACATGCCACGCGCCTAATCCAGCTCGGCGGCGCGGGTGGTGATGTCCAGGCGTGGCGCTTCAAATGCGATCCCGTCTCCGCCAGCGATGTCGTCCATCACCGCCAGCAGCGAAGGCTCGCCTTGCCCGACCATGCGGTAGTAGTCGTCGATCTTCAGCAGGGCATAGGCGGGGCGACCCCGGTCGGTGATGAACACGGGGCCCTCTGCGGCGGCGCGCTTTGCACTGGACACATCGCGGGTGAAGTCGCGGCTGGAGAAGGTATGAACGGACATGGAGGACTTCTTTGGAGGAATTGTTTGTATGTTATGACAAACTCTCGGTGCCGTCAAAACCACTGCAAAAACCACTGCAAAAGCTGGACAGGATTGCACGCCATGGTTAAAGTAATGAATCCTTACTTTGCGCCAAATGCCATGCTTGCCAAAATCACTTCCAAGAATCAGCTCACGCTGCCCAAGAGCGTGACTCAGGCCGTGGGTGCCACGGAATATTTTGATGTGGAGGCCCGCGCCGGGCAGATCATCCTGACGCCCGTGCGCATCCAGCGCGGGGACGCAGTGCGGGCCAAGCTGGCCGAGCTTGAGTTGACGGATGACGACATGGCTGCTGCCGTAGCCTGGGCCAGAGCGCCCCAAGCCGCACCGGCTATGGCTGCCGAGCCAGTGGCGCCGTATGCGGTGACCCCTGCCAAGCCCAAAAAGGCGGCTGCCAAGAAGCCTCTGCCCAAAGCATGAGCGCTCCTGTGCGTGTGGTGCTGGACACCAACGTGGTGTTGTCCGCGCTTGTGTTCGGCGGTGGCGCGGCAGGGCAGGTGCGCCGGGCTTGGCAACAGGGCGTGTTGCTGCCTTTGGCCAGCTCGGTCACGGTGCAAGAGCTGGTGCGGGTGCTGGCCTACCCCAAGTTCCGCCTCTCCCAAGCTGACCAGAACGAGTTGCTGGCCGACTACTTGCCATACACCGAGACAGTGCGCATCCCCCAGCCGCCTCCCCAGGTGCTCGCGTGCCGCGATGTGCTGGACGAGCCGTTTATGCACCTCGCAGTGGAAGGCAAGGCGCAAGTGCTGGTGTCTGGCGACCGGGATCTGCTGGCCATTGCCGCAGAGTTTGAGCGGGCAAGTGGTTGCCCGATTTTGACTTTGGATGTCTTCTGCAAGGCCTACTGTGATGTGTAATGTCTGGGCATCTGTTGGCACTTTCTTGGCCTGTACTCAAACATGCTTCACGTGAAGCCAATTTGGCTACGAGCTCCTCAATATTGCGTATGAATACCACCACCAACTCCCTCGTCCAGAAGCTCTGGAACTACTGCAACGTGCTGCGCGACGACGGCATGAGTTATGGCGACTATGTGGAGCAGCTCACCTACCTGCTGTTCCTCAAGATGGCCGACGAGCGCAGCGCGCCACCCTACAACCAGGCCAGCATTGTGCCCGTCGCCTACGCCTGGCCCACACTGCTGGCCAAAGATGGTGACGAACTGTTTGACCACTATCGCCACCTGCTGGAAAGACTGGGCCAAGAGAAGGGCACGTTGGGCCTGATCTTCGGCAAGGCGCAAAACAAGTTTCAGGACCCAGCCAAGCTGCGCCGCGTGATCGTTGATCTGATCGACGCCGAAACCTGGACCATTCTGGGTGCGGACGTAAAAGGCGATGCCTATGAGGGCCTGCTGGAAAAGAACGCGCAAGACACCAAAAGCGGCGCAGGTCAATATTTCACACCGCGTGCGCTCATCCAGGCCATGGTGGACTGCATTGCCCCGCAGCCCGGCGAGCGCATTACCGACCCGGCGTGTGGCACCGGTGGCTTTCTGTTCACCGCGCACAACTACATCACCGCCCACAACAAAAGCCTGACGCGCGACCAGCTCAAGCACCTGAAGGAAAAAGCCTTTACCGGCTACGAACTGGTGCAGGGCACGGCGCGTGTTTGTGCGATGAACATGATGTTGCACGGCATTGGCTCCGAAAAGCAGGTGCCCGTGGTGGTGGGCGACGCGCTGGCCGCCGACCCCGGCGAGCGCTTTGAGGTGGTGCTGGCCAACCCGCCGTTTGGCAAGAAGAGCAGCACCGTCATCGTGGGCGAAGACGGCCGCACCAGCACCGAGAAAGACACCATCGAGCGTGACGACTTCTGGGCCACCACCAGCAACAAGCAGCTCAACTTTGTGCAGCACATCAAGACCCTGCTGGCCACCCACGGCCGCGCGGCGGTGGTCTTGCCCGACAACGTGCTGTTTGAGGGCGGCGCGGGCGAAACCATCCGCAAGAAGCTGTTGCATGAGTGCGATGTGCACACGCTCCTGCGCTTGCCTACCGGCTTGTTCTACGCCCAGGGCGTGAAGGCCAATGTGGTGTTCTTTGAGAAAAAGGGCGCGAGTGAAACGCCATGGACCAGACAGTTGTGGATTTACGACCTGCGCACCAACAAGCACTTCACCCTCAAGACCAGCCCGCTCACGCGCGCCGATCTAAACGAGTTTGTGGATCTGTACCAGTCTGGCAACCGCCACCAGCGCCAAGCGACTTGGTCCCCCGAGAACCCGGAAGGCCGCTGGCGCGCCTACGGCTACGACGAACTCGTGGCGCGGGACAAGACCAGCCTGGACATCTTCTGGCTCAAGGACGATTCATTGGCCGACAGCGACAACCTGCCCGCACCCGGTGTGATTGCGCTGGAGATTGTGGAAGATCTGCAGGCGGCGCTGGAGCAGTTCAAGCTGATCGCTGCGGATATGAATGAAATTGCTATTGAATAGATAGCAATAACCTTATATTTCAAGAGGGCTAAAGACCGATTTGTCACGGAGAAATTTCCATGAAGACCTATTACAACCATCTCCACGCCCAACACCAGGGCAAGGTCGAGATGTTCCGTGGCGCGCTGGTGCCCTGCTTCGAGGTGCCGGCCCGGGCGAACCATGTGCTGGCCGAGTTGCAGCGTCGCCAGTTGGGACCTGTGCTGGAGCCACAGGCGTTTGACGAATCGACGCTAACCACCATCCACAGCCCGCGGTACCTGCGCTTTCTGGCCACAGCCTGGGACCAATGGCTGGCCTTGGCCCCGGCGAATGCGGACAAGGACATATTGCCGTCCGTCTGGCCCACGCGCACGTTCCGCACCGACATCGAACCCGATAACTTTGCCGCAAAAATGGGCCTGTATTCGTTCGACGCGGGCACGCCCTTTACCGCAGGCACATGGGTCGCGGCGCGTGCTGGTGCCTACTGCGCACTCAGCGCTGCAGGGCGGCTGGTGCAGGGCGACCGCGCAGCCTTTGCATTGAGCCGTCCGCCGGGCCACCATGCTGGGGCCGACTTTTTTGGGGGCTACTGCTTTCTGAACAATGCGGCGCTTGCCGCCCAGCACCTTCGCGATGCCGGCATGGCCAAAGTGGCTGTGCTGGACGTCGACTACCACCACGGCAATGGAACGCAGGCCATTTTTTATGACCGCGCCGATGTGTTCTTTGCCAGCATCCACGGCGACCCGCGCACCGAGTACCCGTTCTACCTGGGCCATTCGGACGAGCGCGGCGCAGGCGCGGGGCTGGGTGCCAACCTCAACCTGCCGCTGCCGCGTGGCACGGGTTTTGGCGTGTGGTCCCAGGCGCTGGACACGGCGCTGCAGGCCATCGTCCGTTTTGGCGCCGATGCCCTGGTGGTGTCGCTGGGCATGGACACCTTTGTGGGCGACCCCATTTCCGGATTCACGCTCGAAACCGCCGACTACGCTGTCGTGGGGCAACGCATCGCGCAAGCGGGCTTACCCACGGCGTTTGTGTTTGAAGGCGGTTACGCAGTGCACGAAGTTGGCGTGAATGCGGTCAATGTGCTGGAAGGGTTTGCCGGGGCTTGACGGTGTGGCACGGGCCGCGATAACCTGCCCGTTTATCGGAAGTGCCTGACCATGAAAAACATTCCCAACGGTAAACGCGCCGCAATCATCGCCCTTTTTGCAGCGGGCCTGACCGCGCTGGCAGGCAACACGCTGGCGGAAACCCCGGCTGAACAGCGTGCCGAAATCCAGAAGATGCGCTCCACCACGCTGCAGCGCCTGTACCAGGTACACCCCGTCGCGCGGGCCGATGTGCAAAAGGCGGCGGGCTACGCCGTATTCAGCAACGTGGGCATCAACCTGATTCTTCTGTCTGCCGCTGGTGGCTCGGGTGTGGCACACGACAACCGCAGCGGCAAAGATGTCTATATGAAAATGGTGTCGGGTGGCTTTGGTATCGGGCTGGGAGTGAAAGACTTCCGCGGCGTCTTCGTTTTTTCCACCACCGACAAGCTCAACCAGTTCATCAACAGCGGCTGGGAAGCCAGCGCCCAGGCGGACGCCGCCGCCAAGTCGGGTGACAAAGGCGGTGCTGCGGCGGGCGCGATCACCGTCGCCCCGGGCGTCAACCTGTACCAGCTCACCGAGAGTGGCCTCGCCCTGCAGGCCACCATTCAGGGCACCAAGTATTTCAAGAACGACGACTTGAACGCCAAGTAGGGCTGTGGCACGCGGCGTTGTGCAGGTTCGACCGGCAGGGTGAGCGCAGACGCCATTGCGGGCTGTGTCGTCTGTTCAGGATGTGCGGCCTTGTCCGCTATGCCGCCGGACCAATCGCGCGGGCAACCTCGGCAAATCCGGCGCCGCGTTCGCTGGGCGCAATGTAGCGCGGAAGGTGTGTTAACTGATTTTCAAAACGCCTGATGTTGGCTACGCCCACGCTGTGGGTGAAGTGCTCGAACATGGCCTGGTCGTTGCCGGAGTCACCTACAAACACCCAGCGGTCCAGCTCCTGCGCCAGGTCGCGGCTCAGTAGCTCGCGAACGATCCAGTTGGCGCCCTGCCATTTGTCGAACTGCCCAAAGCAGCCGTGGATGTGGATGCTGCTCACCGTGGTGTGCATGCCATAGCCCTGCAACAGGCCCAGCACGCGCTGTATGGTTTCGGGGGAGAGTCGGGCATGCTCGTGGTAGTCAAAGGCCAGGTCGGTCTCGCGACCTGCACTGTCCCGGGTAACGAAGACACCGGGCAATTCAAACATCACCCGGGCAGCGATCTGCTGCATGCGCATCTGATTGGCAGCGCGGGTCATTGCATCCTGTTGGTATATTTTTGATAGCGAGCTATCCAGCCTGGACGAGGGCTGAAGGTGCAAATAAGCCACTGCGCCATTCTCCGCCACCATGGCGTCCACCGGCCACGGCGCGTCGCCGGTCATAAAGGGCGCGCACCAGCCGATGGGGCGACCGGTAATGGCAATCACCACCAACCCCGCCGCCTTGAGGTCCGCAAGTGCCTTCAGCGCATCGGGCGTGATGGTGCCGTTGGTGGTGAGCGTGTCGTCGATGTCGGTGAACACGCCAACAATGCCATGCCGCTCAGACGCGGGCCAATTAGCAAGTGGTTTCATAGTCACAAGCGTGAGGGTAACAACTCGCCGCAGGGCCGCCCCAAGGCAAGTTAGCCCCCTTGGGGGGCAGGGAGCCACACGCAGTGGGCGAGCGTGGGGGCACAAGCCGCAACGCCGGGCCGCCCCAAGCAAGGCAGGGCCCCCTCGGGGGGCAGCGCAGTACACGCAGTGACAAGCGTGGGGGCAACATTTCTCAGCCTGCGGTTTGCAATGCCAGGCCCGCATGTTCGCGCAGCGGATGGAAGTGGATTTTGGGGAACCGTTCCTGCGCCAGGCGCACGTCATAGGGGCTGGTGCACAGGTAAGCCAGGGTGTCGGCCGCGTCGCGTGCCATGCGCATGGGATAGGCGTCGCAAAAGGCTTTCAGTTCCTGCGGCGTTTCCGCAGTGATCCAGCGTGCGCTGGTGTACTGGCAACCTTCAAGCCGGATGTCGGCGTCGTACTCGCCTTTCAGGCGGTGTTGCACCACTTCAAACTGTAGTTGACCCACGGCGCCCAGCAGCATATTGCCGCCCACTTCGGGTCGGAACACCTGAATGGCACCTTCTTCGCCCAGCTGGGCCAGACCCTGCTGAAGCTGCTTGGTGCGCAGCGGGTTGCGCAGCACCACGGTCATGAACATTTCGGGCGCGAAGAAGGGCAGGCCGGTGTAGAGCAGGTTGACGCTGCCATCAGTGATGGTGTCACCCAGCTGCACGCCGCCGTGGGTGGTAAAGCCCACGATGTCGCCGGCATACGCTTCTTCCACCGCCTCGCGGCGCTGGCTCATGAAGGTCACCACCGAGGTGGGGCGCAGCTCCTTGGCGGTGCGCATGACCTTGAGTTTCATGCCGGGCGTGTATTTGCCGGAGGCCATGCGCACAAACGCAATGCGGTCGCGGTGGTTGGCATCCATATTCGCCTGCACCTTGAACACCACGCCGCTAAAGGCTTCGTCTTCGGGCTGCACTTCCTTGATGACGGGCTGCTTGTTGACGATGAATGAACTGGTGCGTGGCCCGGGCGACGGTGCCAGGTCGATCAGCGCGTCCAGCACTTCCATCACGCCGAAGTTATTGACGCCGGAGCCAAAGAAAACGGGCGTTTGTTTGCCAGCCAGAAATGCCTCTTTGTCGAAAGTGGGCGAGGCGCCAGTGGCCAGCTCCATGCTCTCAAACGCGTTGTCAATTTCAAAGCCGAAGCGTCGGGTGAGTTCTTCGGTGTCGGTGATGGGTATGGTCTCAAAGTCTTGCGGGCGGCGCTCGGAGCCGCTCTCAAACACGCTCATGGCGCGGGTGCGCAGGTTGATGATGCCGCCAAAGCTTTTGCCCTGGCCTACTGGCCAGGTCATGGGAACGCAGGGCATGCCCAACTCGCGCTCCACTTCATCCAGGATGTCCAGTGGGTCGCGCACTTCGCGGTCCATCTTGTTCACAAAGGTGATGATGGGTGTATCGCGTTGCCGGCACACTTCAATCAGGCGGCGGGTCTGGGCTTCCACACCGTTGGCCGCGTCGATCACCATCAGCGCCGAGTCCACGGCGGTCAATACGCGGTAGGTGTCCTCGGAGAAGTCCTTGTGGCCGGGTGTGTCGAGCAGGTTGACCACGTGGTCGCGGTAGGCCATCTGCATCACCGACGAGGCCACCGAAATGCCGCGTTGCTTTTCGATTTCCATCCAGTCGGATGTGGCATGGCGGCTGGCCTTGCGGGCCTTGACGCTTCCCGCGATCTGGATCGCGCCGGAGAACAGCAACAGCTTTTCGGTCAGCGTGGTTTTACCCGCATCGGGGTGGGAGATGATGGCAAAGGTGCGGCGGCGGCGGGTTTCGGCGAGGAAAGACATGAATGGTGCGCAATGTCCTGGCAAGGACTGTTGGTGGTCAATAGTCGGCAGTGCCGGACACAGAAATCGGGAAAAGGCTAGAATTATCGCTTTCCGAGGAGCGTTGCAGTTCACGCGCAGTGAACGAGGCTCGGAAAGCCAGCCTCTTGGGGCCGGTTACAAGTCCAACGACGCTCACCCACTGGTCTGTGTGGTGAGCCTTTTCCCGGTTCCATTCACGGCCAGTGGCATTTCAAATTGATGTTTGGAGTTAGCCATGAGCGCACTGAAACCCGCAACCAAAACCGAAGATTACAAAATTGCCGACCTGAGCCTGGCTCAATGGGGTCGCAAAGAGTTGACCATTGCCGAAACCGAGATGCCCGGTCTGATGGCGATCCGCGAAGAGTTCTCCAAGAGCCAGCCCCTGAAAGGCGCGCGCATCACCGGTTCGCTGCACATGACCATCCAGACCGGTGTGCTGGTGGAGACACTGCAGGCCCTGGGTGCTGAAGTGCGCTGGGCGTCGTGCAACATCTTCTCCACACAAGACCACGCTGCTGCGGCCCTGGTGGCAGCCGGTACACCGGTGTTCGCCTACAAGGGCGAAACCCTGGTGGACTACTGGGACTACACCCACCGCATTTTTGAATTCGGCCCCAAGGGTTCCAAGTCCGAAGGCCCGAACATGATCCTGGACGACGGCGGCGATGCAACGCTGCTGATGCACCTGGGCGCCAAGGCCGAGAAGGACATCAAGGTGCTGGCCAAGCCCGGCAGTGAAGAAGAAACCTGCCTGTTTGCCGCCATCAAGGCCAAGCTGAAGGTCGACCCGACCTGGTACAGCCGCCGCCTGAAGGCCATCATCGGCGTGACCGAAGAAACCACCACCGGCGTGCTGCGTTTGAACGAAATGTCCGCCAAGGGCACGCTGGCCTTCCGCGCCATCAACGTGAACGACTCGGTGACCAAGAGCAAGTTCGACAATCTGTATGGCTGCCGCG
>JBPOIP010000105.1:0-66622 GCA_052034395.1 Pseudomonadota bacterium
GAACGCTTTAGCAGATTCGTCAAATTTGACGAGGCACAATGGCAATCCGTAAAGAATTGCCACAGCGGTGTCGCCCTGCAAGTAGTTCCGTAACTCAGCGACACGCCAGATTTTATCCCAGAGTCAATACCTTGAACCGAGTTGTTGTCCGTTTTGTCCAAGTAGCTGTTGTGAAAACGGCCGGCCCTGCGTCCCTCACAACAGCGGGGGATTTCGGTCCATGCTGACACGCGCCGTACTGGAGTTGATCCGCATCCTGGCCTTGTTGCCACTGCCGGTATTGCGAGCGTTGGGTCGTCTGTTGGGCTGGGCGCTCTATGCGGCTGTTGCATCGCGGCGTCGCGTGGTGCGGACCAATTTAAGGCTGTGCTTTCCCCACTGGTCTGACCAGGTGCTGGCCGAGCAGTCGGTTAAGGTGTTTGTGAACTTCGCACAAAGCTGGCTGGACAGGGGTTGGCTCTGGCATGGTTCCTCCACCCGCTCACGGCAGCGGTTACGACTGACTGGAGCGATTCACGAACTGCAGGGCGACCACCCGACGGTGATTTTTGCGCCGCATTTTGTGGGCCTGGATGCCGGCTGGACGGCTTTGACCCAGCAAGTACCGCGGCGGTTTATCACGATCTATACCGATCAGGCAAATCCGGTGTCAGATGCCTGGATTCTGGCGGGGCGCCGGCGTTACGGGGATGTGCGACTTTTTGGCCGCATTGATGGTGTCAAGTCGAATGTGGCCGGACTGAAAAGCGGCGATCCCCTGTACCTTTTGCCGGACATGAACTTCGGGCCGGAAGAATCTGTATTTGTTCCCTTTTATGGCGTGCCCGCGGCTACGGTTCCTTCACTCTCACGGTTTGCAAAATTGGGTCGGGCCCGGGTGGTGCCCGTCATTACCAGAATGACGCCGGCTGGATACGATGTGGAAGTGCTTCCGGCATGGAAGAACTTTCCGACACCGGATGTGACTGCTGACACTGCACTGATGAATGCGCGGCTGCAAACCTACATCGACACCATGCCCGACCAATACTATTGGGTTCACAAACGCTTCAAGGACCGGCCGGCCGGGGAGCCTGCGCCGTATTGAGCGTGTCAGGGTCCGCACTGTCGGCCCGAGGGTGAGCCCAGGTCCACAGCAGCTTGGCAACTTCATCTATGCCTTTGCGCTTTGGGGCGGAGAACAGCATGACCTCACCGCCCCCCGCTTGCAGCCTGGCAATCGACAGGGCCTTGGTTGCCTCGCTGCGGGTCAGCTTGTCTGACTTGGTGAGAACAATCAGGAATTTGAGCCCCTCCTGCACGCGGGGACGAATCACGTCCAGCAGGATTTCGTCGAGTTCGGTCAATCCGTGGCGCGGGTCGCACATGAGCACGATCCCCATCAGATTCCTTCGCGTGACCAGGTAATTGGCCATAACTTGTTGCCACCGGATCTTGTCCTGTTTAGGCACTGCTGCGTAACCGTAACCCGGCAGGTCCGTCAAGACGGCGTCCATGACACCCTGCTTTCCCAGGCGGAACAGGTTGATGTGTTGGGTTCGTCCCGGCTTCTTGGATGCAAAAGCCAGCTGCTTCTGCTGTGTCAACGTATTGATGCAGGTGGATTTGCCAGCGTTCGAACGCCCGACGAACGCGATCTCCGGAACTTCCAGCGGGGGTAAATAATGGAGTTCCGGTGCGGTGGTCAAGAATTTGGCCGTGTGCAACCACCCCAAAGCAACCGTAGTCTGGCTTTTCCCGTCACTGCCTGAGGATGGCCCCGCTTGGGAATTCGATGTTGTGTTGGTATTGGTAGTCATTGATAAAGGGAAGAGACCCTGAGTACCATTGTAGAATGGCGATGTTTTGCCCACCAGATACACTGCCGCACCATGAAGTTGATCGCACAATTGCTCCTCGCCGCTTCCGCGGCCACTACCCCATTTTTTGTGATGGCAGCGGATGCTGCGGCAGCACCGGCGGCCACTGCTTCTGCGCCTGCTGTTGCGGCAGTTGACAAGCCCGGCAAGCCTGATCTGGCAAAAGGCGAGGCGACTTTTGCAGCAGTTTGTGCGGCATGCCATGGAGCCGATGGAAACTCGGGCACTCCGGCATACCCCAAGTTGGCCCAGCAGCATCCCGAGTACATGGTCAAGCAATTGCAGGAATTCAAGTCGGGCAAGCGCGTGAATCCGCTGATGGTGGGTTTTGCCGCCATGTTGTCGGATGAAGACATGCGCAATGTTGCTTATTGGGTCTCGACCAAGAAAGCCAAGGAGGGCTCAGCCAGCGACAAGGCTCTTGTCCAGTTGGGGGAGCGCATTTACCGCGGTGGTATTGCCGACCGCCAGATTGCGGCCTGTGCGGGCTGCCATAGTCCGAATGGCTCCGGTATTCCAGCGCAATACCCGCGCCTGAGTGGACAGCACGCTGACTATGCAGCGGCGCAACTGACGGCATTCCGTGACGGTGTGCGGCAGAACAGTTTGCAGATGAGCCAGGTTGCCGCAAAACTGAACGACCGTGAAATCAAGGCGGTGTCCGACTACGTTGCCGGATTGCGGTAGGCAGTAAACCTTTCTTGCGCGAGGTCCTTTCCAGGATCGACCGGGCATCTTGGCTGCGACTCAGGCAGACTCATCGCAAGGTGAGCTGCCTTTTCTTTTTGTTGCAGGTCTTGGTAAGAAAAGCGCCACTTGTTCGACTCATTAGCTAACAAGGATGCAAACCATGCTGGTAAGAACCAATACGAGTGGCTTCGACAACGTGCCGGGTAG
Source organism: Pseudomonadota bacterium (assembly GCA_052034395.1). GTDB lineage: Bacteria > Pseudomonadota > Gammaproteobacteria > Burkholderiales > Burkholderiaceae_C > Allorhodoferax. The sequence goes on from JBPOIP010000105.1 coordinate 2,757, forward strand.
CGAAATCACGGATCGCCGTGTTTATGAAAGCCGTCGCGACATCCTTCGATTGGCTGCGACTGGTGTGGCTGGAGCGGCGATTGCTGGCTGGGCTTCGCGCCATGCGTTTGCCCAGGTCACTGGCGTGGTTCAACGCCCAGGAAAGTTGCTGGCGTTGGACGCACGGCCCTCGACCGTAGCTGGCGCAGCAACGATGGAGAAATTGACCACTTACAAGGATGTTGTCAGCTACAACAATTTCTATGAGTTCGGGACCGACAAGTCGGATCCTGCTTCCAACGCCCACACACTCAAGACCAGCCCGTGGAGCGTGGATATTGAGGGCATGGTCAAGAAACCGGGGAGGATAGCTCTGGAGGACTTGCTGAAACTCAGCCCCATGGAAGAAAGAATTTATCGACTGCGTTGCGTGGAGGGATGGTCCATGGTCGTCCCCTGGGTGGGCTACTCACTGGCAGACCTGATCCGAAGGGTTGAGCCTTTGGGAAGCGCCAAGTATGTGGAGTTTGTCAGTTTGGCTGACCCGAAAACCATGCCATTTGTCGGGTCACGCGTGCTGGATTGGCCGTATGTGGAAGCGTTGCGACTGGATGAGGCGATGCATCCCCTGACGCTGTTGGCATTTGGCCTGTATGGCGAAGTGTTGCCTAACCAGAATGGTGCACCGTTGCGTCTGGTTGTGCCATGGAAGTATGGATTCAAGAGTGGCAAAAGCATTGTCAAAATTCGGTTTGCCGACAAGCAGCCTGCGACGGCCTGGAACAAGGCTGCAGCCAACGAATATGGTTTCTATTCCAATGTCAACCCGCAAGTGGATCACCCACGCTGGAGTCAGGCCTCGGAACGGCGTATCGGTGAGGATGGACTGCTGGCAAGAAAACGCAAGACCCTGATGTTTAATGGCTATGAAGCGCAAGTAGGGCAACTGTATGCAGGCATGGACCTGAAGAAGTTGTTCTGAGCGAAGGGCCGGCCCAGTGCGCGTATGGATTCGCCGGTGGCTGGTCGGTCGCTGGGCAAAACCCGTGGCATTCGCTCTGGGAGGTCTGCCATTTGCTTGGCTCGTTTTGGCGTCTGTCATGGATTGGCTGGGGGCCAACCCGGCTGAGGCACTCGAGCGTTCTTCGGGCGATTGGACTTTGCGTATGCTGTGTATCGTGCTGGCAGTCACTCCAGCTCGCACCCTGTTGGGTTTGCCAGAGCTCGCACGTTTTCGGCGCATGGCCGGCCTGTTTGTCTATTTCTACGGTGTTTTGCACCTTATGGCGTACAGCTGGTTCGATATGGGATTTGATGCTGTGGACATCGCCGGGGACATTGCGAAACGACCGTTTGTGCTCGTTGGTTTCATCGCAATCGTCCTGTTGACTCCCTTGGCAATGACCTCGTTTAACGGGGCGATGCGTACTTTGGGCGGGCGCAATTGGCAACTATTGCATCGGTTGGTATATGCCGTGGCGGTTTTGGCGGTGATCCATTTTTTCTGGATGCGCGCAGGTAAAAACGACTATGCTGAAGTTGCCTGGTATGCCTTGATTCTGGCAGGGTTACTTGGATGGCGACTGCATAGGTTTTTACAAAGAATTCCGCATTAAGCCGCGTTAACAGGACGCTTGTTTCTATGTAATTTGACGAAGATTGGCTGTCGACTGTTCCATCGATTGCAGATCGTGCAATATCTGAAATGATGGTGTCAATGGCGCGGCTTTGGATACCGGCACAGGACTTGCTGGGTATTGCATCTGCGCGGCAGGTGAATGCTTGGCAGGAAGGTAGAGCTGTCCGGTCTGTCCGCAACCGCACATACCTGCCAAAGCAGACATACTGGCAACAAGGACAATCGCTCTGACTAGAATTTGCTTTGCGATCAACATGGTGAAATTGTAATGACTGATGCTGAATATTGGGACCGAGCGGACGCCTTGCTGAAGTCTGTCGAGGCAAACTGCGACCGGATCAATGACGAAACCGATACCGATGTGGATAACCAGCGCGTCGGTGGCATGGTGACCCTGACATTTGCCAACCGGAGCCAGATTGTCATCAACCAGCAAAAACCATTGCATGAAGTCTGGTTGGCCACCCGCTCTGGCGGATTTCACTATCGCTGGCTGGATGGCCGTTGGCAGGATACGAAGGGATCCGGTGAATTTTTTGCAGCTTTGTCGCAACATGCGACCGAGCAATCGGGGCGCAAACTGGTGTTTGAGCCCTGATCAGTTGCGAAACAGGTCCATGATTTTTTTCTTTTCTTCCGCCGGTGGCAGCGTGAGGGTATTGGACTCGGGTTTGTCATCAAGCCCGAGGCCAGACACGCCTGAGCCCTTGACATACTCGTCGTAATACCACTCCCCTCCGACATGAACGACGCCTTCCGGGGCAGCGGATTCCATTACCGGCACGATCTTGAGGGCGTTTTCCATGAATGCAATCCACACGGGCAGACTCAGACCACCACCCGTTTCGCGGTCACCGAGCTTGCGCGGTGTGTCGTAGCCAATCCAGGTGACTGCCGCGAGCGTTGGGTGATATCCGGCAAACCAGGCATCCATGGAGTCGTTGGTCGTTCCGGTTTTCCCGTAAATGTCTGAACGCTTGAGCGTAGCCTGTGCACGCGCTGCCGTGCCAGAGCGTGTTACCTCCTGGAGCAAGCTGGTCATCATGTAGGCATTTCGTGCATCGATTGCGCGGTCAGTGTCTGTCAGTACGGGCATCTTTGCCTCAACCAGTACTTTGCCGCGCTGTTCACTGACTCTGCTAACCAGCCATGGGTTTACGCGAAAGCCGCCATTGGCGAAAGTGGAGTAGCCCACCACCATCTGCATGGGTGTTACGGAGCCAGCTCCCAGTGCCATGGTGAGATAGGGCGGGTGTTTTTCAGCCTCAAATCCAAAACGGGTAATCCACTCCTGCGCATACTGGGTCCCGATGGACCTCAATATCTGGATGGAGATCATGTTTTTCGATTTCGCCAGACCCCGGCGCAAGGTCATGGGACCTTCAAAGGTGCCATCGTAATTCTTTGGTTCCCAAGGCTGCCCGCCGGTGACACCGGCATCGAAAAACAGCGGTGCATCATTGATGATGGTGGCCGGTGTAAAGCCTTTTTCCAGAGCGGCTGAATAAATGAACGGCTTGAAACTGGAGCCCGGCTGGCGCCAAGCCTGGGTAACATGGTTAAATTTGTTTTTTGTGAAGTCAAAACCACCAACCAGGGCTTTGATGGATCCGTTGCCTGGATCAATGGCCACAAAAGCGCCTTCAACTTCTGGTAGCTGGGTGATTTCCCACGCGTCCTTTGGTGTTTTGGCAACCCGGATCACCGCTCCGCGGCGCAGTTTGATATTGGGCGGCGCCTTGTCAGAGAGTCCGGATTGCGCAGGCTTGAGACCATCACCGGTGATTTCCAGAATCACTCCGCCCTGTCGCATGGCCTTAATTTTTTTGGCATCGGCCTCCAGCACAACTGCAGACATGACATCGCCATTGTCCGGGTGGTCGTCGAGTGCCTCGTCAACTGCATCTTCGGCTTCCTGCGCGGTTGCTGGCACGGTAATGAACTTTTCGGGTCCGCGATAGACCTGTCTGCGCTCAAAATCCATGATGCCTTTTCGCAACGCCTTGTATGCGGCGATCTGGTCTGCGGCGCGCAAGGTCGTTCGGACGTCCAGACCTCTGGTGTAGGTTTCATCGCCGTATTGTGTGAACATCAGTTGACGAACCATTTCCGCCACATATTCCGCGTGGACCTGGTTGCTGCTGGCGTTTGGCCTGATTTTGAGTTCCTGATTCTTGGCCGCCTCCGCCTCCTTAGCATCTATAAAGCCGTTCTCGAGCATTCTGTCAATGATGTGGCGCTGGCGAATGCGGGCACGCTGCGGGTTGCTGATCGGGTTATACGCGGACGGAGCCTTGGGTAGACCGGCGAGCATGGCCGCTTCGGCGGTGGTAATGTCCTTGAGGGGCTTTCCAAAATATGCTTCAGATGCAGCGGCAAAACCGTAAGCACGATTGCCCAAAAAAATCTGGTTCATGTAGATTTCCAGAATCTGGTCTTTGCGCAGCATGTGTTCGAGCTTGAAGGTCAGCAAGATTTCAAATATTTTTCGCGTAAATGTCTTTTCCGAAGAGAGATAGACGTTGCGCGCCACTTGCATGGTGATAGTCGATGCACCCTGGCTCTTTGCACGCCCAACATTGGCCATCCCCGCACGCAACACTCCGAGGTAGTCAACGCCCCCGTGCTGATAGAAACGCGCATCTTCAATGGCCAAAACGGCATTGGTCATGACTTTTGGAATATCCGAAATGGGCGTCAAATTCCTCCGTTCTTCGCCAAATTCAGCCAACAGGGTGCCTTCCGCTGAATAAACGCGCAACGGAAGTTTGGGGCGGTAGTCCGACAGGTCTGAAATATCAGGCAATTTCGGAAACGCCATGGCAAGAGCCAGCGCAATGATCAGCGCGAGTGCCAATCCACCGGCAAACACGATGCCCACACTCCAAAGTAAACCCCGCATTACCCACTGCAGCGCAGGCTTTTGCCTGATCACGGCCGCTTTGTCTTCATCAGTAGAGTTCGTTTTTTGGGGCATAAAAGTGGCTCATGGATCACGCTCATTATAAAAATGATGTATCCCGCAAACGTGAACCTGTATTGTTGCCGCATCTGGACCTGGCTGCTGAAACTGGTGGATCATTTAACCGCTGGGTGAAGATCGTCTGCTTTTGGCAACGTTCGGAAGGCGCAAAATCAGGAAAAACCTTTGCGGGACAAGGTGCTTACTGATAGCATTGAAGTGATTTCTTAAGTTTGACTGGCGCTTGACCGGTTTGTTTCAGGGGATAGTTTTGATCTCATTGGGGTCGTTTTTCAGTCGACAGCCCGCTCCCATGTTCGGGTTGGATATCAGTTCGTCCAGCGTAAAGCTGGTGGAATTGGGGCATGACCGAGCCGGTAATCTGGTTCTTGAGTACTGTGCTATCGAGCCGCTGGAGCGTGGTTGGATTACCGACGGGAACATTGAAAAGTTCGATGAGGTTGCCAATGCACTGAAAAGGCTGGTCAAAAAAAGTGGCACCAAGACAAAAAACGTTGCAATGGCGCTTCCCCCATCGGCGGTGATTACCAAAAAGATCGTGTTGCCGGGAGGGATGTCTGATCAGGAGCTGGAGCAGCAAGTTGAGAACGAAGCCAACCAGTACATCCCGTTTCCGCTGGATGAAGTGAGTCTGGATTTTTGTGTCATCGGGCCCAGTGTCTCCTCCGCAGGTGATGTTGAGGTGTTGATCGCGGCATCGCGCAAGGAAAAGGTACAGGATATTCAGGGCCTGGCTGAGGCTGCTGGCCTGACGCCAGTGGTGGTTGATGTGGAGTCCTATGCGTCCCGCCTAGCCGCGGGCCGCTTGATCGAGAACTTGCCAAACAAGGGTGCTGGTCTGATTGTTGCCTTGTTTGAGGTCGGTGCTTTGACCACCAGCATGCAGGTATTGCGGGACAATGAAGTCCTGTATGACCGGGATCAGGCGTTTGGCGGTGCTCAGTTAACGCAATTGATCGTCCGTCAGTATGGATTTTCACAGGAAGAGGCGGAATCCAAAAAGCGAAGCGGAGAACTGCCAGACGATTATGAGCCGACTGTGCTGCGGCCGTTTATTGAAACGATGGTCCAGGAGTTGGGGCGTGCGTTGCAGTTCTTCTTCACCAGTACACCGCATAACAAGGTGGACTACATCATGCTGGCCGGCGGTTCTGCTGCATTGCCGGGACTCAGTGATGCCGTTACACAACATACTTCTTTTCCGTGCAACTTGCTGAATCCTTTTGATGGAATGGATATCGGGAGTGGTGTCCGTCTGAAAAAAATGACCCGTGAGGCACCGTCCTATCTGACATCGTGTGGCTTGGCGCTGCGGAGGTTTGTGCAGTGATATTGATCAACCTGCTTCCGCACCGAGAAGCTGCACGCAAACGTCGCCGCGATATTTTTAATATCTCGCTGGCCGGTTCCGCCATATTTGGCTGCATGATCGCGGCGGCAGTTTTCATGTGGTACCAGGCCGCCATTTCGAATCAGGAGAATATCAATCTGGTACTCAGTTCCGAGATCAAGAAGCTCGAAGCACAAATCAAGGACATCAGCAGTCTGGAGACAGAAATTGCGGCACTTCGCGCCAGGCAGCAGGCTGTAGAGGACTTGCAGTCGGATCGCAATTTGCCGGTGCATCTCTTGACGGAAATTGTCAACCAGTTGCCTGATGGTGTATTCGTGTCACGTATGGCGCAAGTCGATCAGGCGGTAACTATTAACGGTGTGGCGCAGTCAAATGAGCGCGTTTCAGAGTTGTTGCGAAACCTGTCGACCAATACCCCGTGGTTTACAAAGCCCGAGTTGGTTGAAATCGTCGCCGGCTCGCTTGCGCTGTCACCAAGGGATCAGCGTCGTGTATCCAACTTCGTGATCCGGGTACGTTTGGTTCGTGCCAGCGAAGCTGAAAAGGCTACCAAAGCTGCAGCCAGTGTGGCAGCACCGTCTTCTGTGCCCGCAACGGTTACGCCGTTGCCTGCCAAAAAATAGCAGGAATCTAAATGGCGACCAAAACTTTAGGTTCAATTGATTTTGCTGAGATTCAACAGCAATTGCTTTCGCAGTTTCAGGGGCTTGACCCCAAGGATCCTTCGAGTTGGCCAGCATTTCCCCGATACGCGCTGTTTTTTGTGACGACTGTGGCGGTCGTTGTCGGACTGTGGTTCTTTTGGCTGACCGGTTCTGATGAACAGTTGCAGCAAGAGCAGGAAAAAGAGGTCAAGCTACGTGCGGATTACAAGACCAAGCTGGCGAAGGCAGTTAATCTGGATGTCCTGAAAAAGCAGCGTGAGCAAGTGTTGCAGTATGTGACACAGCTCGAAAAGCAGTTGCCGAGTAAAGCAGAAATGGATGCATTGCTTTCGGACATCAATCAGGCCGGTTTGGGTCGCAGCTTGCAGTTTGACCTGTTCAGACCAGGACAGATTGCTGTGAAGGATTATTACGCCGAGTTGCCGATTTCGATCAAAGTCAGTGGACGCTATCACGACATCGGAGCTTTCGCTTCGGACATTGCCAACCTGTCCCGTATCGTGACACTGAATAACCTGACCATTGCACCGAGGCCGGATGGCGCACTGGTGATGGATTCAACCGCAAAGACATTTCGTTACCTGGACAAGGATGAAGTGGCGGCTCAGAGCAAAATCACCAAGGGGAACAAGAAATGAGGGGTTTGAAACTCATCATTTCGGTGCTGTCAGTTGTGCTGCCATTGTTTGGTTGTGGATCGTCCAATGAAGAAGACATTCGTCAATGGATGGTGGATGAGCGAAATCAGTCCAAACCGAAAGTCGAGCCTATATCGGCACCGAAACAGTTCAAACCCGAGTCGTACACGAACACGACGGCAGTTGAGCCGTTCAGCAAGGAAAAGTTGACACAGGCGCTTAAACGGGATTCTGCGCAGGTTGCTGCGAATGCCGCTTTGGTTGCTCCCGAATTGGCACGTCGCAAACAACCGCTGGAGGCATTCCCGCTGGATTCAATGAATCTGGTTGGCAGCATTACCAAAGCAGGCGAACCGGTCGCGTTAGTGAAGGTCGACAATCTGCTTTACCAAGTGAAGCTGGGAAGTTACCTTGGTTTGAATTATGGACGTGTGACGAAAATTAGCGAAACCGAGGTTACGCTGCGCGAAATCGTGCAGGATGCGGTTGGCGAATGGATTGAACGCATTGCAAGCTTGCAGTTGCAAGAGAGGTCTAAATGAACAGTCAGAATCAGCGAATGGGATTGCGCATGCGCCAGGCATTTATTTTTTCGGTGGCGTTGCTTTTGAGTCTGGCTGGTCACGCGCAAACGGTAATCGAGGCCGTTAGTGGTTCGGTTCAGGGGGGGACAGAGGTCGTTCGCATCGACCTTTCAAAAGAGCTTAGTGCCGTTCCTTCCGGATTTTCCATTCAGTCTCCAGCGCGGATAGCACTTGATTTTCCTGGTGTGTCCAGTGCGATGGGCCGGTCAACGGTTGAGTTGAATCAAGGCAATTTGAAATCGGTCAGCGTGGTACAGGCCGGTGAACGTACCCGGGTGGTGCTCAATCTGAAAAGCCCGGCGGCCTACAAGGCAGAGATTCAGGGCAAATCCCTGTTGATCGTGCTGCAGTCATCGGTGGCGGGTACACCTGTAGCGGCTGTTGCGGCGACTTTTGCCGAGAACCGCAGTCGGGAGTCTGCTCCCTTGAAGGATATGGATTTTCGGCGTACGGCAGAAGGCGCCGGTCGAGTCATCGTAACGTTACCGAATAACCAGGTTGGTGTTGATATTCGTCAGCAGGGTCAGAGCCTGGTGGTGGAATTCATGAAGTCGTCTTTGCCTGAAGGGTTGCGTCGACGACTCGATGTTGCTGATTTTGGTACCCCTGTCAAGTCGGTAACCACGACTCAGTCGGGTGATCGGGTCCGCATGGTCATTGAGCCGACAGGGCAGTGGGAGCACAGTGCGTACCAAAGCGACGAGCAATTCGTCGTCGAATTGAAAGAGATCAAGGTTGACCCCAAGAAGCTGACGCAGGGCGTGGGTTACACGGGGCAGAAGCTGTCGTTGAATTTTCAGAATATCGAGGTGCGGTCTCTCCTGCAAGTGATTGCGGATTTCACCAACTTCAACATTGTGACATCGGACTCGGTGTCTGGTTCTGTCACATTGCGTCTGCAGGATGTGCCGTGGGATCAGGCCCTGGATATCATTCTGCAGGCCAAGGGACTGGGACTTCGCAAAAGCGGAAATGTCCTTTGGGTCGCGCCAAAAGACGAAATTACAGCCAAGGAAAAACTGGATCTTGAGTCGATCGTTGCCGTTCAAGGCCTTGAAGCTCTGAGGACACAGTCGTTTCAGATTAATTACGCGAAAGCAGAGGAAATCGCTGCCTATTTCAAGGCCGATGGTGGTGGGGAAAAGGGTTCTGCCCGTATTCTGAGCAGCCGCGGCAGTGTGATTGCAGAAAAGCGGACCAATCAACTATTTGTAACTGACATACCCAGCAAGCTGGAGCAAGTGCAGCAACTCATTGCCAAGCTCGATATCGCAGTGCGGCAGGTCTTGATTGAGGCGCGCATTGTTGAAGCGACCGATACGTTTGGAAAATCGCTTGGGGTTAAGCTCGGCGGGACTGATGTGAGGGCGAACAAGGGTGGTGACGGAGGCTATCAGCTTACCGGCAATGAGCGGGTAGCGTTCGGTACCACATACAACAATGCCGTCGCTTCCAGTGGCGTTGGCGGTACAGTGGACACGTCGGGTCAGTTCTTCACCATGCCTGCGGTAGTGAATTATCCGGCACTCGCGTCGCCAGCTGCCTTTGCCGTGTCAATCTTTAACGCCGGTGCGAACCGCTTTCTGAACCTCGAAATTTCTGCGTTGGAAGCGGATGGGAAAGGCAAGGTTGTTTCCAGTCCCAGAGTTGTGACCGCCGACCAAGTCAAGGCAACCATCGAACAGGGAGAGGAGTTGCCCTATCAGGTTGCATCTTCCAGTGGTGCAACATCAATAGCTTTCAGAAAAGCCAACCTGAAACTCGAAGTCACGCCACAGATTACGCCAGAAGGCAGCATCATACTGAAGCTTGATGTGACGAAGGACACTGTGGGCAGGCTGACGACTGCTGGATTTGCCATTGATACGAAACACATCAATACCGAGGTCTTGGTGGAAAACGGTGGCACGGTGGTGATCGGTGGTATTTACGCGGAAACGACCAAAGAGGACGAAACCCGCGTGCCCGTGCTTGGTGATCTGCCTGGAATTGGCAATCTGTTCAAGAGCAAAGTGCGCTCCACCAGCAAGCAGGAGCTCCTTGTATTCATTACTCCCAAGATGATTTCGGACCGCGGTGCAACGCGATAATTTGATTTCACACGAAAACGGACTACTTCACCATGCGCGTACTATCCCTTTTGCTGACCTTTATGATGGCTCTACTGCTTGCTGCTTGCGGCGGCGGCGGCGGCTCACCCGGCCTGAGTTCTGGCTCTGTTTCTGTCTTCTCGGTGGTCGCACCGTCCGCAGTCACACTGCAGGTCGGGTTATCCCAACAATACTCGGTCAAAGGTGGGGTTAAGCCCTACTCTGTGTTGAGTAGCGACCCTGCTGTAGTGGTAGGCTGGCTGGCTGGCGATGAGATCGTAACCATCGGTACTGTTGTGGCGGGCAAGGCAACCATTACCGTGGCGGACGCCAAGGGGACGAAGTTTGATATTGTGGTGACGTCTGGATCCAGCACTCCGTTTTACACTACGGCCGCTTCCACGATGACGATCACTCCTGGCGTAGCGTATGCACAGACTTATACGTTGGGAGGCGGTACAAAGCCATACACCGCGACAAGCAGTTTCCCATCTGCCGTAGCCGTTGCCGTTAACGGTAGCCAAATGACCATCACCGGTGTGCAAATTAGTGCCACCGCCGTAACCATTACCATTCGAGACGCCGCTGGTGCCACGTTGAGTCTTGCTGTTACCCCCGGAACCGTGCCCTTGGCGGTTAATCCCACTGACCCAACCATTGCGACGGGCAGCATTTTCAGATCAGTCATCACAGGGGGCACACCTCCGTACCGCACCATTGTCTTGGACAATTGCCTCACGGATGTCAAGATCGTTCAGGGCAATATTCTGGAAGCCAAGGGCAACAAACCTTGTACGGGATCGGCAGTTACCGTTATCGATGCAAATAATCAGACAATAAATTTTAACGTAACTATTAATGCAGGAACATCAATTCTGCAGCTGGCACCAAGTGCGTTCACGATACCTGAAAACACGAACACTCCCGACATATCGCTTTTACTGTACGGCGCGAACAGCGGCCCACTTCAGGTCTTCACCACGGATACGTCGGTCTTGGTTCCCAAGACTCCCGTCACCAACGCAGATGGAACCTCCACCATCACGCTTACGGGAGGCAATACCTGTTCTCTGGTTGTCGCTCCCGCCGTTCCCGCTATCGCAGGGGTCGATAACACGGTACCAAAGGATAACGATTTCACAGATACAGTAATTGTTCCGATAACGCAGCCCATCGCCGACATCGCGCCTGTCGCTGCAGTTCCTGCAACGGGCGGTGATCGGACGATAACCCTTACCGTGATTGATTCCACTGGCCGGCAAGGTACCACTACTTTCACGGTTAAGGATACAGATGGCAAGGCGGGCTGCAGCTGATGCATCTTGAAGGCGCGTAGACGCCCGCCGGTAGCGTGGGCCTTGGGTTTTCAAACTGATAACTGAAGCTTTCCCGTTGTTCCTCTTCGCCATGTGGCCGCAGTCGGGACCGTACTCTGCTTGGATTTAGGTGAAAAGGGGATGGCCGCATGATCTGTTTGGTAGGCCTCCCCGGCTCTGGCAAATCTACCGTCGGGCGTCAGTTGGCCCGGCGTCTGCAGCTTGTCTTTTTTGACTCGGACCATGTCATCGAGCAACGCCTAGGATACTCTATCCGCGAGGCATTTGAACGCGATGGAGAGGAAGCCTTTCGGGATCTGGAAGAGCGTGTGCTGGATGAGCTGTCGCAGATTCCGAAGTCAGTCCTGTCTACCGGTGGGGGCGCTGTGTTGCGACCCCTCACCCGTGAACGCCTGCGGTCGCGCGGGCACGTGGTCTACCTCAATTCTTCGCCCGATGAGATCTACCGTCGACTTCGACACGATGTCAATCGACCGCTATTGCAGGTGGCAGATCCGATGGGAAAATTGCGGGAACTTCATTTCGTACGGGACCCGCTTTACCGTGAGACGGCACACTTTGTCATAGAGACCGGACGCCCCTCGGTGTCCCGGCTGGTTAACATGATTGTGACGCAGCTCGAGCTTGCTGGCGCGCTGGCGCAAGCATGATGGTGCTACGCTGGACTTGATATCGGCGCGAGATGAAAATTGCCATGCACGGTGAGCGTTGCATCAGCATTCGCTAAACTAGACGGATATGCAAGAACAGACCTCGAATGCGTGCGTCCGGATCGAACTGGGTGACCGCAGCTATCCCATTTTGATTGCCCCCGGCTTGCTCGATCATGCTTCCACGTTTGCGGATCTTCCTGCCGATGGGGCGGCGGTCATCGTAAGCAATGCCACTGTTGCGCCCTTGTATGCTGAACGCCTGCGCTCGGCGCTGTCTGTGCGATTCAAGTCTGTGCATCTTGTGGCACTACCGGACGGTGAGGAATTCAAGAACTGGCAGACTCTCCAGCTGATATTTGATGATTTGCTGAAGCACGCCTGTGACCGCAAGACCGTTTTGTTTGCGTTGGGAGGGGGTGTTGTTGGTGATATGACCGGTTTTGCCGCAGCCAGCTACATGCGTGGCGTGCCATTTGTGCAAGTTCCGACTACTCTCTTGTCACAAGTCGATTCCTCGGTCGGAGGCAAGACAGGCATCAATCATCCGCTGGGCAAGAACATGATCGGCGCGTTCTACCAGCCGCTACGCGTCGTGTGTGATCTGGACACGTTGAAGACCTTGCCGCCGCGTGAATTGAGCGCGGGATTGGCTGAGGTCATCAAATATGGCCCGATTGCCGATCTTGAGTTTATGGACTGGATTGAAGCGAATATGGACAAGCTGCTGGCGCAGGATGTCAGCGTGTTGACACATGCCGTGCAGCGCAGTTGCGAGATCAAGGCCTGGGTGGTAGGGCAGGACGAGCGTGAGGCAGGTTTGCGTGCCATTCTCAACTTCGGCCATACCTTTGGTCATGCCATTGAGGCCGGAATGGGATATGGGCAGTGGTTACATGGCGAAGCGGTAGGCTGTGGAATGGTGATGGCCGCTCAGCTTTCCTGTGAACTCGGTCTGGTGGACGCTATGTTTGTCAGCCGATTGCGCAGACTGGTTGCGAGCGCAGGTTTGCCCGTTACTGGCCCCCGCCTATGCGATATAGACAACGCGGGCCGCTACCTGGATCTGATGCGCGTGGACAAAAAGTCGCAGGATGGTGAGATTCGCTTTGTTGTCATTGACGGACCTTCTCGCGCCAGTCTGCGAGGCGCGCCAGACGCGGTTGTGCGCAGGGTCGTGGATGCCTGCTGTGTTTGATTGCTCATCGCCGGGTTTCATTCCCCTACGACACAGGCGGATGCACTCAGGTTACGTGTGCTCATGACACTGGCCGCTTACGCGTGCGACCCTGAACACTCACGAGGGAGGCGATTCTTCGAGCCACCGGCCCCTACACGCACCGTGTTTCAGCGTGATCGGGACCGCATCGTGCATTCCACCGCCTTTCGAAGGCTGGTTTACAAAACGCAGGTGTTTCTTAACCACGAGGGGGATTTGTTTCGTACGCGCTTGACACACTCACTGGAAGTGGCCCAGCTAGGACGCTCCATCGCCCGCTCGCTGCGTCTCAATGAGGATCTGGTGGAGGCAATTGCACTGGCGCATGATCTGGGTCATACACCCTTTGGGCATGCCGGCCAGGATGCACTCAATGAGTGCATGCGTGAGCACGGCGGTTTTGAGCACAATTTGCAGAGCCTGCGGGTGGTGGACCGTTTGGAGGAAAGCTACCCGCAGTTTGATGGTATCAACCTGACCCATGAGACCCGTGAGGGTATCCTCAAGCACTGCAGTGTTGACAACGCTCTTGTGCTGGAGTCCCGCGAACCAGCGGGCGTAGGACGGCGTTTTATCAACGGTACGCAGCCCAGTCTGGAAGCGCAATTGTGTAACCTTGCGGACGAAATCGCCTATAACGCACATGACATTGATGATGGTGTCAGATCGGGTTTGATCACCATGGATCAGTTGCGTGAGGTGGCGCTGTTTACTGATCAACTGAGTCAGGTCCTGAGAGACTATCCTGATCTGGAGAGACCAGGCAACCAGCGCCGACTGCTGTTTGAGACCATTCGCCGCATGCTCAGTTTTCAGGTTATCGACCTGATCACGGTCAGCCAGACAGCGCTGAGCGTTGCCAGACCGGCAAGCGTCGATGCTGTGCGCAGTATGCAGCCACTCCTGGCATTCGGGAGCGACATGCGCAGGCAGTCCAGCGAGCTCAAGCGGTTTCTGTTTGCCAATCTGTACCGCCATCCAAAGGTTGTTCAAATGACCACGCTTGCCAAGCGTGTGGTTCGCGAGTTGTTTGATGCGTACCTGCTGGCTCCAACGGAACTGCCACCCAATTTCGGTGCGGGTTTTGAGTGTTCGAAGGAATTGGCAGCCAAGGGTGAACCGGTTGAGCGTCGGGTGGCTGACTACATTGCGGGAATGACCGACCGTTTTGCAGCACGCGAGCACGAACGCCTCACGGGGCAGCGTTTGATTGGAAATTGAGAGATTCCAGATGTCCGGCCCCATAGCCTCCACCGATGCTGAAATTATTGCGGACACCCGGCGCTGGCTGCAGCGTGCCGTTATCGGGTTGAATCTGTGCCCGTTTGCCAAATCGGTAGATGTCAAGGGGCAGGTGCATTACGCCGTCACCCGCTCAGTCGGTTTCAAGGACCTGCTAGCAGATTTGAAAGTTGAGCTCAATGCCCTGCTGGCCCTTGATTCCGCTACAAGGGATACTACGCTTTTTATAGCGGCGGAGGCTTTGCAGGATTTTCTGGAGTTCAATGAATTTTTGGCTCAGGCCAACAGACTGCTGGCCAAACTCGGTTTTGACGGGGTCTTTCAAATTGCGAGCCTGCACCCTCAGTATCAGTTCGCCGACGCTCCAGACAACGCAATTTCCAACTTCACCAATCGGTCCCCTTATCCAACGCTGCATCTTTTGCGCGAAGACAGTATTGACCGGGCGGTGAAGGCCTTTCCCCACCCAGAGACCATTTTCGAGGCCAACGTGCGAACCATGGAGCGCATAGGGCATGCCGGTTGGGTGGAGCTGGATGTGGGCGCAGGGGCTGCGCGTGGCAAACTGCGGTCATGAAGCAAACAAAGCTCCATGGGGCAGCATCCAACGCACTGGGCCGCACGCTCGAACCCTCCCATCCCCTGTCGGCGGACGTGCGCCCAGGACAAAGCGTGGAGTTGCTCAAGGAGTTGCACATCCTCACACGCGACGGCAAACTCAATCAGGATTCCCGGCGCAAGCTCAAGCAGGTCTACCATCTGTATCAGTTCATTGAAAAGATACTGTCGGAACTCGGCCAGACGCCGATCGGGCCCACGCTGGCTGACCATGGTGCGGGAAAGTCCTACCTGGGCTTCATCATCTACGATCTGTTTTTCAAGAACGCGCGTGCGGGGCATATTTACGGAATCGAAACGCGCCCGGAGTTGATCCAAAAATCCAGGGAACTGGCGATGCGACTGGGTTTTGACCGGATGACGTTCCTCAATTTGACTGTGGCAGAGTCCACACGGTCAGAGCACCTGCCAGATCAGATCGATGTGGTCACGGCCCTGCACGCCTGTGACACCGCCACGGATGATGCGATTGCCTTTGGTCTTGAGAAGCAGGCGCGCTTTCTGGTTTTGGTACCCTGTTGCCAAGCCGAGGTTGCACGCTGTCTGACAGCCAGCAAGGCGCTTTCATTGCGCCGTACGCCGCTGGCAGAATTGTGGCGGCATCCGCTTCACACGCGGGAGATTGGCAGTCAGATCACCAACGTCCTGCGTTGCCTCTACCTTGAGGCCAGCGGTTACCAGGTTACGGTAACGGAGCTAGTCGGGTGGGAGCACAGCATGAAGAATGAGCTCATCATTGCCCGGCGAACGGGCAAACCCAACCGAAGCGCTGCCGTGAGACTGATTGCTTTGCTCGATGAGTTTGGCTTGACCGAACTGCTTGCTACACGCTATGTCCTGCCGGATCAACCATGGCCCGACTCGCCCGACTGACACTGCCAGGACACCCGCACCATATCATTCAGCGGGGCAACAACCGACAGGTTATTTTTGCTGCGCCCGCAGACTATCAGCGGATGCTGGACCTACTCGGTGAAAATGCCCGCAGGTTTGGCGTATCCATCCATGCCTACGTGTTGATGGATAACCATTTTCATTTGTTGGCCACACCGCAGTTGGTCGATGGTTTGGCGCAAATGATGCAGGCGGTGGGCCGCCGTTATGTGCGCTACTTCAACGAGCGCCTGCAGCGCAGCGGAACCCTTTGGGAAGGACGTTACCGATCCACCGTGATTCAGCCAGTGCGGTACCTGCTCGCCTGCATGGCGTACATGGATCTCAATCCCGTGCGTGCCGGGATGGTTGCATTGGCACGCGAATATCCCTGGTCCAGTCATGCGCACTATGCCGGGCTGCATGCAGACAAGCTGGTCACGGCGCACCCGCTTGTCTGGGAGCTGGGTAATACACCGTTTGACCGCGAGGTTGCCTACGCCGAAATGGTGCAAGCAGGCATTACGGCGGGGCAACAGCTGGCGCTGACCGATTCCGCATTGGGCGGTTGGGCGTTGGGAGAGCCGGAATTCGTCGCGAATTTGCAAAAGCTTACGGATCGCCGCGTCGTCAAAGGCATCCCCGGGCGACCTCCTCGGGACAAGACTTGATCGGTAAAATCGGGCTTTAGCCCTTGTATTAATTAACTAGTTTGCTATGAAGTTTGATGTGTCCCCTAATTAATAAGACTGATCTACCTGTCTCATTATTTGGAATCTGACCCCGTTTATTCTGCTTGGCATCTTTGTTGCGTTGCAGTATTCTTCGTATCCATTGCAATTTTCAGGAGAGTGCCATGACCACGGCAGCCGAAATCCAACATCTTCAGAACCACGGTTTGTATTCCAACGAGCACGAGCATGACGCCTGTGGCGTCGGTTTTGTTGCCCACATCAAGGGCATGAAGTCGCATGACATCGTGAAGAATGCTCTGAAGATTCTTGAGAATCTCGATCACCGCGGTGCGGTGGGCGCTGACAAGCTGATGGGTGACGGTGCGGGTATCCTGATCCAATTGCCGGACGCACTGTACCGCGAAGAAATGTCTGCGCAGGGTGTGACATTGCCACCACCGGGCGAGTACGGTGTGGGCATGATTTTTCTGCCCAAGGAACATGCCTCACGTCTGGCCTGCGAGCAGGAGATGGAGCGCGCCATCAAAGCTGAAGGCCAGGTGCTGCTGGGTTGGCGCGACGTTCCTGTCAACCGCGACATGCCCATGTCTCCTACCGTACGCGCGAAGGAGCCGATCCTGCGCCAGGTTTTCATTGGGCGCGGAAACGATGTCATCGTGCAGGACGCGCTCGAGCGCAAGCTGTATGTGATTCGCAAGACCGCCAGCGCCCACATCCAGAGCCTCAAGCTCAAGCACAGCAAAGAATATTACGTGCCGAGCATGAGCAGCCGTACGGTGGTCTACAAGGGGCTGCTTCTGGCGGATCAGGTTGGTACTTACTTTCGCGACCTGGAAGATGTGCGGTGCGTGTCCGCATTGGGTCTGGTGCATCAACGCTTCTCCACCAACACATTCCCCGAATGGCCATTGGCGCATCCTTACCGGTATGTCGCGCACAACGGTGAAATCAACACCGTCAAGGGCAACTACAACTGGATGAAGGCCCGGGAAGGTGTCATGTCCTCGCCGGTACTGGGCGCCGATCTGACAAAGCTGTACCCCATCAGTTTTGCCGGACAGTCAGACACCGCGACGTTTGACAACTGCCTGGAGTTGCTGACCATGTCGGGCTACCCCATCAGTCAGGCCGTGATGATGATGATTCCCGAGCCATGGGAAAACCATACGATGATGGATGAACGCCGTCGGGCGTTCTACGAATACCACGCGGCCATGCTCGAGCCGTGGGACGGTCCGGCTTCCATCGTATTCACCGATGGTCGTCAAATCGGAGCGACCCTTGACCGCAATGGTCTGCGTCCTTCGCGTTACTGCATCACGGACGACGATCTGGTCATCATGGGGTCCGAGTCCGGCGTCTTGCCTGTTCCCGAAAACAAGATCGTTCGCAAATGGCGTCTGCAGCCCGGCAAGATGTTCCTGATCGATCTGGAGCAGGGCCGCATGATTGACGATGAAGAGCTCAAGGCCAACCTGGCCAATAGCAAGCCGTACAAACAATGGATTGAGAACCTGCGCATCAAGTTGGACGACGTCGTGTTTGCAGAGCGTCGCACCGATACGGCGCTGGCCACCGTGGTGGCAGGCGTTGATCCGAAACGGGCTACCGATAAGGTCGGATTGCTGGACCGCCAGCAGGCTTTTGGCTTCACGCAGGAAGACCTTAAATTCCTGATTGCACCCATGGCTACGGCTGGCGAGGAAGCGATCGGCTCCATGGGTAACGACAGCCCACTGGCTGTTCTCTCGGACAAGAACAAGCCTTTGTACAACTACTTCAAGCAGTTGTTTGCCCAGGTGACCAACCCGCCGATTGACCCCATCCGTGAAGCGATCGTCATGTCGCTGGTGTCCTTTATCGGACCCAAGCCCAATCTTCTGGACATCAACCAGGTCAACCCGCCCATGCGTATGGAGGTGAGCCAGCCGGTCCTTGACTTCGCCGACATGGCCAAGCTGTATGACATCGAAACGCATACGCAAGGCAAGTTCCGCAGCTATACGCTGGACATCACCTACCCGCTGGATTGGGGGCACGAGGGAGTGGAAGCCAAATTGGCGTCGTTGTGCGCCGAAGCGGTTGATGCGATCAAGGGTGGAAAAAATATTCTGATCATCAGTGACCGCGGCATCAGCGCCACGCAAGTGGCGATTCCGGCGCTGCTGGCGCTTTCCGCCATTCACCAGCATCTGGTGGGTGAAGGCTTGCGGACCACGGCAGGCCTGGTGGTTGAAACGGGAACTGCGCGTGAAGTGCACCACTTTGCGGTGCTGGCAGGCTATGGCGCAGAAGCGGTTCACCCCTATCTGGCCATGGAAACCCTTGTCAGCATGCACAAGGATCTCCCGGGCGACCTGTCGGCCGAAAAGGCCATCTACAACTATGTCAAGGCGGTGGGCAAAGGGTTGTCCAAGATCATGTCCAAGATGGGCGTCTCCACCTACATGAGTTATTGCGGTGCCCAATTGTTTGAGGCCATCGGCCTGTCCAGTGCCACTGTAGCCAAGTACTTTACCGGGACTCCGAGCCGTGTGGAGGGCATTGGCGTCTTTGAGATTGCCGAAGAAGCCATCCGCATGCACCGGGCTGCATTTGGCAGCGACCCCGTGCTGGCCAATGCACTGGATGCCGGGGGCGAGTATGCGTGGCGCACGCGCGGTGAAGAGCACATGTGGACGCCCGATGCGATTGCCAAGTTGCAGCACAGCACGCGTGCCAACAACTGGAATACGTACAAAGAATACGCACAAATCGTCAACGACCAGAGTAAACGCCATCTGACGCTACGCGGACTCTTTGAGTTCAAGATTGACCCGGCGCGGGCGATTCCCGTCGAAGAGGTCGAATCCGCTAAGGAAATTGTCAAGCGATTCGCAACCGGTGCGATGTCGTTGGGTTCCATCAGCACGGAAGCCCACGCCACACTCGCGATTGCCATGAACCGCATCGGTGGCAAGAGCAACACCGGCGAGGGTGGAGAAGACCCGGCGCGCTACCGCCAGGAACTCAAGGGCATTCCGATCACGCAGGGCCAGACCATGGCCGACATCATTGGCAAGGACGTGGTGGAGGTCGATATTCCCATGCATGCCGGCGACAGCCTGCGCTCTCGCATCAAGCAGGTGGCTTCCGGGCGGTTTGGCGTGACTGCCGAGTACCTGAGTAGCGCCGACCAGATCCAGATCAAGATGGCCCAGGGTGCCAAGCCCGGCGAGGGCGGACAACTCCCAGGTGGCAAAGTGTCCGACTACATTGGGCGTCTGCGCCACTCCGTGCCGGGCGTGGGGCTGATTTCGCCTCCACCGCATCACGATATCTACTCGATCGAGGATCTGGCCCAACTGATCCACGACCTGAAAAACGTGGCGCCACATTCCGACATCAGTGTCAAGCTGGTCAGTGAAATCGGAGTTGGCACGATTGCCGCGGGTGTTGCCAAGTGCAAGGCTGACCATGTGGTCATTGCCGGACACGACGGCGGAACCGGTGCATCGCCCTGGTCATCCATCAAGCATTGCGGCAGCCCCTGGGAAATCGGTCTGGCCGAAACCCAGCAGACACTGGTTTTGAACCGGCTGCGCAGCCGCATTCGCGTCCAGGCGGATGGCCAGATGAAGACCGGGCGCGATGTAGCCATTGGCGCCTTGCTGGGTGCCGACGAATTCGGTTTTGCCACCGCTCCACTGGTGGTCGAAGGCTGCATCATGATGCGCAAGTGCCACCTGAACACCTGCCCGGTGGGTGTGGCCACGCAAGATCCGGTGCTGCGCCAGAAGTTCTCCGGCAAGCCCGAGCACGTGGTGAACTACTTCTTCTTCATCGCCGAAGAAGTGCGCCAGATCATGGCCCAACTGGGTATCCGCAAGTTCGACGATCTGATCGGTCGCTCGGACCTGCTGGACATGCGCAAGGGCATCGAGCACTGGAAAGCCAGCGGCCTGGATTTTGGGCGACTTTTTGCACAGCCCAACGTGCCGGCCGATGTATCGCGCTTCCAGACTCTGACGCAGGAGCACGGGCTGGAAAAAGCACTGGACAACGTATTGATTGCCAAGAGCCGTGCAGCCATTGACAACGGAGAGCGTGTCCAGTTCATGGAGGTTGCACGCAACGTCAACCGCTCGGTTGGCGCGATGCTTTCGGGCGCAGTGACAAAGGTCCACCCGGAAGGCTTGCCGGATGACACCATCCGCATCCAGCTCGAAGGCACAGGTGGGCAGTCTTTCGGTGCATTCCTTGCCAAGGGAATAACGCTGTACCTCATTGGTGATGCCAACGACTACACCGGCAAGGGATTGTCTGGCGGGCGCGTTGTCGTGCGCCCCAGCATTGACTTCCGCGGTGTGGCGATCAACAACACCATCGTGGGAAATACCGTCATGTATGGTGCAACTTCCGGTGAAGCATTCTTTAGTGGCGTCGGCGGCGAACGCTTTGCCGTGCGACTGTCGGGTGCAACTGCCGTGGTTGAAGGAACGGGTGACCATGGCTGCGAATATATGACCGGTGGTACGGTTGCGGTGCTGGGCAAAACCGGACGCAATTTCGCAGCAGGCATGAGTGGAGGCATCGCCTACGTGTATGACGAGGATGGTCAGTTTGCGAAGCGCTGCAACACGGCTATGGTTTCGATGGAAAAAGTGCTCACCGCGACCGAACAGGAAGCCTCAGTGGACAAGGCGGTGTGGCACCGTGGTCTGAGCGATGAAGTGCAATTGCGCAAGCTGTTGGAAGACCACAACCGTTGGACGGGTAGCAAGCGTGCGCGCGAACTGCTGGACGATTGGGATACCACGCGTTCGAAGTTCGTGAAGGTCTTCCCCAACGAGTACAAACGTGCCCTGGGTGAGATTCATGCAAAGAAATCGGCTGCAGCCCTGGTAAAACCTGCTCAAGCTGCTACAAAAAAAGAAGCAGCTGCTGCTAAGTAAGAAGGAAGAATCATGGGAAAAGTCACTGGCTTCATGGAGTTTGAGCGTATTGAGGAGGGCTATAAGCCCGTTTCCGAGCGCCTTAAACATTACAAAGAGTTCGTGGTGGGTCTGGACGATGCCCAGGCCAACAAGCAGGCGGCGCGCTGCATGGACTGCGGCACACCGTTCTGCAACAACGGCTGCCCAGTCAACAACATCATTCCGGACTTCAACGATTTGGTGTATCGCGGCGACTGGAAGGCTGCGTTCGACACGCTGCACAGTACCAACAACTTCCCCGAGTTCACCGGTCGCATTTGTCCTGCGCCCTGTGAGGCCGCCTGCACGCTGAATGTGAATGATGAGGCGGTTGGCATCAAGTCCATCGAGCACGCCATCATCGATCGTGGCTGGGCTGAAGGCTGGGTGCTGGCACAACCTGCCGCCGTCAAGACCGGAAAGAAGGTTGCCGTAGTCGGTTCAGGACCTGCCGGTATGGCAGCTGCCCAGCAGTTGGCCCGCGCTGGCCATGCCGTCACACTGTTTGAAAAGAATGACCGCGTGGGCGGCCTGCTGCGCTATGGCATTCCCGATTTCAAGATGGAGAAGACCCACATTGACCGGCGGGTGGACCAGCTTGTCAAGGAAGGTGTGACGATTCGCACAGGTGTGCTGATTGGTGAACTGCCCAAAGGTTCCAAGGTCACCAATTGGGCCAAGGAAAGCATTTCTGCTGCCCAGTTGCAGAAGGACTTTGACGCCGTGCTGCTGACCGGTGGTTCCGAACAGTCGCGCGACTTGCCCGTGCCCGGGCGCGACCTGGACGGAGTCCATTTCGCCATGGAATTCCTGCCGCAACAAAACAAGGTCAATGCCGGAGACAAGCTCAAAGGGCAGCTTCGAGCGGATGGTAAGCACGTTATCGTCATCGGCGGCGGCGACACCGGCTCAGACTGCGTGGGCACCAGCAACCGCCACGGCGCGGCCAGCGTGACCCAATTCGAAGTCATGCCCCAGCCCCCCGTGGAAGAAAACCGTCCCATGACCTGGCCCTATTGGCCGATCAAACTGCGCACCAGTTCCAGCCACGACGAGGGTTGCTCGCGCGAGTTTGCCATTTCCACCAAGGAATTCATCGGTGAAAAAGGAAAGGTCACCGGCTTGAAGACCGTGCGCGTGGAATGGAAAGACGGCAAGATGGTCGAAGTTGCAGGCTCTGAGCAGGTACTCAAGGCCGATCTAGTGTTGCTTGCCATGGGCTTTGTGAATCCGGTGGCGACCATTCTGGACGGTTTTGGCGTTGAAAAAGACGCCCGTGGCAACGCCAAAGCCACTACGGATTTCATCGGCGGTTATGCCACCAATGTGCCCAAGGTCTTTGCTGCAGGTGACATCCGCCGTGGCCAGAGCCTGGTGGTGTGGGCCATCCGCGAAGGCCGTCAGGCGGCCCGTTCCGTGGACGAATTTCTGATGGGTACAAGCGACTTGCCGCGTTAAAGGCGTGGTTTAAGGGAGTGAGCACCGGGTTTACGTGAATCCGATATCATTCAGAAGCCGGTGAACGACCGGCTTTTGTTTTTTCCATGGCATTCAAACTACCCGAATCTTTTGTCGAATTGCGCAACGTGACCTTTGGTTACGGGGAGCGGGTCATCCTGGACAACGTGTCACTGAATGTGCCGCGCGGCAAGATCACGGCGTTGATGGGGGCGTCTGGCGGCGGAAAGACAACCATTCTTCGGCTGATTGGCGGGCAGAATCGCGCGCAATCTGGCCAAATGCTGTTTGATGGCCAGGACGTGACCCACATGGACCAGTCCCAGGTCTATGCCGCACGGCGGCGTATGGGCATGCTATACCAGTTTGGCGCCCTGTTTGCGGATATGAGCGTGTTTGACAACGTGGCCTTTCCGTTGCGTGAGCACACCGATCTTGGCGAGGACATGATTCGGGATATCGTGCTCATGAAACTCAATGCCGTCGGACTGCGTGCCGCGCGCGACCTAATGCCCAGCGGGCTTGCGGGTGGCATGGCGCGGCGGGTTGCGCTGGCCCGCGCCATTGCATTGGATCCCGAACTGGTGATGTACGACGAGCCGTTTACCGGAATCGATCCGATTTCGGTGGGCACATCGGCACAGCTCATTCGCACGCTCAACGACACCATGGGCCTGACCAGTCTTTTCGTCTCACATGAACTCGAGCAGACCTTTACGATTGCCGATCACGTCATCATTCTGGCCAACGGGAAAGTGGCATCTCAGGGTTCGCCGCAAGAGGTCCTGCACAGCACGGATCCGCTGGTTTACCAGTATGTGAACGCACTGTCGGAAGGCCCGGTTCGCTTCCATTACCCGGCACTCCCTATGGATGAGGACTTTGGCGATGCGCTGGCTGGCAAAAAATTCGGAGTTGCTAAATGACCTGGTACAAACCGGCTGACGTAGGATTTGCTACACGCAGCAAACTCGCTGATCTCGGCTACGGTGCACGCCTGTTTTTCAGGTTGCTGATTTCCGTGGTGCCAACGTTTCGGCGGTTTGGCCTGGTGCGGGACCAGATGCATTTTTTGGGCAATTATTCCCTGGCCATCATTGCGGTCTCAGGGCTGTTTGTCGGCTTTGTCTTTGGTTTGCAGGGGTACTACACCCTGATTCGCTACGGTTCGTCCGAAGCATTGGGGCTGTTGGTCACGCTGACACTGGTGCGTGAACTTGGACCGGTGGTGACAGCATTGCTGTTCGCCGGACGTGCGGGTACGTCGCTGACAGCAGAGATCGGCCTCATGAAAGCCGGTGAGCAGATCAGCGTCATGGAGATGATGGCGGTGGATCCCATTCAACGTGTGCTCGCTCCGCGTTTTTGGGCCGGCGTTGTGACCATGCCGTTGCTGGCAGCCGTTTTCAGTGCCATGGGGGTGATTGGCGGATGGGTCGTTGGCGTCCTGATGATTGGGGTGGATGCCGGCTCCTTCTGGAGTCAGATTCAGGGTGGCGTGGATGTTTGGCGGGACGTTGGAAATGGCATCATCAAAAGTGTTGTTTTCGGGTTGACCGTGACATTTATTGCCGTTTTCCAGGGATTCGAGGCACAAGCCACGCCGGAGGGTGTGGCCAGCGCCACCACCCGCACGGTGGTCGTGTCGTCGCTGTCCGTACTGGGTCTGGATTTCATCCTGACCGCCATGATGTTCACGATATAAGCTCATTGCCGGATAAAAAAGGAAGGATTCGAATGCAACGCTCAAAAAATGATGTGTGGGTAGGACTTTTTGTCATGATCGGAGCATTGGCGATCCTGTTTCTGGCCCTGCAGGCTGCAAACCTTTTGTCATTGAGTTTTCAGTCAAGCTATCGGGTTTCGGCCAAGTTTGAAAATGTAGGCGGACTCAAACCCAAGGCCGCTGTACGCAGCGGTGGTGTAGTGGTGGGGCGCGTAGAGTCACTCATGTTCGATGACAAATCATTTCAGGCGCGCGTGACGCTGGCGCTGGAAAGCCGCTATGCCTTTCCCAAAGACAGTTCTCTCAAAATCCTGACCAATGGCTTGCTGGGCGAGCAATATATCGGTATTGAGGCGGGTGCAGCCGAGACGAATCTTGCCGAAGGAGACGTTATTGGTGCGACGCAATCTGCAGTGGTGCTGGAAAACCTGATCAGTCAGTTCCTGTATAGCAAGGCGGCTGATGGAACTGCCGGGGGGGCAGATAAGAAATGACAGTTCTGCGGATGTTTGGCCAGTATGGAGAATCGATAGGTTCGGGGCGAATCGTGCGTCTGGCATTGCTGTCACTTGCGTTGGCCCTACAAGCGTGCGCAACGGTGGCCAATCCTGACCCCCGTGATCCCATGGAGTCCTGGAATCGCACGGTTTTTCAATTCAATGACGCGGTTGATGGCGCGGTGGTGAAGCCAGTTGCAACAGCTTACCGGGATGTACTGCCGCACTGGATGCGAACGGGTGTCGGCAATTTTTTCAGCAATATCGAAGATCTGTGGTCGGGAATCAACAACGTGTTGCAGGTCCGGGGGATGGACACGGCAGAGAGTTTCGGCCGATTTGTGATCAATACCACGATGGGATTGGGCGGTTTGCTCGACATTGCCAGCGAGATGGGTATGGAGCGCCACCCGGCCAACTTCGGCTTGACACTGGGCCGCTGGGGTGTGGGTTCTGGTCCGTTTGTGGTCGTGCCGTTTCTGGGGTCATCCACTTTGCGGGATGCGGCCGCCATGTCAATCGACATCGGGGGCAACCCGGTTCGCCAGGTTAAAGACGACACCATGCGCAACAGCCTGACGCTGTTGAATCTGGTGGATACGCGGGCGGCTTATCTGAAGGCGGGAGAGGTTGTCGAAGAAGCTGCTCTGGACAAGTACAGTTTCACGCGGGATGCTTTCCTGCAGCGTCGGCGCAACCAGGTTTACGATGGAAACCCGCCGGAAGAAGAAGAGGCACCCTATCCGGGGGTAACGCCTGAACAATAGAAGGCGCCACCTGTATGCTGGCGGGCCATCAACCGCGTTAAGGTGTTAGCGATATTCATCATCAACCTGAAATTGAGAGTGACCATGAAGCGAGTATTTTTAGGCAAGGTTTTGGCCGCAACGCTGCTTTTGCTGACTGCGCTGGCGGCCCCCGTGGCGTATGCCGAAGATGAGGCGCCAGACGCGCTGATCAAACGGCTGTCGGTTGACGTCCTGGAAACCATCAAAAATGACAAGGCCATCCGGGCGGGGGACATGGCACGGGTTATTGCCCTTGTCGATACGCGCATCATGCCCAACGTCAATTTTCAGAGGATGACTGCCTCTGCGGTTGGACCGGCCTGGCGCCAAGCGACCCCCGAACAGCAAAAGCGCTTGCAGGAGGAGTTCAAGACTCTTTTGGTGCGCACGTACGCCGGTGCCCTCGCGCAGGTCACTGACCAGACCATTGCCATGAAGCCCCTGAGGGCCTCGGTCGAAGACAAGGAAGTGCTGGTTCGTTCTGAAATAAAAGGCGGTGGTGAAGCGATACAGCTGGACTACCGTCTGGAAAAGACGCCCGGACAAGGTGCTGGCTGGAGAATTTACAACCTCAATGTGCTGGGTGTGTGGCTGGTTGAAACCTATCGCAGCCAGTTTTCGCAGGAAATCAATGCCAAGGGTGTCGACGGCCTGATTGGCACACTGACCGAACGCAACAAAAATAATGGCAAGAAGGCCTGACGTGCTGACTTTGCCAGTTGAATTGACCCATGACCAAGCCCGGAGTTCCCTGGCTCAGCTGGTTGCGGGTATTGGTGCGGAAGGCGCGCAAGTTCTGGTTGACGCGGGTCCACTGGAGCGTTTTGACTCGTCGGCGCTGGCCGTTTTGCTTGAACTGCGCCGCGCAAGCGCGCGCGCTGGCAAAACACTGATGATTTCCGGATCACCCAAACACCTGACCGATTTGGCCACGCTGTATGGCATCGAAGGGCTGCTTCCTCAAGCCTGACACGTGACCGCCTAGAATGGCGGCTTCCCCATGCCTGCCATTTCCTTTCAGTCCATATCCAAATCCTATGCGTCCGCGCGTGCTTCCAGCGGCCCGAGTTTTTTGGCGCTGGATGACATAAATCTTGATATCGAGGAGGGCGAGTTCTTCGGCCTGCTCGGGCCCAATGGTGCCGGCAAGACAACGTTGATCAGTATTCTGGCGGGTCTGACACGTGCAACAAGCGGTCGCGTTGCGGTTATGGGTTGTGATGTCCAGCACGACTACGCACAAGCACGACGCAAGCTCGGCATCGTGCCACAGGAACTGGTATTTGATCCTTTTTTCAATGTGCGCGAGGCACTGAGGTTCCAGTCCGGCTATTTCGGAATTCGCAACAACGACGCCTGGATAGACGAACTTCTCAGTAGCCTGGGGCTGTCCGACAAGGCGGGAGCGAATATGCGGCAGCTCTCGGGCGGCATGAAGCGGCGCATGCTGGTCGCGCAGGCTCTTGTGCACAAGCCACCGGTAATCGTGCTGGACGAACCAACCGCAGGTGTGGATGTCGAGTTGCGGCAAACTTTGTGGATGTTTATCTCCACGCTCAACAAGAAAGGGCATACCGTCTTGTTGACGACGCATTATCTGGATGAAGCAGAGGCTCTTTGCGGACGGATTGCCATGCTCAAGTCCGGGCGTGTCGTGGCTCTGGACCGCACCAGTGACCTGCTCAAGGCAGCTTCCGGGAATGTTCTGCGCTTCAAGACGACTGGCAACCTGCCGGCTGCACTGGCGGCACGGGCACGTGTTACTGGAAGTGTGGTTCAGTTGCCGGCAGATAGTGCACTGCAAATAGAACAGTACCTGGCGGCTGTACGCGAGTCTGGCCTGGTGGTTGAAGATGTCGAAATGCGCAAGGCCGATCTGGAAGATGTGTTTATTGACATCATGAGCCCTAACGCCAGACCGCAAGCGGAGGCCCGGCCATGACTGGCTGGCAGATGCTCTTCTACAAGGAAGTTCTTCGGTTCTGGAAAGTGGGTTTCCAGACGGTGGCGGCGCCTGTTCTGACGGCCATGATGTATCTGCTGATTTTCGGACATGTTCTCGAAGATCACGTCAAGGTATACGACAGCATCCGGTACACCGCCTTTTTGGTACCGGGGCTGGTCATGATGAGTGTCCTTCAAAACGCCTTTGCCAACAGTTCCTCCTCGCTCATCCAGAGCAAGATCATGGGCAATCTGGTCTTCCTTTTGCTGACACCGTTGTCCCACTGGAGCTGGTTTGTCGCCTATGTCGGCTCATCGATTGTGCGTGGACTGGTCGTGGGGGCCGGCGTTTTGCTGGTTGCCGCCTGGTTCACGCCGCTCACATTTGCTGCACCCCTGTGGATCATGGTTTTTGCCTTGTTGGGTGCTGCCTTGATGGGTGCCATGGGCCTGATAGCAGGTTTGTGGGCAGAAAAGTTTGATCAGTTAGCGGCATTTCAGAACTTTGTCATCATGCCCATGACCTTCCTCAGTGGAGTTTTTTACTCAATCGGATCATTGCCCGCCTTTTGGCAGACCGCGAGTCACCTGAACCCTTTTTTTTACATGATTGACGGATTCCGTTTTGGCTTCTTTGGTGTCAGTGATGCATCGCCATGGCTTAGTCTCGCCATTGTTGGATCTGCTCTGGCCCTTGTCAGCCTGATCGCCATGCAATTGCTGCGCACCGGCTACAAAATCCGAACCTGAACCGATTGCACCTATGACCGCTCTAGAAATCCAGAACCTGATTGAAAACTTCATCGCCTGTGAGGTCTGCCATGTCGATGGCGATGGTCGGCACTGGTACGCCACGGTAGTTTCTGCATCCTTTGAGGGTGTGCGCACGATTGCCCGGCATCAGAAGGTTTACGCCGCTATGGGTTCGCGCATGAAAACCGACGAGGTTCATGCGCTGTCGATCAAGGCACACACACCTGCTGAATGGGCGGTTCTGACTGCCTGAGAGCCTCAAGCCAACCCCAGAATGGCGCTACACCGTGAAAGTCACGAAATGATTACATTGGCTTTGTCCAAAGGACGCATCTTTGAGGAAACCCTGCCGTTGCTGAGCGCCGCTGGCATTGAAGTCCTGGATGATCCCGAGAAATCTCGCAAATTGATTCTCGATACCAATCTGCCCCATGTGCGCATACTGGTGGTGCGCGCCACGGATGTACCCACGTATGTCCAGTACGGTGGTGCGGACATGGGCATTACCGGAAAAGATACCTTGCTGGAGCACGGTAGCTTGGGGCTGTACCAGCCCCTGGATCTGCAAATTGCAAAATGCCGCATCAGCGTGGCAGTGCGTGCCGATTTTGACTATGCATCGGCGGTCAGGCAGGGCTCACGTTTGACGGTGGCAACCAAATACGTTGCGATTGCACGGGAGTTTTTCGCATCCAAGGGTGTACACGTGGACTTGATCAAGCTCTATGGCAGCATGGAACTCGCGCCTTTGGTTGGGATGGCCGATGCCATCGTGGATTTGGTCTCCACTGGCAACACGCTGAAAGCCAACCATCTCGTTGAGGTGGAGCAGATCATGGAGATCAGTTCACGACTGGTTGTGAACCAGGCTGCACTCAAACTCAAGCGCGAACCCATTCGCAAAATCATTGATGCATTTTCTGGCGCTATCGTGCGGCCGGTTTGAAAACGTCTATTGACATGACATTGATTGCAACGCCCCTTCGACTCTCAACGCTTGACAGTCAATTTGATGCAAATTTCAAGGCTCGCCTGCATTGGGCCGCTGACACCGATGCTGCGATCGAAACCAGCGTGGCCAGCATCTTGCTGGATGTGCAAAAGCGTGGGGACGCGGCTGTTCTGGAGTACACCGCACGATGGGACCATGTGCAGGTCCGGACCATGGCCGAACTGGAGTTGACGCAAGTTGAACTGAAGGCTGCTTTTGACAGCATTCCCTTGCGACAGCGCGATGCTTTGGAGGCTGCAGCGGCGCGGGTGCGTCACTACCACGCGGCGCAAATGCGTGCCAGCGGAGAAAGCTGGAGTTATCGTGATGAGCACGGCAGCCTGCTGGGGCAAAAGGTCACGCCACTGGATCGGGTCGGAATTTATGTTCCCGGCGGAAAAGCAACCTATCCGTCATCCGTATTGATGAACGCCATTCCGGCGCACGTGGCAGGGGTTGGCGAGATCATCATGGTCGTGCCGACGCCGCATGGTGAAAAAAATGCCATGGTGCTGGCAGCGGCCTACGTTGCCGGTGTCACCCGTGCGTTCACCATCGGTGGTGCGCAGGCGATCGCAGCACTTGCTTACGGAACTGCCACCATTCCCGTTGTCCACAAAATTACCGGACCCGGCAATGCCTTTGTTGCAGCAGCCAAACGTCGCGTGTTTGGTGTGGTGGGGATCGACATGATTGCGGGTCCCAGCGAAATTCTGGTTTTGGCCGATGGCACGACTCCTGCGGATTGGGTTGCGATGGATCTGTTCAGCCAGGCCGAACACGATGAACTGGCGCAGAGCATTTTGTTGTGCCCGGATGCGGCCTACATCGATGCAGTCCAGGAATCCATCAACCGCTTACTGCCCACCATGCCAAGGGCAGAGATCATTGCCAAGTCCCTGAACGACCGCGGTGCGTTGATTTTGACGCGCACGATGGATGAGGCATGCGAGATCTGCAACACCATTGCACCCGAGCATCTGGAAGTCTCTAGTCAGGACCCACACCGCTGGGAGCCCAAGCTAAGGCACGCCGGGGCCATTTTTCTGGGGGCATTCACCAGTGAATCCTTGGGTGACTACTGCGCAGGTCCCAACCATGTCTTGCCTACCAGCGGGACGGCACGCTTCTCCAGCCCATTGGGCGTGTACGATTTTCAGAAGCGCTCCAGCCTGATTGAAGTCAGTGAGGCGGGAGCCCAGGTATTGGGCCCGATTGCAGCCGAGTTGGCCTATGGCGAAGGCCTGCAAGCCCATGCACGGGCGGCAGAATTGCGCTTAAGGTAGATTTCTGATCTTTTGCTTGAAAGAATAGTCGCCCTCGCACGACTATTGCATATGCGCAATTTCCCGTACGGCAACACCAAAATCTCCTTTCATTGGCTGCGCTGTCTGTTGTTGCTGGTTGCCACGTTAGCCGCTGCCAGTGCTGCATCGGCCATGTCCTTGCGCGAGCTTCGTGCGCTGGAAAAGTCAGGCAAGCAAGGAGTTGACTATGCGGCCTACTACTTGGTAGGGGCGCTGGAGGGCGTTCTGGAGGCCCATGCAATGGCAGTACGTGCCGGTGCAACGCCTGTGATTTGCCTGAATGGCCGTCGGTTGGAGCCGCGTATGGCGAGAAGCTTGTATATGACGGAGTTGAAGCGAAGTGAAGGCCTGTATGAGGCCGATATGCCCGTGCCATTGGTCCTGGCGAACGCATTGCAGACCGTTTACGCTTGCCCATAGGCATTGATTCTCCGTAAGGGATTGCGCCCTCACGCCGAATTAAGAGGCGTTCGTAAAAGCAGGCTGCACAAGATGGTGGTGACATGTATGAGGCCGGCCAAACGCGATGCGAAACCCCCGTCGAATTGCGGGCAATGTGGTATGTTGCGTGTGCGTCGAAGCATTTAACACGATCAAACCAGGGAAGGCCAAATGAACTATACGGAAAAGTTAACACTGTCCATGGTGATTCCGACAGTCATGGTGGCAGGTGCCGGTGGGGCGGTAGTGTTTGGAGCTGTTTGGTTGCAGGATCAGTCGAAGTCTGTGAGTGCGGAAACCATGGCCAGCTACCTGCAGATGGGTGGGACGCTAACGGCGATCCTGACGGCCATTTGTGTAGCGGTTTGCATCGGCTTTACGGTTTGGATACGTCGCACCGCACGCCTTGTGCTCGGTGGCGAACCGTCGGACGCGAGGAGGGCGCTCGCTTCGATTGCCAGTGGTGATTTGGCCGTCCGGGTTACTGGCGGACCGCAAGGCAGCCTGATGGATTCACTGGCGAGTCTGGTTGGCACACTGCGCTCCACCATGGGGGAAATCAAAAGTTCTGTCCACAGTATTTCGGATGCCTCCCACGAGATCGCAATCGGCAATCAGGATCTCAGTAACCGCACTGAACATACAGCCTCGAATTTGCAGCGCACTGCTTCCACGATGGGAGATCTGACCAATGCGGTACGCCAATCCTCCAGTGCCGCACTTCAGGCCAACCAGCTCTCCGCAACGGCCGCCGAGGTGGCGCAGCGCGGTGGAGATGTTGTTGGCAAGGTCGTAGCCACGATGGAAGAAATCAATCAGAGTTCGAAGAAGATCAGCGAAATCATTGGCGTCATTGACGGCATTGCCTTTCAGACCAATATATTGGCACTCAACGCAGCCGTTGAAGCGGCACGCGCCGGAGAGCAAGGGCGTGGATTCGCGGTGGTTGCCAGTGAGGTTCGCAGTCTGGCGGGTCGCAGTGCGGGGGCTGCAAAGGAAATCAAGTTGCTCATTGGCGCATCGGTCGACTGCGTTGAGGCTGGATCCAAACTCGTTCAGGCGGCCGGAAGTACCATGGTCGAGATCGTGACGTCTGTTCAACAGGTTGGCACCATCGTGTCCCAGATCACGGCAGCTTCGGAAGAGCAATCGCGCGAGATCAGCGAAGTCAATTCGGCGATCGGTGACCTCGACCAGATGACCCAGCAGAATGCGGCGCTGGTCGAGCAGTCGGCTGCCGCAGCCGAAAGTCTCAAGGACCAATCGAGCCGATTGGCCCATGCCGTCGCAGTATTTCGGACGGACCACTGAAGAAAAGAACGGTCGATTTTCAGCGAACCGCATTGGGCACTGGAACTAGTGCATAAAGCACACGAATCTCGTGCTGCACGAATTTCGTGTACCATTTGATCCATGAAAAATGTCACCATAACCGTCGAAGACGCTACCCTGGAGTGGGTGCGCATTGAGGCGGCCAAGCGCAATACCAGCGTTTCGCGCCTGGTGGGTGAAATGCTGACAGAGAAAATGCAACATGACGATGCGTACGCGCGTGCCCAGCGTGAGTGGATAGCCGATACATCCACGTTTACCTCCGCCGGCATGGTCTATCCTGTGAGGGAAATGCCGCGTGAGTAGCACCCCGGGAGCAACCAGCAAAGCTCCGGTTGTGTTTGTCGACACACAGGTTCTGCTGGCTGCCGATGATGTTTTTGACCCAGGCCGACGGGGCATAGCGCGTGCGTGGCTGCAAGCCTTGTGGAACCAGCGAGCCGGTCGGGTGAGCACCCAGGTGCTCAGCGATTATTACGTGACCGCCACCCAGCGCTTCGGACTGTCCGCTGGCGATGCCCGTGCCAAAGTACGGCGTTTTCAGCTCTGGAAACCGTGGCAGATTGATCATCGGACGGTGGAGACCGCCTGGGGGGTCGAGGCACGTTTTGGCTTGACATATTGGGATGCGCTGGTAGTAGCGTCTGCCGCGCAGTCATGTGCCACGCATGTGCTGAGCGCGAGTTTGACCCACGATCAGCACATTGACGGCGTCACCATACTGGACCCGTACCAGGTCACACCCCAGGCGTTGGGCCTGGACAAACCATTGAATCAATAGATTGCTGTTTTTGTAAGGGAACCCGAAAAGCATGGCCACACCGACAAGCGCAGTCCCAGCGCTGGAAACACTCATTCAGCGCCGTATCCGCCAGGATGTGCAATCCATGCACGCCTATGCCATTCAGGACTCCATCGGCATGGTCAAGCTCGACGCCATGGAGAATCCACACCGGCTGCCAGCTGAACTGCAGCAGGCGCTGGGCCGGCGCCTGGGTGCATTGGCGCTGAACCGCTACCCAGATGGGCGTGTCAATGATTTGCGCCACGCATTGGCGGCTTACGCGCACATGCCCGAAGGCTGCGACATCATGCTGGGCAATGGCTCAGACGAATTGATTTCGCTGCTTGCCATGGCCTGCGATGTGGCGAAGGATCCCGTCACCGGTCGCAAGCCCGTCATTCTTGCTCCGCTGCCGGGCTTTGTGATGTATGCCATGAGTGCTGCCCTGCAAGGGCTGGATTTCGTTGGCGTTCCCCTCACTGCGGACTTTGCGCTGGATACCAATGGCATGCTGGAAGCCATTGCCCGGCACCAGCCCGCCATTGTGTACCTGGCCTATCCCAACAACCCAACGGCCAATTTATGGGAACCAGACGCCATGGATCGCGTGGTGGCTGCGGCCGGCGAGGCGGGCAGCCTCGTGGTAGTCGATGAGGCCTACCAACCCTTCTCCAGCCGCACATACCTGGACGCCATTCGCGCCCGCCCTGCCTCACATACCCATGTACTGTTGATGCGCACATTGAGCAAGTTTGGCCTGGCGGGGGTACGCATCGGCTACATGATGGGTCAGAAGTCCCTGATCGCTGAAATCGACAAGGTGCGTCCGCCCTATAACATCAGCGTTCTGAACTACGAGTGTGCGCTGTTTGCACTGGAACATGCGGACGTGTTTGCCCAGCAGGCGGCCGAGCTGCGCGCCCAGCGCACGCGGCTGCTCAACGAACTGCGTTCGATGGCTGGCGTGAAGGCCTGGGAC
Organism: Pseudomonadota bacterium; assembly: GCA_052034395.1. Taxonomy (GTDB): domain Bacteria; phylum Pseudomonadota; class Gammaproteobacteria; order Burkholderiales; family Burkholderiaceae_C; genus Allorhodoferax. The sequence continues at coordinate 37,278 of JBPOIP010000105.1, forward strand.
AGTGATGCCAATATGGTCCTTGTGCGCGTACCTGATGCGCAAAAAACCTTTGACGGCCTCAAGGCACGCGGGGTTCTGGTCAAGAACGTTTCTAAAATGCATGCACTGCTGGCACAGTGTCTGCGACTGACCGTTGGCACCGCTGATGAAAATTCACGACTGCTGGCTGCATTCCAGGAATCCCTATGAGCAACAACCATTCGCTGATCGAAATCCCGCAAACCGGTAACCCGGATCGCATTGCCGAGGTAACCCGCAACACGGCAGAGACGCGCGTGCGCGTCAAAATCAATCTCGATGGCACAGGTCAGGCACGGCTTTCTACCGGAATCGGTTTCTTTGACCACATGCTCGACCAGATCGCGCGCCACGGGCTGATCGATCTCGATATCGAGTCCGATGGCGATTTGCATATTGATGGACACCACACGGTAGAAGATGTGGGCATTACGCTGGGCCAGGCATTTCACCAGGCCGTAGGGGACAAAAAAGGCATCCGCCGCTACGGCCATGCCTACGTGCCGCTGGATGAAGCGTTATCGCGCGTCGTGATTGATTTTTCGGGACGTCCAGGGTTGGTCATGGACGTGCCATTCAAGAGCAGCATGATCGGAACCTTCGACAGCCAACTTGCGCACGAGTTCTTTCAGGGATTTGTTAACCACGCCCTCGTGACCCTCCACATCGATAACCTCAAAGGTGAAAACGCCCATCACCAGGCCGAGACCGTGTTCAAGGCGTTCGCCCGCGCGCTGCGTGCAGCTCTGGAGCGTGACCGCCGCGCTGCGGGTATGATTCCGTCCACGAAGGGTTCGCTCTAGTCTTATGAGCCAAATCTGGCTTGTCCCCTCGTAGGTATTGCGTAGATCGCTACAAAAAAGATAGCATGAAGAAAACAGTTGCTGTGGTGGATTACGGCATGGGCAACCTGCGTTCGGTCACGCAGGCAGTCATGCACGTGGCTGCTGACACGGGTGTCGAAGTGGTTTGGGCCCGGACCCCGCAAGAAGTCATGGCCGCCGAGCGCGTTGTCCTGCCGGGGCAGGGTGGCATGCGCGACTGCATGCGCGAGTTGCATGAAAGCGGCATGTATGGTGCTGTCATGCACGCGGCCCGGCACAAGCCATTGATGGGCGTCTGCGTGGGTATGCAAATGCTGCTTGATCACAGCCAGGAGCTCGACACACCGTGCCTCGGTTTGATTCCCGGCGAAGTTGTGAAGTTTCAGCTTGCTGGACAGATGCAGCCAGACGGCAGTCGCTACAAAGTTCCGCAAATGGGATGGAACCAGGTGTGGCACAGTGACCTGGGACATCCGCGACCCCATCCGGTCTGGGGTGATGTTCCAGATGGCAGCTATTTCTATTTTGTGCACAGTTACTACGCCAGACCGTCTGATGCGCGCCACAGCGCGGGCGAAACCGACTACGGTCAGCGCTTTTCTGCGGTCATAGCGCGCGATAATATTTTTGCAACCCAGTTCCACCCCGAAAAAAGTGCTGACCACGGTCTCTCTCTCTACCGAAACTTCCTGCACTGGAAACCCTGAAATTGTTGCTCACCCCGAGCATTGCTTGCCTTTCCTTTTCCTCCAACTCTGAAGCATCATGCTTTTAATTCCCGCAATTGATCTAAAAGACGGCCACTGCGTTCGCCTCAAGCAAGGCGATATGGACCAATCCACCACCTTTGGCGAGGAGCCTGTTGTCATGGCCCGCTCCTGGGTTGACAAGGGCGCCCGCCGTCTTCACCTGGTGGACTTGAATGGGGCATTTGCGGGACACCCAAAAAACGAGATGGCAATTCGCAAGATTCTCAAAGAAGTGGGTAACGAAGTGGATGTGCAGTTGGGCGGAGGCATTCGTGATCTGGACACCATTGAGCGCTACCTCGATGCGGGACTGCGCTATGTCATCATCGGTACGGCTGCTGTGCGCAACCCAGGTTTTCTTCAGGATGCCTGTACCGCTTTTGGCGGGCACATCATCGTCGGTCTGGACGCGCGCGACGGCAAAGTTGCAACCGACGGGTGGAGCAAGCTCACACGCCACGACGTGGTCGATCTGGGCAAGAAGTTTGAGGACTTTGGCGTTGAGTCCATCATTTACACCGATATTGGCCGCGACGGCATGCTCAGTGGAATCAATATCGAAGCCACGGTCAAGTTGGCACAGGCACTGACCATTCCCGTCATTGCATCGGGCGGTTTGAGCAACATGGCGGACATTGAAGCGCTCTGTGAAGTGGAAGATGAAGGTATTGAAGGCGTCATCTGCGGCCGTGCCATCTACAGCGGCGATCTGGATTTTGAAGCGGCACAGGATCGTGCAGACGAACTGAACGGCTGATGCTTGCAAAGCGCATCATTCCCTGTCTGGACGTAACCGGTGGCCGCGTTGTCAAAGGCGTCAACTTTGTCGAACTGCGTGATGCGGGGGATCCGGTTGAAATTGCTGCACGGTATAACGCGCAAGGCGCTGACGAACTCACATTCCTGGATATCACTGCCACCAGCGACGGGCGGGACTTGATCCTGCACATCATTGAGGACGTGGCTTCACAGGTCTTCATTCCGCTAACGGTCGGTGGTGGAGTGCGTACGGTGGACGATGTGCGTCGCCTTCTCAATGCCGGCGCCGACAAAACCAGTTTCAATTCAGCCGCCCTGGCCAATCCGCAGGTTATTGAAGATGCATCGCTCAAATATGGTTCGCAGTGCATTGTGGTGGCCATTGATGCCAAGCGGCGCTATGGCGACGATGTGCTTGTGCGTGGGGAAGGCTGGGACGTATACAGCCATGGGGGACGGAAAAACACTGGCCTGGACGCAGTCACCTGGGCCGTTGAAATGGCGCGACGTGGCGCGGGCGAGATTTTGCTCACCAGCATGGACCGCGATGGCACCAAGTCCGGGTTTGACCTGGCCCTGACACGCGCGGTCAGCGATGCCGTGAGCGTGCCCGTTATTGCTTCTGGTGGGGTTGGCACCCTGGATGACCTCGCAGATGGCGTTACCAAGGGCGGCGCCGATGCGGTTTTGGCGGCCAGTATTTTTCATTACGGTGAATTCACGGTGGGGCAGGCCAAGGAGTGCATGGCGCGCCGTGGCATACCGGTGCGTTTCTGATGAACTGGCTGGAGACTATCCGCTGGGACGACAAAGGGCTCGTGCCTGTCATCGCCCAGGAGCAAACCACTGGTGACGTGCTGATGTTTGCCTGGATGAATCGCGAGGCGCTGCAGAAGACAGCCGAATTGGGCCGGGCTGTGTATTTCAGCCGATCACGGGGCAGGCTGTGGTTCAAAGGCGAAGAATCCGGTCACGTGCAGACCGTGCATGAAATTCGTGTGGATTGCGACAGCGATGTGATTTTGCTCAAGGTCAGCCAACTCGGGCATGAGCCGGGCATCGCATGCCACACCGGACGCCACAGTTGTTTTTTCAGTGTTCTGCGCGACGGGGAATGGACGAGCGTGGATCCGGTCCTGAAAGACCCCGAAAACATCTATAAGTAAGTAGATCCATGACGATGACTTCCAACACGTTCGATACATTGACCCGACTGGCTGCGGTTATGGAGAAGCGCAAGCCCCGCAACGGAGGCGACCCGGATAGCAGCTATGTCGCGCGCCTGCTTGCCAAAGGGCCTGACAGTTTTCTGAAAAAAATTGGTGAAGAAGCCACAGAGGTGGTCATGGCCGCCAAGGACGTTGACCATGGCGGCGACAGGAACAAACTGGTCGGCGAGATTGCTGATTTGTGGTTCCATAGCATGGTCGTACTGGCACACTACGAGTTGACACCCTCGGACGTGTTGAGTGAACTGGAGCGTCGGGAAGGCACGAGTGGCATTGAGGAAAAGGCCATGCGTAAGGTGAATCAAAAGGAAGGCGGCATGCTATGAGTGCAACTCCATCGGATCATGATCCCAATTGCCTGTTCTGCAAGATTGTGGCCAAGCAGATTCCGTCACGCCCGGTTTATGAAGATGACGACTTCTACGCTTTTCACGATATTCATCCCTGGGCGCCGGTTCACTTTCTCATCATTCCGAAGCGGCACATTCCATCCATGGCGCATGTTGTCGAAGAGGATGGCGCACTCATGGGGCGCATGATGGCCCTGGTGCCCAAACTTGCGTTGCAGGAGGGCTGCAACCCCTACCCGCAGGGCGGTTTCCGTCTGGTCACCAACACCGGTGTTGAGGGCGGCCAGGAGGTTCAGCATCTTCATTTTCACGTGATGGGTGGCCCACGACCATGGTTGCGTGGCTAAGATCGGCATCCAGTGGATGTCCTTGCGGCAACCCTTCATCCGGCCTTCACCCTAGAATACGGCAATCAACAAGGAGCGAGCCATGGGCTTTTCTACTACACACCTGATTATTTTCCTGGTCATCATCATTGTTATCTTTGGCACCAAGAAACTGCGCAACATTGGCTCGGACCTGGGCGGTGCCGTCAAAGGATTCAAGGACGGCATGAAAGAGGGCGGTACCCCTGAGAAACCGGCTGAGGTGGCTGCGCCCACCATGGTCGCCAGTGAAAAAACCGACGCGAAATCCACTATTGATGTCGAAGCCAAGGTCAAGAGTTGATGGTTCGGGCCGGGTTTGCTCCGGCCTTCTGATGGTTTTCTTCCATGCTTGATATCGGTGTAACGAAACTGGCCATTATTGGTGCGATTGCACTGGTAGTGATAGGTCCTGAACGGTTGCCGGGAGTAGCGCGCATGGCCGGTACCCTGTTGGGGCGTGCCCGCAATTACATGGCAGAGGTGAAAGCCGAAGTCAACCGTTCCATGGAGCTCGATGAACTCCGCAAGATGAAGGATACGGTGGCGAGTGCTGCGCGCGATGTTGAGCAGTCCATTCAGTCAGGCGCCAGCGACTTTGAGAAAAGCTGGGCCGAGGCGACCCAGACTGCCGCACAAGCATCACTGGAGATAGCTACTCCGCAGGCTCCGCAATACCAGCACCCCAACAAGCACTGGCGAGTCAAACAGGGCGCCATGCCAAACTGGTACAAGGCCCGCGCAGGCGTGCGTACCAAGGCACTTTCCGGCGCGGCGAGAGTCGCACGCTTCAGACCACCCAAAATCAACTGATGTCCGAAGAAAAAAAATCGCCAGATGAACTGGCCGGCACGGAACAGCCCTTTGTCCAGCATTTGATAGAACTGCGTGACCGGCTGCTATACAGCGTTTACGGCATTGGTGTACTGTTCGTCATTCTGGCAATTTACCCCGGTCCATCCGCGCTCTATGACTTGTTGGCCATGCCCCTGGTCAAGACCTTGCCAGAAGGTGCTCGCATGATAGCCACGGGCGTTGTCTCTCCCTTTCTGGTTCCCATCAAGGTGACGGTTCTAGCTTCTTTCGGATTGGCGTTGCCCTGGGTTCTGTACCAGGTTTGGGCATTCATCGCGCCAGGACTGTATAAACATGAAAAGCGACTGGTCATGCCCCTGGTCGTTGCCAGCACATTGTTGTTTTACACCGGTGCCGCATTTTGTTACTTCTTCGTATTTGGTCAAGCCTTTCCGGCGATCCAGAAAATGGCTCCAATTTCGGTCGCTGTAAGCCCGGATATTGAAGCCTATCTGGACTTTGTCATCACCATGTTCATTGCTTTTGGCGTGGCCTTCGAAGTGCCGGTTGCGGTTGTCATCCTCGCACGACTGGGGATGGTCACGGTTGAGCAGTTGAAATCATTTCGCTCCTATTTCGTGGTTGGCGCGGCTGCCGTGGCGGGTGTGGTGACGCCACCCGACCCCGTGTCCATGCTCGCGCTGCTTGTGCCAATGTGCCTCCTGTATGAAGTTGGCATATGGGCCGCCCGGGTGTTTATCAAACACACTCAGCCAGCACAGGACGATGCCGCGGCCGGTGCCTCCTGAGTATTTTCAGTTCGAAGGCACTCTTGGGCGGGGGCGCACGCCGGGCGTCACGTTGATCTCCAGAGGCTGATTTCTGCGCTCCAGCAAAAAGCGTGCAGGCTTGCCAGGCGCCAGTGCTGCAACCTGGGACAGCAATTGTGCAACGTCCGTCACTGGCTGGTCGGCGATTTTTACGATGACATCGCCGGGGCGAATCCCGGCTTGCGCAGCAGGGCCATTTTGAAGCACACCGGTGATAATGACGCCCTGTCGTGTCTTGACGTCGAACGTTTGCGCCAGTTCGGCAGACAGGTCGTTGGGCTCGACGCCGATCCATCCGCGTGTTATCCGACCGTCGCGGACGATGCCTTCGAGGACCTGCTTGGCAGTCGATACCGGTATGGCAAATCCAATACCCATATTGCCACCCGAACGTGAATAAATGGCGGTATTGATGCCCAGCAAATTGCCGTTCGTGTCCACCAGCGCACCACCAGAGTTTCCCGGGTTGATAGCCGCATCTGTCTGGATGAAGTTCTCAAACGTATTGATTCCCAACTGATTGCGTCCCAGCGCACTCACAATGCCGCTCGTCACAGTCTGGCCAACGCCAAACGGGTTTCCGATTGCCAGTACCTGATCGCCAACCTGAGCCCCTTCGGAGTTGCCCAAAACAATTACCGGCAACTTGTCGAGATCAATTTTCAGGATCGCCAGATCGGTATCCGGGTCGGTCCCAATCACCTTGGCGCGTGCAATGCGACTGTCGTTCAAAACCACTTCGATTTCGTCTGCGCCCTCCACCACGTGGTTGTTGGTCAAGATGTAGCCGCTGGCGCTAACGATCACACCGCTGCCCAGACCGGCCTGCGGCTCACCACCTTGATCGCCAAAGAAAAACCTGAACCACGGATCGTTACCGTTGGGATGACGACGTGCGGCCTTGCTGGTGTTGATACTTACCACTGCCGCTGATGCCCTCTGTGCAGCCGCTCTGAAACTGCCGGCTGGTGATGCTCCACCCAGGGCGGGTGGCGCCTCGATCAATGCGACAGACCCCGCCACCTGCGCGCTGTGCCCCAACCAGTGGGGCTTGAGCGTTGCCACGACAAAATAGGCAGCCAGAAAAATGGTGGTTGTTTGGGCAAACAGAAGCCAAAGTCGTTTCATGCGAGATCCAGATGAGCGATGCAAGCCAGGCAGGTGAGGGCAATTGGCACAAATTGTAGGTCTGCTATCGGCTGGCGCTACAGTGGAGGGCTACTTCCAGATGTCAAGCACCCAACACACCATTCCCATCCATCCTCTGGCGCCGCCGAAAGTGCCTGAGGGTCAAGCATGCAATGGGTGCGGCATTTGCTGCCTGTTCGAGCCCTGTCCCATTGGCATTCTGCTTTCACGGAGACGCTCCGGCTCATGTATTGCGGTGCGATGGGATGATCCGTCTGCCCGCTACCGGTGCGGTGCCATCATCGATGCGCGTCCACTACTGATCCACACATTGCCACGTGGAACCCGGTGGCTGGCGTTACTGCTGGCGCCCATGCTCCGCTATATGGGACCGCGCTGGATTGCGGCAGGTACGGGTTGCGACAGTCGCCTGCAGGTAATGGCCGAGTCCAAACCCGGGATTCAGCACGAGACAACCCACGAACAGTCAACGACAATTGGCGCATTCAAAAGCCCAGTGCCCAACCCACAAGCCGAAATAGGTTCTACCGATGACAGATAGACACCAGCTTCAAGCCGCACTGGATGCGTTGCTTCAACCCGCTGAATTCAAGGATTACTGCCCGAACGGACTCCAGGTAGAAGGGCAACCGGAGATCAAGAAGATCGTCTCCGGCGTCACCGCCAGTCTGGCTTTGATCGATGCTGCCATCGCGGCCGGTGCCGACACGCTGTTGGTGCACCATGGTTTGTTCTGGCGTGGCCATGATGGGCGGGTCACGGGCTGGATGCGCGAGCGGCTGGCCCGACTGCTGGCTCATAACATCAATCTTTTTGCCTATCATCTGCCGCTGGATGCGCATCCGGAATTGGGAAATAATGCGCAACTTGGTCGTCGCCTCGGACTGACGGCAAACGGCCGGTTTGGTGAGCACGACATCGGCTGGGTTGGGCAGGGAGATTTTTGCGAGGCACAGGCACTGTCGTGCCATGTGGAAGCCGTGTTGGGCCGCCCGGTCCTTTTGCTACAGGGGCATGCGGGCCCTGTGAATCGCATTGCCTGGTGCACAGGTGGTGCGCAGGGGTATTTTGAAGCCGCCATTGCGGCTGGCGCACAAGCCTTCATCACCGGCGAAATCTCGGAGCCCCAAGTGCACTTGGCACGCGAGTGTGGTGTTTCTTTTCTCGCGTGCGGCCACCACGCCACCGAACGTTATGGTGCACCTGCGGTGGCGGCGCACGTGGCAGTGCAGTTTGGTTTGCAGCACGAATTCATCGACATAGACAACCCGGCTTGATGGAAAGCTTTTTGTGACTTCTGCGAACAAACCCATAGCACCCCTTGCCATCACCATGGGTGACGCTGCAGGCATTGGCCCTGAAATCATCGTCAAGGCCTACCATCAGCAACCGGCATTGCTTGAAGCCAGCTTCGTGGTGGGAGATATCGGAACCATGCGGCGGGCCGCCAATATATTGGCATGCGCAGGGCAGCCAGCCTGGCCCATCGCCGGGATATCACATCCTCAACAGGCGATAGGCTTGCCGGCCCGTTGCATTGCTGTTTTGCAGGTTGGCACCCCGCTGGAGGCTGTGCCATGGGGCTCCGTCAACGCCCACGCTGGCGCAATGGCGGGTCAATGTGTTGATTGGGCCGCTGACGCTGCCCTGCGTGGCGACGTCAGCGCTCTGGTGACGGCTCCCCTGCATAAAGAAGCCTTGCATGCGGCCGGTTCGCCCTACGACCAGTTTCCTGGACACACTGAACTATTGCAGGAGCGTGCGGCCCGGTTTCTGGGCAAACCGGTAGCTGAAGTGCCCGTGCGCATGATGCTTGCCAACGACGAATTGCGCACCGTGCTGGTCAGCATTCACATCTCGCTGCGCGATGCCATTGAGTCAGTAACCTACGCCAACGTACTGCAAACCGTGATGATCACCCACCATGCTTTGTCGCAGATTCTCGGCCGGGCGCCCCGTATTGCGGTTGCAGGGCTGAATCCCCATGCGGGTGAGGGCGGGCTGTTTGGATGCGAAGAAATCAATGTCATCCAGCCCGCTATCAGCGCGGCTTGCGTGCAGGGTGCTCAAGTCAGCGGCCCTTGGGCACCGGATACGATTTTCATGCGCGCGCGACGCCAATCCGTCCTGCCGGGCGAATTTGATGTGGTGGTCGCCATGTACCACGACCAGGGGCTCATACCGGTCAAGTACATGGGATTGGAGCATGGCGTCAACGTCACGCTGGGCCTTCCCATGGTGCGCACCAGCCCGGACCACGGCACCGCGTTTGACATAGCTGGCAGTGGGCGAGCGGACGCGTCGAGCTTCATCGCCGCAGTTCGTATGGCGCGAACCTTGAAACCCACAGAAAAATGACCGTGGGTTCCTGTCAACTTGCCTGATTACTTTTTCAGGCTGTCCCGGATTTCACGCAATAGCATCACGTCTTCCGGTGTTGCAACGACCACTGGCGCCGCCTCCGCAACCGGAGCCTCGCGTTTCAGTCGGTTGATTTGCTTGACCATCAGGAAGATGATCGCAGCAAGAATCGCGAAATTTACTGCGACGGTAATGAAGCTTCCATACGCAAACACCGGAACGCCTGCCTTTTTCAATGCATCCAGGGTAGATGCAGTCCCCGGCGGAATGCTGCCCAGCACCAGGAACAGGTTTGAAAAATCCAGTTTGCCAAACGCCGCACCCACAATTGGCATGATCAAGTCGGATACAACTGAATCCACAATTTTGCCAAACGCACCGCCAATGATTACGCCGACGGCCAGGTCAACAACATTTCCCTTGACCGCGAAATCCTTGAATTCTTGAGCCATTCCCATTTTGACCGTCTCCTGTTTGATAAAAATAGGCACTATTGTCGCAAAAGCAGGTGGGCCTGCAGACGCAATCCGGTTTGGGGGAGCGGGTCAAAATTGATATGCGTCAGCTACAATCGATGGTTATTCTCTAGTTTAGTAGTCATGTTCATCGAGGATTCCCATGAGTGAAGCTATTGCTGAAAGCAGCCTGAATGACGCCAGCAAGCGGACATGGCTGATTGCGTCAGGGTGTGCTGGCGCAGTTGGTGGTGTTGCTGCGGTTGTGCCGTTTGTCAGTTCTTTTTTGCCTTCCGAGAAGGCCAAGGCTGCGGGTGCGGCCGTTGAGGCAGATATTGCTTCGCTTGCACCCGGTGAAAAAATGACGGTGGAATGGCGTGGCAAACCAGTCTGGATTGTGCGCCGTACACCGGAGATGTTGGCTGCTTTGCCCAAACTCAATGACCAGTTGGCAGATCCAAAGTCTGAGCGCAAACCTGCGGAGCAGGCTCCAGAATACGCCCGCAATGAGGTACGTTCGCGCAAACCCGAGTTTTTGGTTGTGGTGGGCATTTGCACGCATTTGGGCTGCTCGCCATCCGACAAGTTCAGGACGGGGCCGCAGCCTTCATTGCCCGACGATTGGCAGGGTGGTTTTTTCTGCCCCTGCCATGGGTCAACTTTTGACCTGGCCGGACGCGTGTACAAGAACAAACCCGCGCCTGACAATCTCGAAGTTCCCCCACACATGTATCTCTCAGACACCAAGTTGCTCATCGGTGATGACAAGAAAGCCTAAGGATCAATAACATGGCTGAATTTCACGAAATCTCCCCCAATGCCGCCTTGGGTGAAAAAGCGCTCAATTGGGTTGACAACCGATTTCCGTTGTCCAAGCTCTTCAAAGAGCACATGAGTGAGTATTACGCACCGAAGAACTTCAATTTCTGGTACATCTTCGGCTCACTGTCGCTGCTGGTGTTGGTTATCCAGATCGTGACCGGTATTTTTCTGGTGATGCATTACAAGCCAGACGCGACGCTTGCTTTCGCATCCGTTGAGTACATCATGCGTGATGTACCGTGGGGCTGGCTGGTTCGCTACATGCATTCCACCGGCGCCTCCGCTTTCTTCGTGGTGGTGTATTTGCACATGTTCAGAGGGTTGATGTATGGCAGCTACCGCAAGCCGCGTGAACTGATCTGGCTGTTTGGCTGTGGCATCTTCCTGGCGCTGATGGCAGAGGCATTCATGGGCTATTTGTTGCCCTGGGGGCAGATGAGCTATTGGGGTGCACAAGTTATCGTGAATCTGTTTTCTGCCATTCCCGTAATTGGTCCGGACCTGGCGCTGCTGATTCGTGGCGACTTTGTCGTCGGTGATGCCACTTTGAATCGCTTTTTCAGCTTTCACGTCATTGCTGTTCCGCTTGTATTGCTCGGTTTGGTGGTTGCCCACATCATTGCGCTTCATGAGGTTGGTTCCAATAATCCGGATGGTGTCGAAATCAAGGCGACCAAAGATGCAAACGGTGTCCCGCTCGACGGCATCCCGTTCCACCCTTATTACTCGGTGCACGATGTTTTTGGCGTGAGTGTGTTTCTGTTCGTTTTCTCGGCGATTGTGTTTTTCGCACCGGAAATGGGTGGCTATTTCCTCGAGTACAACAACTTCATCCCGGCTGACCCGTTCCAGACACCCTTACACATCGCGCCAGTCTGGTACTTCACACCTTTCTACACCTTGCTCCGCGCGGTCACCAGTGAAATGATGTACGTACTGATTGCATGCGTAATCATCGGTGCAGTGCTGGCCGTTGCCAAAATCAGGATGCCAGCCCTGTTCAAGGGCGCGATTGTTGCTGCCGCCTTGGTGATTTCAGCCATGATGATGGCTATTGATGCCAAGTTTTGGGGTGTGGTTGCCATGGGTGGCGGTGTGGTCATTCTGTTTTTCCTGCCCTGGCTGGACAACAGCCCGGTCAAGTCCATTCGGTACCGGCCGAATTGGCACAAGGCTCTTTACGCTGCCTTCGTGATCAATTTCTTCGTCATTGGATACCTGGGCACGCAACCCGTGTCTGTTATTGCTGGGCGCATTTCCCAGTTTGGCACTTTGTTCTACTTTGGCTTTTTTATTCTGATGCCATGGTGGAGTCGACTAGGTACTTTTAAACCAGTGCCCAGCCGCGTCACTTTCACGGCGCATTGAACGGGAGAACAAAAACATGAACACCATGGGTTTCACTAAAAAAATAGTTCTCGGCTTGATGTTCTTCATGGCCTTGACAGCGTCGGTGCATGCCAGTACCGCCGGTTCGGCGTGGGACAAGGCCCCGGACAAGATCAAGGACATGGCCGCACTGCAAAGTGGTGCCAAGACCTTTGTCAATTACTGTCTGAATTGCCACTCGGCAGCATTCATGCGCTACAACCGCCTGCAAGACATCGGTTTGACTCCGGAGCAAATCAAGGACAACCTGCTGGTGACCAACGCCAAGCTTGGTGAAACCATGATCGCTGCCATTGATCCCAAGCAGGCCAAAGCCTGGTTTGGTGTCAACCCACCCGACCTGACAGTGATTGCACGTTCACGCGCAGGTGCCGGAGGTACCGGGGCTGACTACCTCTATTCCTACATGCGGGGTTTTTATCAGGATGAGACCAAGCCCACCGGGTGGAACAATCACGTCTTCCCGAACGTAGCCATGCCGCATGTCCTGTGGGAACTGCAAAGTACACTGACCCCCGCCCAGTATGACCAGACGGTTGGCGATCTTGTCAATTTCCTGCAGTGGATGGCTGAGCCTGCCCAGACCACGCGCAAAAATATCGGCATCTGGGTGTTGGTGTTTTTGGCAGGTTTGACATTCCTGACATGGAAGCTTAACGCGGCCTACTGGAAAGACGTCAAGTAGGGTTTGATTCATTGATCTGTGCGCCGCATGTGAATGCTCCGCACAGGTTCTCCAGAGTGGATAGGTGAACAGCCTACCGCTCTTTTACTTTTTTTTGGAGTCGACTGCCATGATGGTGCTGTATTCAGGAACCACCTGCCCCTTTTCTCACCGTTGCCGTTTCGTGCTGTTTGAAAAGGGCATGGACTTCGAGATTCGTGATGTCGACTTGTACAACAAGCCAGAAGACATCAGCGTCATGAATCCTTACGGACAGGTTCCGATTCTTGTTGAGCGTGATTTGATCCTGTACGAATCCAACATCATCAACGAATACATCGATGAACGCTTTCCCCATCCCCAACTCATGCCTGGTGATCCGGTTGATCGAGCACGGGTGCGTTTGTTCTTGCTCAATTTTGAGAAAGAGCTATTTGTTCATGTCACCACACTGGAGACACGCAATGTCAAGGGCAACGAAAAGGCGCTTGAAAAGGCCAGAGCGCACATTCGTGATCGGCTTACGCAGTTAGCGCCGGTATTCCTCAAAAACAAGTACATGCTGGGGGATAGCTTTTCCATGCTGGACGTTGCCATTGCGCCGTTACTGTGGCGCCTTGACTTCTACGGCATTGATCTGAGCAAGAATGCCGCTCCGTTGCTCAAATACGCCGAGCGGATCTTTTCCCGTCCGGCCTATATCGAAGCCCTGACGCCGTCAGAAAAGGTTATGCGCAAATAATCGCTACTTCAGACCATGCTTGACTCTGCAGAATCGACTTCCACGCGCCCCTATCTCATTCGAGCACTCTATGAATGGTGTACCGATAACGGACTCACACCTTTCATAGCGGTGCTCGTGGATGAGACAGTTCGCGTCCCAATCGAATATGTCAAGGATGGCGAAATCGTGTTGAACATCAGTTTTGATGCAACAAGCGCGCTGAACATGGGAAACGAATACATTGAGTTCAAAGGCCGTTTCGGGGGCGTTGCCCGCGATATCCTGGTTCCCATCGGTCGCGTTGTCGCCATCTATGCGCGTGAAAACGGGCAAGGAATGGCATTCCCCATGTTGGCAAACTCTGGCGATTCGCCCTCAAAACCTGCGCCAAGCGAAAACACCAAACCAACAGGACTTGCCAGTATCACTGCGGTCCCTACTGGTGTAGAGCCAGACCCTCCTCGTCCCACGGTTGGTGCAAAACCCTCGCTTACGCGCATCAAGTGATCAATTGCCAGAGCCCGCCGATGACGATGATGGCGGCTCGTGGTGATGTAGAATATGCGACGTGCCGATTTAGCTCAGTTGGTAGAGCAACCGCCTTGTAAGCGGTAGGTCATCAGTTCGAATCCGATAATCGGCACCATTTGAATTCGTAGTCAGACGGTTTATGGAGCAGACTTCTGCACCCGTAAACGGATTGAACTCACATCACACCCGTTGGTGCGTAGGTGAGATTCAATCGCAGGCAGTAGTTGCCTGATTTTTGCTGCTATTGCATTATTGTCCAGGATCAAGCACCAAGCTGAACCCTCAATTGGCCCAGGCCGCACGGCACTACGTAAGCCCATCGGAATGAGATTCTCAACAGACCTCAGTCTCGCTGAAGACTCCATTGCCAAGGCTGCCAAGTGCGCCAAAGTCGGCGACTCTTGGGTCGCTTGCAAAAGCGTAAACGAATGGTTGCGACGGTTCATAGGCTCATTTTGAGGGGAAACTGAGTGCAATTGATTATCACTGACGCGTGGCTGATCAAGAGTCGTGCAGTCCATCTTAGCGGCGCCAAAATGCTCTTGGCCCTGGTAGCGCTTTCATTTGTCCTGATGACTGTTTCAGCTGGTTTGTACCACCTGGTGTTCCTCAAAGGCGCACGAGAAGGCTGGCCAGTCATCGGAACATTGGTGCGCATCGTCATTAAAGACGAGTTTGAGCAACGCGACCGGTTTCTGCGCGAAAACATCGAGGTTATGGCGATAAAACTCGGTGAGATGCAGGCAAAAATGCTTCAACTCGAGTCGCTGGGCGAACGCGTTTCAGGTCTGGCCGGTGTCAATCCTTCCGATATCAAACTCAAGCCCGGTCAAGGCGGCAAGTTGATCGGCGGGCATGACCTCTCCATGTCCGAGTTGCAGAACACGTTAAAGGACCTCGACTTCGCTGCCACTGAGCGCGCCGATCTCATGGCGGTGCTGGAGTCCCGCTTGTTTGAACAGAAAATCAAGAAGATGATGGTGCCTACGCAAAACCCGGTGCCCAACGCCAATTTGGGCTCGGTATTCGGCTGGCGCATTGACCCCATTACGGGCCACTCTGCGCTGCATACAGGACTGGACTTCCCCGCATCACCCGGAACGGCCATATTTGCTGCCGCCGGAGGCGTTGTCGTCACCCAGGAATACCAGCCGGAATACGGCAACATCATCGAGGTTGATCACGGCAACAACCTGATTTCCCGCTACGCACATTCCTCACGCGTCAGCGTCAAAAAAGGAGACCTCGTCAAACGGGGACAAAAAATAGCCGAAGTTGGCAACACCGGTCGTTCAACCGGACCACACCTTCATTTTGAAGTACTCGTAAACGGCATCCCGCAAGACCCGTTGAAATTCTTGAATGCCAACAAGAACCAGTTTGCGGCCGCTGCAAACCCGTCCGGCTCCAGCAAGACCACACAATAGCACCGTCGTTTACCAAGCCTGCCCTGCGGCGAAGGTAAAATCCGGCAACCGAATTTTTTTGGCGGTCAATCAACCGGCTTCACGGTTGCATTTCGCCGGAACATCCCCAACTCACCAAGATTTATAAAGGACTGCGCTGCGCTGCAAACCCATAGTGGGAACAGGCCAGTCTTGCATTCATGGCTATCAACATCCTGACCAAAATTTTCGGCAGTCGCAACGACCGTCTGCTCAAGCAATACCGCTCTGGCGTATCCAAGATAAATGCCCTTGAGCCCCGATACGAGCAACTCAGCGATGACGACCTGCGTGCGAAAACGCAGGAGTTCAAAGACCGCGTCAGTCAGGGTGAGTCACTGGACTCCATTCTCCCGGAAGCATTTGCCGTTGTGCGCGAGGGCTCCAAGCGCGTGATGAAAATGCGCCACTTTGATGTGCAGCTGCTGGGCGGCATGTCGCTGCACTACGGCAAGATTTCGGAAATGGGCACTGGCGAGGGCAAGACACTCACAGCAACCCTGCCCGTCTATCTCAATGCGCTCACCGGCAAAGGCGTTCACGTCGTTACCGTCAACGACTACCTTGCCAGTCGCGATGCACAGTGGATGGGACGACTCTACAATTTTCTTGGCCTGACCGTTGGCATCAACTTGCCCCAGATGCCGCGTGAAGAAAAGCAGGCCGCCTACCGCGCCGACATCACCTACGGCACCAACAACGAATACGGCTTTGACTATCTGCGCGATAACATGGTCTACGAGTCGGCAGACCGTGTCCAGCGCGGGCTCAACTATGCCATCGTCGATGAAGTGGACTCCATTCTTATCGACGAAGCCCGCACGCCGCTGATCATCAGCGGGCAGGCCGAAGACCACACCGACATGTACCTCGCCATCAACCGGGCAGCACCCAAGCTGCAGCGCCAGGAGGGCGAGGCCGACCCCCGCACCGGTGAAGGTGTCACCAAACCCGGCGATTTCACGCTTGACGAAAAGAGTCACCAGGTATTCCTCACCGAGCAGGGCCACGAAAGTGCGGAACGCATATTTTCCGAGATGGGCCTCATCGCACCCGGCGCGTCCCTTTACGACCCCGCCAACATCACCCTCATGCACCACCTCTACGCGGCGCTAAGGGCAAACAACCTGTACCACCGCGACCAGCACTATGTCGTCCAGCAAGGCGAAATCATCATTGTTGACGAATTCACTGGCCGATTGATGACCGGGCGCCGCTGGAGCGATGGATTGCACCAGGCCGTCGAAGCCAAGGAAGGCGTGGCCATCCAGGCAGAAAACCAGACACTTGCCTCGATCACTTTCCAGAACTATTTCCGTCTCTACGCCAAACTTGCCGGTATGACAGGAACGGCCGACACCGAAGCCTACGAATTTCAGGAAATCTACGGACTCGAGACCATTGTCATTCCGCCCAACCGTCTCAGCCGTCGAGAAGACCAGCTCGACCGCATCTACAAGACGACGAAGGAAAAATACACTGCCGCCATCCAGGATATTCGCGAGTGCCACGAGCGTGGTCAGCCCGTATTGGTGGGAACCACCTCCATTGAAAACTCCGAAGTCATCTCCGAGCTACTGAACAAAGCCAACCTGCCGCACCAGGTTCTCAATGCCAAGCAGCACGCCCGTGAAGCAGACATCGTCGCGCAGGCCGGGCGGGCCAAGATGATCACGATTGCAACCAACATGGCAGGTCGGGGGACCGACATCGTTCTGGGCGGCAGCATTGGCAAGACCATTGACGCCATTGAGAGCGACGCAGCCTTGGACGAAGCCGACAAGCAGGCGAAAATCGCGGCACTGCGCACGCAGTGGTCCATAGACCATGAGCAAGTCAAATCCCTGGGTGGGCTGCGCATCATTGCTACCGAGCGCCATGAATCCCGCCGTATTGACAACCAGCTGCGCGGACGCTCCGGTCGACAGGGTGATCCCGGCTCCTCGCGTTTTTACCTCAGCCTCGATGACTCGCTCATGCGCATCTTTGCGGGTGATCGGGTCAAGGCCATCATGGACAAACTCAAGATGCCTGAAGGCGAGGCCATTGAAGCCGGCATCGTCACCCGCAGCATCGAAAGTGCGCAGCGCAAAGTCGAGGCACGCAACTTTGACATGCGCAAACAGCTTCTTGAATACGACGACGTATCCAACGACCAGCGCAAGGTCATTTACCAGCAGCGCAACGCCATTCTTGACGCCAAAGACCTCAGCGCACAAATTGCATCATTGCGCGAAGGCTGCTTTCACGACCTTGTGCGTCAATACATTCCCCAGGAATCCGTCGAAGAGCAATGGGACATCGGCGCCCTGCAAAAAGTACTGATGGAAGAATGGCAAATTGCTCTTGATCTGAAGAACCAGGTCGAGCAAGCCAGCGCCATCACCGATGAAGAAATACTCCACACCGTGGCACAGGCGGCGGATGCGCAGTTCAACGCCAAAGTAGAACAGGTTGGGCTCGAAAACTTCACGCAATTCGAGCGCATGGTTCTGCTTCAAAGCATTGATTCACATTGGCGCGACCACATCAGTTCACTGGACTACCTGCGACAAGGTATCCATCTCCGTGGCTACGCGCAAAAGCAGCCCAAGCAGGAATACAAGCGCGAGGCCTTTGAACTCTTTGGTCAGCTTCTTGACTCCGTCAAAAACGAAGTCACCAAAGTTCTCATGACCGTCAAAATCCAGTCCAACGAACAACTTGAACAAGCGGCCGAGGCCATGGAAACCCGCGGTGAGAGCATAGCCAACGTGACCTATAGCGCACCTACGGAAACGGGGGATGTGCAGACAACCGTGGACCCTGGCACCGTCGTCTCCGCTTCAGCGCCCAATCCCTATGCCCGGGTTGGTCGCAATGAACCTTGCCCTTGCGGTAGCGGCAAAAAATTCAAGCACTGCCACGGCAAGCTCGCCTGACCTGAATACCCGCACCTTCAACGCATAAATCGCATATAAACTGAAATATATTCAGCGCAAAGTATTTTCTGGCGCTTGTTAGTATAAAAATCATTATTCGTTGAATATCGGAATATATATAATCGGTTTCTTTCCACGTCGTTAATAAACCTAAATGTCGAAACTCAAAGATCTACAAGCCCAAATCGCCGCGCTGCAGGCGCAAGTTGCTGAAGTCAAAAAGAATGAAGTAGCCGATGCCATCGCCAAAGTGCGCGCCATCGTCGACGAATATGAGCTGACCGCGGCCGACATATTCCCGGCCCGCAAGCGCATATCGGCCCCTGCAGAAAGCAAGCGCAGCGTCGTCGCCGCTAAATACAAAGACCCTGTTACCGGCAATACCTGGAGCGGCCGCGGGCTCACCCCCAAATGGCTTGCCGGCAAAAACAAGGCTGATTACGCGGTTTAAGAAGCAGCACCTGCTCAACCATCAAGGCTCGGTCAGCGCGGCCGGGCTTTCATCCCATACTGGGATTCATGGCCATCATCAGGCCAACCAATCTGCCTGAAAGCCAGCAATGCCCGTTAATCTGCCCCACCCCGATCCACAAACTCTCTTTCCGATTGCCGGTGTGCGCATCGGTGTCACCGAAGCCGCCATCAGAAAGACCGCACGCAAAGATCTCACCGTCATCTTGCTGGATGAGGGCGCCAGCGTTGGCGGCGTCTTTACCACCAACCGTTTCTGTGCTGCCCCCGTGCAAATCTGCCGCGACAACCTCCAGCACGGGCAGGGTGTGCGTGCACTACTCATCAACACCGGCAACGCCAATGCCGGCACCGGGGCAGACGGACTAGCCCGTGCAAAAAGCACCTGCACGGCACTCTCCAGCCTCCTGGGCGTTGCGGTCGAACAGATACTGCCCTTTTCAACCGGCGTCATTATGGAACCCCTCCCTAATGACCGCATAGAAGCCGGACTCGCAGCCGCCATCGCCGACGCCAAACCTGCCAACTGGTTGCGTGCCGCAGAAGGCATCATGACCACCGACACCGCGCCCAAAGCATTCGGTGATCGCGTTGAAATCGGTGGCAAGACCGTACACATCAGCGGCATCAGCAAAGGCGCCGGCATGATCCGCCCCAACATGGCCACCATGCTCGGATTCATCGCCACCGATGCCTGCGTCAGCCAGGGTCTCATGCAGCAACTCGCCCGCGAACTGGCTGAAGGCTCGTTCAACCGGGTCACTGTCGACGGCGATACCTCCACCAATGACTCACTGGTCGTCATTGCCTCCAACCAGGCCGGCCATGCACCCATCACCTCACTCGCAAGTCCTGAAGGCATCGCCCTCCAGGAGGCAATGCTGGGCGTGGCACGCAAGCTCGCGCAAGCCATCGTCCGTGACGGGGAGGGCGCCACCAAGTTCATCACCATCACGGTCGATGGCGGCCGCGATGCTGCAGAATGCCGCAAGGCCGCTTACGCCATTGCTCACTCGCCACTGGTGAAAACGGCTTTCTTTGCTAGTGATCCCAACCTCGGCCGCATCCTCGCAGCCGTTGGTTATGCCGGCATTGACGACCTCGACCAGAACGCCATCGACCTGTATCTGGACGACGTCCATGTCGTTTCCCGTGGCGGGCGCCGCCCCGAGTACCGCGAAGAAGACGGTCAGCGCGTCATGAAGCAAAGTGAAATCACCGTTCGCGTCGGGCTCGGACGCGGCAGCGCAAGCCAGACTGTATGGACCTGCGATCTGAGCCACGACTACGTCACCATCAACGCGGACTACCGCTCCTGACTTATGAGCGACGCAATCACCGCGTTTCTGGCGCGTGCCGAACGGTTGATGGACCGCATCGAAGCCGTGTTACCGCACGGCCTGCTGCAGCCCGACTGGAGTCAATCCATCGCCTTTCGTTACCGTCGGCGCGGGTCCGGGCAGGGCGTCATTGCGCCCGTCGTGCATGTCGGTGCCATCGAACTCGATGACCTCAAGGAAATCGACGCCCAAAAGGAAAAGATCCAGCGCAATACCGAGCAATTCGTGCACGGCCTGCCCGCCAACAACGTTCTGCTCACCGGTTCGCGCGGCACGGGCAAGTCGTCCCTCATCAAGGCCTGCCTGCACGCTTACGCTGCCCAGGGGCTGCGACTCATCGAGGTCGACAAGACCGAACTCGTTGACCTGCCCGATATTGTCGAACTCGTTGCCCAACGCCCGGAAAAGTTCATCGTCTTTTGTGATGACCTCAGTTTCGACGAAGGTGAGCCGGGCTACAAGGCGCTCAAGTCCGTTCTTGACGGCTCCATCGCTGCCGCCACCCCCAATGTGCTGATCTACGCCACCAGCAACCGCCGCCACCTTCTGCCGGAGTACATGGCCGAAAACCTGAGCTACACCCACACGCCCGACGGTGAAGTTCATCCCGGGGAAGTCATCGAAGAAAAAATCTCCCTCTCCGAGCGATTCGGTCTCTGGGTCAGCTTCTACCCCTTCAACCAGGAAGAATACCTGCAGATCGTCGCACAATGGCTCTGCGCACTCGGCGTCAACGCCGCCGACATTGCGCAGGCGCGCCCCGAGGCACTGGTCTGGGCGCTGGAGCGCGGATCGCGTAGCGGCCGCGTGGCATGGCAGTTTGCGCGCGATTACGCCGGCCGCAACACCCGCCCCGCCGCATGAGCGGCCAGCCCCTGCGGGCCGATCCGCACGCCGCACGCCAGGGCCCCGCTGATCGCAAAGCTGTCGATGTCGCGGTGGGGGTGCTCTTCCGACCCGATGGCGCCTTCCTCATCACCAGCCGGCCACCCGGCAAACCCTACGCCGGATACTGGGAGTTTCCGGGCGGAAAGCTCGAAGCCGGCGAAACCGTGGCGCAGGCGCTTTCACGGGAATTGCACGAAGAGTTGGGCATTCAAATTGGCACGGTCATACCCTGGAAAGTCGAAATGGTCGACTACCCCCACGCCCTGGTCCGGTTGCATTTTCAAAAAGTATTCGATTGGACCGGCGAACTCGACATGCGCGAAGGCCAGTCCTTCTCCTGGCAGCGCTTGCCGCTAACGGTTGAACCCATATTGCCAGGCACCATTCCAGTACTGCAGTGGCTGGCCCTCGAGCAACAACATCCCGGCCCTACCCTTCTCCCGTTTTGAGATCGTCGATCTCCAGGTCATCCGCACCGGGGCCTGCCGCTACGCGGAACGCCTCGGTCGCCCAGGCCCCCAAGTCCGCATTCTTGCACCGCAGGCTGCAAAACGGGCGTGCCGGGTTCGACGCTGCATAAACACTCTCCCCGCCACATCCGGGGCAGCGCACCACACGCTCGGTATTCTCAAGCCCGGTCATCAGGAGCAAAGAGTCAGTTCCAGGGTGCCGTCCTCGCTCGCGGTGTGCAGTCTGCCGTCCTCCTCATGGCGCATCATCCGGATGGAAACCATCAGCCGGTTGCCGCTGATTTCCGGGATCAGACCCAACTCCTTCTTCACCGCCAACCGCAGCAACTGGAACGTACGCCCCTGCGGCAGGTTCTGCTGAAACTGTCCACCCACCGCAATCACCTTTTGGGGTGAGCCCGCATCTCGCAACAACTTCAGCAGCAAATGAATCGACTCGGCCAGCGGAACCAGCGTCTCCGCCCAGCGCTGAAGATCCCGCTGGCGCATCGGCGCATCGGCATGCTGCC
The DNA here is from genome assembly GCA_052034395.1 of Pseudomonadota bacterium. Classification (GTDB taxonomy): domain Bacteria; phylum Pseudomonadota; class Gammaproteobacteria; order Burkholderiales; family Burkholderiaceae_C; genus Allorhodoferax. Next base: position 59,336 of record JBPOIP010000105.1, read on the forward strand.
AGGCAAAATACGCCGGCAAGTCAAACTCGCATGTCCCCCCGGGGATTCCCACCCGGCTGCGAATACTCATCAACCAGTCGTTCTCGGTGAGAGCCTGCCCCGCCTTGCCCGGCTGCGCATTCAGCGCACTGAAACAACGCTCCAGCTTGCCAATAATGTCGTCCAGCACCGTCTGCGAAATCGCCGGGTTCCCCCGGTAGCCATTCAGAACATGCTTCTGCTTTTCCAGATCCTTCAAAACATCCGACTTCAGATCGGCTCGCGCACCCACATCCATCACTTCGAACATGGTAGCAATCGCGAAATGGTGGTCCAGCGCGTCGACGCGCGACATCAACTCCGCCAGACGCAAAAACAAGTGCTCCAGACGCAAATAAGTGCGAATGCGCTCGTTGAAGGGGTATTCGTATAGGATCACGCTGATTTTTCCGGTGTCCGAATCATAGCCCGAACTCGGGCGCTAATTGCCCCACCGTCCGGCCAAGTTGTTCAATGGATATGCCATCGTTGAAGATCACATAGTCCGCCGCCGCCAGACGGGTCAAACGCGGTGCCTGCGCCGCCACAATTTGCCGCACGGCAGTCGGTGCCAGCGCGCTTCTGGCAGCCACACGGGCGCACTGGGTCTCTTCCTGGCAGTCCACCACCAGCACCCGGTCCAACGCCTTGCGCCAGCGGCCCGACTCAACCAGTAGCGGAATGTCCAGCACCACGCAGCGCGCCCCCGCCGCCAGCGCCGCCTCGGTATGCGCGGCAATCGCTGCTCCCACCAGCGGGTGCACAATCTCTTCCAGCCGTCGTCTCGCCGTCGGATCCGCAAATACCAGCTCGCGCATCCCGTCACGGTCCAGACCCCCATCGGGCGTCAGCATGCCGGCTCCAAACGTGTTCTTCAGCGGCCCTATCGCCGCACCGCCCGGCGCGGTCACGGCGCGTGAAATCGCGTCCGCGTCAACCACCGTCGCGCCCAGATCGGCCAGCATGCCCGCCACCGTGCTCTTCCCGCTGCCAATGCCCCCCGTCAGCCCCAGTCGAATGGTTTTCCCCATGCGTTACAGGCCCACCCACTGGCGCAGCACCGCCGGTCCAAAAAAAAGCGCCGTAAACCCCGCACCCGACAGAAAAGGCCCAAACGGCACATACCCGCCCTCGCGCAGCCCCGTGCTGAACTTCATCGCAATCCCCACGATGGCCCCAATCACCGAGGCCAGCAAAATCATCGGAATCAGCAGTTGCCAGCCAAACCACGCACCCAGCGCCCCGAAAAGCTTGAAGTCCCCATACCCCATGCCCTCTTTGCCCGTCAGCAGCTTGAACCCCCAATACACCGACCACAGCGAGAGATACCCAGCCACCGCACCCCACAGCGCGTCATTCAATCCAACCGGCGTCCACTGCAGCGCCGCCGCAATCAGTCCCAGCCAGAGCAGCGGCAGCGTCACATCATCGGGAAGCAAGGTTGTATCCCAGTCAATCAGTGCCAGCACCAGAAGGCTGGCCGAAAATGCGCACCAGACTGCGGCAGTCGGCGTTACACCCCAGCGCCAAACACACATGAAAAACAAGGCTGCGCTGGCCAGCTCAACCAGCGGGTATCGGGCGCTGATGGACGCCTTGCACTGCGAGCAGCGCCCCCGCAACGCCAGGTAACTCAGCACCGGAATGTTTTCATGCCAGCCTATCATGTGGCCACAGTGCGGGCAGCGCGAACGCGGCACCATCAAATTGAATGGCTCTGTGTTCTCATCTGCCCCGGGTTTGCCGGTGAACTCGGCACACTCCGCCGCCCACTGGCGCTCCAGCACCTTGGGCAGCCGGTAAATCACCACATTGAGAAAGCTCCCAATGACCAGACCAAACAGTGCTGCAACTGATGCGTCAAACCATCGTGCATCCATCCCCATCAAACCACCTGGCCCAGCTTGAAGATCGGCAGATACATGGCCACCACAATGCCGCCAATCACCGTACCCAGAATCACAATGATGATGGGCTCCATCAGGCTCGAGATGCCAGCCACCATGTCATCCACCTCGGCCTCATAAAAGTCGGCCGCCTTGCCCAGCATATGGTCGATAGAGCCCGACTCTTCACCAATCGCACACATCTGCAGCACCATTGACGGAAACAGATTCGCATTCGTCATGGCTGCGGTCAGCGCCGTACCGGTCGACACTTCCTGCTGAATCTTCAGTGTTGCCACCTCAAACACGTTATTGCCGGACGCCCCGCCCACCGAGTCCAGCGCCTCCACCAGCGGCACACCGGCCGCAAACATCGTCGACAGTGTTCGGGTCCAGCGCGCAATGCACGACTTCTCCACAAGCACCCCAAAAATCGGCAGCTTGAGCATCAGCCGGTCCATCACCGCCTGCATATTGCGGTTGCGCTTCCACGACTCCATGAAGAAGTAAAACCCGCCGCCAAGGCCGCCAAAAATCAGATACCAGTAGCTGATGAAAAACTCGCTCATCGCAATCACCATCAGCGTGGGCATCGGCAACTCGCCGCCAAACGAAGTAAACACCTGCTTGAACGACGGAATCACAAAAATCATGATCACCGCCACCACCACAAACGCCACCACCAGCACCGAAATCGGGTACATCAGCGCCGATTTGATCTTCGACTTGATCGCCTCCGTCTTCTCCATGTACACCGCCAGCCGGTCCAGCAGCTGATCCAGAATACCCGCCGACTCACCAGCCTCCACCAGATTGCAATACAGCGCGTCAAAGTACAGCGGGAACTTTCTGAACGCCACGCTCAGCGACGTACCGGTTTCCACATCCGTGCGGATGTCATTGAGCAGCTTCGTCACCCGCGGGTTCGGGTTCCCGCGCCCCACAATGTCAAAAGCCTGCAGCAGCGGCACACCCGCCTTCATCATCGTGGCCAACTGGCGCGTAAAAATCGCCATGTCCTTCGGCTTGATCGACTTGCCTGCGCTCATGCGCCGTTTCTTGATCTTGGTGGGCGTCACCCCCTGTCGTCGCAGTGAAGCCTTGACCTGGTTTTCACCCGCCGCCCGCATCTCGCCGCGCACCTGCTTGCCGTTGCGGTCCTTGCCTTCCCACTCGAAGACCACATCCTTGTTTTCAGCCGTCTTGGCAGTTGCCATAAAAAAACCTCGGGTTTCTTGTTATTCGTTGGTCACGGCCAGCACTTCTTCCAGAGACGTCATCCCCAGCTTCACCTTGCTCAGCCCCGATTGCCTCAACGAGCGCACACCCTCACGCTGCGCCTGCTGCTCAATATCCAGAGAGCTGCCGTCACGCAAAATGATGCGCTGAATCTCTTCACTGATCGGCATCACCTGATAAATGCCAACCCGTCCTTTGTAACCATTGTTGCAGGCCGAGCAACCCACCGGCTTGTAGGGCTTCCAGTCCCCTTCCAGATCCTCCGCCTTGAAACCCGCCGCCAGCAGGGCCTCATGCGGCACATCCACCGCCACCTTGCACATCGGGCACAGGCGCCTGGCCAGCCGTTGCGCTGTGATCAGGATCACACTCGACGCAATGTTGAACGCCGCGATTCCCATGTTGCGCATCCGCGTCAGCGTTGCCGGCGCATCATTCGTGTGCAGCGTCGACAGCACCAAATGCCCCGTCTGTGCCGCCTTGATGGAAATGTCCGCCGTCTCCAAGTCCCGAATCTCACCCACCATGATGATGTCAGGGTCCTGCCGCAGGAAAGACTTCAGCGCCGCCGCAAACGTCAGCCCCGCCTTTTCATTCACGTTCACCTGGTTCACACCCGGCAAATTGATTTCCGACGGATCCTCCGCCGTTGCAATGTTCACGCCCGGCTGGTTCAGCAAATTCAGGCACGTGTACAGCGACACCGTCTTGCCCGAGCCCGTTGGTCCCGTCACCAGAATCATTCCATAGGGTCGCGCAATCGCCTTGAGCAGTCGCTCCTTCTCCACCGGCTCATAACCCAGCGCGTCGATACCCAGCTTCGCACTGCTGGGGTCCAGAATACGGATCACAATCTTCTCGCCAAACAGCGTCGGCAGCGTGCTCACCCGGAAATCAATCACCCGGTCCGGCCCCACTTTCAGCTTCATCCGCCCGTCCTGCGGCACGCGCTTTTCCGAGATATCCATCCGCGAAATCACCTTGATCCGCGAAGCCAGCTTGTCCTTGATCGCAATCGGCGGCGATGCAATTTCGCGCAGCTCCCCGTCAATGCGAAAACGCACCCGGTAGGTGTGCTCATAGGGCTCAAAATGCAAGTCCGACGCCCGCATGCTGAACGCATCCATCAGCATCTTGTGCAAAAACCGCACCACCGGCGCGTCTTCCACCTCCGCACCACCGGTGTTTTCCGACTCCACCGCTGACTCAACCGCCGACTCGTCAAACTCAAAGTCGCCGCCGATGATGTCTTCCATCGCCTCGGCCGCCGTTGTGTTGGTCGCCTCCACCAGCGCCGAAAGCTTGTCGTACTCCGCAATCACCCAGTCCACACCCATCTGGGTCGAAAACTTGATCTTTTCAGCCGCAGACTGGTCCGACGGGTCGGCCGTGGCCACAATCAGCCGGTTATTGCGCTTGCTCAGCACCACCACCCGGTAGTCCGAGCAAATCTTGCTGTCCAGCAAACCCTTGGGCAGGCGCTGGGTGTCCACGGCGTCCAGATTCATCAGCGGCGCAGCAAACGTGTTTGACAGCGTATGCGCCAGGTCCGATGCCGACACCGCACCCGAGCCCACCAGTTCGGCAATAAAGCTGCTCTTCCCGCTCAGCGCCTTGCGGTAAATGTCCTCGGCGGACTTTAGCCCCAGCTTGCCTGCGGCTACCAGAGCCCTTCCCAGGCCGGGTAGGGCGATTACCTGGGCATCACGCTGGTTGGGATCGACAGAGGTGGCCATGTACCGATAAAAATAGACGTTGCATAACAGACCAGCCCATCATCGCTGATCAACCTCCCACTGTAAATCAAAACGACACGCTGTTACGCTTCTATCGTCACTACTTTACAGCAGCAGGCCATGCCCGGTGTGGAGATTGCGCGGCCGTCTCAAGCATCGCCTCAAACTGCGCTGCCGGCAGCGGCTGGCCAAACAGATAGCCCTGGTAGCCCGTGCAGCCAAATGCGGCCAGCGCATCATGCTGTTCCTGCGTCTCCACCCCTTCGGCACTCACCTTCAGGTCCAGAGACTGTGCCAGCGCAAAAATGCTTCGTGTCACCGATGCATCGTTCGGCTCGGTCAGCAAACCCTGCACAAACGACTGGTCAATGCGCAGCTGCTCCAGCGACAGCCGTTTCAGGTGCGACAGCGACGAATACCCCGTACCCAGGTCCGCCAGTGAAAACCCCACCCCCTGCGCGGTCAGCGCGTTCGTCTTCTCCACAATGTCTTCAATGTCGGCCAGCAGCAGACTCTCGTTCAGGTCCAGCTTCAGCAGCCGCGGGTTCGCGCCGCTCGCCCGCACAATCTTCATCACCTCATTCACAAACTCGCCCTGGTGAAACTGCTGTCCGCTCACCTTCACGGTCATCGACAGCTCCGCCGTCAGCGGGTTCTGGCTCCAGGCCTTCAGTTGCACGCAAGCGGCCTGCAGCACCCAGTGTCCCAATGGCACAATCAGCCCCGTGTCTTCCGCCAGCGGAATGAACGCCGCCGGCGCCACCCGTCCGCGCTGCGGGCTGTTCCAGCGCACAAACGCCTCCACACCGGTCACTGCCCGCACATCGTTCAGCTGCGGTTGGTAGTGCAGCTCAAACTCATGGTTGGTCAGCGCCAGGCGCAAATCGTTTTCCAGCGCCGCCCGCGCCGCCACCAGCGCCTGCATTTCCGGATCATAAAAGCGCACCGTGTTGCGCCCCGATGCCTTGGCCTGGTACATGGCCATATCGGCACACTTCATCAAATCATCCGCGCTCACCCGCTCCTGGCCAAACAGCGCCAAGCCCACGCTGGGTGAGTTGTGGTGCTCCAAGCCGTTCAGCACATACGGCACATTCAGGTTCGCCAGCACCTTGTTGGCCACCGTCTCGGCCTGTACGCCGGCCTCATTCTGGCAGCGCCCCAGTCCTTCAATCACGATCAGAAACTCATCCCCGCCCAGCCGCGCCACCGTATCGCCATCGCGCACGCTGCCCTTCAGGCGGGCCGCCACCTGCTGCAGCAGCAAGTCGCCCACCGCGTGCCCGCGTGTGTCGTTAATCTGCTTGAAATTGTCCAGGTCCAGATACAGCAGGGCGCCAAAGTTGCCGGTGCGCATGCTGTTCACCACCGCCTGCTTGATGCGCTCCATCAGCAGGCGCCGGTTGGCCAGGCCCGTCAACGTGTCAAAAAACGCCAGCTGCTCAATCTCGTGCTCGGCTGCCTTGTTGGCGGTGATGTCATTGAGCGAGCACACATGCATCGCCGCCGCCAACTCCGATCCGCCATCCCGCTGCGCCGTCGCCTGCACCCAGATCACCGAGCCATCGGCTCGCTGGATGCGGTAGTCGGCCGAAAAAGCTGTCCCCTCCGCCAGCAAACGTTGCCACAGCCCGTCCACGGTCTCCCGGTCATCCGGGTGAATCGCGTTGCGCCAGCCGTTACCGCGCGCCGACTGTCCGCAGCTGTTTCCCCCACCAACGGCATTGCATTGCCCATGCGCAGCAAATACACAATGCGTCAGGCTGGCCGCCGGGTCGAGGCATTGGCCTGAAATCTCGCAATATTTCGGGTTGACAAACCCGCAGTTCCCGTCGCTGTCCGTCGTGAAAATCCCCACCGGAACCACTGCCGCCAGTGAACGCAGCATGGCCTCCCGCGCAACGAGATCATTGGTCATCAAAATACATTCTTGTTTTGAATCGTTGCCAGCGGCGTGAGCACGATGATTTTCAGGTCCAGCCAGATGGACCAGTGCTCCAGATAATGCAAATCGTGCTTGATACGGCCCTCCATTTTTTCAATCGTATCGGTCTCACCCCGGTAGCCACAAATCTGTGCCCATCCGGTTATTCCAGGTTTTACCTTGTGACGCAGAGCATAGCGCGGAATGTGCTCCATGTATTCTTTATTGTGCACAAGGGCATGTGGTCGGGGGCCAACCGCTGTTACCTGTGCATCGCCGCGTTTCGATTCTGTCGGCCAAAATCCCCATGGGAGTGCGGTAAATAATTGCTGGCGAATATATCTTCAGTGGTTTTTTTCAAGGCCTCAATATGTGAACTGGTTCACGAAAATCCGGGAAACATGAAAATTTGTATTCGCAAGACAACAGGTTGCGGCAAATTTCACCGCGAGGCCCGGGGGTAATTGTTGCAATCGCACAATTT
>JBPOIP010000018.1:0-193110 GCA_052034395.1 Pseudomonadota bacterium
CTGCTCCCAAATAGGAAGTTGACAGTAGTAGCAGCGGTAGCCTTGTTTTTCAAAAGCTTGCCGACGAGATCTCTGTAAAGATTTGGTCATGGGAACTCACTTGGTTGATCAAGCAAATCCCCGGTAACGCATTGCGCGTCACTCGGGCACCGACGGTAATCCGTTTGGGCGATGCATAGACATTGCGTCTTATGCGGTCAGGGGTAGCGTCTCCTGAGCGATGCTAACTTTAATGCCACTGACTGGTGAAGGCAACAGCTGCTAATTCCAGAGCATCGGCTTAGGTTGTAAAAACGTGACAATCTAGGCGATGTTTGACGTGAATTGGCGAGCGAAGACGGGCTAAGTTGTTGATTTAAATAGGCTTTTCAAGCCACTCATAATCCTTTGGTCGAGTGTTCAAGTCACTCACGCCCTACCATTTCACATGATGTCCAATGTACCAAGCCCGCTGTACCCTCGGTACGCGGGCTTTTTGTTTTGCGGCGGGGTGCGGCACTCTGTGTCAGTTCCTCAAGGATTTTCGGCCACTAGCCCGCGCAGATATTACTCAGATAGCTATCAAACATATAGCGTTCTCTGGATGCTGTGAAATGCCGCTTTGGACGCAGCAAAAGCCACTCGGCACGCGCCGGTGTTTCAGCCCTTGTCCACACGCTGCCGTGCTTCCAGCTGCGCGCGGCACGTGGCGTTGATCACGCGCAGTTCGGCCAGCGTTTTGTCGATGTGGGCGCGCTTCTTCTCCAGCCCGGCAATTTCGGTGTCGGTGCGCTCAATCACGTAACTCAATTGCTGGGCGCGGCCTTCGCCCTGGTCGCCATACAGGTCGAGGTAGCGCTTGATTTCGGCCAGTGGTGAGCCAATGGCCTTGGCGCGCAGGATCAGGGCCAGGCGTGCGCGGTCGCGGCGGGTGTAGACCCTTGCGCCGTTGATGCGCCGGGGCGAGATCAGGCCCTTGTCCTCATAAAAGCGCAGCGCCCGCATCGTGATGCCGTGTTCCCGACACAGTTCGGTAATGCCAAACAGCTCAGTAGTGGCCTCGTCGCGGTGCGAGTCCACAAACGCCTGGGCGTCAGTTACGGTGTCGGTTGGTTTTGTCACGGGTTGTCGGCGCTGTGCCAATCAGATAACGCGTTGCAGGCGCATGGCAACGCCCATATCGCCGGAAACCTTGAGCTTGCCAGCCATGAAGCCGGTGGTGGGCTCCAGGTCACCGGTCAGCAGGGCTGTGAGGTTTTCCAGGGTGATGCCCACCGTGCAGTCGGAATCGACGTTGTCGTTGGTCACGCTGTTGGGTGTGGATGCGCCATCAATGCGGATCACGCCATCGGCTCCGCAATCAAACTTCAACGTAGCCGCCAGGCCGCTGTCGGCGCCTACCTTGGTACGGATGGCTTGGGTGCATTCTTCGAGGTTCATGGTCTTTTTCCTTGCTTGGTCGTGAATGGGGTCAATGGATGCGGCCGCCCTAGGCGGTGGCCGGTTGGGTTCGGCCTGAATGCTAACAGCCACATATCCCGTATACATCAGTGTAAACACCTATACGACATTTGGTTGACGTTAACGTCACCATCACTTCTAATTCGGGAAGTTCAAAGCAAGGAAATGTGCACATGCCTGTCATCCGTTCCAAGATCAAGCCCCGGTCCGAAGGTTTTGCCGCCAACACCCAGCGGATGCTGAGCTTGCTGGCCGAAGTTCAGCGTCTCGAAGGTCTGGTGATTGCAGAGTCTGAGTCCAAGCGCGACAAGTTTGAAAAGCGCAAACAGTTGTTGCCCCGTGAACGAGTTGCCCGCTTGCTGGACCGCGGTACGCCGTTTCTGGAGCTCAGCCGCCTGGCGGGACTGAACATGCATGACGACGATGGCAAGAAATCGGTTATGGGCGGCGGCTCCATCGTTGGCATTGGGGTGGTGGCGGGCAAGCGCTGCATCATTTCGGCCAGCGACAGCGCCGTGAAAGGCGGCACGGTTGCACCCATGGGCCTGAAGAAAGGCCTGCGTGTGCAGCAGATTGCGCAGGAAAACAAGCTGCCGCTGATTTCGCTGGTGGAGAGCGGCGGCGCCAACCTGATGTACCAGAGCGAGATCTTTATCGAAGGCGGGCGCACTTTTGCGAACCAGGCGCGCATGTCGGCCATGGGTCTGCCGCAAATCGCCGTCGTTCACGGCTCCAGCACAGCGGGGGGGGCGTATTTGCCTGGACTTTCGGACTATGTGATTCTGGTGCGCGGTCGCTCCAACATCTTTCTGGCTGGCCCACCCTTGGTCAAGGCCGCCATTGGTGAGGACTGCACCGAGGACGAACTGGGCGGAGCTGAGACGCATGCGCAGGTCACCGGCCTGGGCGAGTACCTGTGCGAGGACGACGCCCACGCCATTGCGATGGCGCGCGAGGTGATGGACAAGCTGCGCTGGGACGCGGCCGCTACGGCTGGCACCTTTACCGAGCCGCTGTTTGACGAACAGGAATTGATGGGCATCGTGCCGGCCGACGAGCGCGAACCTTACGACGTGCGCGAAGTGATTGCACGTCTGGTGGATGGCTCGGACTTTCTGGAGTTCAAGGCCGAATATGGTGCCGAAATGATGTGTGGCCACGCCCGGGTGCAGGGCAAACTGGTGGGCATTCTGGGCAACAACGGGCCTATCCAGCCCGCAGGCTCGACCAAGGCGGCGCAGTTCATCCAGCTGTGCGACCAGACTGGCACGCCATTGGTCTTTTTGCAGAACACCACCGGCTATATGGTCGGCTCGGTCGCCGAGCGCAGTGGCGCCATCAAGCACGGCTCCAAGATGATCCAGGCGGTGGCCAATGCGCGGGTTCCCAAGTTCACCTTCATTTTGGGTGGCTCCTATGGCGCGGGCAACTACGGCATGTGCGGGCGTGGGTTTGATCCACGCTTCATCTTCGCCTGGCCCACGGCCCGCACGGCGGTGATGGGCGGCGCCCAGGCCGCCAAGGTGATGGACATCGTCAACCGCGCCAAGATCGAGCGCATGGGCATGGAAGCCAATGAAGAAGCGCTGGCCGCCATGTCGGACGGCCTGCGCATGCGGCTGGACAAGGAATCTGCCGCGCTCTTTGGCACGGCGCGCCTGTGGGACGACGGCATCATCGACCCGCGCGATACGCGGCGCGTGCTAGCCCTGTGCCTGGCGCTGGCGGCCGAGGCAGATGCCCGCACGTTGCGGCCAAACACCTTTGGCGTGGCGCGGATGTAGTTCCATGGCGATTTCAGTGCGATATGTCGTTGCCCTTGCTTGCCGTGCTAAAGCACTGTCAGCGCAAGTGCGCCTCATCTCGCGCTGAACTTGCCATGGAAGGTTTCTCCAAAACTAACTGAGTAGGTAGCATGAAATTCACCCCCGAACACACACAAATCTCTGACACCGTCCGCAAGTTTGTCGCCAACGAGATCAACCCCCATCTGCCCGAGTGGGAAAAGGCAGGCCAGTTTCCGGCCCGCCAACTGTTCAAGAAGTTGGGCGACCTGGGCCTGCTGGGTATCAAATACCCGACCGAGTTTGGCGGTATGGGGCTGGACTTCAGCTACTCCATGGTGATGGCAGAGGCGCTGGGCGAGTGCAAGGCCGGCGGCGTGCCCATGGCCATCGGCGTGCAGACGGATATGTGCACACCGGCCCTGGCGCGCTTTGGCTCGGACGCGCTGCGCTACGAATTTCTGGCACCGGCAATAGCCGGTGACATGGTGGGTTGCATTGGCGTGAGCGAAGTGGGTGGCGGCTCAGACGTGGCGGCGCTCAAGACGACGGCAAAAAAGGATGGCAGCGACTACATCATCAACGGCTCCAAGATGTGGATCACCAACGGCATGCAGGCCGACTGGTGCTGCCTGCTGGCGAACACGTCGGACGCTGCACCGCATAAAAACAAGTCGCTCATCATGGTGCCGATGAACAGCCCCGGCATCACACGCCAGAAGATCGAAAAAATCGGCATGCACTCCAGCGACACGGCCCAGCTGTTCTTCGACAACGTGCGCGTGCCGCAAAAGAACCTGATTGGCCAGGAGGGCATGGGCTTCATGCTGCAGATGCTCCAGTTCCAGGAAGAACGCCTGTACGGCGCGGCGGGCTGCCTGCGCTCGCTCGACAGCCTGATCGACCAGACCATTGACTACACCCGCCAGCGCCAGACCTTTGGCAAGCCCATTCTGAGCAACCAGGTGGTTCACTTTCGCCTGGCCGAGCTGCGCACTGAGGTGGAATGCCTGCGCGCCCTGACCTACCGTGCAGTGGAGTCCTATGTGTCGGGCAAGGACGTGACGCGTTTGGCATCCATGGCCAAGCTCAAGGCCGGGCGGCTGAGCCGGGAAGTGGCAGACAGCTGCCTGCAGTACTGGGGCGGCATGGGCTTTACCGCTGACAACCCGATTTCGCAGTCGTTTCGCGATGGCCGCTTGATCTCGATTGGCGGCGGCGCAGACGAAATCATGCTGGGCATCATTTGCAAATATGAAGGCACCTTGCCAGGTAAAGCATGACAAATTCAGTGCCAAATGAGGCTGTAGCCCCCGTAGATAAGGCGCAAGCAGCTATCGAATTTGTAGCAATTTCGGCGGTCAGGAAAGGTGGGGTGTTGCATCTCACCTTGAACCGGCCCGATGCCCGCAACGCCATGTCCTTGCAAATGGTGGCTGAGTTGCGCCAGGTGTTGCGTGACACCGAAGCTAGCGCTGGTAAACCGGACGCCGTGCGCGTGGTGGTGTTGCGCGGGGCGGGTGGCCACTTCTGTGCCGGGGCCGACTTGAAAGACATGGCCGGTGCGCGCATGCGGGCCATGCAGGCTGCGGGCACGGGCGCACCGGACCCCATCGCTGAAGTGAATGCCGAATTTGGCGAACTGTGTGTGGCGTATTCGCGCACACCGCTGGCCGTGGTGGCGGTGCTGGAGGGCACGGTCATGGGCGGCGGCTTTGGCCTGGCCTGTGTCGCTGACGTGGCCATTGCCAGCGAGACCGCACAATTTCGCCTGCCCGAGACATCGCTGGGTGTGGTGCCCGCACAGATCGCGCCGTTCCTGGTAGAGCGGCTGGGCTACTCGCAGGCCAAGCGTCTGGCGGTCACCGGTGGGCGTTTGGACGCAGCGGCTGCGCTGCGGCTGGGGCTGGTGCATGAAGTGGTTTCTGGCGACTTAATAGTCACGGCGTTGGACAAAGTGCTGGCGGATATTCTGGCCTGTGCGCCTGGAGCGCTGGCTGCTACCAAAGGCCTGATGGCCCAGGCACGGCTGCAGGAGCCCCAGACCTTGGTGCAGCAGGCCGCTGCAGTCTTCTCTCAAGCCGCTCAAGGCGCTGAAGGCATTGAAGGCATGACCGCGTTTATGCAGAAGCGTAAACCTACATGGGCGCTCACATGATCTTTTTTGAAATGTGGCTTGTTGCTGGGAGTCTGGGTGGCAGAGCGTTTTGCTCCGTGTCCTCCGAGCGCTGCGCGCTCTCCTCCTTGACCTACGCAAAACGCTCTGCCACCCAGACTCCTTCGAAGGTGTTTTATGTTTAGCAAAATTTTGATTGCCAATCGCGGGGAGATTGCCTGTCGCGTGATTCGCACGGCTCGCAACCTCGGTTACCGGACCGTCGCTGTTTTCAGCGATGCGGACCGTGACGCGCCACACGTGGCCTTGGCCGATGAGGCGGTGCATATTGGCGGCTCGCCTGCCACTGAGTCGTATTTGCGCATTGATGCCATTCTGGATGCCGCGCGCAAGACGGGTGCCGATGCTGTCCACCCCGGCTACGGCTTTTTGAGTGAAAACGCCGCCTTTGCGCAGGCTTGTGTCGATGCCGGGCTGGTCTTCATTGGGCCACCGGCCAGTGCGATCACCGCTATGGGCGACAAGGCATTGGCCAAGCGCCGCATGCTGGATGCGGGCGTGCCTTGCGCACCGGGCTATCTGGGGGCGGACCAGAGCGATGCCGCATTGACGGCCGAGGCCGAGAAGCTGGGCTATCCCTTGCTGGTCAAGGCGGTGGCGGGCGGTGGTGGACGGGGCATGCGGCTGGTGCGTTCCAGTGCTGAATTGCAACCGGGCATTGACGGCGCGCGCCGTGAAGCGCTGAGCGCGTTTGGTGATGGCACGCTGATGCTGGAACGCCTGATTGACAACGGTCGCCACATCGAGATTCAGGTGTTTGCCGATGCACACGGCAACGCGGTCTATCTGGGGGAGCGCGATTGCACGGCGCAGCGACGCCGCCAGAAGGTGATTGAAGAGGCGCCGTCGCCTGTGGTGACACCCGCCATGCGCGCGGCCATGGGTAACGATGCGGTAGCCGCAGCGCTGGCCGTGGGTTACCGGGGCGCTGGCACGGTGGAATTCATTGTGGACGACAAGCTGCACCACTACTTTCTGGAGATGAACACGCGCTTGCAGGTGGAGCATCCGGTGACTGAAATGATCACCGGCTACGACCTGGTGGAGTGGCAACTGCGCGTTGCAGCGGGTGAGCCTCTTCCCGCACAGCAGGCCGACATTACGCTCACCGGTCACGCCATCGAAGCGCGGCTGTATGTGGAAGACCCGTACACCGGTTTCACCCCACAAACCGGCACGGTGCTGTGGTGGCAACCCGCCAACGCCATGCACACGGAAGTGGCCAAACCCGGCGTCGGGCACGGTGTGCGTGTGGATGACGGTATCGTGCAGGGCAGTGTGGTCTCGCCGTACTACGACCCCATGGTGGCCAAAATCATTGTGCATGGGCGTGACCGTGATGACGCCATTCGCCGCCTGCGCGCCGCATTGGCCAACACGCCCTTGCTGGGTTTGAAGAACAATGGCCGCTTTTTGAGCGATCTGGTCGACCATCCTGCTTTCCGCAAGGCCGAGATGACCACGACGCTGATCGATCAGTGGCTGGAGCAGGGCGAGCCGTTGTTGCAACAGCCCGTGCCGACGGATGATGTCTGGCGCGTTGCAGCGATGGCTATTGCCATGCGCGATGGCAGTAGCTGGCGTGCCAACAGCGTGGCTGCATTTGATCTGCGCTTGCAGGCTGGTGAGGCTGTGCGGACTATCCGCGTGCAGCCGGACCGCCAGGGTGGCATCGCCTTGGGTCTGGATGGTGCAACCGTGCAAGCCAGCGTGCTGGGGTTCAGCGAGGGCAGGCTTCGTTACGCCATTGACGGCGTGGTGCGAAGCGCCATCGCAGTTTTTGCCGATGCGAAGGTGCATCTGGCGCTGGATGGCAACACGTTCGTATTTACCGAGGTGTCTGCCTTTCCCGACGCCGATGCACTCAAAGATGCCAGCAAGGCACGCTCTCCTGTAGCGGGTAAGGTAACGCAGGTTCTGGTGACCAACGGTGCCGATGTTCAGATTGGCCAGCAAATGGTGTGTGTGGAAGCGATGAAGATGGAAATGTGGTTGTGTGCCGAGGCCGCAAGCTTGGTGCAGGCGGTTCACGTCAAGGCAGGCGACCAGGTCGAGGCCGGCGCGTTGCTGGTGGAATTGGCGATGAATAAGTAGAACTTTGCGGGACAGACGATGAGCTCTGTCCTCAACTGACTGGAGGATTCGACATGGAAAAGGCAATACTCACCTGTGCGCTGACCGGCGTACTGACCAACCCCAAGCAGCACCCGGTACCGGTAACCCCTGCGCAGATGGCGGCCGAGGCGCGCGATGCGTTCAATGCGGGTGCCTCCATCATGCACGTGCATATCCGCAACCAGGAGCCAGGCATGGGCCAAATGCCGTCCTGGGACCCGGATGTTGCCGAGAGCGTGGTCAATGCCATTCGCGACGCCTGTCCCGGGGTCATCATCAACCTGACTACCGGCGTGGTTGGGAAAGATATATCCGGCCCACTGGACTGCATTCGTCGGGTCAAGCCCGAGATTGCAGCATGCAATGCGGGCAGCCTGAACTACCTCAAGATCAAGGAAGATGGCCAGTGGGCTTGGCCGCCTATGGTGTTTGATAACCCGGTGTCCAAAGTGCAGCAATTTTTGGACGTGATGCAGGCGTGCGGTACCCACCCCGAGTTTGAATGCTTTGACGTGGGAATCGTGCGCTCGGTGGGCATGTTTATCAGGAACGGCATGCTCAAGCCCGAAATGGGCCGCGCCGAATACAACCTGGTCATGGGGGTGGCGTCCGGCATGCCCTGTGACGCAGACCTGCTGGCGCTGCTGCCGCAGTGGATGGCGCCTGACAGTGTGTGGCAGGCCACACTGATTGGGCGGTCAGAGATTTGGCCTGTGCATCAGAAGACGGCAGACTTGGGCGGCATGCTGCGCACCGGGCTGGAAGACACCTTTTACCTGCCCAACGGCGAGCGCGCCAGCGGAAATGGTGCATTGATCGCCGAATTGGCACGCTGCGCATCCAACGCAGGCCGCACGATTGCCAGCCCGCAGGAGGCCCGGGCATTGTTGGGATTGCGGGAATGATTGGGCTGGAAAGCCTGTGCTATAATTTTCAGCTTAGCGGCTGTAGCTCAGCTGGATAGAGTACTTGGCTACGAACCAAGGGGTCGTGGGTTCGATTCCTGCCAGCCGCACCAAAAAGTGAAGGCCTGTAACTGAAAAGTTGCAGGCCTTTTTCTTGTTCTGGTGCTGTCAGGCGCCGGCCTCATTCGGGTTTTATTGTTCGGACGTCCATGAACAAGGCATTTACCAAAGAGTCGGACGCAGATGACGATGACGATCTGCAGTTGCCTCCCATTGCTGGCGGTGGCAAAAACTATATGACGCCCCGCGGTTACGCGGCATTGCGTTCCGAACTGCTGGATCTGATAGACAACGAGCGTCCGAGAATAGTGGAAGTGGTTCATTGGGCAGCAAGCAACGGAGACCGGTCTGAAAACGGTGACTACCTGTATGGCAAAAAGCGTCTGCGAGAGATCGATCGCCGTATCCGGTTTCTCACAAAGCGCATGGAGATCGCCGAAATAGTCAACCCGTCCATCCACTTTGGCAACGACCAGATTTTCTTTGGCGCAACCGTGACCTATGCTGACGAGGCAGGGAACGAGCGCACCGTGACGATTGCCGGAATCGATGAGGCTGAGAGTGCTCAAGGTGAGGTTAGCTGGATATCACCGATTGCCCGTACCCTGCTCAAAGCGCGCGCAGGCGACTTCCTCAAACTGGTGATACCAGGTCGCGTGGAAGAAATTGAGGTGCTATCAGTCAACTACCCTCCACCATCGGTGGATTAGCTTACTGCGACCACTTTGCGTCGCTCAGCGCGCATCACCGGCGCCGTGCGGTTAAGGTTGCGCAGCGCCACGCTAAGGTGATTTGTGTCACGCACACCCACCACAAAACGGAATTCAACATCCCCATGTGCGCCGTCGTGGCCCATGTCAATGTGCACGATATCAGCTTCAGCGGCTGCAAGGGCGGCAGCCACTTTGGCCAATACACCCTTGCCGTTCTTTGCCGTAACAATCACACCGGCTTCAAAGGCACGCACGGGCTCATCTGACCATTCGACAGTGATGAATCTTTCACTGTCCTTGTGCTGTAATTTCTTCGCCGCAGGGCAATCATGGGTGTGTACGACCAATCCCTCGCCGCGGCCCAGGTAGCCCAAGATGGCGTCACCTGGTATGGCCCTGCAACACTTTGCAAACTGTACCGAGGCGTTTTCACTGCCATCGAGGGTGATGGATCCTTGTGACGTGGACTCATGCGCAGTGAATCGTTCCCGTGTCAGCAGCAGGGCATCCGGTCGTTGACCCCGGTCGGCCAGCAACAGCACTACCCGCTTGGCAACAATGTGTGCAATTCGCTTGCCGAGGCCAATGTCCGTCAAAAGCTCTTGACGGGTTCTACTGCCGGTAAAACGCAATAACTTGTCCCAAATTACGTCATACGATGCTTCATCCGCCGGGAATTGATCAATGCCTTCCGCTCTCAGTGCTTGGGCCAGCAACTTTTCGCCCAACTCTTGCGACTCGGTGTGCGCCATGGTTTTGAGGTAGTGGCGAATTTTCGATCGCGCGCGCCCGGTTCTGACAAATCCCAGCCAGGCAGGGTTGGGTGTCGCGTCGGGTTCGGTGACGACTTCAATCACATCCCCGTTCTTGAGTTCGGTGCGTAATGGGACTTGTTCATCATTAATGCGTGCAGATACAGTGCGATCGCCGATATTGCTGTGGATTGAGTAAGCAAAGTCAATGATGGTGGCTCCCCTGGGCATCGCCATGATTTGTCCCTTGGGGGTGAACACATACACGGCGTCCGGGAAAAGATCCACTTTGACGTGATCCCAGAATTCGCCTGCATCGCGAGTTTCGTCCTGGATGTCCAGCAAAGATTGGAGCCATTTGGTGCCGAGTCGGTCGGATGGTGCCTCATCCGGTTTGTTGACCTTGTAAAGCCAGTGCGCCGCCACACCCGATTCAGCCACAACATGCATGGCTTCGGTGCGCATCTGAAACTCTACATTGACATTGGAAGGGCCAACCAGCGTCGTGTGCAGTGATTGGTAACCATTGAGTTTGGCGATGGCAATGTGGTCCTTGAACTTTCCTGGCAGTGGTTTGTACAACTGGTGAAGAACACCTAATGCTGTGTAACAGTCAATAACTTCCGGCAATATCACTCTAAATCCATAAATGTCGGTCACTTGCGCGAAGCTGAGGTGCTTGCTGTCCATTTTCCGGTAAATGGAGTAAAGCGTCTTTTCACGCCCCGCAATTCGCGCACTGATCCCCGCAGCCGCAAAGGCTACTTCGAGCTCTTTTTGTACTTTCTGGATCAGGTCCCTGCGCCGACTGCGCGCTTTGGCCACGGCTTTGGACAGGATGGTGTAGCGCCACGGGCGCAGGTACCTGAAGGACAGATCCTGCAATTCGCGGTAAGTCTGGTTCAAGCCCAGCCGGTGTGCAATTGGGGCGTAAATATCGATGGTCTCGGAGGCAATGCGACCCCATTTGGAGCGCGGTACGTCGCCCAGAGTTCGCATGTTGTGCGACCGGTCGGCCAGTTTGATGAGAATGACACGAACGTCGCGCGCCATGGCAAGCAGCATTTTTCGAAATGACTCAGCCTGATTCTCTTCCCGCGTGTTGAACTGCAGTTTGTCGAGTTTGGTCAATCCATCCACGAGTTCTGCAACGGGTGAGCCAAAGCGTTCAATCAGTTCAGCTTTCGTCACACCACAATCTTCCATGGCATCGTGCAGCAGTGCCGCCATCAGCGCCTGGGCGTCAATTTTCCATTCAGCACATTGGGCCGCAACCGCAATCGGATGCGTGATGTACGGCTCGCCGTTGTTGCGCAACTGGCCCAGATGAGCCTCGTCGGCGAAACGGTAGGCCTGACGCACATTTTCCAGGTCTTCCGGTGACAGGTATTTGAGCCTGGATGTCAGTCCGGCAAAGCTGGCAGCCGCAGCATTGACTGCCGCGACTTCGGGGGCCGCGTGTGTTTGTGTGCCTTTTTGTGGCGGATTGTTGGTGGTGGGGGTACCCATGGCTCAAATGTAGCGTGCCGAAAAATGCTTTAGCCTTGCAGACATTCAATTGGGAAAAAAAAAGCACCGCAGGCGGTGCTTTTTTTAAGCGGGCTGGATCAGAGAGGCACTTTTTTCAGCATCTCGATTCCGATTTTTCCAGCGGCAATTTCACGCAGCGCAGTCACACCGGCCTTGTTTTTGCTTTCAATTTTGGGCGTATGGCCCTGGTTCAGCATCCTGGCGCGATAAGTTGCGGCAAGAACCAGTTGGAAGCGGTTGGGGATCTGCACCAGGCAGTCTTCTACAGTAATACGGGCCATGGAGTTCTCCGAAAGACTAGGGGATTAGCAACGCTTTGAATGTTTCGGCTCTGGCACGACGCTGCGCTGCAAATTTGAGCCGCTCGGAGTGAACAATGGCTTTCAAATCAAAAAGCGCACGATCAAACAACTCGTTGATTATAACGAAGTCAAATTTATCGGTCTGTGCAACCTCCACGGCAGCATTTTGCATACGCACATCGATCACGGCTGGCGTATCTTCCCCACGACGTTCCAGCCGCGAACGCAACTCTTCCCAACTGGGAGGCAGGATGAAGATGGCGACAGCGTTGGCAAAAATTTTCTTGACTTGAATAGCGCCCTGATAGTCAATTTCAAGGATCACGTCAGCACCCTGTGCCATGCGCTCTTCAATCGCCCGCTTCGAAGTTCCGTAGCGATGGTTATGCACATGGGCCCATTCCAGGAATCCATCGGCGGCAACCATGGCGTCAAACTCCTGTTCCGATACAAAAAAGTACTCGCGGCCATGCCTCTCCTGGCCGCGCGGAGCGCGCGTGGTGTGTGATACCGAGGGTTGCACATGTGCATCCAGTTCAAGCAGCGCTTTAACCAGGCTGGACTTTCCGGCCCCACTGGGCGCAGCGACGACAAAGAGGTTTCCGGGGTAGTCCATAGCAGGGCGTTCTTGGCAATGGTTTGAGTATTTTTCCTATTCTATGTTCTGCACCTGCTCACGCATTTGCTCAATAAGCACCTTCATGTCAACGGAGATATGAGTCAATTCCAGTGCGGCTGATTTGGATCCCAATGTGTTGGCTTCGCGGTGCAGTTCCTGTATCAAAAAGTCCAGCCGCTTGCCGATCTCCCCACCTTTTTTGATCAGTCGTTCAATTTCATCCAGATGTGCGCCCAATCGGGTAATTTCCTCCGCCACATCAATGCGGATGGCGAAGGCTGTGGCCTCGGTCAGGGCGCGGTCCTGGGCAGCTTCGGGCAATGTGGTCCCATCGGTCAATGCCATGGCGTCTTTCCAGCGCGCAAGGAACCTCTGGCGGTTCTGTTCAACGAGCTTGGGAATCAGCGGAATGGCTTGCTGTGCCAGGGTACGCAACTGGGCAATGTGGTCCAGCAACATCGCGGAGAGCCTGGTGCCTTCACGGGCACGCGCATCCATCAAAGCCTTAAGGGCTTGGTTGGCCAGGGGTAGAACAATCGCGCTCCAATCATGAAGGCCGGTGTGTTCTGCGGCACTCAGTCGAATGACATCCGCAACGCTCAGGGGCGCGGCCAGAGGCAACCAGGCACGCACACTGTCCTGCACGGCGTTCAGGCGTTGCAGCATGCGCGGACTTGGGTCTGCCACACTGGTTGAAGCAAGAACCTCGATTGCGGCACGCACTTCGATCTTGCCGCGTTTGAGTTTCGATTGCAGGAGCTCGCGCAGTGCAGGTTCAAACTGGCGCAGATCTTCGGGCAGGCGCAAGGACACATCGAGAAAACGGCTATTGACGGAACGGATCTCCAACCCGAGCTGCCCTGCGGGCAGTTTGCTGTCTGGTTCCGTGCCGCCGATGCCGGTGCTTTGCTGTGCACTGGCGTAACCCGTCATGCTATAAACTGGCATTCCCAAATTCCTGGTTCATAAAATGACCCTGAGAATAACCCGGTTCAGTCAGATCAGACGCGCGTTCAATTCTTATTTATGTCGAAGGTCAAACCAGCCCCCTTACCACCTGACACCATCATTGGCGGTTACCGGGTCGTACGCAAAGTCGCAGCGGGCGGGTTTGGACTGGTGTATCTGGCACTCGACGCTGACGGGCAGCGCGTAGCGGTCAAGGAGTATTTGCCATCCTCTCTGGCTACGCGTGCGCCGGGGGAGTTGCTGCCACAAATCCAGCCCGAGAAGCTGTCGCTCTACCGATTGGGCCTCAAGAGTTTTTTTGAAGAAGGACGCTCGCTGGCACAGATTTCGCACCCTTCCGTGGTGAGCGTGCTCAACTTCTTCCGCGAGAACGAAACCGTTTACATGGTGATGAACTACCTTGAGGGTGCCGCCCTGCAGGACTTCATCGTGACAGCACGTGACCTCAAGCAAAGCAAGGTGTTTCGCGAGTCCACTATCCGCTCCCTTTTTGACGAAATCCTGCGCGGGCTGCGCATCGTGCATCAGCACAAGATGCTGCATCTGGACATCAAGCCTGCCAACATATTCATTACCGACGACAACAAGTCCGTTTTGATTGACTTTGGCGCAGCGCGGGAAGTGCTGAGCAAAGAGGGAAATTTCATTCGCCCCATGTATACCCCGGGGTTTGCAGCGCCTGAAATGTATCGCCGGGATGCGTCCATGGGGCCATGGACCGATATTTATGCGATTGGCGCCTGCATGTACGCCTGCATGCAGGGCTACCCGCCCAACGAAGCGCCGCAGCGGCTTGAGAAGGACCGGATCACCATTGCACTTGCCCGGCTGCGCGGGGTGTATTCCGACAATCTCATCGAAATGGTTGAGTGGTGCATGTCGCTGGATCCTCTGTCCAGACCACAATCGGTCTTTGCGTTGCAAAAAGAGTTGAGTCGTGAGGGCGAGCGCCGCTACACCAAACTCAGCGTGGGTGAAAAAGTCCGGATGCAATTTGACACCATGGTGTCAGACACCAAGCGCAGCGTGCTTGCTGTCTCCAACGTAGGCGTCAAACCAAAATGAAATTTTCTGTTTTTCAGGTCAGTCGCAAGGGTGGGCGCGAGAAGAATGAAGACCGAATGGGGTATTGCTATACCAAGGCATCCGGTCTTTTTTTATTGGCCGACGGAATGGGTGGACACCCACTCGGAGAAGTCGCTGCGCAGATTGTGTTGCAGACAATTTCCGCCCTGTATCAAAAGGAAGCCCAACCCGAGATTGAGGATCCGAAGGCATTTTTCAACATGGCCATCATGGCGGCACATCGCCAGATATTGCGATATGCAGCGGAAAAGAATCTGCTCGATACACCGCGCACGACACTGGTGGTGGCTATTGTGCAGGGTGGCGTCGCCCATTGGGCCCATTGCGGTGATTCGCGGTTGTACTTTGTGCGCCAGTCCGAGTTGTTGGTGCGCACGCGGGATCACTCCTACATCGAACAGCACCAGGACGCACACCCGGACCAGGCAGTGCCAGCCCGCTTTAACCGCAACGTTCTCTACACCTGTCTGGGGTCGCCAAGCAAGCCGGTTTTTGACATGACGGGACCGGTTCCTTTGCTTCAGGGCGACAAAATTCTATTGTGTTCGGATGGGCTCTGGGGCAGTCTGGACGATGCTGAAATTGTTTTGCAACTGGGGCAGACGCAGGTCGGATCGGCTGTGCCAGAACTGGTGGAGCGTGCGCTTCAAAAGGGCGGAGCCCACAGCGACAATGTGACTGTCATTGCCATGGAGTGGGAAACACCTGACTCGTTCGAGACCACCCGTGGGACGATTTCCACCGACAGCATCGAACCCGGTGTTTTCGCTTCCACTGTTCAGGCCGGCTGGCTCGACTCGGATGTGGAAGATCTTGATGATGCGGCCATTGAGCGCAGCATCGCCGAAATCAACGAAGCCATCCGCCGCTCGGCAGCACGCAGGGTCTGATTGCCGCGCGCGGCAGCGCCCTTGTGTCCCATTCATTTACTGCAGGAGTTTCCATGTCTGAATTTGTCCGATCCAACGACCGCGCTGCCAACCAGTTGCGCGACGTGCGCATTACGCGCCACTACACCATGCATGCTGAAGGTTCGGTGCTGATCGAGTTTGGCAACACCAAGGTCTTGTGCACAGCGTCCGTTGAAGAGCGCGTGCCGCCACACAAGCGCGGCAGTGGCGAAGGCTGGGTGACGGCCGAATACGGCATGTTGCCCCGTGCAACCCATACCCGCAGCGACCGTGAGGCCGCGCGTGGCAAGCAAAGCGGGCGCACCCAGGAGATTCAGCGCTTGATTGGCCGCTCCATGCGTGCCGTGTTTGACCTGAAAAAGCTGGGTGAACGCACCATCCAACTCGATTGTGATGTGCTGCAGGCCGACGGAGGAACCCGCACTGCGGCCATTACCGGAGCGTTCGTGGCCGCGCAGGACGCGGTCAGTGGCTTGCTGGCAGCTGGAAAAATTGTCGAGTCGCCCATCCTCGCGCCGGTTGCGGCCATCTCGGTCGGAATCGTGCAAGGTGTGCCACTGCTGGACCTGGAATACACCGAAGACTCCGCATGCGACACCGATATGAACGTCGTGATGACGGGCGCTGGACATTTCGTCGAGGTACAGGGCACAGCCGAAGGCGCCGCGTTTTCGCGAGCCGAAATGGACCAGCTGCTGTCACTTGCCGAAAAAGGCATTTCCGAGTTGATGGATTTGCAGCAGAAAGCGCTATCAAAATCATAGCCTGATATTGACATTCCACAAGGGCTAGAGGCTGCTTTTATGAAAATTGTTCTGGCTTCCAACAACCGCGGCAAGCTGGCAGAGTTGCAGGCCATGCTCACGCCGCTGGGCTGTACGCTGATCACCCAGGGCGAGCTTGGCGTTCCGGAAGCACCGGAGCCGTATCGCACATTTGTCGAGAATGCCCTGGCCAAGGCGCGCAATGCGGCGCAGCACACCGGGTTGCCCGCGCTTGCGGATGACGCGGGACTGTGCGTGGATGCATTTGGTGGCATGCCCGGCGTGGATACGGCGTACTACGCGACCCAGTTCGGCTATGCCAAAGGCGACACCAACAATGTGCACGCTTTGCTGGAGCAAATGCGCGACATCGACAATCGCCGCGCTGCCATGGTCAGCACACTGGTTGCGGTGCGCAGTCCGGACGATCCCGAGCCGCTGATTGCGGTGGGCCGCGTGGTTGGTCAGATCACGCGTGAACCGGTCGGAACCAATGGCTTTGGGTTCGATCCGGTGATGTGGATTGCCGCGTTTAGCCAGACTTTTGCGCAGCTGCCGATGGAAGTCAAGAACGCCAATAGTCACCGTGGCAAATCGGCGCGTGCCATGTCGGCACTTATTCGCGAGCACTGGCTGGTGTGATGCATAGCAGCCCCATCCGTGGAGTCTCTCACGCGCCTGGAGTCTGGGCGGCAGAGCGCTCTGCTCCGTGTCCCCCGCCCACTTTGCGGGCTCCTCCTTTTACCTACGCAGAACACTCTGCCAACCAGGCTCCAGGGGTATTGGCTTGATCCCAATCAAGCCTGCGAAAACCGCGCAAGACGCCGCTTTGGTGCATGACATCACGCATTACATGCGCCCCGGCACACTGCAACTGGCGGCGCTGCCGCCGCTGTCGCTGTACGTGCACTTGCCCTGGTGCCTGAAGAAATGCCCGTATTGCGATTTCAATTCCCACGAAAAGCCCCGGGGCGACCCGCCCGAGCAGCGCTATGTGGACGCCATCGTTGCCGATCTGGAAGCAGCGTTACCACTGATCTGGGGGCGCAGCGTTCAGAGCATCTTCATTGGCGGCGGAACACCCAGCCTGTTCGAGCCGGCCACCATCGACCGCCTGCTGGGTGATATCCGCGCGCGTCTCAGACTGGAGGCCAATTGCGAGATTACGCTGGAAGCCAATCCGGGCACGTTTGAGAAAGACCGTTTTCTGGCGTACCGCCGCGCAGGCGTGACGCGTCTTTCCATCGGCGTGCAAAGCTTCAATGACACACACCTGCGCACGCTGGGTCGTGTGCACGACCGTAAGCAGGCCTTGGCGGCGGTGGAAGAGGCCGCACACGCGTTTGACACCTTCAATCTGGACATCATGTATGCGCTGCCTGGACAAACCATGGAGCAGGTGGGAGAGGATATGACCACTGCGCTTCAGTTTGCGCCACCCCACATCTCCATCTATCACCTGACCATCGAGCCCAATACCTACTTCGCCAAATTTCCGCCTGACATTCCCGAAGACGACACGGCCTACGCCATGCTGGACCATATCACCGAGTTGACCGGTGTGGCCGGGCTGGACCGTTACGAAGTGTCGGCCTACGCGCGGCAGAACTACCGCTGCAGGCATAACCTGAACTACTGGCAGTTTGGCGACTACCTGGGGCTGGGTGCTGGCGCACACAGCAAGATCAGCTTTGCGCACCGTGTCGTGCGTCAGGTCCGCTTTCGCGAGCCGGGTCTTTATATGGACCACGCGCTGGCCGGCAACGCGGTATCGCAAAGCGACGAGGTCGCGCGCGCCGAGTTGCCGTTTGAGTTCATGCTCAATGCGCTGCGTCTGCGCCACGGTTTTGGCCTGCGCGATTTTTCCGCTCGCACGGGCTTGCCGGTCTCAGCCATTCAGGGTGCCTTGGACGCAGCTGAGGGCCGCGGCCTGATTGAGCGCGACTTTGAGCGTGTTCGTCCCACGCCACGGGGCTTTGATTTTCTGAGTGACTTGCAGGAAATTTTCCTGTCCAATGGTGTTTAGCCGGTCTGTCGCCGGCGTGCATAGGAGGCCTCTGCAATGTTCTCGGTGTATGGCAAGGCTGGGCGCGTGTTTCGGGGCTCCATGGAGGAATTGCGCCAAGTAGGCCCGCTTTCCAGGTCTGCCCGTACCCACGCGCTGGCTCCCATCGGGATGGAGCCGCAGGACCAAAATCCGTCGCGTCTGACCGAGTCGCACGCTCCCGCGCCCAGTGATGCAGCGCACAGGACGGCTCTGGCGGCCTATGCTCATACCACCAAGCCGGATCTTCCAAGGCATCCGCTGACACGTGTTGACTCCGTCATGAGCAGTCAGGTCATAACCGTCCTGGACAACTCCACGGTAGAGCAGGCCTGGCAGGTGCTGGCCAGTAACCATCTGGGTCAGGCGCCGGTCGTTGCACCTTCTGGCGTTCTTGTGGGACTGATTTCACGCGCCCATCTGATGGCACCCGAGCGCATGCCCGGACCCGACAGCCACGCGCTGGTGTGGCGCGCCATGCTGCTGCAGCCGGTCGTCGATGTCATGTGGACGCCGGTACCCAGCGTGTCGTCCGAGACGGACATCCGCCGGGTTGCGCGCGTGCTGCTCGATACCGGGCTGCCCGGATTGCCCGTAGTGGACGAAGAAGGCAAAGTAACCGGCTTCGTATCCCGCTCCGACATCTTGCGGGCAGTCGTGGCAGACCCACCTCTGGACCTCTGGATCTAGTCTCCAAAACCCGTGTTCAGGGTAATTTGGCTGGACTGGCTAGGTAACTGGTGGACAGCGTCTTGAACTGGCCGTTATCCGAATTGATGGTAGTTTGCGACGAATGCCCCGGACTGAAGACCACGCCCAGGCCACCAGCGGCAACCAGTTCCGGTGCATGTGTCAGGAAATAGCGCACCCGGTTGTCGCGGAACGCGCCCACGGTGCCTCCCGGTGTGGCCGAAGGCACCCCAAGAGGGGTTTGCCACCAGATGAGCGGTAGCCCAATCGCAGAAAAGTAGTTGCGCGCGTATGCAAAATGGTCCCTGAAGTTAGGTGATACCAGGTTGCTTTCGTCCCATATCTTGGCGTCACCCGTGCGATTGCAATTGGCTGCGGAGTACCCGGACTCAATGCACCCGATGTCACGGTCCAGTGTTTGCATGGTCGTGAAATCAGCCTTGTCCACACCGATGCGTTTCATGTAAGCCGTCTCGGTGGCCGCAAGGTCGGAGAACGTTGAGGGCGGAAAGCCCACATAGGCATTCGGCGCGTACTTGCGCGCAATCTGAATGAGACACCCGACCACGCCTGTGATGTCATTGCTCAGGCCGGTGCAATCACCGCCCGACTCCTGACTGACCAGCGCCAGCATTTTGGACGGGTCACTGTTCGCACGCTGCGTATAGCCCCAGAAATCAGGCTCGAAGTTCACCAGCGCGGGTTTGCCGTAGGTTTTGAGCTGTGTGAACAGCAGGCGGACATTGGTCCAATACTGCGTCATGAAACTGGCGCTACTCAGGCCCGACAGGTTGCCGTCGCCGTTGGCTGCCATCTGGTACAGCGTGAACATGGGAACCGCGCCCAGGCAATCGGCGTTGCTGGCAACGATCTGGACGTAGGCACCACTCGGGCTGTTCCAGGTCGGCCAGGCGGAGCCGCCAACGCCATTCAGGTACTGGTCGTAGATGTCGATTTTGATCGATTGCGCCTGTATCGACGAAAGTGACACCGTGCCAAGGCCTACCAGTAGCCGCGAAGGCGTGCCGATCGCAGTGGCCAGGGCCGCCGCTCGCTTGTCGAGCGCCAGTTGGGATATGGGTGTGGCTGGTGCCACCGCCACGCCCGTAGCCGCCCCCTTGGATGCGTTCGGGCAGGCCGGATTTTCCACCACAGGCGTGGGGGTGGTTGGTGTGGTTGGGGTGGTTACGGCCGCAGAACTGGTGGAACCCGATCCACCACCACAGCCCACAAGCAGAGAGGCTGCCAGGATCGATATCAGGAGGGCCGGAAAGTTTTTCATGGCGACACAAACACAAAATGTGGGCGCCATGCTTCCGGATCCATCGCCCGGTGCTGCAACATACCCTATCGCGCGCTGGGTGAGCGGATGGCCGTCAGCCATTGACGCCCTGATAGCCTTGCGGGTCAAGGCCCGGTGGCGGAAGCTGTGAGATTCGAACTCACGGAGGACTCACATCCTCGCCGGTTTTCAAGACCGGTGCCTTAAACCGCTCGGCCAAGCTTCCAGAGGGCCGTATTCTAACTGGCTATCAGCAGGCCTTTGGTTTCGATGAATGAAATGACTTCATTCAGGCCGCCGCGGGTCTTCAGATTGGTCATGACAAAGGGCTTGAGACCCGTAGCCGTGGTACGCATGCGGATGGTGTCAGCGCGCATAACTTCGAGGTCAGCCCCCACATACGGTGCCAGATCGGTCTTGTTGATGACAAACAGGTCACTCTTGGTGATGCCTGGTCCCCCCTTGCGGGGGATTTTTTCACCAGCGGCCACGTCGATCACGTAGATGGTCAGGTCGCTGAGCTCCGGGCTGAAGGTGGCCGCGAGGTTATCGCCACCGCTTTCAACAAACACAATGTCGGCATCGGGAAAGTCCACCAGCATGCGGTCGATGGCTTCTAGGTTGATGGAGGCGTCTTCGCGGATGGCGGTGTGGGGGCAGCCGCCGGTTTCGACTCCCATGATGCGCTCGGCCGGCAGCGCGCCGCTGACGGTGAGCAGGCGCTGGTCTTCCTTGGTGTAGATGTCATTGGTGATGGCCACCAGGTCGTACTGGTCACGCATGGCCTTGCACAGCATTTCCAGCAGAGTGGTTTTGCCCGAGCCTACCGGCCCACCGATGCCCACGCGCAAGGGGGGAAGGGTTTTGGTGCGGTTGGGGATGTGGTGGAGATTGGTCATGAAAAAGTTACTATGAAAAAGATAGCTGCATACCCAATGATTACAAGGTCTAGGAGCGAAAAAGCCTTGAGTACTGGGCTTCATGCTGCGCGCTCAGAATGGCCAGCATGGGAGAAAAAGCCTGTCGCGCGTCGTCATTGAGCGTCAGTGCGTGGTCCACGGCCTGCGGGATTTGGGCTGTCAGCGCGGAAAGAATGCGCTGGCCGGCGCTTTGCCCCAGCGGCACGGATTTGATGGCGGCCTGCACCATGTTTTCGGCCCAGCCAAAGGCATAGGCCAGCAGGCATTCGCGCAGCGGGGCACCCGCGCTACTGGCCGCCAGGGCGTAGGCAATGGGGTAGGTAGGTTCCTGCGTGGCGAGAGACGCAATCTGGTCTGGCGTGGCCGTGGTGTGGTTCTTCAACCACTCCAGCAGGCTCTTGCCCATCTGTCCTGTCTGGGCACGCAGTTCGCTGCTCTCGCGTGTTTGCAGCACCCATGCGTTGAGGGTGGCGATACGTTCGGAGTCGTTGGATCTCCATGCGCCGATGGCCTGGGCCACGGCGGGCAAGTCAGACCGGGACACGCTCAGGTGCAGGTGGTCCACCAGCCAGGCCGATGCGTCGAGTTCGGTGACTGCGCGGCCCGTATCCACGGCAGCTTCCAGGCACTCGGAGTACGAGAACCCCCCGATCGGCAGGGCCGGAGAGGCCAGCCACATCAGTTGCATCAGGCTGCTGTCGTGCATGGCGCGGCTGGCGGCTACTGGTCGTGGCCGTGATCGTTGGACCGGCTGTGCGAATGTTCATGCGAATGGTCGTGCGAATGATCGTGTTTGCACCCGGGGCCATGCACGTGGGGCTGTGACTGGACCGCAACCGGTATACCACCCAGCTTGGTCGCCGGTGTGGCGACATGCGCATGGCCATGCACGTGCCGCCCGGTGGCATAGGCGCCGTTCTCGGGTTCAAACGCTTCGTCCACCGCAGTGACGATCAGATGCATGGCGCGCAGCATGTCGGCCAGCACGTGGTCAGGCTCGATCTTCAGGTGGTCGGGTTGAAGTTCAATCGGCACATGCCGGTTGCCCAGGTGGTAGGCCGCGCGAATCAGGTCGTAGGGTGTACCGTGGTTCTGGCAGTGAGTGATCTTCAACACGGCTTGCGGTGCAGCGATCACATGGATAAGCGAACCGTCTTCGGCCACCAGCACATCACCGCCGCGCACCACCGTGCCGCGGGGCAGGAACACGCCCAGGTGGCGGCCAGTGGAGTCTGTGGCGTCAAAGCGGCTCTTCTGGCGCACATCCCAGTCCAGTTCAACCGTTGCTGCGCGCTTCACAAGCACCGGGGCCAACCCCCGGCCTTGCACCATCAATTTGGATACTTGCATCATGTCGATTTCCTCACCATTTTCCGTATTGGGCCACTATGCCACGCCACATGGCATTGCGTTCGGCCCCCATGTGGGCACCGCTGGCGTCACCCGATGCGTCCTTTGCGACCGCCGTATGGACGACCACCAGCTTGAGTTCCGGGTCGACCATGATGGCCTGCCCGTAAATGCCAAGCAGTGCAAAGCGGCGGTGCGTTCCAGGCAGCAGCCAGGTTTGAAGGCCATATCCGGTGTAGCTGGACCCCTTGTACTGCATTCGACCGGGCCGAAACGCTTCGGGCTGCAAACTGGCGTCGGTCATGCGCAGCAGGTAATCCTGCGGAATGACAGAGATGTCACCGCGCTGGCCATCGTTGGCCAGCAGCCACCCCAGGCGCGCGTAGTCGCGCACGGTGGCGTTGAAATTGCCCGATGCCATCTCCACGGCTTCGTTCGGAAAGGTCAGCCAGGTGGCGCGCGATTCGGCACCCATCGGTTTCCACAGCTTGTCGCTAACGTACTGGCACAGGGTCTGACCCGTTGCGGCGCGCACAACCAGTCCCAGCATTTGCGTCTCGGCGCTCGCGTAGTTGAATAGCGTGCCCTGCGGTGCAACCCGCTCGGTGATGACTTTCGCTGCAGCAGCAATGCCCTGCCTGCGTGCGGTCTGGCCGAAGCGGGCTAAATCGTCGTTACCCGAATAGTCCTCCACAAACCTGGCTCCGGACGCCATGCGTAGCAGGTTGATGATCCGGGTCTGGCCATACAGTGTTCCGGTCAGCATGGGCTCATAGGTCTCGGCGGTATCTTCGAGCGAACGGATGTGGCCTGACTCCAGTGCCTTGCCGATGGCCAGCGCCACAATGGTTTTGGCCATGGAGTTGGACAGCATGCGCGCTTCGGGCTTTCGGTCATAGGCGCTGCGCTGGGCAACAATCTGGCCGTCCTTTAGCACCAGCAGCGCGGTGGCGCGCTGGCGTTGCATATAGTCGTCCAGCGTGAAGGATCTTCCGTCAAACCGGTACCGAAAAGACGGCTCGCTGTCGGCAACCGGCAGCGCAAGCGGGTTGTGGGAAGGCTCCACCACACAATGGGGCGAAATGGAATCCATGGCGCTGAAGGAGCCAACGCGGTACGGTTCCTGAAACGCCTGGCCCAGCCGGGGTGCAACCGGGTAGCCGTTGGCCTTGCCCAGCAGATCTTCGTCCGGCGACGCCAGGCAACAGGCTTGCGCCAGGGCCAGCACGCATGCGGCTGACGCTTTGAAATGAAACTTCATGGGCGCAAGTATGCCTGCCGGTTGAGAACGTGTCGCTAGAACAGGAAGTAGCGTTGTGCCATGGGCAATTTGACCGCCGCTTCACAGGTCAGCAGCACGCCATCTGCGCGCACGCTGTAGGTTTGCGCATCGATTTCCATCTCGGGCAGGTAAGCGTTATGCACCATGTGCTGCTTCTGGATGCCTCGGATATTGCGAACCGCGCTCACGTTCTTTGTCAATCCATAGCGCTGCTCAATGCCGGCGTTCTGGCCCGCCTGCGATACAAAGGTAATGGAGCCTTTGGCCAGTGCACCGCCATACGATCCGAACATCGGCCGGTAGTGCACCGGCTGGGGTGTGGGGATGCTGGCGTTGGGGTCGCCCATGGCCGCCATGGCGATGAATCCGCCCTTGAGAATGAGCGCGGGCTTGACGCCAAAGAAAGCCGGTTTCCACACCACCAGATCGGCCCACTTGCCGACCTCGATGGAGCCCACCTCGTGGCTGATGCCATGTGCTATCGCCGGGTTGATGGTGTATTTGGCGATATAGCGCTTGGCGCGGAAGTTGTCGTTGCGTATGCTGTCTTCTGGCAGCGAGCCGCGCTGAGATTTCATCTTGTCGGCGGTCTGCCAGGTGCGGATGATGACTTCGCCCACCCGGCCCATGGCCTGGCTGTCGCTGCTCATCATGCTGATGGCGCCCAGGTCGTGCAGGATGTCCTCGGCGGCAATGGTTTCCTTGCGGATGCGGCTCTCGGCAAAGGCCAGGTCTTCGGCAATGCCTGCGTCCAGATGGTGGCAGACCATCAGCATGTCCACATGCTCATCCAGCGTGTTCACGGTGTAAGGCATGGTGGGGTTGGTGGAACTGGGCAAAAAGTTCGCCTGGCCCACCACGCGCAGGATGTCGGGTGCATGTCCGCCGCCTGCGCCTTCGGTGTGGAAGGCACACAAGCCCCGGCCCTTGGTGGCGGCAATGGTGTTCTCCACAAAACCGGATTCGTTGAGCGTGTCAGAGTGGATGGCGACCTGCACATCGGTCTCGTCGGCCACATCCAGGCAATTGCTGATGGCCGCCGGCGTGGTGCCCCAGTCCTCGTGCAGCTTGAGGCCAATGACGCCTGCGTTGACCTGCTCGTGCAATGCCGCCGGCAGCGACGCATTGCCCTTGCCCAGAAAGCCCAGGTTCATGGGGAAAGCATCGGCCGCCTGCAGCATGCGTTCGATGTTCCACGGCCCCGGCGTACAGGTGGTGGCAAAGGTGCCGGTGGCCGGACCCGTGCCGCCGCCCAACATGGTGGTGACGCCACTTGCCAGGGCTTCTTCGATCTGTTGGGGACATATGAAGTGGATGTGGCTGTCGATGCCGCCTGCGGTGACGATATTGCCCTCGCAGCTGATGACCTCAGTACCTGGGCCGATGATGATGTCCACGCCCGGCTGTGTGTCGGGGTTGCCAGCCTTGCCGATGGCGACGATGCGACCACCCTTGAGGCCAATATCGGCCTTGACAATGCCCCAGTGGTCCAGAATCAGCGTGTTGGTCATCACGCAGTCCACGGCACCCTCAAGCCGTGTTCTTTGCGATTGCGCCATGCCATCGCGAATGGTCTTTCCGCCGCCGAATTTCACCTCTTCGCCATACGCGCCTGCGGCCAGCGTGAAGTCTTTTTCGACTTCGATCAGTAAACCCGTGTCGGCCAGCCGCACGCGGTCGCCCACCGTGGGGCCGAAGATTTCCGCGTAGGCGCGGCGTCCGATGGTTGCCATCACAAAGGTCCTTGGGTTAATCCGCGAAAGCCATAGACGATGCGGTCGCCAGAAAAATCCACCAGTTCCACGGTGCGCTGCTGTCCGGGCTCAAAGCGCACGGCGGAGCCGGAGGCAATGTTCAGCCGCATGCCCTGCGCCAGAGCGCGGTCAAAGCCCAGGGCGCCATTGGTCTCGGCAAAATGGTAGTGCGAGCCCACCTGAATGGGCCGGTCTGCCGTGTTTTGAACGACAAGAGTCTGCGTGCGCCGCCCAGTGTTGAGGGCGTGATCGCCGTCGTCCGTGATGATTTCGCCGGGGATCATAGGGGCCTCATTTCCCGCGCCGTGAAAGCCAGACCGCCAGGGCTGCCAGGCAGGCAACGGCCACAAACCCCAGAACGTCAGTGGAATGCCAGTGGGAACCGGCCAGGCCGTGACCATCATGGGCAAACACGGAGCTAGCCCCTGTAGATACTGCGAAAGTAGCTAGCAAATTTGTAGCGTTTTGAAATCGAGCATGCATAGTGACTCCAGGATGTGGATTTTCAGACAATGGGTTGGTGTACGGTAACGAGTTTTGTGCCATCCGGGAAGGTCGCTTCCACTTGGATGTCGGGAATCATCTCGGCGATGCCGTCCATCACATCGGCGCGCGTCAGCACAGTGCGCCCTTCGCTCATTAATTGCGCCACCGTCTTTCCGTCGCGCGCACCTTCCATCACAGCGGCGCTGATCAGGGCCATTGCTTCGGGGTAGTTGAGTTTCAGGCCACGTGCCTTGCGCCTCTCGGCCAACAGGGCTGCGGTGAACAGTAGCAACTTGTCTTTTTCGCGGGGTGTGAGTTCCATGGCGCTCGTTTTGGTTGGCTGTGGTTTTGGCATTATTCAGCAATATCCGTGCCCCAGGTCTTTTGCGTGTTTGCCAGATGACGGATGATGCTGTGATGCGCCCGCAGCAGGCACTGGGTGGCCGTTCTGCTCCGTGTCCCCCGCCCGCTGTGCGGGCTCCTCCTTGACCTGCGCAGAGCAGCCACCCAGTGCGTGCTGCTCGAACCTGTGCTGTCAGATCCGCGCGCATCAAGTCCCCTCGTATCAGTCTGGTAGCGGGTTTTGCGCAGGTAAAGGAGGAGGCCGAAGGCCGGGGGACACGGAGCAAAACCCGCTGCCCGACTAATACAAACGCCGCTATGGCATGGAATCTGCACCATGGTGGTG
The DNA here is from genome assembly GCA_052034395.1 of Pseudomonadota bacterium. Taxonomy (GTDB): domain Bacteria; phylum Pseudomonadota; class Gammaproteobacteria; order Burkholderiales; family Burkholderiaceae_C; genus Allorhodoferax. The sequence continues at coordinate 26,623 of JBPOIP010000018.1, forward strand.
TGATTGCCGAACCCATTCTTCCGCCGCAGCCCGAGTCGCCGCCCCAGCGCGTGGTGAAAATCCGGCGCGACTACAACAACTGGGTGGCCAGCGAGACCATGGAAGACTATGCACTGCGCTACACGCCACAGCGTTTTCGCAAGTGGTCCGAGTGGCGGGTGGCCAACACCGCGTTTGGCGCGGCGTCCTTTCTGGTGCTGGAAGCAGTCGGCGCTACGCTCCTGGTGCAATACGGCTTTGTCAACGCGTTCTGGGCCATTCTTGTCACGGGGCTGGTGATTTTTCTGGCGGGTCTACCCATCAGCGTGTACGCCTCGCGCTACGGGCTGGACATGGACCTGCTGACGCGCGGCGCGGGCTTTGGCTACATCGGCTCCACGGTCACCTCGCTGATTTATGCCTCGTTCACCTTCATCTTCTTCGCGCTGGAAGCCGCCATCATGGCGTACGCGCTGGAACTGGCGCTGGACATTCCACCGGCCTGGGGTTACCTGATCTGCGCATTGGTGGTGGTCCCGCTGGTGACCCATGGTGTGTCGGTGATCAGCCGCCTGCAGGTCTGGACCCAACCCGTGTGGTTGCTGATGTTGCTGGTTCCGTATGGCTTTGTCATGGTGCGCAATCCTGGGGCGTTTGCCGGAATCACGCACTACGGCGGTGAACTGGGTGCGGGTGGTGTCTTTGATGTGCATCTATTTGGTGCGGCACTCACCGTGGGCATCGCGCTGATTACCCAGATGGGCGAGCAGGCGGATTACCTGCGGTTCATGCCGGCGCGTACCCCACAGAACCGCAGGCGCTGGTGGCTGTACGTGTTGCTGGGCGGTCCGGGCTGGGTGGTTCTGGGTGTGGCCAAGATGCTGGGTGGTGCCCTGCTGGCCTACCTTGCCATCAGCCACAGTGTGCCGGTGGATCGCGCGGTGGATCCCAACCAGATGTATCTGGCGGCCTATGAATATGTGTTCCCCTCGCTGCAATGGGCGGTAGCCGCCACGGCGGTGTTTGTGGTGGTGTCACAGCTCAAGATCAATGTGACCAACGCGTACGCCGGCTCACTGGCATGGAGCAACTTTTTCTCGCGCCTGACGCACAGCCACCCGGGGCGCGTGGTGTGGGTGCTGTTCAATACATTGATCGCCTTCATGCTGATGGAGATGAATGTGTTTCAGGCACTGGGCGATGTGCTGGGCCTGTACTCCAACATTGCCATCGCCTGGATCATGACGGTGGTGGCCGACCTGGTCATCAACAAGCCGCTGGGCCTTTCACCCAAGGGCATCGAGTTCAAGCGGGCACATTTGTACGACATCAACCCGGTGGGCGTGGGCTCCATGGCGCTGGCGTCGGCGCTGTCGGTGGCGGCGTATCTGGGGGCATTTGGTGCGGATGCGAAAGCGTTCTCTGCGGTGGTGGCATTGGTGACTGCATTCTTGGCGGCACCGGCTCTAGCCTGGGCAACACGGGGACGCTATTACATTGCGAGAGAAAGCATCGGGAGTTTGGGTGGCAGGGCATTTTGCGCAGGTCAAGGAGGAGCCCGCGCAGCGGGCGGGGGACACGGAGCAGAACGCTTCGGCGTCCAGGCTGGCAGCAACCATGAGCCAGCGCCTGACGAGTCGATGCGCGTTCAAAAGTGTGTGATTTGCGAGCGTGAATACGAAGGTCCCGACATGGCACATTGCCCCGCCTACCGCGGCGCGATCTGCTCGCTGTGCTGCACGCTGGACGCGCGCTGTGGCGATCTGTGCAAGCCCCAGGCAGCGCTGTCGGCGCAATGGTCAGGTGCTTTGCGCTGGTTGCTGCCCAAACGGGTGTGGCCGTATCTGGACACAGGGCTGGGGCACTTCATTCTGCTCATGCTCATCATCGTGCCGCTGCTGGCCACCGTGTTTGGCATGTTTTACCGGCAGGAACTGTCTGCCATGACCGAAGCCACCGGCGGCCAGGCTGCACTGGAAGAAGCGCTGCGCTCAGGCTTCTTCAAGGCCTATATGGCGCTGCTGTTGCTGGGTGGCATCGTAGCCTGGTGGCTGGTGCTGGCGCACAAGAGCCGCCAGGTGGCGCAGGAGGAGTCCAACCGGCAGACCCACTTGCTGATGCAGGAAATCGAATCGCACCGGCAGACCGACGATGCCCTCCAGGCGGCAACCGCCGTGGCCGAGCGCGCCAAACAGCAGGCCGAGCTGGCCAACCAGGCCAAGAGCCGCTACATCAGTGCCATCAGCCACGAGCTGCGCACGCCACTCAACAGCATCCTGGGCTATGCGCAGCTGATGGGCGAAGACGCATCCATCCCCGCGCACCGCAGGCAGGCGGTCAACGTGATCAAGCGCGGTGGCGAGCATTTGCTCTCGTTGATTGAAGGCACCCTGGATATGGCCCATATCGAATCGGGCAAGCTCACCCTTAACGTGAAGCCCATGCAGTTTGCCAATGGCATGCACGAGATTGCAAGTCTGTTCGAACTTCAGGCCGCAGCCAAGGGGCTGGACTTTGCGTTTGAAGTGCAGGGCGCCCTGCCCGAATGGGTGCGGGCTGACGAAAAGCGCGTGCGACAGATCATCATCAACCTGCTGGGCAATGCCATCAAATTCACGCAGCGGGGCAGCGTAACGTTCCATGTGCGCTATGCGCGCGAGATGGCGCAACTGGAGGTGCACGACACCGGTCCCGGCATGCTCGCGGCCGAACTGGAACACGTCTTCGATCCGTTTGCCCGCGCGTCCACCGTGTCCATGGGCGCTACCGGCTCGGGTCTGGGTTTGACAATTGCCAAGATGCTGACCGATCTGATGGGCGGCGAACTCACCGCAGCCAGCCACCCGGGGCAGGGCTCGGTGTTTACGGTGCGCCTGTTTTTGCCTGAATTGCACAACCAGCAGGGGCAGTCGCTGGAACGACTGGCGCCGGTGGTGCGCAAACCACGCACGGGGTACGCGGGAGCGCGGCGCAGGATTCTGGTGGTGGACAACGAAGAAGCGGATCGCGAACTGCTGGTCAGCCTGCTGGAGCCTTTGGGTTTTGTGCTGCGTCTGGCCGCCAGTGGCCACGATGCGCTGGATTTGCTGGCCTCGGGCTACGACCCGGATGTCGTGTTGTTGGACTTGGCCATGCCGGGCATTGATGGCTGGGAGACGTTGCGCCGTATCCGTGCGCTGCAAGGGCGCCAGCCACTGGTGGCCATAGTGTCGGCGAATGCGTTTGAGCGGGGGGGCAATAACCTGTTGGGCATTGAACCAGACGATTTCATCGTCAAGCCGGTGCGGCACACCGAGTTGCTGGACTGGCTGGAGCGAAAACTGCAACTGTGCTGGCATGATGCGCCCGAGACTTTGCCTGCAGCCAGTGCAGCCAGTGCAGCCAGTGCAGTCTCAGCACCAAGTGCGACATCGGCTGCTGTGCCACCTGAATCCGACCTACTGGCGTTGCAGGAACTGGTGCACCTGGGCTTTTACCGTGGCATCACCAACAAGCTCGATGCCATTGTGGCTGCACATCCGGCCTGTGCCAGCTATGTGGAAACCATGCGAGCCAGTGCCCGACAATTCCAGTTTGAGGCCATGCTGACCCAATTGCAAAGCGAACTGGATGCCAACCATGCCCGCTGATCTGCACAACCGTGCTGCTATTTCGGCCGGGGCATGGGCCGGTACGCTGGACCGTGCCAACAGCGATGTGGTGCTGATTGTGGACGACGTGCCAGACAACCTGGCTGTCCTGCATGACGCGCTGGACGAATCGGGCTATACCGTGCTCGTGGCCACGTCAGGGGAGGCCGCACTGCAGCGCGCGGCGCAAGCGGTGCCCGACATCATCCTGCTCGACGCCATGATGCCCGGCATGGATGGGTTTGAAGTAGCACGCCGTCTGAAGGCTCTGGCGCAAACGGCAAACATTCCCATCGTCTTCATGACCGGTCTGACCGAGACTGAATACCTAGTGGCAGCCCTTGAATCCGGCGGTGTGGACTATGTGACCAAGCCCATCAAGCCCAAGGAAGTGCTGGCCCGCATGCAGGTGCACCTGCGCGGCGCACGCGAACGGCGCCAGACCCGCAACGCGCTGGACGCCTTTGGCTATGCCACTATCACGGTGCGTGCCAGCGATGGCGCGCTGATGTGGCAGACCCCGCTGGCGCGCGAACTGCTGGAGCGTTACTGTGGCACGCAGGCGCCCACCACACCTGAACCGGTGCTGGCCTGGCTGCGCCGCGGTCTGCAACAACTGGCGCAGGGTGAGCCGCCCAAGTTATGCCTGGAGCGTGGAGCGACCCGGCTGACCTTTCGCCTGCACCAGCAAACGGGCGATAGCGATGCCAGTGCTGAAGACGGTGACTGGCTGATTGTGATGCGCGAAGTGTCCGACAGCGCCGTCATCGAGGCCATGAGCCTGTCGTTCAAGCTCACGGCCAAGGAGGCCGAGGTTCTGTACTGGGTGGTCAAGGGCAAGACCAACAAGGACATTGGCGACATTCTGGGCTCAAGCCCGATGACGGTAAAGAAACATCTGGAGCGGATCTTTGTGAAGATGGGCGTGGAGACGCGAACGGCCGCCGCCGGCATGGCCATGACGCGCATTCGCCAGCTGCATCCGCAGTTTGAGGGGTAAATCTGCGGCCAAATTGGCCTGCAGACCTCATAGAGTATGGTCTAACAGCTATGAAATCAGGAGTGGTTGTACTGGAAAATTTCCAAGACAACCCGTGTCGCAATTAACTCTTTTGCTTCGCAGCCATACGCAATTGATCAATTTCCTTCTGCATGGAGACGGTGAGTTGATCGTACATTTGGAGCTGCTCGCTCAGCGCGCGAAGACGCTCAGCCGCGTTTCGCGCGATGAATATAGCCAGCTTGATGGCCACTTGCGGATGGGTCATCGTCAGCCGCTGCAAACCTCCGGCCGAGAGCCCTGCGGCAGTCACCACGGAGACCGCGGTGCATGTAGCCGAGCGTGGCGCGCCATCTATCAGCGCCATTTCACCGATCAAAGAACCGGGTCCCAGAACAGATATGTCGACCTTGGGACCTGAGCCTGAACTGCCGGTGTCAACGGAAACATCACCTTCGAGCACCAGCAACATATAGCCGGTGTTCGAAGCATCCCCAGCACTGAAAACAGTCGTTCCTGCAGGGAAACGCACCAGAATCATCAGCGAAACAATGCTCGCAGCTTCTTCAGGCGACAGTGCAAAGCTCGGTAAGCGCTGGGCCAGGAACTCGGCAGCCTTGGCCGCCTGGTCCGGAAAGTCCGCGATGGCTCGCGATGCACTTGCTGGGCGCGCAACAGGGGGTGTTTTGGAGGTAGGGTTCATGCCGGGCATTCTAGGCATTCTGGGACGCTTGGGAAGAAACGCATCGTGCTATCCCCCCGCAGTTGAAGCCAAAGCGCTGGGCGTGGGCGTAGATTGAGGCGCTGGCGCACCGTGCCGGATCACGAAGCGGCGCACCACACGGTCAGCGGCACACAAGTTGCTTGCGTTGCCCGTCTGATTGATCCAGATGCTTGATACAGCTTCAGCGGAAATTTTCACCGGTGCCTGACGTCGACAAGCGCGAGGGCCCGCTGGCAAGGCTGCATGCGGAAATGATCGTCAAATCACGCAGTGGCCCTTATAAACAGGACATTTGCCGCTACAAATAGTGAAGCATCCTGGCAGACGAAAGATTGAGGATTGAGGAGTCAAACAGGAATGGAGTCAGACGACGGCGCATTCGACATTGCGGTTCAGCATCACGATGACAGCGTGGCCCAGCTGGGTGTGGCCATTTGGGTCGGGTCAGAGCCCACGTTTACCGACCGGCAGGCACAGTCACCCGCCTGGCTGCACGCGGCATTGGGTGACGACAAGGAGCAACGCGCTCGGGACTTGCTCTGTGCGCTGCGCCCGTTGATGCCCGGCGGATTGCTGCTGCGAAGTGTCGGACGGCTGTATCCGGGCGAGAAATTACCACGCTGGAACCTGGGTCTGTTGCGACGTCGCGATGGGTCCATCCTTTGGCGCGGTCCCCCAGATCCGATGCAGGTCCAGGCATTGGCCCCAGCAACTCCGGCAGAGCTGTGTGCGTTCGCTCGCGCCCTGGCGGAATGCTTTCGAATGCAGGGATGGCCAAGCGAATGTCTTCAGACCGCGGAGGAAGAAGGCCTGCCGGGGTGGAAGGTCATCGCCACGGCCGGAGAAGGGCCGCCCGAGCACTTGAGCTTTCTGCTGCGACTGAGCACGGATGCCGGTGGACCAGAGGAAAGTGCTTTTGGCAGCCTTGCGATGGATCTTCCCGCCATGGCAAGCGTTGGACTATTTTTGTCCGTGTTGTCCTGCATAGAGCGCACCGCGCTGGAGAGTGGTTTGAAGTCGCTTGTGCTGGCGGGCGCCACACCACCGGTGGAAGCGACGCTGGAGCTCACCACCGTAACGCCTGACCCCGCAGTGATTGAAATCAACACGGCGCCGAGCCAGAATTGCTCGGAGTTCCTGTGGCGCAGCAAGCAGGTATATGCCGCTGCGGCTACACAGCAGCTCTCACCATTTCGTCTGTTTTTCAATGGTCAGGTTGCTGATTCGGGTGGTGCAGGGCAGATCACATTTGGTGGACCTTCGCCAGAGTCCAGTCCGTTCATCAAGAATCCCCGGGTGCTTCCCAGACTGGTGCGGTATTTGAACCGGCACCCGGCTTTGAGCTATCTTTTCTCCCACGACTTTGTCGGTGGCAGCGGCCAGTCAGTTCGTCCCGACGAGCGGGGCACGGATGCATTCGATGATCTGCAACTGGCATTGGCTCTTCTGGAGCGCGACCCGGACGTTTCGCCGGAACGGCTCTGGAAAAGTTTTGCTCCTTTCCTGTGTGACGCAGTTGGCAACAGCCATCGGGCAGAGATCAATATCGAGAAGCTCTGGAACCCCTTTCTTCCGGGACGGGGTTGCCTGGGGCTGGTTGAGTTCCGCTCCTTGAGGATGCAGCACAGTCCACAACGCGCAACAGCGATTGCCTGCCTGTATCGCTCCGTGATTGCCATGCTGGCCTCGCGTGCGTACGACCTGCCGCTGATCGACTGGGGGCGCTCGCTCCACGACAGGTTTGCCTTGCCTTTTTATTTGACTGCGGACCTGGATGCCGTGTTGGCCGAGTTGGAGGCTGCCGGGCTTGGGCTGGAGCCGCCAATCTGCAATGTCCTGCGTCAAAACGAATTCCGTTTTTTTGGAAAGGTGGATTTGCCATTTGGCAGGCTGGAGCTCTGGCGTGGTCTCGAATTCTGGCCACTGGTGGGTGACGCTGCAAGTCCCGAGCAGAGCGGCAGTTCCAGAATGGTTGATGCCAGCACGACACGGGTCGAAGTTCGATTGCGTCCTTCGCGCAATGTCGGCATGCACGGCAAGACTGCGGGAAACTGGCAGGACTGGAGCTTGTACGTTGACGAGACCTTTGTGCCAATGCGCGAAGAACTGGACAGCGAAGGCGAACTCAAGGTGTTTGGAGTGCGCTACTGCAGTTTTGTTCCGCGTTCAGGCGTGCATCCCAGCCTTGAGCCGATGGGGCCATTGAGCCTGACCCTGCGTGATGTAGACGACGTTGCCCGCTTTGTCATTCGCTTGCATGACTGGCATCCGGAGGGCGAAGCCTATCCGGGTCTCCCAACCGGGCTGCAAGACGCGCGTGAACGCAGGGCCCAGCGCATCACCGTGCAAGCTCTGGATCTGTCACAGCCGGAAACAGCGCGCGAATCCGGCGGCACGAGCCGCTGTGCACCAAGACTGGCCCAATACAGCCTGGACTGCCGTTACCGCTGATGGTTTTTACCGCTCCGACCAGCGCAATGGGTCAAGCCGGTTCGTTTGTCGCCGAATTTCTGTCCCTGCGAACCGGTACGCGCAGATCGTCAAGGTAATCGCGGGCAATGTTGAGCGTGGAGCACACGCCCAGATCTTTGCGGTGCTCGCTCAACCAGCGACGGGCGTGGGTTTGACCCAGCTCGTGCAAACTGCGTATCAGGTTCGCTTCGGTAGAAACTTTGGTGGTCGCTCCCATCTGTTCCAGTATCTCGCCGCCGTCTATCCGGTGCATCAGAACGTCTTTGTAGTGGGCTGGGTCCAGCTTGCCCTCCAGCAACAGACGTTTGACGAAGTCGATCGCGCGCATTTCTGCAATCAGTGCGGAATTGAACGTGATTTCATTGAGCCGGTCCATGATGTCAATGGCATTGGTGGGCAAAACGTCGCGCTTGATCGGGTTGATCTGCACCAGCAAGATGTCGCGGCTTTCGCACTTGTAAATCAGTGGGTGAATCGCCGGGTTGCCGGAGTAGCCACCGTCCCAATAGTGATCACCTTCAATTTCAACGGCCTGAAACATCATGGGCAGGCACGCGGATGCCATGACCGCATCGGCCGTCAGGCGCTTGCCGGAAAACACTTCGGCCTTGCCGGTTGTTACCCGGGTCGCTACGACAAATACCTTGATATCCTTGAGAAGTGTCAGCCGCTCAAAATCAACCTGGCGCTCGACGAAGGTCTTGAGTGGGTTGAGGTCTAGCGGATTCATCTGGTACGGCGACATGGATCCGGAAAAGGCCCGCGTCATGGCGCTTGCCCATTGGCTGGTCACTGAGTGGTGCCCCCCAGCCAAACCCAGCAGCATGTCGAAGGGTGCGCGCTGTGCCTGCCCGATAGCGCCCATGTTCACAATGCCGTTCCAGAAATTTGCCAGGGATTCGCGTGCTGCTTCCCGCGGATCTGACTGCGACTTGCCGATGCATTGGGCAAAGCCATGAGCCAGCGCCACGGCATTCATGGCTCCGGCACTGGTGCCACTGATGCCTTCAAGGTCTATCCCGGGGTCCTGCAGCAGAACGTCAAGTACGCCCCAGGTAAACGCACCGTGCGATCCCCCGCCTTGCAGGCCGAGATTGATACGGTGGGTGGGTGCCTGGTTGGAGGCAGAACCGGCGGCAGATCGGGGTGTTTGCATGCCCGAGCTTAGCAGGCACCGGGTTGGGGTAACTTTTCAAGAAAGGGCCGGTGCTTTTTGCCCGAACCCACGATGTGCCCTATCCACCATAACGACAGAAATCGCTGCAGTTCAATGGGCTCAAAGTTCGTTGTTGTGACGATCTCGTTGGCCAGGTATTCAAATTCTTCCTGTTCGTTTTGCTGCTCTTCCAGATCGGGGTATTCACATTGGGTCAGCAGCGCCTGTTCGGTCACGAAGTGCGCGCGTGCCTGGGCCATGAGCGCTTCGAATGTGGATTCGTAGGTCAGATTGCCGTGTGGATCACTGCCTGTAATGCAGTCGCCCAGGGTTGTGCACAGCGCGAGGATTGCCTGGTGTTGCTTGTCCAGTGCTTCGCAGCCGACGCTGTAGTCAGGCTTCCATGGAAATCTGTTGGGCATGGTGGGTATCTTGTCAGCAGGATGGGATGCTCAGAAACCCAATGACTCTACGACAGCCACCAGGTCGGCAAAGCTTGCGGATTCCAGTTTTGCGGACAGGGCTGCTTTGTCCAGACCGTCACATTCAAATTTTGTCATCGTCACTTCATAGGAAAGCTCTTCAATCTCCAGTGGCGCCATGAAGCCAATGTGGCAGATATGCGCCAGGCACAGGCGCTCAGGCTCAGTGAGTTCCAGGCCGTGTCGCTTGAGGATTTCGAGGTAGCGCTCCGCCGTGCGGTTGAGTTTGCCACTGATCTCGAGCGTGTTCTTCTGTCCCTCGGCCAGGATAGCCAGGGGGGGGCCGAAGAATACGTTTGTCTTTCCGACGATGCGCGTCTTCTCCGATGCCGTCAGCGCCGGTGCCACCCAGGCGGGATCACCCCGCTCCTGCGCGCTGGCGTGCGGCTGACTGGGGTCGAGAGGGTTGGCACCGCCATCAGTGTTGTGCAACGCCATGTACCAGTTCGTGTTTGGCGTCCTTCATGCCTTTGGGTAGCTGCGGTGGTGCTTCCGGTGCAAGCTGGATGAAGCCCCGGTTACGTGCGCCGTCCTGGACATTGTGCGGGTTGTGGCATTCGGTGCAGGTAAACCAGCGCTTCTTGCCGGTGCTGGCCCATTCGCCGATGCGCTTGCCATGGATGCCATCGCGCCAGTCGCGCATCTTGTCGCCATGGCACTTGCCACACAGCAACTGTGGTTGGTCAAAGCTGACCGGATCGCCAAAGTTGTCCACCAATTTGTTGCGCTGGGTGGTGTGGTGGCAGTCCAGGCACCAGATGCGTTCGCGACCATGCTGCAGATTCTGAAGATCAGGGACCATGGCTGCCATGGTCGGAATCGGGGTCGGTTTCTTGCTTGTCGGCAATTTGGGCGGGTTGAACTTGGGGCCAACACCGTTATGACAGGCTGTGCCGCACATCGGCATCAGGGCGAGTTTCTCGGAGCGCGGTTTGACAACCGCGTGGCCTGGAGGAATTTTCTCAAGGAGGGGCATATTGCCCATCGGGACGGTGCCATCGAAGGGGTCGCCCCACCAGAGAACCGCGCCTGTTTTGGGAGAGCATTTCACATTGGGCCAGCCTGGCTGCAGGTCACGTTTGACCACTTCCGATGCACCCTTGCGACTCTCGAAGCAGGTGATTTCAGCCTCTGGCGCTGTCTGTGAAAAAGCGGAAGAAACGAGGCCGCAGCAGAAGGCCAGGATCCATGCGCTGAATGGGATCTTTTTCATGATTAATTGCCTCACCGTGATGCGCTGTTGGCATTTTTTCCAACGTACCTGACTTCGCCCATCAGGATGCCGATTGCGCCTTTGAGCAATATGGTCAGGATGAAGAATCCCATGGCCCAGTTGCCCAAACTCATGATGACTTCGATGAGCGTGGGGTAGTACTCGGTCACTTCACCTATGGGGGTGGGGATGAAGCCAGGAACGATCAGCCCCATGCCTTTTTCAATCCAGATGCCCACAAACGCCAGAACACAGGCAATGGGCAGCAACTTGTAGTTGGTGCGCACGCTGGGAATCAGAAACATGATGAATGCGATGATCATGAACGCCAGCGAGCTCCAGAACCACGGAACAAGACTGGTGAGGCCATGTAAGCCGAACATCAGGTAGTACAGGCCATTGGCATGTTCAGTGCGTGCGTACAACTCGACAACGATTTCCGACATGGTCAGGAACAGGGCAAGTCCCAGGCACCAGGTGACGATGGTTGCAAGAAGATTGATGGCACTGTCCTGTATCCACATCTTGGTGTTCTTGCGAATGAACATGAAGGCCAGGATGATCAGGCAGGGTCCGGCCGCAAATGCCGTGGTGATGAAGCGGATCGGCATCATGCTATGGAACCACATGGGACGTGAGGGCATCGTGGAAATCAGGAAGGCCGTGACGGTGTGGATGCTCAAGGCCCAGACGATGGAGATGTACACCAGCGGCATGAAGTACTTGTTGTTGACGCGTGTGCCGGTGTATTTCGCATACAGGTAATAGAAACCGCACATGAAATTGAGCAGCAGGTATCCGTTGAGTGCCAGTACGTCCCACGCCAGCATGGATCCCGGCATATTGAAAATGCCGATAAACGGAAGCATGTGCCACAGACGGTCGGGCCGCCCCATGTGGGCGAACACGAACAGCATCACCATGATGACTGCCGAAATGGCCAGCATCTCACCCAGAACCGTCACCTCGTGCATGGCCTTGTGATGGTAGACGTACGCCGGAAAGACGATGGTCACCGCACCAGCTGCCACGCCGACCAGAAAGACCAGGTTGGCGAAGTACAGGCCGTCGTGAATCTGGCTGGTCATGCCAGTGACGATCAGTCCCTCGGTGTTTTGCAGGTAGAACGCGTAGAGCGCACCGGCACTGAGTAGTGCCAATATGCCCATCCAGGTGTAAAAGCGGGTTCCGCCCTTGACAACGTAGCGGGCGTAGTCCGTGGTGAATTGGATGATTTTTTCCACAATCGCGCTCCTCAATCGTAGAAGTAAAAGAATTTCGGAAAGGTGTTGAGCTCTGCTTTGAGCCTGAACACGTTCTTGCGGGCAAGGACCATGCTTACCTCGCTTTCCGGGTCGAGCAGGTTACCGAACTTGCGCGCACCTACCGGGCACACTTCGACGCATGCCGGGTATCGCCCCTGGCGTGTGCGCTGCAGGCACCAGTGGCACTTTTCAACCACCCCGCGCATGCGCGGCCGGTTGCCCATGTAGTGTGTGACCGGGTTCATTTCTTCCTTGGGCAGCACAGGTGTAGTCAGGTTGATGCGCCGGGCCCAGTAGGGGCAGGCGCCCATGCACATGCGACAGCCAATGCACCAGTTGTAGTCGATCACCACCGGGCCATCGGCTTCACGGTAAGTCGTTCGCACCGGGCATACCTTGACGCAGGGAGGCTTCTCGCACTGCATGCAGGCGATGGGCATGTAGGTAGCATCCTTTTCCGGAACGGCCTCGGGCTCGTAGTGGTACTGTCCTTCGAGAACCTGGCCGGCCGGTGTGTAGGCATTGCCTCCGACCTGAATGCCCAGGCCTTCGGGGTAGCCCTGGTCCATTTTGTCCCCCGAAAACCCTCCGCGCTCCATGCGCAGCACCTGGATCCATTCGATGCGCTGGCCGGGTTCTTTTCCACGGGTCTGGTTGTTTTCCTCGACGCAGGCTTTGACGCAGCGGCGGCAACCGATGCATTTGCGAATGTTCAAGGCATACCCCATCAGTACGCCAGGTAGAGCCTCGGTGGTGTCCACCGTCACCTTTTTATGGTACTGCGCCGAGTAGCGCCGCTCCAGCCGTGCGCGCGACTCGGCCTTCTCCTCGGGAGTCATCAAGCGGTAATTTTTCTGGAAGTGCTCTGCCCACTCGATCGTCGCCGTTGGCTCGTCCGACTGGGTCATCAAGGCTGCAGCTCCCATCAGAGAGGAAGCGCTCAACAGTCCCCCAGCAGCCAGAAAGTTTCGGCGCGAGCTTTTTGGAGGCGCTACAAAAGCCACTGGCGGCTCCGGGCGGGCTGAACAGGGGGGTATCGCCTCCGGTGCGGAGTCGGGAGTTGGGCCTTTGTTCGAATTCACAATCGTTCTCCAGTAACTTGGCGCCCATCGTAGGGCGCAGCTGAAAATTCGTTGTGATATGGATCAAGTATTCGGCAAAGTGTGTCTGTGCAGGCCCGTTCAAAGTGGGCGTTTCATATAGGAGGGCATCGGCACACGGAGGGGCACAAACGCCAGCCGATGCCTGAGGTGGTTTTTTATCCGCACAACCCGTTAGTGGGTGTCAAGAGTAGCGCACATCTGACAAGCCAGGCAGCATCCGGGTGGTCGCGTAACGCAGGCGCGCCGTGGTCATCTGCAATAGCCGCAGCATCAGCTTGTTACTCAAACGCGGGTGGTCTGCCAGCATGGCATTGAAGCTGTCGATGGTCAAGACGCCAAAATCGCTGGGGACTGTGGTGATGCAGCTTGCGAAGCGCTTCTTGCCGTCAATGAGCGACATCTCTCCAATGATGTCCCCCGGCTGGATGGCGGCAACCTCTTTTTGAACTGTGCCGTGGAGTTTTGTCACCATGGCCGCACCGTTGATCAGAATGGCCAGAAAGTCGCCTTCATCCCCTTCCCTGACGACGACAGAACCTCGCGCTACGCCGAAGCACTGAAAGTACTCACTGAGCAATATGGTTTCCTGCCGACTGAATCCCTGAAGTAACTCGCCATTGTGAACCGCCTCGACAAACTCGTTGACGTAGTCCTTGGCCGTACCGAGCTGCTCGACATTGGGTTGAAATTCGGCGAATTGGGATCCCATAGGGTGTGTCTCCTGAACAGGTGTGAACGTTACTGGATCGCTATCCAGTGTGCGTGCCTGGGGTCAATCGGATAGGTTGTCTCGGTGCCATCAGTAGGCTTTCTGGTCAGCAATGACCAGGCGTATGGTTTTGAAAATGATGTAAAGATCGAGCCGCAGCGACCAGTTGCGCAGATAGTCCAGATCGTGGTCAATGCGACCTTGCATTTTTTCGAGCGTGTCGGTTTCACCCCGGTATCCGTTGACCTGGGCCCACCCCGTGATGCCGGGTTTGACTTTGTGACGCACCATGTAACCTTTGATGAGCTTTCGGTACATCTCGTTGTGCACCACTGCGTGGGGGCGGGGGCCGACGATACTCATGCGGCCTTGCAGCACATTGATGAATTGGGGCAATTCATCGAGTGAAGTCCTTCGCATCAAGGCGCCCAGAGGGGTGATGCGACTGTCGTTCTTTTTCGCCTGTTGCACCGTGGGGCCGTCTTCGGTGACCGTCATCGAACGGAACTTGTATACCATGATTTCCTTGCCATCAAGTCCATATCGGCGTTGCTTGAAAACGATCGGACCGGGCGATGTGACTCGGACCGCGATAGCCAGTGCCAGCAGCAAGGGTGAGACAAGCACCAGTATCAGGAGAGACAGCACGATATCGCTGGCGCGCTTCACCATGCCATTGGTGCCACGGAAGGGCGTCTCGCATACGGAAATTACCGGCATCCCGCACACCGAACCTGCCTGACCTTGGATCAGGTCGGTAATGAACATGTCCGGCACAAAAAAGATCGACGCAGTGGAGTCTTTCAGCCCGTCCAGAACCTGCAGGATTCGTGGCTGTGATGCCATGGGTATCGACAGGTAAATTAGCTGAATGTTCTTTTCCCGCACGAAATCGGGCATGGCAACCAGACTGCCAAGCAGGCGGAAGTCGCTGGAAGCATCCAGTCTTTCCAGATCCCGGTCATCAAAAAATCCTGCAAACTCAATCCGGGAGTACGGTGTTTCACCAACCCGGCTTGCCAGTGCCACCCCTTGTTCATTCATGCCCACAATCACCGCACGTTGAGGTTGACCCTGTAACCGCACCAGATAGGGTGCCGCAGCACGCAAGATCAGATGCGCTGCAATTTGCGCAAACGGCGCGACCACCAGCCAAACGACCAAAGCATCTTGGGAGAACTCCTCCCAGTAGTGCGTCACAGCACCCAGCAGCCACAACAATCCCGCGATGAATAACCAATTGCCCAGCAAGTGGGTTATCAGCATCGGCAATCGATAGTTGAGTCGGGGTTTGCCGGGAAAGGCAATAAAGAAAACGACGATTGACAATGCCAGGTAGGCGTCGCTCAATCCGCCCTCAAAAAAGTATGCTGTGACCCATAGCGAGAGCACCAGCGCCAACGGGTCCAGTCCTAGTTCCAGCAGGCTCAGCAAATTGTCCTTGCCCAACGGGCCGGCCTCGCTCCGGTTGAGCCCAAGCGCTGATTTCTTGAAGGCTTCTATTGGCATGGATTACGTTGCACCCATGGTCACCGTGTAGCTCGAAAATGCATCAATGGCCTGTGCGCGGCTGAATACATCGAGCTTCTTGAAAATACGCTGCATATGATTCTTGACCGTGAACGGGCTGACATTCAACAGGTCACCAATTTCACCATTGGTCTTGCCCCGAGACACCCACTCCATGATTTCCACTTCGCGGGTGTTGAGTGCGTTGTCATCGTCGTCGGTGTCGATTTGACTCCCGGGTCGCAGCGGCGTTGCCATTTCAATTGCTGCTGTGTTACTCGGTTGCAACTCAGCCTGGCGCAGTGCGCAGTCTATATAGGGCATGAGCAGCTTCAGTGCGATGCGCTCACGCCGCGTGCGTTGGCTTTGCGTGTTGAGCAACACAAAAAGGCAATCGTGACGGCCCCGGTAGTCGCTGATGCCGTGAATCAGCGCCGAGCGCATTCGCGGCAGTGTTTTATCCGCGCCGCCCGACGCGCGGGCTTTGTCCAGCAGAAAGTCCTCACCTTCAAGGGGAACCACAAATGGCTTGCGGTCATGAAAAAGCCATTGATCAAACAAGGCCTTGAGACGCTGGGTGATGGCTTGTGACGATGAGTTTTCAGAGGCCACGCTCGGCAGGCTTGACATCACGTCGTAGTGGATCACTTCAACATGGAAGTCTCCCCAGGCGGCTAAAAGTATGTCATGCGGCAAAAACTGCTGAACGTCACCCTGCAGCCATCGTGCCAGTTCATCGTGCCGTCGCACACCGACCACTTGCATGATCAGCGGGAAAACCTTTGTTAGATCTACCGGATTCGGGTTGCGCTTGCGATTCATCAAGAAAACCTTGGGCGATCAATAAACCAGATGTCCGGTTGAATATACCCTACCGAACCGCTTTGTGACTATCACGCCGATAGTAATGCGCAAATAGTGGTTGCTGGCAACTACCTGCGTAACTTCAGTGGTTTCTCTCAAGCAACTGGGATGCCAACTGCACCAGGCAGTCCCTGTGCGGACCGGCGGGCAAGCGCATCGCAGCGTGGATGGCGCGCTGGGCTTCCTGTTGTGCGGCCTGGCGGGCAATGTCCAATGCGCCGGTTTTTCGCACGATTTCAATGACTGCGTCGAGCTGGGTGACATCACCTGACTCTATGGCTAGCTGGATGGCCTGTCGTTCGCTCGGTGTTCCGCGCTGCATCGCTGCAATCAGAGGCAATGTTGCTTTGCCCTCCCGCAGGTCATCGCCCAGATTCTTGCCCATGATGGACGCATCGCCCGTGTAATCCAGCACGTCATCGATGACCTGAAAGGCTGTGCCAAGTGCCTGTCCGTACGCAGCACAGGCTTCTTCCATGTCGGGTGTCGCCGATGACAGGATGGCACCCACGCGCGCACTGGCTTCAAACAGCTTGGCGGTTTTTGAGCGGATGACTTGCAGGTAACCCGCTTCATCGAGCCCCGCGTTGTGCATGTTCATCAACTGCATGACTTCGCCCTCAGCGATGATGTTTGTGGCATTGGCCAGGACTTCCATGATTCGCATGCTTTGCGAATCGACCATCATCTGGAAAGCACGCGAGTAAAGAAAATCCCCAACAAGAACACTGGCGGGATTGCCAAATTTGGCATTGGCGGTAGGGCTGCCGCGTCGCAGCGCCGAGTCGTCTACCACATCGTCATGTAATAGGGTCGCCGTATGAATAAATTCGACTACGGCAGCCATGTTGAAGCGCTGGTCGCCTTTGAATCCCAGGGCGCCGCAGCACAGCAGCAACAGGACGGGGCGCAGCCGTTTTCCACCGGCAGAAATAATATATCGGGAAACACTGCCAACCAAGGGAACGCCAGATTCGAGTCTGCGCGCGATAACTTGATCGACCTGAAGCATCTCAGGTTCGACGATGGAAAGGCCGGTTTTTGAACCGGTTGATGTGGCTTGCAAGGCGGTTGAGTGGTTGGTTAGTTGCAGAATTGTATAGAAGAAAGAGGCCGTCCCGAACCCGGTTGCGGGTGATGCATTTGCCAGAGGTTGGCCTGGGTGTTATACTCGTCGGCTCTGCGGAAATCCGTCTGCAGGGTCAAAAGTCCGCTGACGTCAAGTCAGCAGGGTCAAGATTAAGAGGTCAACATGTACGCGGTCATAAAAACCGGTGGCAAGCAATATCGGGTTGCTGCTGGCGAAAAAATTAAAGTAGAACAGATTGCTGCGGACGTAGGCCAAGAGATCGTGATCGACCAGGTTCTGGCAGTCGGAAACGGCGCTGAACTGAAGGTTGGCACGCCCTTGGTGTCCGGCGCGACTGTCACAGTCACAGTACTGTCTCACGGTAAGCACGACAAAGTGCGCATTTTCAAGATGCGTCGTCGCAAGCACTACCAGAAACGTCAAGGTCACCGCCAGCAGTTCACCGAACTGCAAATCGGCGCTATCGTAGGATAAGGTCATGGCACAGAAAAAAGGCGGCGGCTCTACGCGAAATGGGCGCGATTCCAAGCCCAAAATGCTCGGTGTTAAAAAATTTGGTGGCGAATTGGTCAGCGGTGGCGCGATCATCGTTCGCCAGCGTGGCACCCAGTTCCACCCCGGTGATAATGTTGGCATTGGGAAGGATCACACCCTTTTCGCGTTGACCGAAGGCCGCGTGTCGTTCGGTTACAAGGGTGCATTGAACAAGCACACGGTGAGCGTGACTGCAGCCTGATCCGTTCGGTTGTCTCCTCACTGAAACCCTGCGCCAAAAGCGCGGGGTTTTTCGTTTATCAAGACGCAATACACCATGAAGTTCGTTGACGAAGCCTATATTGATATCTCTGCTGGAGATGGCGGGGCGGGCTGCGTCTCGTTTCGCCATGAGAAGTACAAAGAGTTTGGGGGGCCCAACGGGGGAGATGGTGGCCGCGGCGGTCACGTGTTTGCCGTGGCGGACCCTAATCTGAACACCCTGGTTGATTACCGGTTTTCACGCCGGCATGATGCCAAACGCGGTGAGCACGGCATGGGCTCTGACATGTTTGGAGCGGCCGGAGACGATATCACCCTGAAAATGCCTGTGGGCACCATCATCACCGACGCAGAGACTGGCGAGGTGTTGTTCGAGTTGCTCAAGCCCGGTGAAATCATCACGATAGCCAAGGGCGGGGACGGCGGATTTGGGAATCTGCGGTTCAAAAGCGCGATTAACCGCGCACCGCGCCAAAAGACACCGGGTTGGCCTGGCGAAAAGAAGAATCTCAAACTGGAGTTGAAGGTGTTGGCCGATGTCGGCCTGCTGGGCATGCCCAATGCGGGCAAATCCACCTTCATTACGGCTGTCTCCAATGCGCGTCCCCGTATTGCCGATTACCCGTTTACCACCCTGCACCCCAATCTTGGCGTCGTGCGGGTTGGACCCGAGCAAAGTTTTGTGGTTGCCGATTTGCCTGGTCTGATCGAAGGCGCCTCCGAGGGCGCTGGCCTGGGGCACCTGTTCCTGCGCCACCTGAGTCGTACGCGACTGTTATTGCATATCGTGGATGTGGCGCCTTTTGATGAAAATGTGGATACCGTTGCACAGGCAAAAGCCATCGTGAATGAACTCAAGAAGTACGATCAGGCTTTGTACAAAAAGCCGCGTTGGCTGGTTCTCAACAAGCTGGATATGGTGGCCTCAGACCAGCGGGCGGCACTGATCAAGGACTTTGTCAAGCGCTTCAAATTCAAAGGACCGGTCTTTGAGATTTCTGCGTTGACGCGCGAAGGCTGTGAGCCGCTTGTCAAAGAGATTTACAAGCATGTCAAGGCGCAGCAGGTAGCCGAACTGACGCCCGAAGTGGTGGACCCACGGTTCACCGACCTCCCGGCTGCATAAGGTTTTTACTATAAAAAAGATAGCGCCCTTCTGATTTTTCATGCGGGCTACAGTCATAAATGGCACATATTTCCAGTTCTCCCGTGTTGCGTGATGCCAAGCGTGTCGTTGTCAAGGTTGGGTCGAGCCTGGTGACCAATGACGGCCGTGGTCTTGACGAAGTCGCCATCGGTGAGTGGTGCCGCCAAATGGCGCACCTGATGCGCGATGGACGGGAAGTGATCATGGTTTCCAGCGGTGCAATCGCCGAAGGCATGAAACGTCTGGGCTGGACGGTTCGGCCAAAAGCGATTCAGGACTTGCAGGCCGCTGCCGCGGTCGGTCAGATGGGGTTGGCTCAGATGTACGAGACCAAGCTCAAACTCAATGACCTGGGTAGCGCACAGGTTCTGTTGACACACGCTGATTTGGCGGACCGTGAGCGATACCTGAATGCACGCTCGACCTTGCTGACCCTGCTTAAACTGGGTGTGGTTCCCGTGATCAATGAAAACGATACGGTAGTCAATGATGAAATCAAGTTTGGCGACAACGACACACTGGGAGCCCTGGTCGCCAATCTGGTTGAAGCCGACGCGTTGATTATTCTGACAGACCAGAAAGGGTTGTTTACAGCAGACCCGCGCAAAGACCCCGCGGCCGAGTTTGTCCATGAAGCACGGGCCGGGGACCCCGCGCTGGAAGCGATGGCGGGCGGAGCGGGTTCAAGTATCGGGCGCGGCGGAATGATCACCAAGATCCTCGCGGCCAAGCGTGCTGCCGGATCCGGTGCATCAACCGTGATCGCCTGGGGGCGCGAACCCGATGCGCTGATACGCTTGAGCCGGGGCGAGGCCATTGGCACCCTGTTGATCGCTCAAACCCAGAAGAACCAGGCGCGCAAGCAGTGGATGGCCGATCACCTGCAACTGCGTGGGGCCGTGGTGGTCGATAACGGGGCTGCGAGCAAGGTGCGTGATGAAGGCAAGAGCCTTTTGCCCATTGGAATGGTCCTAGTCGAGGGGGATTTTTCGCGCGGCGATGTGATCGCCGTTCGCGATGCCTCCGGGGTAGAGTTCGCCCGTGGTCTTGCAAACTATTCGAGTTCAGAGGCACGCCTGCTGTGCCGTAAACCGTCTGCCGAAATTGAAAAACTATTGGGGTACGCCGCTGAACCTGAAATGTTGCATCGCGACAACCTGGTACTGACACGATAACCCAGGTCTGTCTGGCTTGATCTAAAGGTGAGAGCGCTCGCGCCGCTTCAGCGCGTTCAGAATATTCTCGCGCTTGGGCCCGACGCGCTCGTCGCACGCGCCTTGTTGTGCGATAGCGAGGGCGTGTTTCGAGGGGTGGTTGGCTGTCAGTGCGCGCCATTGTGCCGGCATCAGGCTGACCCAGTTGCCGGTGGAATTGATGCGCGCGTAAGTCCTGACTTCACCACGCACGCACGATATGCCTTCATAGGCAATGTTCAAGGAGCCGGTCGCGTTTCGCATCACGACGACATAGCGAACAACTCCGTCAGCCGCGACGCTCACGGAATCCGGGTCAATGCCTACCGTCAAGGTCACATAGCGAGGCATCTCGATGGGAATGAGCTTGTCGGTCGAATAGCGTGCTGGAGGCGGAACAGCATCCTCAACGCCTTCATCCGGTTCAGCGGGTGTCTGTGCAAAACCGGATAGTGCTGCTGAAGCAAGCCACAGCGCGCCCAGTCGCTTAAAGGTCATGGTTGTGACCTTGCAGTTGTTGCATGGCTGGGTCCGCGTCGGTCGGAGCACTATTTCCGGTGTCTTGCGGGCGGTGAGAATGACGAAGAAAGCGATTGCGCGGCTCATTGCGCGGGAGGTAGCGCGCCAACTCGGTCAAAGCCGTTTCGTATACGCCACGTTTGAATTCAACCACTGCTTCCAGTGGAACCCAATAGTCGTTCCATCGCCAGGCATCGAACTCGGGATGATCCGTGGCGCGCAAGTTCAAATCCCAGTCGTGTCCCAGCAGTTTCAGCAAAAACCAGATTTGCTTCTGGCCTTTGTAGTGGCCGCGTGCATCGCGGCGAATGTAACGATCCGGCACCTCGTAGCGCAACCAGTCTCGGGTACGGGCAACAATGCAGACATGCTCCGGCTGGAGTCCCACTTCCTCGTGCAGCTCACGAATCATGGCTTGCTCCGGGGTTTCTCCCCGGTCAATGCCACCTTGCGGAAATTGCCACGAATGGGTCCTTATGCGTTTGCCCCAAAATACCTGATTCCGTTGGTTGAGCAGGATGATGCCGACGTTGGGCCGAAAGCCGTCCCGGTCGAGCATAATCAAAACCCCAATTTTTAAACTTCGTTCATTATGCACAGCAAGCGCCGTGTATCAAGGGGCGAGGGTCAATGTAGTTTTACGAGTCATCCCATGAAAGCATCCCAATTCCTGATTTCCACCTTGAAAGAGGCGCCTGCCGACGCCGAAGTGGCCAGCCACAAGCTGATGATGCGTGCAGGCATGATCAAGAAACTGGGTGCAGGTATTTACACCTATATGCCTATGGGATTGAGGGTTATTCGCAAGGTGGAGGCGATCGTTCGGGAAGAAATGAATCGCGCGGGCTCAGTGGAGCTGACAATGCCAGTCATTCAGCCAGCCGAACTCTGGCAGGAAACCGGCCGCTTCACCACCAACGGCCCTGAGTTGTTGCGCATCAAGGACCGGCACGACCGTGACTATGTTGTTCAGCCAACCAGCGAAGAAGTGATTACTGACATCGCCCGTCAGGAAATCAAGAGCTACAAGCAGCTACCCAAGAACCTCTACCAGATCCAGACCAAGTTTCGCGATGAACGCCGTCCCCGCTTTGGGCTGATGCGCGGGCGTGAGTTCATCATGAAGGATGCCTACAGTTTCGACCGTGATCAAGACTCCGCCAAGGCCAGCTATCAGGTTATGGCGGCAGCCTACCGCAAGATTTTTGACCGGTTTGGACTGACTTATCGGGCAGTGGCCGCTGATAGTGGTGCGATCGGCGGCGATCTCAGTGAAGAGTTTCAGGTGATTGCTGCCACCGGTGAGGATGCGATTGTTTATTGCCCGGGAAGTGATTACGCAGCCAACATGGAAAAAGCCGAAGCGCTGGCGCCATCGGGTTCCCGCAAGGCAGCGGTTCAGATGATGGTAAAGACGCCGACTCCGGGTAAAAGTACCTGTGAAGACGTTGCGTTGTTGCTGGGGGTGCCGCTGTCCACAACGGTTAAGTCACTGGTGCTGGCTACCGACACCAAGGACGACAACGGTAATGTGACCAAAACACAGGTTTGGCTGCTGCTGTTGCGCGGTGACCATGACATGAATGAAGTGAAAGTGGGCAAATTGCCCGGTTTGACGGATTTCCGTTTTGCAACTGTTTCTGAAATCGAGGACCACTTCGGCTGCAAGCCTGGCTACCTAGGCCCCATCGGCCTCAAGCAGCCAGTCAGGATCGTCGCCGATCGCGAAGTCGCGGTCATGTCAGACTGGATTTGCGGCGCCAATGCAGAAGATTTCCACATCACGGGCGTGAATTGGTTGCGTGATCTGCCCGAGCCTGATCTGGTGGCCGATTTGCGCAATGTTGTTGCCGGTGATGCCTCTCCAGACGGTAAAGGTGTACTGGCGATCGAGCGTGGCATAGAAGTGGGCCACGTTTTTTACCTGGGAACCAAGTACAGCAAGGCCATGAATGCGACCTTCCTGGATGTCAATGGCAAACCCCAGTTCATGGAGATGGGATGCTACGGTATTGGCATCACACGCCTGCCGGCTGCGGCCATTGAACAAAATCACGACGAGCGGGGAATCATCTGGCCCGATGCGCTGGCGCCATTTACCGTGGTGTTGTGCCCCATCAGTCCGGACCGTTTTCCAGAAGTCAAGGCGACCGCCGAGGCCCTGTATGCCGATCTGGTTGCCGCTGGAGTGGACGTGATACTGGATGATCGGTGTGAACGCCCCGGCGCCATGTTTGCGGACTGGGAACTGATCGGTGTTCCACACCGCGTCACGATTGGTGACCGTGGTCTGAAGGACGGGCAGGTTGAATACCAGCATCGTCGCGACAGCACATCGACCAAGGTGGCAGTGGACAGCATTGCAGCGTTGATCAAGGCCAAACTCAGCGCATGACGCGACGATGGTCGCTCCAGGACGGGATTTCCCGTAGGGACTGTCTGGTTCCGCTGGCTGTTGCGTTGGGCACGCTGATGCTGCCATCGCAGGCGTTGGCGGGTAGCCAGATTGAAGAACCCCTCATCGATTCCGTACGCACGGCCTTGAGCAACGCGGTGCGCAATGCGGCACCCCCGATACCGGAGTTTGCAGACACGGAGTCGCGCATACGGTATTTGCGCTGGCTGGGTGCCATGAGCGAGCGGTTGAAAAAGAAGAAGGCTGAACTGGAGACCCGTAAGGAGTTCTTGCAAACCGTCTGGTACGAAAGCAAACGCGCCGGGTTGGACGTGTCTTTGGTGCTGGGCTTGATTCAGGTTGAGAGCAATTTCCGCAAATTTGCTGTTTCGGTGGCGGGTGCGCGTGGCTACATGCAGGTGATGCCGTTCTGGGCGCGGTCCATCGGTGATGGAGACGTTGGCCGGCTATTTCACATGCAGACCAACCTGCGTTTTGGGTGTGTGATTTTGCGTCACTATCTGGATCGCGAGCGCGGTGACCTGTTCATGGCACTGGGCCGCTACAACGGCTCACGCGGTAAGCCGCAGTATCCGGATGCGGTGCTGGCTGCAAAGCGTGTCTGGGAATACAAGCCGATATGACGCCTAGACTGAGCGGCATCAGGCCGGTGCCGAACCCAGCGCCTGCTGCAACTCACCGTTTTCGTACATCTCCATCATGATGTCCGAGCCACCGATGAATTCGCCCTTGACGTAGAGCTGCGGGATTGTGGGCCAGTTGCTGTAGTCCTTGATGCCTGCCCGGATAGCATCGTCTTCCAGAACGTTTACCGTTTTGATGGCCTTGGGGTCCACACCGCAGGCTTTGAGAATCTGTATCGCCCGCCCGGAAAAACCGCATTGGGGAAAACTGGCACTGCCTTTCATAAACAGCAAAACTTCATTGTTCTTGACCAGTTCATCGATCCGTTGTTGTGTGTCGCTCATCGCCAAAACTCCAATTGTTGGGGCCAAACCGGCCCGTGCAAGCCAATCAAAAACGCATTATCCCCGAGGCCGAGCCCGTTGTGTCCGCACCCACGGCATGCCGGTCGCCCCATAAGGCTATTGCACCAGCGGCAGGTTGGTCACCAGGCTGATAATTTGTGCCGGGGGTTTCGCAACGGTTGACCGTGCAAACATCAGGTACTCAAGGGCGGGCAGCGCACAGCACAGCACCAGAAAAACCGGCAGTTTGCTAGTGCCCCAGCGGTCTTCACGCCATTCCCTTTGGAGGGTCAACCACCAGTCGACCGAGCACCACAGGCGCAGCGCCTCCATGAAACCGTCCCAATCCCGAAAGATCAGGCGGCCCAGTCCCAGGAAGACGGGGATGTTGACCAGAACAAGAATGAACCAGTAGGCTTTTTGCGCGTTCATGTGGCGTGCTGCGCTGTCAGGCCTTCTTCAGAAAGCAGGCCTTGAGCATGAAGCTGCCGCCATCCATTTTGCAGTCCACCTCATGGTCGCCACCCACGAGACGGATGCTTTTAACTTTGGTGCCCATCTTTAGAACCGTGGAGGACCCTTTGACCTTCAGATCTTTGATCAGTACCACGGCGTCGCCGTCCTGCAGCAACTGGCCGTTGGAATCTTTGACCACCCGCGCATCGTCGTCATCGGAGGTACCCGCAGTCTGTGTCATGGGCCACTCAAAACCGCAGTCGGCGCAGACAAAAAGGTCTGCGTCGGGATAGATGTTTTCCAGTGCGCACTGGGGGCAGGCGGGGGTTTTTTGTGTCATGCTGGTAGTCATTCTATTGCTATAAAAAACATAGCATACTATTTATATTCTGCGGGGCTGGAAAGCCAAAAATGTCACAAGAATTGGCGCAAACCGCCTCAGACCGGTGCCAGCCGCGCACCACTGCAACGTTCCAGCCCGGCCAGATCCCGACGGGTCTCCACGTCCTGCAGGCCCGCAGCCGCAAGCAGCGACCGCACCGCAGGTGCCTGGTCATAGCCATGCTCCAGCAAAAGCCAGCCACCTGGCAGCAGGTACTTGGGTGCCTGGGTGGTGATGGCCCGGATGTCGTCCAGACCGTCCGTGCCGCTGGCCAGCGCCTGCAAAGGTTCGCAGATCAAGGCGTCCAGGTGGGGATCAGCGGCTGCAATGTAAGGCGGGTTGGAGACGATCAGGTTGAATTGCCCCTGCACGTTGCCGAACCAGTTGCTGTGCACAAATTGCACATCCAGTTGAAGCCTTTGTGCATTGGCTGTTGCAACGGCCAGAGCCTGCGTGCTGAAATCCACGGCGGTAACCTGAGAATCGGGGCACGCATGCTTCAATGCCAACGCGATGGCACCACTGCCGGCGCCCAAATCTAGCAGGGTTTCAGGCCGACTGCCGCTTCCCGTGGCCGGACTGCGCGCCAACAGGGTCAGCGCCCAATCAACCAGGGTTTCGGTATCCGCGCGCGGCACCAAAACCCGGTTGTCCACCAGAAGGTCCAATCCGTAGAACTCCTGATGTCCGGTGATGTAAGCCAGCGGCTCATTGCCAATTCGACGTGACACCGCAGTTTGGAGTTTGTCAAATGCTTCAACGGGCAGGGCGTCTGTGTCGTGAGTCAGCAGCCAGGCCCGGCCATTGCCAGTGCGCTCCAGCGCATGGAGCAGCAAAAGCTGCGCATCCAGCCGTTCCAGACCACGGGCCAATGCCCAAGTCAGTGCCTGAGCAAGGTTGGCAGGGGTTTGTGGTGTTCCCATGTTCTAGCGGCGTGGCATGCGGTCAGGCAATTCTGGTGTGGACTGTGCAGGGGGTGAGATAGCGTGTGCGCGAGTCACCTAGGCCATCCCCAGTTCCAGAGCTGCCAGCTGCTCGGCGGCCTCATAGGCCTGCAGCGCGTTCACCACATCATCGAGATCACCTTCCATGATGGTGAGCAACTTGTACAGCGTCAGGTTGATGCGGTGGTCGGTGAGGCGTCCCTGCGGAAAATTGTAGGTCCGGATTCGATCGCTGCGGTCACCACTGCCAACGAGGCTCTTGCGCTCTGCAGCGTCCTTGGCTGCGCGCTCGCTGCGTTCCTTTTCATGGATGCGGGCGGTCAGCACTTTGAGTGCTTGTGCCTTGTTGCTGTGCTGGCTGCGCCCGTCCTGGCATTCAGCCACGATTCCGGTGGGGATGTGGGTGATGCGCACGGCAGAGTCGGTCTTGTTGATGTGCTGACCACCGGCACCACTGGCCCGGTAGGTGTCGATGCGCAGGTCCGACGGGTTGATCTTGATGGCTTCTGCCTCGTCCTGCTCGGCCAACACGGCGATGGTGCAGGCGCTGGTGTGGATTCGGCCCTGCGTTTCGGTTGTAGGGACACGCTGCACGCGGTGGCCACCGGACTCGAACTTGAGCGCCCCATAGGCACCGGTGCCGTTGTGGAAACCCTCCATGCGCACCACGACCTCCTTGTAGCCACCCAGTTCGCTCGGTGACTCGCTAACTATCTCGGTCTTCCAGCCGCATCGGTCCGCGTATCGCATGTACATGCGCAGCAGGTCACCGGCAAACAGGGCCGACTCGTCGCCACCCGTGCCGGCCCGGATTTCCACAAAGGCGGGGCGTGCATCGTCTGGGTCCTTGGGCAGCAGCATGCGCTGCAATTCGCCCTCCAGTTGCGCCAGTTCGGCGGTGGCACTGGCAATTTCTTCTTCCGCCATCTCGGCCATGTCGGGATCCGTGAGCATGTCCTGCGCCCCCGCCAGATCGCCCTCGCGTTGCTGGTAGCGCGCCCAGCGGCTGGCCACCGCCGCCACATCCGTGTGCTCACGCGACAGCTTGAGGAACTGCTCCATGTCCTTCATGATGTCCTCGCGCGAGAGGAGAAACTCCAGCTCGCCCTGGCGCTCGGTATAGCGGGCCAGCTGCTGTCTAAAAAATGCTTTCATGGTGATGTGAACGCTGGGAAATACAAAAAATGAGTTTCAAATCACTAATGACAACGTGCCGAAGCGCGTGTACTTATTGACTAATAAAACAAGGCTAAATGTGGCTGTTAGCTCCCCTTTCGCCCGGTGGGGCGAGAGGGGTTGGGGGAGAGGGGGAATTGCAGCGCAGCTAACGCTCGTTACGCAAGAAAAAGTGTTGTATTGCCGTGCCGGCGCGCTCACGGGCCGACGCATCACCGGCGCGCAGTTCTGCCATGGCGCCGTGCAGCATCTTTTGCGTCAGACCCTTTGATAGGGCTTCCAGCACCGCATCGACCGGCTCCCCCTTGGCAATCAGCTTGCGTGCACGCGCCAGTTCAGCGTTGCGCCAGGCGTCTGCCTGGGCATTGAGTTGCTGGATCAGTGGCACCGAGCTGCGCTGGTCGATCCAGTGCAGAAAGCTCTGCACGCCAGCATCCACAATGGCTTCAGCCTGGGCAACGGCTGCCTGGCGGTTGGCCTGGGCCGTTTGCACCACGCCAGCCAGATCATCCACCGTATACAGGTACACATCCTCCAGCGCCTTCACCTCAAACTCGATGTCGCGCGGAACTGCCAGGTCAACCATGAACATGGGCCGATGACGGCGTTTCTTGATTGCACGCTCGACCGCACCCAGACCGATGATGGGCAAGGTGCTCGCGGTACAGCTGATCACAGCATCAAATTCGTGCAACCGGTCGGGCAGATCTCCCAATCGCATCACTTCTCCGCCAAACCGGCTGGCCAGCTTTTCGCCGCGTTCCAGCGTGCGGTTGGCGATGGCGATGGACCGCGGGTTTTTGGCGGCAAAGTGCGTAGCGCACAACTCGATCATTTCCCCGGCGCCGACAAACAGCACGTTGACCTTGCCCAGATCTTCAAACAGGTTTCCAGCAAGGCGGACTGCAGCGGCGGCCATGCTGATGGAATGCGCGCCGATCTCCGTGGAGGTGCGCACTTCCTTGGCCACAGCGAACGAACGCTGGAACAATTGCGACAGGGTGGTTCCCAAAGCACCAGCCGCTTCGGCCGCACGCACGGCGTCCTTGAGCTGTCCCAGAATTTGGGGCTCGCCCAGCACCATGGAATCCAACCCGCTGGCCACGCGAAAGGCATGGCGTGCCGCATGCGCGTCCTGCAGGCTATAGGTGTGCGAACGCAGCGCATCCGCTGAAATGCCGGCTGAATTGGCCAGCCATCCCAGTGTGGGCTCGAGTTCGGACTGCTCACCGGCACAGTAAATCTCCGTGCGGTTGCACGTGGAGACGATGGCTGCTTCTGGCATGCGTTGAAGCGAGCGGCGTAGCCCATGCAAATGGGGCGCAATCTGATCCATGGCAAACGCAAACCGGCCGCGCACGTCCAGTGGTGCGGTGGTGTGGTTGATGCCAAGGGTCCAGACTGCCATGTTTTCTTTGGGTGCAACCGGTGAGGGTTGTCTGTGTGATTTACGGCCGATTATAAAATTGTCACCACCTGAACCAACCGTGAGGCCCTGAGGGGCCAGCAGCATGGGTCTATTGGACCAAATTTACCACCTCGTCAATTTTCTCGCTCCCGCCTTGGCGGTGGCTATGGCATTGGCCCTTGGCGGTCGCCTTTTTATAAACAATGCTGCTGCAGCCCGCGGATTTGTTGCCCAAACAGCTATAAATTTTATAGCCGGTGCGGTAGCCTTGTGTTTGGGGCTCTGGTTCTTCGGCCGGGATGGCAAGATGGCCAGTTACGCAGCTCTGCTGGTGGTGGCCACCACAAGTCAGTGGGTGGGCGGGCGCGGCTGGCGTTAATTCGGGCTGAACAGATCCACACGGTCGGTGATGATGCCGTCGGTGCCCAAATCGATCAGGCGCTGTGCCGCCCATTCGTCGTTGACGGTGTAGCTCAGCGTGCGAAAGCCTGCGCTTTGCGCCTGGGTGACGCTGCTGCGGTCCCACAGCGCGTGGTTGCAGACGATGGCTTTGCAGTCAAGCACGATTGCCGTTTCCAGCCAGCCGCTCCATAGTGTGTCGAGCAGCAGGCCGCGCGGCAGTTCGGGTTGAGCCTCCATGGCGCCGCGCAGGGCGTCGGGCTCAAAGGATGTCAGTAGAGGCGGTACGGTTTGCCCTGCCCACAGTCGGGCCGCGTGCCGGGCCACGACCTCTCCGGTGTGCTGGGCCGTGCCCGGCGTGGGCTTGATCTCGATATTCAGGCAATGGCCGTTGCGGATGCAGAAGGCCGCGATGGCGGCCAGCGTTGGCAGGGCCTCGCCGGCAAAGGCGCGGCTGTGCCAGCTGCCCGCATCCAGCTGCGAAAGTTCGCCCCACGCATAGTCGCCTCCCACCGCGCTGTTGCCAGCCCCGAATCTGGCGCGGGCGTTGGTGGTGCGTTGCAGGGTTGCGTCGTGCATGAGGAAAGGCACGCCATCGCTGCTGAGTTTTACATCGCACTCGAACATGCGGTAACCATGCGCTGCACCGACCCGGAATGCTGCCAGCGTGTTTTCGGGTGCGAGTTTTCCCGCGCCCCGGTGGGCGACCCAGCGCGGGTACGGCCAATCCGGGATTTTTGGAGGCGTCATGCGAACGCCTCCGGGCCGAACCAAGACGTGAGAGCCCCCCTGGGGGGCAGCGCAGTACGCGCAGCGATAAGCGTGAGGGTCATATCCTTTTGCCCGTCGCGGCATCGAAATGATGGATGCGGTGCGGCCGGGGCGTGACATGGACCGTGGCGCCTAGCTCCTGCACCGCGTGGGATTCTTCGGTGCGGATGATGACCAACTCGTCGGTTGTGCTGTGCGCCCAGCGGCCATAGACCAGGCGCTCGGCGCCCAGCATCTCGACTGCTTCGACCTTGAGCGCCCAGCCTGTGTCGGTGATGTCCAGGTGTTCGGGTCGTACTCCCGTGATGACGCCGGGCTTGGCATCGGGTGCATTCTTGAGCAGATTCATGGGTGGCGAGCCGATAAAGCTGGCCACAAACGTGGTTGCCGGGCGGGTATAGACCTCTTCGGGCGTGCCAAACTGCTCCATCACGCCGCCGTTCATCACGATCATGCGCTGCGCCAGCGTCATGGCCTCCACCTGATCGTGCGTCACAAACAGGGAGGTGATGCCCAGCTCGCGGTGCAGCTTTTGAATCTCCAGTCGCGTCTGGGCGCGCAATTTGGCATCCAGGTTGCTCAATGGCTCGTCAAAAAGAAACACCTGCGGCTGGCGCACGATGGCACGCCCCATGGCGACCCGCTGGCGCTGGCCACCGGAGAGCTCGCGCGGCTTGCGCGCCATGAAGGGTCCAATCTCCAGAATCTTGGCCGCCTTGTCCACGCGGGCTCTGATCTCGTCCATCGGAACCTTGGCAATCTTCAGGCCATAGGCCATGTTGTCGAACACGCTCATGTGGGGGTAGAGCGCGTAGTTCTGGAACACCATGGCAATATCGCGCTCGGATGGTTCAAGCTGGTTGACGACCCGCCCGCCAATGCTGATGTCGCCACCGCTGATCTCTTCGAGCCCGGCCACCATGCGCAGGAGCGTGGATT
Source organism: Pseudomonadota bacterium (assembly GCA_052034395.1). Taxonomy (GTDB): domain Bacteria; phylum Pseudomonadota; class Gammaproteobacteria; order Burkholderiales; family Burkholderiaceae_C; genus Allorhodoferax. Next base: position 57,292 of record JBPOIP010000018.1, read on the forward strand.
TTCCGCAACCCGAGGGGCCGACGATGACGACGAACTCCCCATCGGCAATCTGCGCATTCACGCCATGGATGACCTGGTTGGCGGACTTGCCGGTGCCGTAGCGTTTGACGACGTTTTTTAGTTCGATGGAAGCCATTATTTTTCTGTATCAACCAGACCTTTGACAAACCACTTCTGCATCAGCATGACAACCAGCGCAGGCGGCAGCATGGCGAGCATGGCGGTGGCCATGACGATGTTCCATTCAGTCTGCGCATCGCCACCCGAAATCATCTGTTTGATCCCGATGACCACCGGGTACATGTTTTCCTCGGTGGTTACCAGAAGAGGCCACAGGTACTGGTTCCAGCCGTAAATGAACTGGATCACAAAGAGTGCGGCCATGCTGGTGCGTGACAGCGGCACCAGAATATCCTTGAAGAAGCGCATGGGACCGGCCCCGTCCACCCGTGCAGCTTCCACCAGCTCGTCGGGCACGGTCAGGAAGAATTGCCGGAAGAGGAAGGTGGCCGTGGCGGAGGCAATGAGCGGAATGGTGAGCCCGGCATAGGAGTTCAGCATCCCCAGGTCAGAGACCACCTTGTAGGTTGGCCCTATGCGCACCTCCACCGGCAGCATCAAAGTAATAAAAATGGCCCAGAAAAAGGCCATGCGAAAGGGAAAACGAAAGTACACCAGGGCGAACGCCGAAATCAACGAAATGGTGATTTTTCCAAGCGAGATCACCAGGGCAGTGATCAGACTAACGGTCATCATGCGACTAACCGAGGCGTGTGAGCCACTGCCAGCACGTGTGCCGGTGAGTGCGGTCGTGTAGTTTTCGATGAGATGCGCTCCCGGCAGCATGGGCATGGGAGACTGGACAATGGCATCCGACGTCTGGGTGCTCGCAACAAAGGTGATGTAGACCGGAAATGCCACGATCAGCACGCCAACGATCAGCACCAGATGGGAAAAGGCTGTGAGCCAGGGTCGGCGTTCAACCACAGCAACCCCGCTTGCAGTGAGGCACGCATGCCACTGGGCCGCCCCAGGGCATGGGGACCCCCTCGGGGGGTAGTGACCGGCGTACCGGTGGAACGTGGGGGCCAGTCATTTCAGTAAGTCACCTTTTTTTCCACAAAGCGGAACTGAACGACGGTAAGTGACACCACGATGACCATCAGCACCACGCCTTGGGCTGCAGATCCACCAAGATCCAGCGCTTTGAAACCATCGAAGTACATCTTGTAAACCAGGATGGCGGTGTCTTTGCCCGGTCCGCCCTTGGTGGCGGCATCCACAATGGCAAAGGTGTCAAAAAAAGCGTAAACGATGTTGATGACCAGCAGAAAGAACGTTGTGGGCGATAGCAGCGGGAACTGGATGGTCCAGAAACGGCGCCATGGCCGGGCGCCATCTATGGAAGCGGCTTCAATGAGCGACTTCGGAATGCTTTGCAGCCCAGCCAGGAAGAACAGGAAGTTGTAGGAAATCTGTTTCCAGACGGCGGCCATCACGATTAGCAGCATGGCGTGGTCACTGTTGAGCAGCGGGTCCCAGTGCATTCCGAGTTCCCGGATCGCATAGGACACGATGCCTATGCTTGGCGCGAACATGAACAGCCAGAGAACTCCGGCAACCGCGGGAGCGACCGCATACGGCCAGATCAAGAACGTGCGGTAAACATGGGAGCCGCGCACCACGCGGTCGGCAAATACCGCCAGAATCAGCGAAAGGCTTAAGCCCAGGCAAGCGACCAGTGCGGAAAAGATGGCTGTGGTCTTGAACGAAGCCAAGTACGACTCGTCATTCCACAGGTTTCGAAAATTGTCGAGTCCGACCCATTCGACCGATGTGCCAAACGCATCGGACTGCTGGGCCGACTGCATCAGGGTTTCGGCCGCAGGCCAGAAGAAAAACACTGAAATGACGGCTACCTGGGGCGCCATCAGGGCCCAGGGCAGCCAGGCCGATTTGAAGAAAACGCGTTTTTCCACTGTCCTGACAACTGAAAGTTGGCTGTATAAGCCGCTAGTTTACTTTTTGTTGGCTTTCTCAAACCGCTCCAGCAACTCATCTCCGCGCTTGACGATGGCGTCCAGTGCTTCTTTTGCTGTCTTCTTGCCGGCCCAGACCTGTTCGAGCTCTTCGTCCTCCACGGCACGGATTTGTACGTAATTGCCCAAGCGGATGCCGCGCGACTTGTCAGTCACCTTGCGGATCATCTGGTTCACGGCCACATCGGTGCCGGGGTTCTGCTTGTAGAAACCCGATTTCTCGGTCAACTGGAATGCCGCGGTCGTAATGGGCAGGTACCCGGTGCGCTTGTGGCTGGCCGATTGCACTTCGGGACTGGACAGATAACCGAAGAACTGTGCAACGCCCTTGTATTCTGCAGGCTTCTTGCCTGCCATCACCCACAGACTGGCACCACCGATCACGGTGTTCTGAGGTGCGCCGGGAACGTCCTGGTAATGGGGCAGAGGTGCCAGACCAAAGGCGAACTTGGCATTCTTTTTGACGTTGCCGTAGAACCCGCTGGATGTCGTCATCATCGCGCACTCACCCGACACAAAGCTGGCTTCGGGCACATTGCCGCGGCCCTTGTAGACAAACAGGCCCTGTTTGGCCATGTTGGCCAGGTTTTCGATGTGGCGCACATGCAGGGGTGAATTGATCTTCATGCGTGCATCCATGCCGGCCAGTCCGTTTTGTTTGGTGGCAAACTCCACGTTGTGCCAGGCAGAAAAGCTCTCCAACTGGGTCCAGCCCTGCCAGGCGATAGAAATCGGGCATTTGTGGCCGTTAGCCTTGAGTTTGGCGGCGGCAAGCGCCACTTCTGGCCAGGTGGCCGGGGCCTTTTCGGCATCCAGCCCGGCGGCCTTAAAAGCGTCCTTGTTGTAATAGAACACCGTGGTGGAGCTGTTGAACGGGAAGCTCAGCATCTGGCCATTGGGAGCCGTGTAGTAGCCTGCTACCGCGGGCACGTAGGCGCTGGGGTCAAAAGGCTGACCAGCGTCCTTCATCACCTGCCCCACTGGAACGATGGCGCTCTTGCTGGCCATCATGGTAGCCGTTCCCACTTCAAAAACCTGCAATACGTGGGGCGCATTGCCGGCGCGGAATGCGGCCACGGCAGCGGTCATGGATTCATCGTAGCTGCCCTTGTAAGTGGGCACGATCTTGTACTCTTTCTGGCTGGCATTGAAGTCCCGGGCCAGATCGTTGACCCATTCGCCATTGACGGCGGTCATCGAGTGCCACCACTGGATTTCGGTTTGCGCCTGTGCGCTGACTGACAGCGTTGTGGTTAGTGCCAATACGGCAATTTTCAGCTTCATGGGATCTCCTGAGAAAAAAACTTTTCTATCGTAGCTTCACTTTGTGTCAGGCCAATTAAACGTGATTTGGCAGGCAGAGACGCTCGGGAGTTTCCACTAGTGGGGCGTGCCGGGTTACGGACGGCCTTGATCGACTGGTTTCACTGTCGCGAGTAGGTGATTGCTGCACTGCGGTAACATCTTCCATTGCCCAAGCGGCGCCAAAGCGCCCTCAAGACCGCCACTGTACTCCTGATGAACGCTCCCACCTCGCTCAATCACCTGCTTGCTCCCGGCGCTCTGCCACACGTGCACGAGCGTATCCGTGAAATTCCGTACAACTACACCTCGTTTTCTGACCGGGAGATCGTCATCCGTTTGCTGGGCGAGCGGGCCTGGGGGCTGCTAAACCAGTTGCGCGGTGAGCGACGTACCGGGCGCTCGGCCCGCATGCTGTATGAGGTGCTGGGTGACATTTGGGTGGTTCAGCGCAACCCCTACTTGCAGGACGATCTGCTCGACAACCCCAAGCGGCGAGGCGAGTTGGTGGATGCCTTGCATCACCGCTTGCACGAGGTGGAAAAACGCCGCACGCCACAGTCAGATCCTGAGCGTGATGCCATGGTCGGTGAATTGCTGGTCGAAGCGCGTCAGGCGGTCGAGGACTTTGATGCAACCTGGGTTGAAGTGGGCGCGTTGCGACTCAGAACACAGCGTGCATTGGCAAAGTTGACGGCCAGGGACAACATCAAGTTCGATGGTCTGTCCCGCGTGTCCCACGTGACGGACGCGACGGATTGGCGTGTGGAATACCCGTTTGTGGTTTTGACCCCTGACTCCGAGGAGGAAATGGCCCGACTGGTGAAGGGTTGTATTGATCTGGAGTTGACCATCATTCCGCGCGGCGGCGGTACCGGCTACACCGGGGGTGCGATTCCCCTGACCTGGAAGTCGGCCGTCATCAACACCGAAAAGCTCGAAGCCATGACCGAGGTGGAAATGCTCACACTGCCGGGTATGGACCATGCGGTGGGAACCGTCTGGACCGAAGCCGGCGTAGTCACCCAGCGGGTGGCCGATGCCGCCGAGCGCGCGGGATTTGTCTTCGCGGTGGATCCGACGTCGGCTGAGGCCTCCTGCGTGGGCGGCAACATCGCCATGAATGCGGGCGGCAAAAAGGCGGTGCTCTGGGGCACAGCGCTGGACAACCTGGCGAGCTGGCGCATGGTGACACCCCAGGCCGAGTGGCTGGAGGTGACCCGCGTCGGGCACAACATGGGCAAGATTCATGACGTGGAGACCGCAAGCTTTGAATTGCAGTACTTCAAGGCCGACGGCAAGACCCGATTGCGCACCGAGCAACTGGTCATTCCCGGCAAGACCTTCCGTAAGGAGGGTCTTGGCAAGGACGTGACCGACAAGTTTCTGAGTGGTCTGCCAGGTATCCAGAAGGAAGGTTGTGACGGCTTGATCACCAGTGCGCGCTGGGTGGTGCATCGCATGCCGAAGAACACCCGTACGGTGTGTCTGGAATTTTTTGGCAATGCCAGGGATGCTGTGCCCAGCATCGTTGAAATCAAGGATTTCATGTTTGCCGAGCAAAAACGCACTGGCGTGCTGCTGGCGGGTTTGGAGCATCTGGATGACCGCTATCTCAAGGCGGTGGGTTACACCACCAAGTCCAAACGCGGCGTTCTGCCAAAGATGGCCCTGTTTGGGGATATTTCCGGAGATGACGCCGACGCCGTTGCGCGCGCCACCTCGGAGGTCGTGCGCATTGCCAATTCGCGCAGTGGCGAGGGCTTTATTGCCATCAGCCCCGAGGCGCGCAAGAAATTCTGGCTTGACCGCAAGAAGACGGCTGCCATTTCACGCCATACCAACGCTTTCAAGATCAACGAAGACGTTGTGATTCCGCTCCACCGCATGGCGGAATACACCGATGGCATCGAGCGCATCAATATCGAGTTGAGCCTGCGTAACAAGCTGGCTTTGTGTGATGCCCTCACTGAATTTTTTGAAACTGGCAATCTGCCTTTGAGCAAGGGTGGTGATGCCAATGACATACCTGCCGCAGAGTTGCTGGAGGACCGCGTGGTTCAGGCACTGGCATTGGTCGCCCAGGTTCGCCTGCAGTGGCAGGGCTGGCTGGACGGCGTCGAAACCCACTTCGCCCAGTTGCAGGACCACACGCTGCGCGCCAGCTGGAAGAAGCAGTTGCGCTCGGAGTTGCAGGGCATATTCACCGGCGGCGCGTTCGAAGCCATTCTGGCGGAGTGCAACGCGATCCACCAGCGTGTGCTCAAGGGGCGGGTCTGGGTGGCATTGCACATGCACGCGGGTGACGGAAATGTGCACACCAACCTGCCGGTCAACAGCGATGATTACGACATGCTGCAGGCGGCCCACGGAGCGGTTAAGCGCATCATGGTGCTGGCGCGTTCGCTGGACGGTGTGATTTCGGGCGAGCACGGCATCGGCATCACCAAGCTGGAGTTCCTGACGGACGAGGAACTGCAGCCCTTCACGGATTACAAGTCGCGTGTGGATCCGCAGGGGCGCTTCAACAAGGGAAAGTTGCTACGAAATAAGGAGCTATTTACCCATATTCCACGAGGGCTTGAGGCTAATTTTGCTGATGGTTCTTCCGTGAAGTCACTTTCGAGCCACGAAGGGCGGCAGCATGCTGGTGTCCTGCATGCCGATTTGACGAACGCCTACACGCCCTCCTTTGGTTTGATGGGGCATGAATCGCTGATCATGCAGCAAAGCGACATCGGCGCCATTGCCGATTCGGTCAAGGACTGCCTGCGCTGTGGCAAGTGCAAACCGGTTTGTGCGACCCATGTCCCGCGTGCCAACCTGCTGTACAGCCCGCGCAACAAAATTCTGGCCACATCCCTGCTGGTTGAAGCTTTTCTATACGAAGAGCAGACCCGTCGGGGCATCAGCATCAAGCATTGGGAAGAATTTGAGGATGTGGCCGACCATTGCACGGTGTGCCACAAATGTCTGTCACCCTGCCCAGTGAAGATTGATTTTGGCGACGTCACCATGAATATGCGCAACCTGTTGCGCAAGATGGGCAAGAGGTCCTGGCGTCCGGCTGCGGAATTTCAGGCCTGGTTCATTGGGACGGCCAGTCCGAACGCCATTGCGGTGGCGCGATCGGCAACGGCCCTGAGTTTCAAGGCGCAGCGGCTGGGCAACCGGGTGCTCAATGTGCTCGCCCGCAAGCAGACGCTGGCGCCACCGGCCACCGTTGGCACGGCGACTGTGCGGGAACAGGTGATTCATTTCATCAACAAAAAGATGCCGGGTAACCTGCCCAAACGGTCAGCACGCGCGTTGCTGGATATCGAAGACAAGGACTACGTTCCGATCATCCGCAACCCGCAGATCACGACGTCAGAGACCGAAGCGGTGTTTTATTTCCCAGGGTGCGGCTCGGAGCGCCTGTTCAGTCAGGTTGGCCTGGCAACCCAGGCCATGCTGTGGCACGCGGGAGTGCAAACCGTGTTGCCACCGGGCTACCTGTGCTGTGGATACCCTCAGCGTGGATCGGGCCAGTACGATAAGGCGGAAAAAGTCATCACCGACAACCGGGTGCTGTTTCACCGCGTGGCCAATACCCTGAATTACTTGGATATCAAGACCGTGGTGGTGAGCTGCGGCACCTGCTACGACCAGCTCCAGGGCTACAAGTTTGAGGACATCTTTCCCGGAAGCCGCATCGTCGACATCCATGAGTATTTGCTGGAAAAAGGTATCACCCTGCCCGCTGGACAAGGCGGTTTCCTGTACCACGACCCCTGCCACAGCCCCATGAAATTGCAGGAGCCGATGAAGACGGTGAAGGCGCTGGTGGGTGAAGGTGTGCAGGAAAGCAAACGCTGTTGCGGTGAAAGTGGCGGCTTGGCATCGTCACGGCCCGATGTGTCAACGCAGATCCGCTTTCGCAAGGAAGAAGAAATCCGTAAGGGTGAGACTGCCTTGCGGGAGTCTGGTGGAGTGAAGGCGGGTCAGAATGTCAAGATTCTGACCTCCTGTCCGAGCTGCCTGATGGGTTTGAACCGCTATCAGGATGATCTGAAGTCCGGTATGCTGGAGGCGGACTACATCGTGGTCGAGATGGCCAATCAGATACTGGGTGCGGACTGGCTTGCCCAATACGTGCAAACCGCCAATGCCGGGGGGATTGAGAGGGTATTGGTTTGAGGCTAGGTGGGGTTTGCGGCAGGTTGCAAGCGAGGGCGGCATTTGGGATGTGCAGACGAAATGAACAGGTTTTCCTGATCATGGACAATCTGCGGCGGACGGTGTTCTAATCAATTTCATTTGGATGAATCAAACATGGCGGGATTGAAATCCGGCGCACCGGCGCCACAAAGTTTGACGGTACATAGTCAATCCCGGGTGTTGGAGGTTAGTTTTTCCGACGGAGCGAACTTCCGCATTCCATTTGAGCTCATGCGCATTTATTCGCCGTCGGCGGAGGTCCAGGGGCATGGACCTGGTCAGGAAACTCTGCAGACCGGCAAGCGTGAGGTCGGGCTTGACGGGATGGATCCGGTTGGTAACTATGCCGTTCAACCCCGGTTTTCGGATGGACATGATTCCGGTATCTACTCGTGGGATTATCTTTATTTCTTAGGCTCGGAGCAGGATAAGCTCTGGCAAGACTACGCAGATCGGTTGAAGGCAGCCGGAGTTGACCGGGATACCCCCATGCCGGCAAAATCCGGGCAGGCTTGTGGCACCCATTGAACTCTGCTTTCGCGTACTATAAGTTTTGTAGCATCGTTTCCCGTTGATGTGGGGTTAAGACGGTATTTTGTGTGAGATGGCATGACAACAACACATTTCGGATTCAAGTCTGTTGACGAGGCAGAAAAGGCGCGTCACGTACGCGGAGTTTTTGACTCGGTTGCACCAAAGTACGACCTCATGAACGACTTGATGTCGATGGGTTTGCACCGGGCCTGGAAGGCCTATACCGTGATGGTGGCCAATTTGCAGTTGGGTGACCGGGTGCTGGACATTGCCGGTGGAACCGGCGATCTTGCCCTGGCGTTCTCCAGAAAAGTCGGCAAGTCAGGGCAGGTCGTGCACACCGACATCAACGAGGCAATGCTGGCTACCGGTCGGAATCGGTTGCTCGATGCGGGAGTGGCTTTGCCGACTTTGGTGTGCGATGCCGAGAAACTTCCGTTTGCTGACAATTATTTTGATGTTGTCAGTGTGGCCTTTGGGTTGCGAAATATGACCCATAAGGAAGTTGCGCTTGCCGAAATGAACCGCGTGCTGAAACCGGGCGGGCGGTTGTTGGTGCTGGAGTTCTCCAAAGTTGCAGCACCTCTCGAAAAAGCGTACGACTGGTATTCGTTCAAAGTCTTGCCGCTCCTTGGTAAGTTGGTGGCCGGAGACGACTCAAGTTATCGGTATCTGGCGGAATCCATTCGGATGCATCCTGATCAGGCAGAGTTGAAGTCCATGATGCACAAAGGGGGTTTTGGGCATGTGGACTATCACAACCTGACGGGCGGCGTTGTAGCATTGCACGCTGGGATCAAATGTTGAGGGTTGTAAAGTACCTCTGTTGCCCCACCTGATGGATTCCTTTGGAGAAAATATGAAGATTTGGTCTGTTTTGCTGGCTGCTGCCTTGATCCTTTCGGGCGTAAATGCCGAGGCCGCCAAGCGTCTGGGGGGCGGGAAGTCGGTTGGAAAGCAATCGTCAAATGTGACTCAACGTGAAGCGACTCCGGCTGCTCCGGCCCAGGGCGTTACAAATGCTGCACCAAAGCCAGCGCCGGCTGCCGCACCTGCGGCGGCGCCTAAGCGCCCCTGGGGTGCCATGCTGGGAGGTTTGGCTGCGGGTCTGGGTCTTGCCTGGCTGGCGAGTTCTCTCGGTCTGGGTGCCGAGATGGGGCAGTTTCTGATGTTCGCGTTGCTGGCAATGGTTGTCGTGATGGGGATAGGATGGTTTATGCGACGTCGGGCTAGCCGGAGTAGCCAAGCGGCAACTCCATTTGCTTTTCAGGGTGCCGGCAACGTTCCGGTTGCGGACGCGAAGCCATATCGGCCGGAGAACGTTGGCAACGATGCGTCCGCACGTCCGTGGGAACGTAGCAGCATGGCTTTTGAGGCTCCTGCTGCCGGTACTGGCTCCATGATCGGTTCCGGTTTGAAAGGATCCCAGAGTTGGGGCGTTCCATCGGATTTCGACAGCGAAGGCTTTTTGGCCGCTGCCAAAGCCAACTTCATTACCCTGCAGGCTGCTTGGGATAAATCCGACATTGCTGCTTTGCGCTCCATGATGACGGATTCGATGCTGGTCGAAATTCAGTCCCAGCTTGCCGAGCGTGAGTCGCAAGGTGGAAACAGTCCTAACCTGACCGATGTGGTGATGCTTGAGGCTCGGTTGCTGGGGATCGAGCAAACAGCAGAAGAGTATTTGGCTAGCGTGGAGTTTTCCGGAATGATCCGCGAAGAACCCTCGGCCGGCCCCAGTCCGTTTCGCGAAGTATGGAACATGTCCAAGCCCGCAAGCGGCAATCGTGGCTGGCTCGTCGCGGGTGTCCAGGCACTTCAGTAGCAGCTGCTTGCCGCTCCGGGGATTCGAATCCGAGTTCGCCCTGGAATCAGGGAATAATGGGGGACTATGGCAACACAGTCTCCTTTTTTTATGCTGGAATCATTCCTCCAGAATCTGAATCTCCCCTTGAGTCCGCCCGCATGGGCCGTCGACGAGGTGCACCGCCGCATCGTTTTGTTGCTTAACCACGTGTTGATGCAAGAGCCACAGGCCGTTGCAAGACTGGTTCGCCAAAAGGGGCGCGTGGTGCTCATGCAATGGCGTTCTCTTACTTTCAGGGTCGTCGTAAGTCCAGCTGGCTTGCTGGATTTGGCCGCGCAAGACTCTGATGCCGATCTTGTACTGGAATTAACGAAAGAATCGCCACTAACCGTGGCGCAGGACTTGATGCGTGGTGAAAAGCCTGCTGTGCGGATAGAAGGTGATGTTCAATTGGCCGCAGAAGTCAGCTGGTTGATAGACCATGTGCGTTGGGATATCGAAGAGGATCTTGCGCGAGTAGTCGGCGATGCTGCCGCCAGCGCTTTGGTGCAGGCCGCGCGGTCCACCGCCTTGGCCGTGCAGGGATTTGTTGGCCGGAGCGCTGGCGGTCACTCCGGTGGGTCGTCGGCATGAGGCGTCTTTATCGCGGTTTCTTTATTGCATGGGTGGTATTGCGCTTCGGACTTGACGAACTGGTTCTGACCGGGTTTGGCAATCCCTGGCTTACGCGACTGGCGCGGGTGCTGTCGATCGGACGCACATTAACCGACCCGCGAGGCAAGCGGTTGAGAGAAGCTCTCGAATGCCTTGGCCCGATATTTGTCAAATTCGGGCAGGTGCTTTCGACCCGTCGCGACCTGCTTCCACTCGATATTGCGAACGAACTGGCCAAGTTGCAGGACCAGGTTCCGCCATTTGAGTCGAAAGTGGCCATTTCGACCATAGAGCGGGCATTGCGCAAACCGATTGGAGAGATTTTCGAGTCGTTCGAGCATGAGCCCGTTGCCAGCGCGTCCATTGCCCAAGTGCATTTTGCGGTACTTCGCTGCCGTGATGGAACGCAGCGAGATGTTGCGGTCAAAGTGTTGCGCCCGGGAATGCATGCTGCCATTGAGAAGGATTTGCGATTGATGCGCATGATGGCCGCATGGGTGGAGCGCCTCTCGGCTGATGGCAAGCGTTTGCGTCCACGCGAGGTTGTGGCCGAATTCGACAAGTATTTGCATGACGAACTCGATCTCATTCGTGAAGCCTCCAGCGCAGCTTTATTGCGGCGCAACATGGAAAGTCTTCAGCTGGTCATGGTGCCTGAAGTCTTCTGGGACTGTTGCACGACTGACGTTATGGTCATGGAGCGAATGTACGGCGTTCCGATCAGGCAGGTTGGAAAACTCCGGGATGCTGGTGTAGATATTCCGAAGTTGGCACGTGATGGGGTGACGATCTTCTTTACCCAGGTTTTTCGCGACGGTTTTTTTCATGCGGATATGCACCCTGGCAACATTCAGGTGAGTATCGAGCCAAAGACATTTGGTCGCTACATCTCACTGGATTTTGGCATTGTTGGGACTTTGACTGACTCGGACAAGGACTACCTTGCTCAAAACTTCAGTGCTTTTTTTCGGCGGGACTACAAGCGGGTAGCGGAGTTGCATATCGAGTCGGGTTGGGTTCCTAGTAGCACACGGGTGGACGAGCTGGAAGCCGGTATCCGCGCGGTATGCGAACCCTATTTCGACCGCCCACTCAAGGAGATTTCCCTGGGAATGCTTTTGATGCGGCTGTTTCAGACATCAAGGCGGTTTCAGGTGGAAATTCAGCCCCAATTGGTACTCTTACAAAAGACGTTGCTGAACATCGAAGGTTTGGGTAGGGAATTGGACCCCGACCTGGACCTATGGGCGACCGCCAAGCCATTTCTGGAGCAATGGATGCTGGGTCAGGTTGGGCCTCAAAAGCTGATAGAGCAGTTGAAAGCACAGGCGCCCCGTTACGCGAAACTGCTGCCAGAACTGCCTATGCTGCTGGACAGATTCTTGCGGGATGGCGGAAACAGGTCCATGCATTCCGTTGAAGAATTGTTGCTTGAGCAGCGCAGGACCAATCGCTTGTTGCAGGGACTTGTATACGCTGTTTTGGGGTTCGCACTGGGGATGTTGACGATGCAAATAGTGATTCGTGCGCATCTGTTTTAGACCTCGACCTTATAATGGAAGGCTTTGCAACTTAGAGTTGGACCCAGTTTCATGCCGATCTACGCCTACAAATGCGAATCCTGCGGATTTGCCAAGGATATATTGCAGAAAATGTCTGATCCCGCTTTGGTGAATTGCCCGAACTGCGAGCAGTCGTCTTTCAAGAAGCAGCTGACTGCGGCAGGATTCCAGTTGAAGGGATCTGGCTGGTACGCCACTGATTTCAAGGGCGGGGGCTCTGCCTCTCCAACTGGCGCTGCACCGGCGGATACGGGCTCGGCTCCGGCGGAGAATGCTTCAGCTGCAACAAAAGTGGATGTCACACCACCGACAGCTGTTGCCAAGGCAGACTGAGAAAATCCAAAACTTTTTTATCGAGTCCGGAGCCAACGTGCAGTTCAAGAAATACATGCTGACAGGTCTGATGGTCTGGTTGCCGCTGGCGATCACCATCTGGGTGCTGTCTTGGCTGGTGAACTCACTTGATGGCGTTCTGGGTGGCATTTTGTCCGGTCTGGCGGCGGTTACTCCCCAGAGCCTGGGGCCGTTGATCGAGCGTCTGCGCAATATTCCCGGCCTGGGCGTATTGCTGGTGGCAGGCTTTATGTTGGTCACCGGGGCGCTGGTTTCCAATGTTGCGGGTCGGTGGTGGCTGAAACAGTGGGATCGCTTGTTCACCAACATTCCTATCGTCAAGTCCATTTACAACAGTGTCAAGAAGGTTTCCGATACGCTGTTTTCAAGCAACGGAAACGCGTTTCGTACAGCACTTCTGGTTCAGTATCCAAGAGCGGGATGCTGGACGATTGCATTTCAGACCGGCACGCCAGGCGGTGAGGTGGCGTCTCATCTCGGTGCTGACTTTGTCAGTGTCTATGTTCCGACAACGCCCAATCCGACCAGTGGATTTTTTCTGATGTTGCCGCGGTCCGATGTTGTGGAGTTGGACATGAGTGTTGATCAGGCGTTGACCTATGTGATTTCCATGGGGTCGGTTCCACCTACTGTTCTTTCAACACACGCAGAAAAGAAAAAGTAGTTCCTTTAACGATGCGTTGGTGTCGGCACCAGCGAAATGAAAGCAATCTATGGCCATGCGCTCTCACTACTGTGGTCTTGTGACCGAAGCCCAACTGGGCGAAACCGTTTCTCTTTGCGGCTGGGTAAACCGGCGCCGCGACCACGGTGGGGTTATCTTCGTCGATTTGCGGGATCGCGAGGGTTATGTGCAAGTGGTGTGTGATCCTGATCGCGCTGAAATGTTTTCTGCCGCAGAAGGTCTGCGCAACGAGTTCTGTGTTCAAGTGAAGGGGTTGGTCCGTGCGAGGCCCGATGGTACCGTCAACGACAACCTCAAGAGTGGAAAGATTGAAGTGTTGTGTCATGAACTCGTGGTGCTCAATCCCTCAGTGACCCCTCCGTTTCAGCTTGATGACGACAACCTGTCAGAGACGACGCGTTTGACGCACCGTGTGCTTGATCTACGGCGTCCGTACATGCAGAACAATCTGATGTTGCGCTATCGCGTGTCCATGGAAGTGCGCAAGTTTCTCGACGCCAATGGGTTTGTGGACATTGAGACACCCATGCTGACCAAGTCCACACCTGAAGGGGCCAGGGACTATCTTGTTCCTAGTCGCGTGCATGATGGTTACTTCTTTGCGCTGCCGCAATCGCCACAGCTATTCAAGCAATTGTTGATGGTTGCCGGTTTCGACCGCTATTATCAGATTACCAAGTGCTTTCGTGACGAAGACCTGCGTGCTGACCGTCAGCCCGAATTCACACAGATCGATATTGAGACATCCTTCCTGAGCGAAGAAGAAATCCGCGAAATATTCCAGGGCATGATCAAGACCGTTTTCCAGAACACGATCAGTGTGGATCTGGGCGAGTTTCCGGTCATGACCTATCAGGAGGCTATGCACCTGTATGGATCCGACAAACCTGATTTGCGCGTCAATCTGACATTTTCTGAAGTGACGGATGTGATGGCCGATGTTGACTTCAAGGTGTTCAGTGGCGCTGCGACCATGAAGAATGGTCGCGTGGTGGCGCTACGCGTGCCTGGTGGATCGAAGGAAGCGGGCGGAATCAGCCGCGGCGAGATCGATGCCTATACGGAGTTCGTCAAGATATATGGGGCCAAGGGTCTTGCCTATATCCGGGTCAATGACCTTTCTAAGGGGCGCGACGGCTTGCAAAGCCCCATCGTCAAGAATATTCACGATACAGCACTGAATGCCGTATTGGAGCGTACCGGAGCGAAAGACGGTGACCTGATTTTCTTTGGTGCTGACAAAGCCAAAATTGTCAACGATGCCATCGGTGCTTTGCGAATCAAGATCGGACATAGTGAGTTTGGCAAGAAAAATGGCCTGTTCGAAAAAGGCTGGCGTCCGATGTGGGTTGTTGACTTCCCGATGTTTGAATATGACGAGGAGGCGCAGCGCTACACGGCAACTCACCACCCATTCACCGCCCCGAAGGACGGCCATGAGGACTGGATGGTGTCTGCTCCGGAGAAGTGCATTTCCAAAGGCTATGACATGGTTCTCAACGGTTGGGAAATGGGTGGCGGTTCGGTTCGTATCCACCGTGCCGATGTCCAGCAGAAGGTCTTTGACGCTCTCAAAATCACACCGGACGAAGCACAGCTCAAATTCGGATTTCTGCTGGATGCCCTGCAATATGGCGCCCCTCCGCATGGCGGTTTGGCGTTCGGATTGGACCGAATCATCACACTGATGACCGGTGCGGAGTCCATTCGCGATGTCATTGCGTTTCCCAAGACGCAGCGTGCCCAGTGTCTGCTGACCCAGGCTCCGAGCCCTGTGGATGAGAAGCAGTTGCGTGAGTTACACATCCGCTTGCGTACTCCAGATTCATCCAAAGCAGTCTGACGGGCACATTGGTGCACAATGAAAGGACGCGAATTCGGCGTCCTTTTCATGACCCAGTCCTTCAAAATCCCGCAATCCGTACTCGTCGTCATTTTTACGGCGGATCTCGATGTATTGCTGATGCGTCGCGCAGACGGTGATGGTCTGGGCGCGGTATTTTGGCAGTCTGTCACAGGCAGCAAAGATCAAGTCGATGAAGACTGGGCGCAAACTGCAGTGCGCGAGGTTCGCGAGGAAACGGGCATCGACTGTGCTGAAAACTCCACTTCGCAGTTCCATTTTGCCGACTGGCAATTGGAAAACGTATACGGAATTTATCCCCAATGGTTGCATCGTTATGCGCCGGGCGTTACCCACAACACCGAGCATATCTTCGGCCTTCAACTGGCAACGAGGGTCCCTGTAGTCTTGAACCCGCGTGAACACACGGCCTATCAATGGTTGCCGTATCGCAAGGCCGCAGAAATGTGCTTTTCCCCGACCAATGCGGAAGCGGTTCTGCTGATTCCGCGGTTTTGCTGCGCAGTTTCAACCTTGCGTGCGAGTGTTTCGTGACCTTGCTGCGCGTAGCGACATACAGCATCCATAAGGGTGTGCAGGGCATCGGACCCATACGAAGACTCGAAATTCATAACCTGGGGCATGCGATTGAGCAACTGGATGCTGACATTGTGTGTTTGCAGGAAGTTCGAAAGTCGCATCGCGTTGAGGCTCGGTTCTTTTCCGACTGGCCGGATATGCCGCAGGCGGAATTCCTGGCGCCAGATGGCTATTCGGCCACGTACCGCACCAATGCCCACACCCGTCATGGCGAGCATGGCAATGCCATGCTGACGCGTTGGCCCGTGCGATCCCATCAACATGAAGATATGTCCGATCACCGCTTTGAACAGCGAGGCCTGTTGCATGCGGAAGTGATCGTTCATGGTCTTGCGGTGCATGTGATCGTGGTGCATTTGGGGTTGATCAAAGCCAGTCGCGTGCGACAACTCGCGCAGATTGGCCGTTTTGTTGCGCGGGAGATTCCACAAGATGCCGCAGTTGTTGTTGCCGGTGACTTCAACGATTGGGGTACAACGGTGCGCGGGGCAATGCAATCTTTCGGACTGGAGTCACTTGAGGGCCAGCGCATGCGGACCTTTCCTTCAAGGCTTCCGGTGGTTCAACTGGATCATGTCTATTCCAGGGGGCTTATCCCCATCGGCCAGCACGTTCCACGCGGACGCATTTGGGGGCAGATGTCCGACCATTTGCCGCTCATTGCAGAGTTCAAACTGCCGTAGGAGCAACATGGCGGCGGTCGTGTTTCGTGCGGGTCACCAAATCCAACTCTTGCGAGGAGGCGCGGAGTTCTTTCCGGCGCTGATCCACGCGATCGATTGCAGCAGGCACGAAGTACGGCTGGAGACTTACATATTCAGTTTCGACGCCACAGGAGATCAGGTGGCAGCGGCGCTGGAGCGTGCGGCACATCGCGGGGTGAGCGTTTACGTTGTGGCTGATGGCGTCGGCACATCGGAGTTGCCTGATCAATGGCGGCATCGATTTGGCAACGCAGGCGTGAATTGGCATCATTTCTCGCCGTTGGGTCGCTGGGGGCTATTGCTTCCCCTGGGTTGGCGGCGTCTTCACAGAAAGCTGTGCGTGGTTGATTCTGCCATTGCGTTTTGCGGTGGAATAAATATTCTGGACGATCTTTTTGACCCCAGTTATGGCGTTCTCGAGTCGCCCCGGTTCGACTTTGCGGTTCGAGTTACCGGACCATTGGTGGAGTCTGCGCATGGCGCCATGGTTCAGCTTTGGACACGCATTCTGGCGAAACGTCAACTCGAGAAACTTCATTTTGGCGATGCACGTCAGACGTGGAAGCACAGCAGCGTACTGACGCATCCGCCAGTACCCTCAGCGCAGCCTCTGCTAACCACAGACCGTGCAGGCGTTGACGCCACCCTGGTGCTTCGTGACAACGTGCGCAACCGAAACGCGATCGAGCGTGCCTACCGCAAAGCGATCGCCGAAGCCCGGCAGGAAGTAGTGATTGCCAGTGCCTATTTTCTTCCCGGTAGAAAACTGCGACGGGCACTCATTCATGCTGCTCGCAGGGGAGTGCGCGTCTGTCTTTTGTTGCAAGGGCGGTATGAGTATTTCATGCAGTATCACGGTGCCAGACCGGTATACGGTGCCCTGTTAGCCGCCGGCGTTGAAATTCATGAATACTCTGTTGGCTTCCTGCATGCAAAGGTTGCAGTCATCGACGGCTATTGGGTAACGGTGGGTTCATCCAACCTGGACCCCTTGAGTTTGTTGTTGGCCCGCGAAGCCAATGTTGTCATTCAGGACGCAGGCTTTGGTCAGGAACTCCGGCGCAGTTTGATGACAGCCATGGAGACTCACGGGACTCAACTGAATTGCGAGGACTTTGCAAACCGTCCGCTACGGCAGCGTATTCTGGACCGTCTCGCCTTTGGGACGATGCGACTGATACTGTTTCTGGCTGGCAGACGCTATTGAATTTATAGCATCCACAAAAGCTTTTGCGAGGGCTGAAGGCAAAAAACCCTATTCAGCAAAGGCTGGTAGTATTCCCGCATGTTAATGAAGACACAGAGCAAAATGAACCCATCTGATGCCGATGCAGGAACCCCGGTTTCCGTCAAGATTAGGGAGCGCTTGCTGGCCGCCCGCAAACGATTCCACGCCAATGACAACATTGCGGACTATGTCAACGCGGATGAGCTTGAAAAGCTGCTCGATGAAGTCGAGGTCAAGATGCAGGGCGTGCTCGATAGCCTGGTCATCGATACCCTCAATGATCACAATACCGACAACACTGCACGTCGCGTTGCAAAAATGTATCTCAATGAGGTTTTTCGTGGCCGATATGTCCACGGACCCAGCATTACCGAGTTTCCCAATGTGGGTCATTTGAATGAGTTGATGATTGTTGGGCCGATAACGGTACGCAGTGCCTGCAGTCATCATTTCTGCCCGGTCATTGGAAAGATATGGATCGGCGTCATGCCCAACGAACACACCAATGTGATTGGGCTTTCCAAGTACGCACGGCTGGCAGAGTGGATCATGGGGCGGCCCCAAATCCAGGAGGAAGCAGTTGTACAACTGGCTGACTTGATCCAGGAGAAAACGCAACCTGATGGTTTGGCTATTGTTATGGAGGCCAGTCATTACTGTATGGCTTGGCGCGGTGTAAAGGACATGGACAGCAAGATGATCAACTCGGTGATGCGCGGTGTATTTTTGAAAGATCCCAATTTGCGGCGCGAGTTCTTGTCCCTGATTCCACAGAAAGGCTAAGACATGTTGGTTCGATTGCTATATGCCAGTCGCGCGCTGGATCCCAGTGCGCAGTCTATTGAGGATATTCTTGCCAAATCCCGCCAGTACAACCCGACCTGCGGCATCACCGGGATCCTCTGTTACGGTGGCGGTATATTTCTGCAGGCCATCGAGGGCGGCCGGATGGCAGTGAGCGACCTTTTTGGCCATATTCAGAAAGACGTCCGGCACAAGGATGTGGTTTTGCTGCATTACGAAGAAATTCTGGAGCGTCGGTTTGGCGGGTGGACCATGGGACAAGTCAACATGTCCAAAATCAATACCAATATCTTGTTGAAGTATGCAGAAAAATCCGAGCTTGATCCCTACTCGGTCTCCGGGCAGGTGTCCCTTGCCTTGCTTGAGGAGTTAATGGCAACGGCATCCATCATTGGACGGGCCTGACTCTTGGACTGGCCGGCAATGGTGCTAGTGCAATGCCAAGCCCTGGATGGGTGATGGGGCTACTGCCGGCGAACGCAACTATCTGGCGAGCTACTTTGTCGGGCATGTTGAATGGCTTCGCTGATTGGTTGTGACTTTTCCAGTCGGCCCACCGCACGCAAGCCAATTGTCATTGCCTGGGGACGTTCACGCGGCGATGTCGTTGTGCTGGAACGGATGGAGCATGTTGTTTCGCTGGATGGTTTTTCGCAGTGGCTGAACCAGCCCAACGCGTGGACCGGCGGGTTCGACATGCCATTTGGTCTGCCGCGCGAACTCGTGGAAAAGCTGGGTTGGCCGACAACATGGGAGGCGTGTCTGCGTCACTATGCCACTTTGAGCAGACTGGAGATTCGCACGGCCTTTGCTGCGTTTTGTAACTCCCGCGCGCCAGGCTCGAAGTTTGCGCATCGTGCTTGTGACGGACCAGCCGGCTCGAGTCCGTCGATGAAGTGGGTCAATCCTCCAGTTGCCTACATGCTCCATGCAGGGGTTCCGCGATTGCTGGACGCTGGGGTCGTGATGCCGGGAATACATATGCCATTGGCGACGGCGAGAGGCGTAACAGGGCAGACTGCATGCCGCGTTGCACTCGAGGCCTATCCTGGCCTGCTGGCCCGTGAATTGATTGGCACTGTCAGTTACAAAAGCGATGACAGGCTCAAGCAGACAAGCGAGCGATTGATCGCGCGAAAGGATATTTTGACGGGTCTCGAGGCGGGTCGAACCCGCTTGGGGTTGCGTGTGAAACTGACCAATGCCCAGCGTGACGCACTGGCGAATGACGCAAAAGGCGACTCCATCGATGCGCTGCTGTGCCTGGTTCAGGCTGCGTGGGGGCAGCGACAACATGAAAACGGAGATCCACTATTCGGATTGCCGGAGAATATTGACAGCCTGGAAGGCTGGATTGTGACCGCTTGACACCGAGCGCCTGCGCTTCAGCGCTTGCGAGAGATCACACTGTCTTCAAGCTTCAGAGCGAGTTGCGAAATGGCCATGGCAGCCGGGCAACTGGGGCTGGTCTGCATCAATAGCTGGCGGCGCATGATGGCTTGCCGCACGGATTGATCCGCCGGAATGTCACCCATATGTACAAGCTTGATGGCCCGTCCTGGCTCCGTGGGGACGAAACGGTCCAGCACCTGCTGCAATTGCACGGTAATTGCGCGTCCATCACCAATTCTGGCAGTCTGATTGACAACCATGCGAATGGTCTGGCGCTTCTGCTGGGCGACCAGAACTTTGATAGTGGCATACGCGTCCGTCAGGGACGTCGGCTCCGGCGTCGCAACAACCAACACTTCGGATGCGAGCGAAACGGCGAACAGCACCACATCAGAAATACCGGCACCTGTGTCCAGTAAAACAACATCGTAATGGGGTGCCAAGCCGTTCATGATCCGAAGGAAGTCATCACGAACCTCAGGGGTCAATCGGGAGTATTCAACCATGCCGGAGCCCGCAAGCAGTACGGAAAATCCGCCCGGCGCATGAATAATGGCATCCTCTAGCTTGGCCTTGCCGGTGAATACGTCATGCAAGGTGATTTTTGGGTACAGATTGAGCACCACATCCAGATTCGCCAGCCCCAGATCCGCATCTAGCACCAGCACGCGATGTCCCAGCTTCGCCAAAGCTGCAGCCAGATTGGCTGAGACAAACGTCTTGCCAACTCCACCCTTGCCGCTGGTGACAGCCAGCACTTTCCCCAATGGCTTTAACGGAACACTGTCCCCGACGTCTTTGGGAATAGGGGAATTCAACGCATCGGACATCAATTCACCCTTTGTATGACACTGCTAGCGGAAGAAGACGGCACGTCGCTGGAAACGCTTTCGATCCAGGCCGGATCTCCCAACGACAAATGACCAAAGAGAAGATTTTTTTCCTCCGCACTGACGAAAATCTCTTGTTGATGGTCCAGGCATACGCAATTGCGCCCTTCGGATTTGGCGCGATACAACTGAATGTCCGCCCGCTCGGTCCATAGTTCCGCGGTTGAACGTACCCATTCCGGGGCATATGCACCACCGATGCTGATCGTGACCTTGATTGACAAGCTGGGAGAGATGACTATGGTCAACGCTTCTATGGTCTCACGTATGCGTTCTGCAACGGTTGATCCAAACGACGTATGGCAGTTGGGTAATACGACCGCAAACTCTTCGCCCCCATATCGGGCCACGGTGTCCATCGGCCGAATGCAACTCGAAATAGATTTCGCAATGACCTGAAGTACCCGGTCTCCCGCCTGGTGCCCATGGGTGTCATTGACCTTCTTGAAATGGTCAATGTCCATCATCAGCAAGAGCGCAGGATCACCCGAGCGGGCAACCCCGTCGATCGTCCTTTCCTGTACCGCACGGAAATGACGGCGATTCCCCAAGCCGGTGAGCGGATCCTTAAGCGACAACTCGCAGAGTCCATCGACAATTGCCTGCAGATATTGCGTGGGCGTGTCATTTGGCGACGGCAAGGCCAACAACATCGCTTGGTCTAGCAATGCGCGCGCATCGTCGAGTTGCAATTCTTGCAACTGGACCGGAGAACTCGAGCGTTGGTGTGCCACAGTGGTTATCGAATGGGAGCCGCTAAAGCATAACAGGAACCAAACTCATGATCGCATGCGCAAGCGAATTTGACACGAAGAATTACGGCGTCTTTCCACGGCAGTTTCGAGGGTTTGTTCGACCACTGTTTGAATGATTTTCGTGTGGGGCCATGGACGTGGTGAATCAGGCCGGTAGTGGGCCGCAAACCCGGCACGCCGGATTGCGCGGCAGGCGAATGTCCGTCCAGTTCATATTTCTTCCATCGAGCATCATCAATCTGCCCACTGCGGGTTCACCGGCCGATGCGAGCAATTTGAGTGCTTCGGCAGCCTGCATGCTTCCAATGATGCCTACCAGAGGCGCAAATACGCCCATGGTCGCGCAACGTGTCTCTTCAAATGCGATATCGGGTGGAAAAACGCATGCGTAGCAGGGCGAATCAATGTGTTTGGGGTTGTAGACCGCCAGTTGCCCATCGAACCGGATCGCAGCACCGGAAACCAGCGGCACGCCGTGGAGTACGCAGGCTGCGTTCAACCCCTGACGCGTTGCAAAGTTATCGCTGCAGTCCAGTACCACATCTGCGTCTGCGACCAGTTCTCTGAGGCGTTGTTCGTCCGCTCGTTCAGTCAGCGCAGTAATGCTTAGGCGTGAATTCACCGCCAGCAGCGTCTGGCGTGCCGATTCAACCTTGGCTTGGCCCACCCGGGCTTCGGTGTGGATGATCTGGCGTTGCAAATTGGTGAGATCGACCACGTCGTGATCCACCAGC
The DNA here is from genome assembly GCA_052034395.1 of Pseudomonadota bacterium. Taxonomy (GTDB): domain Bacteria; phylum Pseudomonadota; class Gammaproteobacteria; order Burkholderiales; family Burkholderiaceae_C; genus Allorhodoferax. Next base: position 79,379 of record JBPOIP010000018.1, read on the forward strand.
GTCAAGTGGCCAACACCCGCAGTGGCCAGATAAAACGCTGCCGGAGAACCGAGGCCACCCAATCCAACGATCAAAGCGCGACCTTGCATGATTCGCTCCTGACCCTCCACGCCCAACTCATTGAGCAGAATGTGGCGCGAGTAACGCAGCAACTGCGAATCATCCATGGCGAGTTGCCTAGTTTTCTTTGGGTTCTTCCTTGCGTTCCACCAGCGTCTTGCTGACAAGAACGGGGTTCCCCTTTAGCTGGTTGATGGCTTGTGTCAACTGGAAATCTTTTTCAGACCCAAACTCGGGAGGTCGACGCTCGGATGCGGGCTTGCGGGATTCCTCTTCCAGGCGCTTGAGTGCCTCATCGCGCGCCTTTTCACGGGTTGCGTCTTTGATTTCTTCACCTTGACCGCTGGCCAGGTGTTTTCCGAGGTCGGCCTCGCGCACGCGCAATGCAGCGTATGGACTGCCCGCCTCAGTGTCATCGACCATGACATCGGGAACGATCCCCTTGGCCTGAATCGATTTCCCGCTGGGTGTGTAGTAGCGTGACGTGGTAATTTTCAGTCCGGTATCGGGCCCAAGGGGGCGAAAAGTCTGGACCGAACCTTTGCCAAAAGTCTGACTTCCCATGACGGTGGCACGCTTGTGATCCTGCAGGGCACCTGCCACGATCTCGCTGGCAGAGGCCGATCCCTCGTTCACCAGAACGACGAGAGGAATTTTCTTCAGGCCGCCAGGCAGTTTTTTGAGCGGGTCCGTACCATCACGTCCCAGGTAGTCACGCACGGTCGCCTTGAGTACCTGCTTGCTGTCAGGTGTCTGGCCGTTTGTTGATACCACAATCACGTTTTCGGGCAAAAAGGCAGCAGAAACGGCCACAGCGGCGTTAAGCAAGCCTCCCGGGTCGTTGCGAAGGTCCAGAATCAGTCCCTTCAAGCCAGGCTCCTGTTTGTAAATTTCTTCGACCTTGCGCGCAAAGTCGTCGACTGTTCTCTCCTGGAACTGGCTGATCCGTATCCACGCATAGCCTGGTTCAACCAGTTTGCCGCGCACCGACTGTTGCTTGATCTCCTCGCGAATAATCGAGACCGGGAACGTCCGGTTTTCCTCTTTGCGGTAGATCGTAAGAACCACTTTGGTGTTGGGTTCGCCGCGCATCCGCTTGACGGCTTCATTGAGTGTCAGGCCCTTTACCGCCGTGTCATCCACACGCGTGATCAGGTCATTGGTTCTGATGCCAGCCCGAAAAGCCGGCGAATCCTCGATTGGCGAGACAACCTTGACAAGCCCGTCTTCCTGTGTGATCTCGATGCCCACTCCGACGAACTTTCCGGATGTCCCTTCCTTGAACTCCTTGAAGGACTTTTTGTCGAAATACTGGGAGTGCGGGTCCAGACTGGAAACCATGCCCGCTATGGCATCCGTTATCAGCTTCTTCTCATCAACCGGCTCGACATAGTCGCTTTTGACCATACCGAAAACTGCCGCCAACTGTTGAAGTTCTTCCAGCGGAAGCGGCGCCATGGTGTTGCGCGCAACCGTCTGAAGCGAGATCGTTGTCAACGCGCCCGCCATGACTCCCAGCCCGATCCATCCCGCAATTTTCAGTTTTTGACCCATATGTATCCCCGTGCCGTTTCAATATACACCCTGAAATGCTGGCCCGTCAGGCGCCTTTCTGGTTGGGGCATGCGTTGGGGCGTGTTCCCGGTTTAACGTGTTCGAACCCCAAGGTCAGGCTTTACCTTGCGATGCCACGGCTGCAGCTGCCTTTGCTGCAGCTTCGGCATCGCCCAGATAGTAATGGCGAATGGGCTTCAGGTTGGCACCCAGTTCGTATACCAGTGGAATGCCATTGGGAATGTTGAGTCCAACGATCTCATCATCGGAAATACCATCCAGATACTTGACCAGCGCACGAATGGAGTTTCCATGGGCGGCGATCAGAATGCGCTTGCCACTCAGGATTGCTGGCGCCATGCTTTCCGTCCAGAAAGGCATCACCCGCGCAACAGTGTCTTTCAGGCACTCTGTCAATGGAACCTGCCCGGGTTCCAACGCGGCATACCGCAAGTCCGATCGCTCGCAGCGACTGTCTGTCGGCTCCAGCGCGGGTGGTGGTGTGTCATAACTGCGTCTCCACTGGAGGACCTGGGCATCGCCATACTGCTTGGCCATGTCCGCTTTGTTCAGACCCTGAAGGGCACCATAATGCCGCTCGTTCAATCGCCAGGAGTGCACCACGGGCAGCCAGGTCCGATCCATTTCGTCCAGGCAATGCCACAAGGTGCGGGTGGCGCGCTTGAGCACGCTGGTAAAGGCAAGGTCAAATTCATACCCGTCCGCCTTGAGCAGGCTGCCGGCGCTTTTGGCTTGGGCTATTCCGGTTGGTGTGAGGTCAACATCTGTCCATCCGGTGAAGCGATTGTCGAGATTCCAGGTGGATTCGCCGTGGCGAACAAGAACGAGTTTGTACATGGTGCGATGGTGTGTGCGAGGTTGGCGGGGCAGTGATCTGCAACAAAACAGCCGCCATTCTAAAATGGCGGGCTGAATACAAGCTAACTTACAAGGAATAAAGTGAAATTCATTTTGGACAACTGGATGTTGATTGCCATCGCCATCGCATCAGGATCGATGCTTTTGTTGCCCGTGATCCAAGGTGCTACCACCGGTGGCCTTGATCCGAACGGCGCCGTGTTGTTGATGAATCGCGAAAAAGCGGTGGTCATTGACGTGTGTGAACCCTCCGAGTTTGCAGCGGGTCATGTGGGTGGCGCCAAAAACATTCCATTGAACGAGTTGGAAGGCAAGCTTGCCTCGGCTGTGAAGAACAAGTCGCTTCCGCTGATTCTGGTTTGTCAGTCTGGTGCGCGATCCGGACGCGCCGTTGCGATAGCCAAGAAATTGGGGTACGAACAGGCCCAATCCCTGGGTGGCGGCCTCTCCGGCTGGAAAGCTGCGAATTTGCCGGTTGAAAAAGGTTGATGCCATGCAGACAGTGAAGATGTATACCACGGCCGTTTGTCCTTATTGCGTGCAAGCCAAGCGCATTCTGGTCTCGCGGGGGGTTACCCACATTGAGGAAATCCGGGTAGATAGCCAACCACAGGAGCGAGTCAGAATGATGGAAATGACCGGACGGCGCACGGTCCCGCAAATCTTCATCGGCAGTACGCATGTTGGCGGTTGCGATGACCTGATGGCACTGGACAGCCAGGGCGGCTTGTTGCCACTCCTGAATGCCGCGTAAAGCGGTCACTCAGGCCTGTTCTTCCGGCCTGAGATAATTCCTTCTTGACGACATTCCCGTTATCTACCCGTTCGATGGCTTTCGGGCGGGCATTGTTTTAATTTGAAAGATTGTTTTATGTCAGATCTGAACCCCGTTTTCAATATTCAACGTGTGTATCTCAAAGAGGTGTCCCTCGAGCAGCCCAATTCCCCGGCCATTCTGCTGGAGCAGGACCAGCCTGCAGTCGATATCCAACTCGGCGTTGAGGCTGCACCGGTCGCTGATGGCATTTTTGAGGTTTGCGTGACCACGACGGTGCATACGAAAATCAAGGACAAGACCGTGTTCCTGGTCGAAGCCAAGCAAGCCGGTATTTTCGAAGTGCGCAATATTGCGGAAGACCAAATGGGTCAGATCATGGGAATCGCTTGCCCGCAAATCGTTTACCCCTACCTGCGTGGAAATGTGGCTGACCTGATTCAGCGCGGCGGCTTTCCACCGGTGCATTTGTCTGAAATCAATTTTCAGGCGATGTATGAACAGCAACAGCTTGCCCAGACCCAGGGCGAGGCGCCCGCAGGCACGCTTCCCCAATAATCTTTTGCGAAAATGGCCTTTAAGCCTCGCCCTTATTGAATAGATTGCTATGAAGATAGTAGTTGTTGGGGGCGGTGCATGGGGCACAGCGCTGGCCATCAATGCCAGCGCAAACACCGCAGGCGGTCATGCCGTGACATTGTGGGTGCGTGACCCACTGCAGGCGCAAGTCATGGCCAACGTCCGCGAGAACGTGCGATACCTGCCTGGCATTCGTTTGCCTGCCGGTCTGGACATTCATGCGCAGCCGCTAACCGACTGGGCTTGTGCACTGAAGCCTGATGACCTTGTCATTGTTGCATCGCCCATGGCAGGTTTGCGCGGCTTGTTGACTCAACTTGGTGATTGCCCTGCCGGTGTAGCCTGGCTTTGTAAAGGCTTCGAGGCTGGTGTGGCCGGTAAGCCGGGGCTGATGGGTCACGAAATTCAGAGTCAGGTCGCACCATCCCTGCGATCAGGCGTTCTGAGTGGCCCCAGTTTTGCGCAGGAAGTGGCTACAGGACAGCCTACGGCACTGGTGGCCGCCAGCGTGCATGGTTCGCTGCGGGATTCACTGGTTGCCGCCTTTCACAGCTCCACACTGCGCGTGTACGCCAATGAGGACGTAATCGGTGTGGAAGTAGGCGGAGCCGTCAAGAACGTGCTGGCCATCGCAACCGGTTTGTGCGACGGCATGCAGCTTGGACTGAACGCACGGGCCGCATTGGTGACCCGCGGGCTGGCTGAAATGACCCGTTTGGGTGTTGCACTGGGTGCCAGGACGGAGACCTTCATGGGGCTTAGCGGACTGGGTGATCTGGTGTTAACCGCCACGGGTGATCTTTCACGTAACCGGCGTGTGGGTATGGCCATGGCACAAGGCCACAGCTTGTCGCAGGCCGTCGACATGCTGGGCCACGTCGCTGAAGGTGTCTACAGCGCCCGCACGGTCGTTCAACGCGCACGCACGCTCGGCGTTGATATGCCGATCGCGCAGGCAGTGGTTGATTTGCTCGATGGCCGGTTGCAGCCCGCTCAGGCCGTGGCCGCTTTGATGGGTCGGGGGCCGGCGATTGAAGGCTTATAGGGCTTAGCCCTTTTGTATACGCGCCTCAATGTAGGCTAATGCGGCTTCCACCTGGTCGACCAGAATCAGGCAAAGATCACCCGAAGTGAGTTTATCCATGGCCGTGTCGATGGCCAGAAACTCGCCCTTGATCTCGCTTACTTGGGTGGTTTTCCGCGCATTGGCCAAGCCCTGTCGAAGCAGCGCAACCACTTCACCGTCCTTTCGTCCCCTCTGGCACTGGTCTTCATACAGGATGACCTCATCAAACGCGTCGCCCAAAATCTCCGTCTGCTGGCGAATATCCTGGTCACGGCGGTCTCCGGCACCGCTGATGACAACCGAGCGTCGCGTTGCGGGCATGCCCTCTACGGCCTGAACCAAGGCCAGCATCGCGTCCGGGTTGTGCCCATAGTCCGCAATCACCGTAGCACCACGGTACTGGAACAGGTTGAAACGACCCTGTGCATTGTCACAGTCGTTGGAAAATCCGGCGAGCCCGGCTTTGATAACAGCCCAGTCCAGTCCCAATGCCCAGGCTGCTGCCACCGATGCCATGACATTTTCAACCTGAAATGGAATCATGCCGCCCATGGTGATGGGAATATTGGCCAGTGCAATGGACTCCTGAACGTCACCTTTGCTTGCCACAATGTGCCCGTTTTCCACGTACACCACGGCCTGCCCCTGGGCGCGATGCGTGGCCATGACTGGGTGAAACTTGTCGACCGCGAAGAACGTGACCGCACCCTTGCACTTGCCCGCCATGACAGCCACATTCGGGTCTGTTGCATTCAATACAGCCGTGCCGTTGGGCGACACGTTCTGGACGATTACGCGCTTGAGAACCGCAAGATCCTGCACCGTGGTGATGTAATTCAAACCAAGGTGGTCGCCGCTTCCTACGTTGGTAACCACTGCCACATCGCAGCGGTCAAAAGCCAGCCCTTCGCGCAATACACCGCCCCGAGCGGTCTCCAGTACTGCCGCATCCACATCGGGGTGCAACAGCACACTGCGGGCGCTTTTGGGTCCGCTGCAGTCTCCTGTGTCGATGCAGTTTCCGCCGACATACACGCCATCGGTGTTGGTCATGCCAACACACAAGCCATTTTGGGTCAACAAATGCGAAATCAGGCGCACGGTGGTGGTCTTGCCATTGGTTCCTGTGACCGCAACGATTGGAATTCGCCCATCCTGTCCGTTTTTGAACATATTGGAAATAATGGCTTCGCCCACGGCGCGGCCCTTGCCGAACGATGGGCTCAGGTGCATGCGCAGGCCTGGCGCTGCATTGACTTCCACAATGCCGCCACCCAGTTCCTCAATGGGGCGCAGGATACTGTCACACACCAGGTCCACACCGCAAATGTCCAGTCCCACCATGTGGGCGGCGGCCACCGCGCGAGCCGCTACTTCAGGGTGTACATCATCGGTGACATCGGTGGCTGAGCCACCCGTCGACAAATTGGCGTTGTTTCGCAAATTGACGCGCTCACCTTTGGCCGGAATCGATTCCGGTGAGAACCCCTGATTGGCCAGGCAAGACCGGGCTATGTCGTCAATACGGATCTTTGTGAGGGAAGTCGAGTGGCCCGAGCCGCGTCTGGGGTCCAGGTTGACCTGGGCGACCAGTTCAGCCACGGTCTGCACGCCATCGCCGACCACCTTGGGCGGGTCACGCCGGGCTGCAGCCACCAGCTTGTCCCCAACGACAAGCAAGCGAAAATCATTGCCCGGCATGTAGCGCTCAACCAGAATGTCGTCCCGGAACTCCTTGGCCGTGGCAAAGGCCCTGATCAGGTGTTCCTTGGTTGTGATGTTGACCGTCACGCCCTTTCCCTGGTTGCCATCTTTGGGCTTGACGACCACGGGCATGCCGATTTCACAGGCCGCCAGCCAAGCATCTTCGGCATCCGTGACGGATCGCCCTCCCGGTACGGGAACGCCTGCCGCAGCCAGGAGTTTCTTGGTCAACTCCTTGTCCTGTGCAATGGCCTCGGCAATGGCGCTGGTGATGTCCATTTCTGCCGCCTGAATTCGCCGCTGCTTGCTGCCCCAGCCAAAGCGCACCATGCTGCCTTCGGTCATCCGGCTAAAGGGGATATTGCGCGCCACAGCTGCGTCGACGATGCAGCCTGTGCTCGGTCCCAGGCGGACATCTTCGTCCAGATCCCGCAGCTGTGTCAAAGCGTCGGCAAGGTCAAACGGTGTGTCATCCAGGGCTGCCCTGCAAAGCGCTTGGGCCAGGTCCATGGCCAATCGTCCTACTTGCTCTTCGCTGTATTCCACAACCAACTGGTAGACGTCGACATCCACCGTGGGGGTGCTGCAGCTGAATGTGACCGGGCAACCGGCTTGTGCCTGCAGGCCCAGCGCTGCCAGTTCCAGCACATGAACCATGGGAATGGAATCATCATGCCCGGTTGGCTGGAACGAGCCGATTTCGGGAAAGCGCGATCGCAACCTCGACTCAAAGCCGGGGATGGTGCCAATCGAGCGTTCGACCCCGGTGCACGCCACAATGGACTGTATGGCCGTGTGGTGACTCCACAGGTTGGGGCCACGCAGCGCTCGAATACGGGTTACTTCCATGGTGTGTCTCTGGTATCTCGGGGTTTTAAAACGGGTACGCTACCGACGGTCGTGTTGGCAGTCAGTAGGGTGTTTTTCTGGGGTTGGATTCAAAGGTCCGCAAACCAGCGCCTATGAGCTCTGGTGGAATGTTGAGTGCCCAGGCTGCCGCAACCGCCGCCATTACCATTTCTGGCTGGGATGCTTTGGTGGGCTTGAGGGATGCCAACGGCAGCAAGGCGACGTCTTTTGGGCCGTGGGCCAAGACGATATGGTCCTCGCGCACAAAAACGACCTGCTCTCCTGCAGCGCGGTGCTCTGACAGCACGTTGTGGTTGGCATCCATGCCATAGAAGATGACCTTCCCATCGCATAGTTCAGCCAACTCCACTACCTGGGGATCCGCCGCATTCAGCACAGCTGTACCGGTTGGCAGAATGACATCGACCTGGGTGCGCGTAACCTTGAAGGTTTGCTCTGCATCCAGAATATCAAAGGACTCAAGAGAGGGTTGCCAGCCAACATCTGTCACCACGCCTACTGAGCATTTATCGTACGCCAGACCCTCGGCCAGAATGGTCTGACTGGTGTTTTCAAACACCGCGGCCTGGACTGAGCGGTTGATCAGCAGGCGCTGTCCTGCATCCCAATTGGTGCAGTCCTTGGATTCGACCTGACGGCCATCCAGGTACAAGCCCTCGCTGCAGGCCAGGCCGACGTGCTTGCCGCTGATGTGGGCAAGCCAGGCAATCATGCGGGCAATACGCCCTGTCTTCTGTGTGCCGGTAATGCCCACAATCGGGATGCGTCCATCGCGGTCCTGCTTGAACAGGTGTTCGATGATGGCCTTGCCAACCGGCTGGCCGGGGCCATCAGCCGGTTTGATATGGGCCAGCAATCCCGGGCTGGCATTGACCTCGATGACAGCACCTTTTTGGGCTGACATGGGTTTGCTCGCGTCTTCCAGCACCATATCGATACCCGCAATGTCCAGCCCAACCACCCGCGCGGCAAGTGCAGCCATAGCGGCCACGCTGGGGTGAACGCGATCCGTAATATCGTAAGCCACATTGCCGTTTTGCTGAATCAGGACCTTTTGTCCGCTAGCCGGAACACTCTCAGGTGTCATGTTCACCCGTTGCAATTCCAGCAAAATCTCTTTGCTTTCACTCGGGACAACCACATTGAGGGGGTGCTCCTCCGACCTGCCCCGTCGCGGGTCGACATCATTGATCTGGCTCCAGCAGAGTTGATCGATTGTGGAAACACCGTCGCCGGTGATCCAGAGTGTTTCACCGCATGCGGTTGCAACGACCTGTTTGCCCACCACGAGGAGGCGATGCTCATCACCGGGAATGTATTTTTCGACAATCACACTGTTGCTGCCGTTTCCACGTTCCACGGCGACCGCATAGGCGGCCTTGATTTCGTCCTCCAGCGAGAGGTTGAGTGATACGCCACGCCCATGGTTGCCGTTGTAGGGCTTGAGCACGACGGGGACGCCAATATCTTGGGCTGCTTCCCAAGCGGCTTCCGCACTGCGCACTAAGTCGCCTTCCGGGACGGGCACGCCGCAGGCTTTGAGCAGCGACTTGGTCAGATCCTTGTCGCTTGCAATCTCTTCGGCAATCGCGGATGTCTGGTCGGTCTCTGCCGTCCAGATACGCCGCTGGTTTATGCCATAGCCCAGTTGCACCAGATTGCCCTCGGTCAGGCGGATGGATGGAATCCTGCGGTTGGTGGCGGCATCCACAATGTGCGAGGTACTGGGACCAAGACACAAGTCGTCGACCATTTCAGTCAGGTGCTGAACGGCTGTTGCCACGTCATACGGCGTATCGTTGATTGCAGCCACCACCAGATCACGTGCGGCGACCAGCGCCTCGCGTCCAACGTGCTCCTGGCGTGTTCGGAATGCAATCTTGTAAACCCCCCGGGTGGATGTCTGGCGTGCCTTGCCGAAGCCTGTACGCATGCCGGCCAGGTTTTGCAATTCCAGAGTAGTGTGTTCCACAATGTGCGCGGCATAGGTGCCTTCCAGCACCCGTTGCAGAAAACCGCCTCGTACGCCAGGGCTGCAGTGGTGTTCGATCAGGCTGGGCAGGAAGCCGGTGAGCCGCTCGTAAAAGCCGGGAATGGTGTTGGATGGGAAGTCTTCCAGTGCACCAATATCGACCCAAGCCTCAATGACTGGCCTGTAGGTCCAGATGTTGGGTCCGCGCAGGTGTGTCACCCTGAGAATGTCGATCTTTTTCTGGTCCGTCATGGCAATTATTGGTTTGGATCGTCCACCGATGTGGCGCTTGTTGCGTTATGTATTCTCGCTTACCTGATTCCTGCGGGAGCTTGAGGTGTGTTGCTCTGCCTAGTATCGTAAAGTATGGCGCAAGCCGCAATTGGTACGCACTTGGCTCGGGATCCCCGGAATTTCAATTTTTTGCTGCACTACATGACCCCTGTTGTTTTAAATGAGAGCGCTTTGCCAACGGATTTGGCGGCCAACTGGAGAACTGCGGTCTCGTCAGAACTCCGCAACTATGAGAACGTTCTGGCAGCGCTCGAGGTTGACCTCGACATCCATTTGAATTTCGTACCGGGTCTGATCGCCATCACCGATCAGCGCATTTTGAGTCGGTCAAGCAAAGAGTCCCAATGGCAGGAGTGGCCGTTGCGTGCGGGTCTGCAGCTTCGCCACCATGACCATGCGGGTGTGGGTCATTTGAACCTGGTGGATGCCAGCGGCCGGCTGGCCACCTGGCGCTTCACCCTGGCGCAAAACCTGCACGCCATTCGTCTGGTTGACCAGTTCCACTCGCAACTCGAAAGCCACGTTTCAGGTAAACCGCTGGCGCAGGCACTGGGCAATGCTTGTCCCAGCTGCAAGGCTCCTTTGGAGCCGGACCAGGACGAGTGCCCCATCTGCACCAAAGTCGTACACACGCCGCCGTCTACCTGGACTTTGTTTCGACTCTGGCGTTTTGCCATACCCTACCGTGGTCAATTGCTGCTCGGGTTTATCTTGATGTTGCTGGGAACAGCCGCCCACCAGGTGCCTCCCTACCTCACGGCCCCCCTTGTCGACAAGGTGCTGATCCCCATGCAAAACGGAGAAACCGTAGAGCCTGGAACCATTGCGTTTTACCTGTCGGCATTGCTGGGTGCCGGTTTGCTTGCCTGGGTCTTGAGCTGGGGCAAGACGTATGTGCTGGCTTTGGTATCCGAGCGTATCGCCGCAGATTTGCGCACCACAACGTATGAGCACCTGCTGAAACTCTCGCTGGAGTACTTTGGAGGCAAGCGCACGGGTGACTTGCTGTCGCGTGTTGGCAGCGAAAGCGATCGAATCGCGGTCTACCTGTCGCTCCACCTCACCGACTTCGCCAGCGATGTCATCATGATTGTGATGACAGCTGTGATCCTGTTCACGATGGATCCCTACCTGGCCATGATCACGCTGGTGCCGCTGCCCTTTATCGGCTGGATGATCCACTTTGTACGATACCGCCTGCAAACAGGCTTCGAGAAAATCGATCGTGTGTGGGGCGAAGTGACCAATGTGCTGGCTGATACGATTCCCGGCATTCGCGTGGTCAAGGCCTTTGCGCAGGAACAGCGCGAAGCCAAGCGCTTTCGCGATGCCAATCACCATAACCTGCTGGTCAATGACCGCATCAACAAGATCTGGTCCCTGTTCTCCCCCAGCGTGTCCCTGCTGACCGAAATTGGTTTGCTTGTCGTCTGGGCGTTTGGTATCTGGCAGGTGTCCAAGGGCACCATCACCGTGGGTATGCTGTTGATGGCCATTGCCTACATTGGCCGCTTTTACGGGCGGCTCGACTCGATGAGTCGCATCGTGTCGGTCACGCAAAAATCGGCATCGGCAGCCAAGCGCATCTTTGACATTCTGGATCACGTCTCCACGGTGCCAGAGCCTGTTCAACCCGTCTCCATGGGCAAGGTACAGGGACGTATTGAAGTTCGCGACGTGGGCTTTCGCTATGGCAACCGCGAGGTCAACCGCGGCATCAACCTGTCCATTGCGCCGGGGGAAATGATTGGCCTCGTAGGACACAGTGGCTCGGGCAAGAGCACGCTGGTCAACCTGATATGCCGCTTCTACGACGTATCCGAAGGATCGATCAAGGTCGACGGGGTGGATATTCGCTCCTATGCCATTTCCGACTACCGCCAGAACATCGGGCTGGTGCTGCAGGAGCCATTCCTTTTCTTTGGAACCATTGCAGAAAACCTGGCCTACGGAAAACCCGATGCAACCCGTTCCGAAATCATCGCTGCCGCACGTGCGGCGCATGCCCACGAGTTCATCCTGCGTCTGCCCCAGGGCTACGACTCCATGGTGGGCGAACGTGGCCAAGGGCTGTCGGGTGGTGAGCGCCAGCGCATCTCCATCGCGCGCGCGTTGCTCATTGACCCGCGCATCCTGATTCTGGATGAAGCCACATCGTCGGTCGATTCCGAAACCGAGAAGGAAATCCAGAAGGCGCTGGAAAACCTGGTGAAGGGGCGCACCACGATCGCCATTGCCCACCGGTTGTCGACATTGCACCGCGCCGACCGCCTGGTGGTGCTGGATCGTGGCCGCGTTGTAGAAGAGGGCACGCACGATGCCCTCATGGCCAAAGAAGGTGCCTATTTCAGCCTGTACCAGGCGCAGGCCCGCAATATGGATGTTGAAATGGACGCTGCACGATGAACGCAACCAGTGTGACGACGAGCCCCGACAACTTTCCGCTGGAGCGCGATCCCTTTGGCAAGCTGGTCTGGACGACCCCGGATAGCCAGCGTTTTGAAGGCGTGGTGCCTGTCCGTGCGTTTCCCATTCAATCGCCTGAAGTTGGCATCTCGCTGGTCAACCAGGATGGCCACGAGGTTGCCTGGATTGAAGAACTATCCGGTGTGCCCGAGCCCGCACAAACCCTGATCCGCGACGAACTGGCTACTCGGGAGTTCATGCCCGTGATCAGCGAGATCGTTGCAGTGGCAAGCTTCTCGACGCCCTGCACCTGGACCGTGAAAACCGACCGTGGCAATACGGAGTTTGTGCTTCGCGGTGATGAAGACATACGCCGCATCGGAGCCGCCGGGATGCTGATCATTTCGGATATTCATGGCATTCAGTATCTGGTTCGCGACCTCTTTGCACTGAATGCCAGCAGTAAGAAAATCCTGGACCGGTTTATGTGACCCTTGCGCATTCACCCGGCGCCGGCAATGTAGCCAGCTTGCAGGTCATATTCAGGGTGTTCCGATAAAGAAGTACGCATTGACAGGTCCGCTGCTGGATTGGCCGAGTGCGATATATGCGGGTCCAAACGGTGTTTCACCTCGAACATAGATGACCGTTGAATTGAGCAACCCGGATCGGCGTGGCTCGGACACCGGATCTGCCACTTTGCCAAATTCCATCGCAAAACCCATGCGCAAATCGCCACTCAGTCCGGTTGGTGCACGGCTCAGGATGCGCTCTGCCCGCAGGTGACCATAGCTGACTCTGTCACCCAGAAGCTGGTCGTTGGCGAACCCCGAAAGGTTCAGGAAACCGCCCAGTCGCCCCATCTGTTGCACCGGGAGAGACCCATAGGTCGAACCGGCGTAGCTGCCGCGCAGGCCCAGCACCCAATCCTTGAATTGGTAAGACCCTTCAAGATTCAGGTTCAACAAGTTGTAGTCACCAGCGGAGGATTCGAACCAGCTGGCTTTTCCAGACCACCCGGTCGTTGCGATGTGGAGCTGGTTCTTCTGATCGGTTTCCCAACTGGCAAGCCAACCGTTGGTGTGCAGGGGATCGCTTTTCAGGATGGGAAGCCCGGTTTCGATATCCACGGTCTGGCGTTCATGGCGCCACCCCAATCGGATCTGTCCCGTCATGCCTACGTTGGTTCCTGCTGCCAGATCCAGCCGTGCCATCGCATTGCGGTAGTCCGAGATGCGCAGATCGTCGATAAACAGCGCAAGATTTTCCCGACGCACGGTTGCTGCTGAATACACAAAATACCGTTGGGCCGGGTCCAGTGGCTGATAAAACTCTGTGCTCACCCCGGTGTTGGAGCCCAGTTCCGCAGTCGTTAACAACTCTGCGCCAAAGGAATTGAGCCACGTTTTTTGATAAGCCGCCCGCAGGCTGTAGGTTGATCGGCCCGTCAGGGTGGAGTTGAGGTTGAGACCCAACCGCAGGTAATCCGGCCCCCATGATTTCTCAACCGGCGTGATACGCAGCAGATTCCTGTCTCCCTGGCGCGCCACGGCGTAATCCACCCGCTCGTAGTACCCGTCGCCATAAGCCCGCAGCAGATTGCGGTTCAGCTGCGCAACGTTCAGGCCTTCACCTGTCTTTTGCTCCAGGTAGCGTTCCACCGCGGCGGGTTTGACGGTTTTCAGTCCCGATATCTCGATGCTGTCGACCGTGGATTGTTCTTTGCTTCTGGGTGCCCAGCGTCCTTGCCACTGAGCGTAGCTTTGTGTGTCTACCGACAGGGCAGCCAGTGCCGTTGCTGCCTGGGCGGCAGTGCGGCCACGGTCAGCGGCCTCGTCGCTGCGTTCAAATTGGGCAGCCGTCAGCCCTGTCAAGTCGGGCTTGATGTAGATGTCGGAGGTCTTCAGTTTTGCCAGTGACTGTGTGACGTTCTGTTCCGTCAGGATGGACACCATTTGCGTTGAAACGGTCAGCAGGCCACTGATTTCGCTGGCTGCTAGCAGGGGTGAGCCAACATTGACCGCAATCACGATGTCAGCGCCGCACAGATCACGCACCTCCTGAACGGGCAAATTGTCCACCAGCCCGCCATCAACCAGCTTCCTGCCGCGGTACTCCAGAGGCGCCATGAGGCCGGGGACGGACATGCTGGCGCGCATGGCCTGTGTCAGGCTGCCATCGCGAAAAACCACACGCTCGCCCGTGCCAATGTCGGTCGCAATGATGGCCACAGGCAACGCCAGATGCTCAATGAGACGCTCCCCTGCGTCTGAATGCACCAACTGGTTGAAAAACAGTTTGATCTTTTGACCTGAAACGACGCCTGGGGGGGTTACCAGTCCGCCTGCCGTGACGCCCGTTTCGCTGCCTGGCAGAAAGCGCTTGGCCAGGCGCTTGTTTCGGTAATTGATTTCGTTGTAGCCGGGGTTATCCTGAAACAGGTCATTCCAGTCAGCCTTGCCCATTTCACTGCGCAACGTAGCGGCGTCCATGCCCGCGGCCCATGCGCCCGCTACGAGTGCGCCCATACTGGTGCCAGCCACACAATCCACGGGAATGCGCAATCGTTCCAGCTCCTCCAGCACCCCAATGTGCGCGGCGCCCCGCGCCCCGCCACCGCCAAGAGCCAGACCCACTTTGGGTCGTTCCACGGCGCCCGCTACGACCGTGAGTCCCGACAACAGCATCGCTAGCAGGTATGAAAGAAGGGATTTGCAGGCAGACATCAATACACCGGATTCAGGATCGCATTCATGGGTTTATAGCAGCTTGGCGTTGTCCAAAGCAGTCTGCATCGGTTCGGTAACAATGACGGTATGCGCCTTCACATTATTGCTCTCGTCTTTGCGCTGACACTTATGGGTGCTACCGCAGGGGCTCAAACTGCCGGGGATTCCGCTGCAACCGTGCACAAATCGGCGGTGGTGCAACCCGCGTCTGCTGACAAGCTGGTTCTTTTCAGCCGGCCGGTCTCCGTTTTTCGGGGCACTTTGCTGGGCGTGACCTCACATGACAGGGTCGCACGTGCCCGCACCCGTATCCATGACCAGCTTGCATTGCCTGGACCGCACCTCGTCTCGGTCAAGTCCGATAGCTTGGGCATGCTCATTCAGATCGATGGTGCAACCAGCTTTGTCTTGACACCTGCAGACCTGGATCCCGCGCGAGAAGAGAGTCTGGAGCAGGTAGCGCAACGCGCTGCAACTGCATTGACAATGGCCATCAGTGAGAGCGTGGAAAGCCGCAGCCTGGAGACGCTGACTCGAGCCCTGGCATTGGCGCTGGCAGGAACGGCTGCCTATGCAGCTTTGGTGTGGCTGGCAGCCCGCGCACGGCGCGCGCTGGCACGTCGGCTGATTGCACTGACTGAGCGGCACACCGCCGGGCTGCATGTCGGCGGTGTTGCGCTCCTGCAGCGGGACCGGCTGGGCCATCTGGTGCGCCTGATTCTCACACTGCTGTATCGGCTGCTGGTGCTGTTGGCCACGATTGAGTGGATCAGCTTTGTGCTGCGCAGTTTCCCGTTTACACGCGCCTGGGGGGAGTCGCTCAACAGTTTTCTGCTGAGTCTGGCCATGCCGGTCATGACCGCTGCACTGGGGGCAGTGCCCGAACTGTTGACTGCGCTGTTGATCTTTTATTTGGCCTACCTGATCACGCAGGCACTGGAGCGTTTCTTCTTCAACGTGCAAAGTGGTGCGGTGCAATTGCATTGGCTGGATGCCGATGTGGTCGCGCCAACCCAGCGCCTTGCCAACGTGGTGATCTGGCTGTTCGCCCTGGCCATGGCCTATCCCTACTTGCCGGGCTCGGATACGGAGGCCTTCAAGGGACTGTCCGTGCTGGTTGGTCTGATGCTGTCCATGGGGGCGTCAAGCCTGGTGGGACAGGCTGCCAGCGGCCTGATATTGACATACGGTCGTGTTTTTCGCAAAGGCGAATTTGTCCGTGTCGCAGACCACGAGGGAACCGTCACAGAAATGGGCATCTTCACCACCCGCATTCGCACGGGGCTAGGTGAAGAACTGACGATCTCGAACGCCAGCATCCTGGGCAGTACCACCAAAAACTACTCGCGCGCAGTGCATGGCGCAGGCTTCGTGCTGGACACCACCGTGACCATCGGCTATGACACACCGTGGCGCCAGGTCCATGCGATGCTGATCGAGGCAGCACGGCGGACCGACGGCGTGGCACGTGACCCCGCGCCGCAGGTTTTCCAGACGGCTTTGAATGACTGGTACCCGGTTTACCGTGTGGTGTGTCAGGCAAATCAAACCGAGCCGCGCTCGCGGGCCATGCTACTCAGTGCCTTGCATGCCAATATCCAGGATGTGTTCAATACGTATGGTGTACAGATCATGTCGCCGCAGTACTTGGGCGACCCCAAGGAGCCCAAGGTCGTACCACCGGCAAACTGGTACCCTGCACCTGCCAACAAGCCCGATGATTCAAAACCCCAATAAGTAGAGACTGTACTGCCCATGACAAACTTTGAGTTGGTATGCAGCCTGCTGTTTGCACTGGCCATCATTCACACGTTTTCGACCAAGTACTTTGAACACCTGGCGCATTTGCAACCCCGCCACGCGGGTTTGTGGCACTGGCTGGGCGAGGTGGAGGTGGTGTTCGGATTCTGGGCATTGGTGCTGGCGATTGCCATGGTGGCCATGCTGGGCACGAAGGCTGCCGTTGACTACATTGACAACCGCAACTACACCGAGCCTATGTTCGTGTTTGCCGTCATGGTGATTGCTGCGACGCGGCCCATTCTGCAGGCTGCAATGGCGCTGGTGCAATGGCTGGCGCGAGCGGTGCCTCTCGGAGGCAGCCTGGGTTACTACCTGGTCGTGATGGTGCTGGTGCCCTTGATGGGGTCGTTCATTACCGAGCCAGCCGCCATGACACTGGCGGCGTTGATTCTGGGCAACCGATTTTTTGCCCGAAACCTGTCCACCCGCCTCAAGTACGCAACCCTGGGGGTGCTGTTTGTCAACATCTCGATCGGAGGGACGCTTACTTCGTTCGCAGCGCCGCCGGTGCTGATGGTGGCAGCCCAGTGGGGCTGGGACACCGCCTTCATGGCAGCTACTTTCGGCTGGAAGGCCGCCATCGCAGTCTTAGTGAATTCGGTTGGCGTATCAATCTGGTTTCGCAGAGAACTGGTGGCATTGCCCCTGCAAGCCGAGGCCAGCGAAATGGCGCCGCCTGTTCCCCTTTTGTTGGTGGTGGTGCACCTGGCGTTTTTGGTGGGTGTTGTTGTGTTTGCGCACCATCCGCCCATTTTCATGGGTCTGTTTTTGTTCTTTCTGGGCATTACGCATGCCTACGAGCACCATCAGGACCGGCTGATTCTGAAAGAGGGGCTGCTGGTGGCATTCTTCCTGGCAGGGCTGGTCGTTCTGGGTGGCCAGCAACAGTGGTGGCTGCAGCCACTTCTGATGCGAATGAGCAGCGATATGGTTTTTGTGGGGGCGATTGCGCTGACCGCCGTGACCGACAACGCGGCACTGACTTACCTGGGCTCACTGGTGGAGGGTCTGAGCGACAGCTTCAAGTACGCGCTGGTTGCCGGTGCCGTGACAGGCGGTGGTCTGACCATCATCGCCAACGCACCCAACCCGGCCGGCATTGCCATCCTGCGCCAGCATTTTGACGAAGGCGTGGTTCATCCCGTCGGTTTGCTGTTGGCGGCCCTTCCGCCGACGCTGGTGGCGGCTGCTTCTTTCTGGGTATTCCGATAACGGGATTCGCGCCTTGAGCGGCTGTCACAGGGCGCAGACCGATGCGCTCGCCATGGGGCTGTGATGTTGCTGTCTAACGTCGCTCCAGCAGGGTCTGGATGTGCGCGAGGATGTCTCTTGTAACGCCGGGGTCCAGTTCACGCAGGGCTGGCATGGTGTCATCCGGATGGCCGTTGAGCATGTTGTGCAGGCTGTGCCAGGGGTCTCCACGCGAGACTTTGCCCAAGTGACGTTTGGCAACAAAATGCCCTTCCGGGCCGTGGCAGTTGGCGCACATGGTCCGGTAGTGGGGTTGTCCTTTGGTTGCATTGCCGCGCGATAGGCCGGTTTTTGGATCGATGACGGTGTCCATGTCGATCTGCCCGTAACTCACAAAATTGGCCAGGTCCTGCAGGTCGCGATGCTTCAACACTGCGCCGAAATGGTGTGATGTGCCCCGCAGGACCGCCATAGTCCTGGCCGGGTCGCTTCCAGTCATGCCACGAATTCCCACGATGCCCGTGGCGTGGTTGCCCTTCGCATATTGCCCCTGAACACCCTTGTAGTCCCAGCCATGGCATTCCTTGCAGCGCCAGGTTTCATTGGGCAGATTGGCGTAATAGGCTTTGGCCGGATAAGCGGGGTGCGCTAGGGCCTGGCGCTGCCCGCCAGTGTGAACCTGCCAGTCGTCATACAGCCGCCCGCCGTTGGCCACCGAGGCCACCAGATCGAGGCTGCGCAGTGTTTGCAGGTAGGCCAGCATGTTCACCGCGGTTTCTTCACCCAGTGTGCGCAAGGCCGGCATGTTGCCGCCAGGGTGGCCGTTGAGCGTGACATGCAACACTTCTGCCGGTCGTTGGCGGGCCGAGTCGCCCAGGGGCGCAATCTCGCGCAGGCGGTCGCCCTCCAGGCCATGACAGACTGCACACATGGTGGCAAAGACCTTGTGCGCAGACGTCTGACCTACTTTCAGGTTGCGTGCCTGGCCCACCAGACGGCTTATATCCACCTGACCACGGGAAACAAAGTTGGCAAGGTCCATGCGGTCATGTTCGTCAAGCCACTCGTCGTAGCCATGGTTTGCATCCTTGAGCAGTGCAGCAATGCCAGCCGGGTCGGCTTTCTGACTGCCTTGTACGCCTTTCACCGCCTGATTGCCCTTGTAGTCCCATCCATGACACGCCACGCAACGCCAGGTGTCCGCGGTGGACGCACGTGCCTGCCCGGCTTTGAACGCGGGGTTGGTGTGGTTTGGTGCCCGGGAACGGGTTTCGGCAATCCAGTTGTCATACAGGCGGCCACCCCGGACCACTGACGCCGGATCATTGGCCCGCACGGACATCGGAAATGCAGCCAGCAAGACCACCAAAGTGGCAAGCATCAAGCGATTCATGGTTTGTCTCCTGAGAACGCGGGCAACCGTTGTACGGACCATTCTAGATTTTCAGGCTTGACGCGTCAGGTACATTCGCACCGATAGGCAGCGCTATCCCCCTGATCCGTTGATAAAAGTCAATCTTTGGCGGATGCGTTGATCACCGCATGAACCGGCCTTCGTGCTACCCGGATCGCGAGGTGTGGCAAATACGCGGTCCAACAGCAGCATTGCTGCCCGAATTGGTCTCCCATCGCCTCGTGAAGCGATAGGTGTTCACTGGGCTTGGCTGCGCCGGATGTGCTGGGTCTCCATTCCGGTTGGGCTCGATCTGGCTCCATGCGAGCAAAGCAGAATGGAAAGTGCTACGAGACCTTGCAAATCATAGGCTTATAGCTATATAAATGATAGCAAACTACACTTCGAAATTGTCAATCAACCGCGTAGCGCCCAGCCGCGCCGCCGCTAGCACCACCAGCGGGTCGCCGCTGTGCGGGCTCTGCAGGTCCGCCTGGCGACGCACCGCCACGTAGTCCGGGCGCCAGCCCGCGTGGCTGAGGGTATGCATGGCCTGGGACTCCAGGCGCGCAATGCCGGCGCTGTCTGGCGCGGGGTCTGCGCGCAGGGACTGCACCACGGTTTTCAGGGTGGCCGAGAGTTGCACGGCCTGCTGGCGCTCGGCCGGGCTCAGGTAGCCGTTGCGTGATGAGAGCGCAAGGCCGTCGTCGCTGCGCTGGGTTTCGCCGCCCACAATGTTGATCGGCATGGCGAACTGTTTCACCAGTTCGCGGATCACCATGAGTTGCTGGTAGTCCTTCTTGCCAAAGAGCGCTGTGCGCGCTTGGGTGCACGACAGCAGTTTGAGCACCACGGTGCTCACGCCAATGAAGAAGCCCGGGCGAAAGTGCCCCTCCAGAATGTCGGCCAGTTCGGCGGGCGGGTGCACCTTGAAGGTTTGCGGCTGGGGGTACATCTCGGCCTCAAGCGGGGCAAACACCAGGTCACAGCCTGCGGCCTCAAGCTGCTCGCAATCCGCGTCCAGTGTTCGGGGGTAGGAGTCAAAGTCCTCGTGCGGGGCAAACTGCAGGCGGTTCACAAAGATGGTGGACACCGTGATGTCGCCCAGCGGCTTGGCCTGGCGTACCAGAGCCAGGTGCCCGGCGTGCAGATTGCCCATGGTGGGCACCACGGCAGGATGGCGGAACGCGCTCAAATGGTCGCGCAGATCGGAGAGGGTGTGAACGAGTTTCATAGACGTGCGTGTGAAGTGTTTTTTTACCAGGGAAACCGTAGAACCGGCTTTGCCGGGCTACTGGTGTCGCCCCCTTTGAGGGGGGAGGCACCGCAGGTGCTTCGGGGGTGAGTCGGTTTACCAGGCGTGTAGTTCATCAACCGGAAAGCTGCCGTTCTTGACAGCAGCCACATAGGCCTCAAACGCCGCACGGATGCTGGTGGCGTCATCCATGAAGTTGCGCACGAATTTTGGGTTCTTGCCCAGATTGAGTCCAAGCATGTCATGCATCACCAACACCTGGCCCGCCGTGCCTTTGCCCGCGCCGATGCCGATGGTGGCGCAGTGCGTCAGTTCATCGGTCAACTCCCGCGATAGGGGTGCAGGAACCATTTCCAGCACCAGCATGCTGGCACCAGCGTCCTGGAGCTCGTGGGCCTGGCGCTTGAGCAAATCGGCGCTGACCTGCGTCTTGCCCTGCACGCGGTAGCCACCCAGTGAGTGCACGGTCTGTGGTGTCAGCCCGAGGTGGGCGCAAACGGGTATGCCACGCTCCACCAGGAATCGCACTGTTTCGGTTGTCCAGCCGCCGCCTTCGAGCTTGACCATGTGGGCGCCCGCCTGCATGAGGACACCGGCACTGCGAATCGCCTGCTCTTTGGACTCCTGATACGCGCCGAACGGCAGGTCGCCAATCAGCCAGGCCGTGCCCTGCGCACGGCGTAGACCACGGGACACCATTTCGGTGTGGTAGCGCATGTTTTCCAGTGACACGCCCACCGTGGTGTGCAGGCCCTGGCAGACCATGCCCAGGGAGTCGCCTACCAGAATGCTTTCAATGCCCGCTGCGTCGGCCACTGCGGCGAACGTGGCATCGTAGGCGGTGATCATGGTGATCTTTTCGCCACGGGCGCGCATTTCCAGCAGGCGGGGAAGGCTGATCGGCTTGCGGTTCGGCAGGGGCGAGGCCGGAGGCAGGGTTCCGTAAGGCGTGGCATGCAAGGCCGCGGCCTGGCTGTCGGATGGCTGTGTCATGGTGTTTTGGGGCTCCAGTCAACGGATTTTGCGAGGCCGGGGCGAATACTAACCGCTTCGACTGAAGTTTTCAGCCCTATTCAAGTTGTGGAATAAGCCAGACGCACGTAAATCGGCGCAAAGGCTTCGGCCTGCGTGATTTCGATCAGTGTTTCCTTGGCCAGCTCCAGCATGGCAATAAAGGTCACCACCAGAACGGGTGCGCCGCTGGCAGGATCAAATAGCTCTTCAAATGGCACAAAACGCCGCCCCTGCAGCTTTTTGAGCACCATGCCCATGTGCTCGCGCACAGACAGTTCTTCACGGGTGATCTTGTGGTGCTGCACCAATCGGGCCCGCTTGAGGATGTCGCGCCAGGCCTCCTGCAGATCACGCAGACTCACATCCGGAAAACGCGGAGCCAGGGATTGTTCGATGGTGATCTCCGCCTTCAGAAAATCACGCCCGAACTGGGGCAGGGCGTTGAGCCGCGCGGCAGCCAGTTTCATCTGTTCGTATTCGATCAGCCGGCGTACCAGCTCAGCGCGCGGGTCTTCTACTTCCAGTCCTTCAGCCACTTTCTTCGGCGGCAGCAGCATGCGCGACTTGATCTCGATCAGCATGGCCGCCATCAGCAGGTATTCGGCCGCCAGTTCCAGGTTGCGGTTGCGGATCTGGTCCACATAGACCAGGTATTGCCGGGTCACGCTGAGCATGGGAATGTCCAGAATGTTGAAATTCTGTTTGCGGATCAGGTAGAGCAACAGATCCAGCGGTCCTTCGAAGGCTTCGAGAAAGACTTCCAGCGCATCCGGCGGGATGTACAAATCCTGCGGCATGGCAAACAGGGGTTCGCCATACAGCCGCGCCACTGCCACGTGGTCAACCACCTCGGGCATGGTGGGCAGACTCGCAAGGGCGGCCCCAGCGTTGTCCGCTTCTGCAGAACTTTGCGTCATGGAAATGCTATGAAAACAATAGCTTCCCGCGCAATACCGGCGAGGGATGAAGCCTGTTTTGGCTGTTACTTGTCGTTGGTCTGGTAGACGTAGGGCTTCTGCGCGACCCGGGCACTGCGAAAGCCTTTCCAGATGTCGCGGTCAACCAGCTTGTTCCACAACAGACCCAGTCCATGGCGTTGCTCGGCTTCGAGTTTGGGCTGCACCTGCTTGAGATGTTCAATGAACTGGGTGGTGTCTGACTTGTAGTCGGGGCGGCGGAAAATGTTCATGGAAATAACCTTGTGGGTGGCGCTTGCCCGCATTTTACCGGCTCGCATCGGCGATGGCCGCCTTTTCTGCAGGAAAGCGCTTTGCGCAGGGTGCATGGCATCATGCCGCGCCGCCGCGCCCCAGTGCGCGTGACGCCAGGAATACGCGCGCCAGGCTGGGCATCAAGTCCTTCCACGCCAGGGGGTCAAAGCCGTCCGGGCGGCGCACACCGGCCAGCCGGGTCAGGGCTTGGGCATCGCCTTTCACGGCAAAGACCAGGCGGTTGCTGGCCCCGGGGTCGTTCACGGTCAACACGGAGCCATGAAAACCGGCCTGAATCCGGTCGGTGATGACATCAAAGAGCAGGTCACCGCCATGCAGATTGGCGACAAACACGCCATTCGCATTCAAGGCGCGGTAGCAGTCGTCATAAAACTGTGGCGAACTCAGGCCGGCGGGCAGACCATCAATGTCGAATCCGTCGGCCAGCAAGACATCGTATGTTTCATCGGTCTCGCGCAGGAATTGGGCGCCGTCTGCCAGCTGAACCCGGAACCGGTGGTCGTCTGGTGGCACGGCAAAGGTATCGCGGTGCGCCATGACATGTGGGTTGATTTCAACCACCGTGATACGCGACTCTGCCAGGTAGCGGCAACAGAACTTGGCCAGTGAGCCGCCGCCCAGGCCAATCATGGCCACGTGGGCTGGGGCGGGGTTGTGCAGCAGAAAGCCCATCATGATGCGGGTGTACTCAAACTGCAGTTCGTCGGGTTTAAGGATGTGCATGCGGCTCTGCACGTCCTGTGACGAGAAATGGAGCGACTTGCCGGTGAGGGTTTCCTGGATGACGGGCCGCACGTGCGACGGGGCCATGGATGGGGCGTTGTGTGACATGCTTACCGCGCTTTTCAGTGAATGTGTGCGCCGGTGCAGTCGTCAACGGGCCGTAAACCTGCGCGGATCGCGGATCCAGACCATGAATTGGAATGCAACTTGCATGATAATAATATGCACATATTATCCACATGAACATTCCATGGAACTCAAAACGGCCCGGCTGACGGTGCTGATCGACCCCGCGAAGAAAAAAGCATTCGAGACCCTGTGTGCCCGCCAGGATGTGACACCGTCCCAGGTGGTTCGCAGGCTGATTCGTGACTATCTGACGCAGCATGGCGTTGAATTCGTACCCAGCGGGCTGGTGGCAGACGCCGAGACACCGGAATCCGTGCCGTGACCGGACGCGGCGCCTTACGCCCGCCTTGTCGCCAACGGGCAGGCTGACCGGCGCATGCACATGTTGACCCACCCTGGCGGCTGGCTGCATCTGGATTGGGTGCTGGCCGTGGTGAGCGCCTGGTTGTTGATCGGGTGTGTGGGTGTTGTGGCGTTGCGGCGCCTGCGCTTCGTGGCGACGGTGCTGTTTCCCCTGGGTGCTTGCGTTTCGGTGGCTTTGATGGCGATTGCGCTCAGTGCGGCCTTTGCCGAACCCGAGTCGGCTGTGCTGCCGCTGGGGTTGCCCCATTTGCCGTTTCATTTGCGCCTGGACGGTCTGTCCGCATTCTTTCTGCTGCTCATTGGAGGCGTCTCAGCCGGCGTTTCCACCTTCGCTGCGGGCTATTTCCGTCAAGGTGAAGGCACGCCGCCGGGTCTCATTTGCCTGGAATACCACGTGTTTCTGGCCAGTATCGCCATGGTGGTCCTGGCCGATGACGCCTATGTATTCATGGTGGTCTGGGAAACCATGGCGTTTTCGTCATTCTTTCTGGTGATGGCCAACCACCGGATTCCCGACATCCGCCGCGCAGGCTACCTGTACATGCTGGTGGCGCACATCGGAGCCCTGGGCATTCTGTTGTGTTTTGGTCTGCTGCAGGCCAATACGGGCGACTACACCTTTGCCAACATGCGCGCACAGCACCTGACGCCCTTTTGGGGGTCGGTGGCGTTTGGCCTTGCGGTCTTCGGGTTTGGCGCCAAGGCCGGGTTGTTGCCATTGCATGTCTGGTTGCCCGAGGCGCATCCGGCCGCACCCTCTCCGTTTTCCGCGCTGATGAGCGGAGTCATGCTCAAGATTGCGCTTTACGGCATCCTGCGGGTGTCCTTTGACTTGCTGCAGACCCGCATCTGGTGGTGGGGTGTGCTGCTGATGGTGATCGGTCTCCTGACGGCGCTGTTTGGTGTGGTTTTTTCCACCGTGCAGGTGGAAATGAAGCGCCTGCTGGCTTACTCATCCATTGAGAACATCGGCCTGATGTGTGCTGGGATGGGGCTGTCCCTGTTGTTCTCGGCGTACGCCATGCACGCACTGTCGGCGCTGGCTCTGACAGCCGCGCTGTACCACATGATCAGCCATGCTTTTTTCAAAAGCCTGCTGTTTTGCAGCACGGGCGCGGTGTTGCATGCCACCGGCGAGCGCAGCCTGGGCCGCCTGGGTGGCTTGATCCGCACGATGCCCTGGGTGGCCTGGCCCACCCTGATCGGGGTGTTGTCCTGCGCCGGGTTGCCACCGTTTGGCGGCTTCATTGCGGAGTGGCTGTTGCTGCAAAGCTTCCTGTTTACAACCGGTTTGCCCACTTCCTTCCTGGATATGCTGGTTCCTGTGCTGGCGGCGTTGATTGCGCTGATTGCGGCCCTGTCCGGCTACACCATGGTCAAGTATTTCGGGGTGATCTTCCTGGGGCAGCCGCGCGACGAAAAGCTGGCCCAGGCGCGCGACGCGGGTATCTGGGAGCGCTTGGGCATGCTGTGGCTGGTAACCGGCTGCATGGCGTTGGGGCTGTTTCCCAACCAGATGATTGCCGTCATGGAGCCGATTACCCGGCAACTGGTGCATGCCGGACTGGCGCAGACCGTGGCTGACAGCGGCTGGCTGCTCATACCCATGCACGTGGAGCGCGCCAGCTATGCGCCTGCCATTTTCCTGCTGGGTGTGCTGGCCAGCTTCGGGCTGGCATTCTTTCTGGTACGCAGGTTCTATCACGGGCGATTGCGTCGTGTTCCACCGTGGGACTGTGGTCACCCCTGGCAAACCGCGCGCATGCAGGACACGGCCGAGGGCTTCGGGCAACCGATCCGGCAGATTTTTGAGCCGTTTTTCCGTATCACCCGACAACTGCCCACGCCATTTGACGCGCAGCCCGTCTACCGGGTGAAGGTGGAAGACCCACTGTGGCACGGGTTGTATATGCCGGTGGTGCGGTGGGTGGAGCGCCTGTCGGAATGGGTAGGCCTGCTGCAGCAGGGGCGCATTGCGGTGTACCTGATGTACAGCTTTGTGACGCTGGTTGTTGTCCTGATGGTGGTGACGCGATGAGTGTGCAGGGCGTGCTGTCGCAACTGCTGGCGCTGGTCATGGCGCTGCTTCTGGCACCGCTGCTCAGCGGCTGGGTGAACCAGTGGCGCCATTGGCTGCAGAACAAATCGGCGCCGGGCCTGCTGCAACCCTATCGCGCTCTGCACAAACTGTTCAACAAGGAGTGTCTGGTTGCCGAGCATGCCTCGTCCCTGTTTCGCATGGCGCCCTACCTGATCTTTGGCTGCATGTTGCTGGCCAGCGCGATTGTGCCGACCCTGTCCACCGACCTGCCGCTGTCGCCCGCCGCGGATGCGATTGCACTGGTAGGCCTGTTTGCGCTGGCGCGGGTGTTCCTGTCGCTGGCGGCCATGGATGTCGGGACGGCCTTTGGTTCCCTGGGCGCGCGCCGCGAGATGCTGGTGGGCTTTCTGGCCGAGCCTGCGCTGCTGATGGTGCTGTTTTGTGCCTCCATGATCACCGGCTCGACGTCGCTCACCGTCATCGTCGAGACGCTGGCGGGTCGCGACCTGGCGATCTATCCAAGCCTGTTGCTGGCGGGCGTGGCTTTCACCATGGTGTCACTGGCCGAGAACTCCCGTGTGCCCGTGGACAACCCGGACACCCATCTGGAACTCACCATGATCCACGAGGCCATGATTCTGGAATACTCCGCACGCCACCTGGCCTTGCTGGAGTGGGCTGCGAGCCTGAAGCTCTTTGCGTATTCGTGCATGGGTCTGGCCCTGTTTTTTCCGTGGGGTGTGGCACAGGCGCATACGCCTGCGGTCATGCTGCTGGCATTGCCGGTGCTGGTGTTCAAGCTGGCGCTGGGCGGCATGGCCATGGCCCTGATCGAGACAGCCAGTGCCAAGATGCGCATCTTTCGCGTGCCGGAGTTTTTGGGTACCGCCTTCTTGCTGGCGGTGATAGGCCTGCTGGTCAACGTATTGCTGGGGGTGGGATGAATCACTTCGCCCCGCAGCTCATCAACCTGTTTGCAACGCTGATCCTGTTGCTGTCGTTTGCCATGATTTCGCAGCGGCGCATTGTCTCGCTGATCAACCTCTTTGCTTTTCAGGGTGCAGCGCTCGTGGCCGCGTCGTTCCTGCTGGCGTATGTGACGGGCCAGCGAGACCTGTGGGTGTCGGGGGCGCTCACGCTGGTGCTCAAGGTGCTCTTCATTCCGTGGATGCTGCACCGCCTGATTCGCAGGCTCAACGTGCGCTGGGATGTTGAGCCCCTGTTGAACATTCCCACAACCCTGCTGGTCGGTATCGCGCTGGTCATTTTTTCCTTCAGCCTTGCGCTGCCGGTTTCGCGGCTGTCGCATTCCATAGCGGGCGGCTCACTGGGTATTGCACTGGCATGTGTGCTGCTGTCCTTCATGATGATGATCACGCGCTCCAAAGCAGTGCCCCAGGTCATCGGTTTTCTGTCCATGGAAAACGGGCTCATCTTTGCGGCGACCACCGTGACCCACGGCATGCCCATGATCGTGGAGTTCGGCATCGCGCTGGACGTGCTGGTGGGCGTTCTGATTCTGGGCGTCTTCATGTTCCAGATCCGCGAAAAGTTTGACAGCCTGGACATCCACCATCTCGAAACCCTCAAGGACGACCGCCCATGAACGCCCTGTTGTTCGTGCTCGGTGTTCCACTACTCGGCGGCCTGGTGCTGGCGCTCATCGGCCACTGGCCGCGCGCACGCGATGTCAATGTGGTGTTCAGCCTGGGCACGTTTCTGGGCGCGTGCTTTTTGACCATGCATGTCATTGCCCACGGTGCACAGACCGTGTGGGACCAGCAGTTTTTCATCGATCCGCTCAATGTCTTTCTGGTCACGCTCACGGCCTTCGTGGGGCTGACCACGTCCATTTTTTCGCGCCCCTACATGCGGGTGGAGCAGGACCACGGCAAGATGACACCGCGGCGTATGCGGCTGTACCACAGCATGTACCAGTTGTTCAGCTTCACCATGCTGCTGGGTTTGACCACAAACAATCTGGGCATCGTCTGGGTGGCCATGGAGGCGGCCACGCTGACCACCGTCCTGCTGGTCAGCGTCTACCGAACCGCCGCCAGCCTGGAGGCGGCCTGGAAGTATTTCATTTTGTGCGGCGTGGGCATAGCCCAAGCGCTGTTTGGCACCATCCTCCTGTACATGGCGGCAGAAGGTGCGCTGGGAGCCGAGCACGCCACGCTGCTGTGGACCAGTCTCGACCAGGTCAAGGGCCAGCTGGATTCCACCATCATCACCCTGGCCTTTGTGTTCCTGCTGGTGGGCTATGGCACCAAGATTGGCCTGGTGCCCCTGCACAGCTGGCTGCCGGACGCCCATGCCGAGGGTCCAACGCCCGTGTCGGCGGTGCTGTCGGGCCTATTGCTCAATGTGGCCATGTACGCAGTATTGCGCTGCAAGGTGCTCACCGATGGCGCTTTGGGCACGGCCATGGCCGGCCAGCTGATGATGGGGTTCGGGCTGCTGTCGGTGACGGTGGCTGCGTTCTTCTTGTCACGCCAGAAAGATGTCAAGCGCATGTTCTCGTACTCGTCGATCGAGCACATGGGCCTGATCACGTTTGCCTTTGGCATGGGGGGGCCGCTGGCCAATTTTGCCGGGCTTCTGCACATGACCGTGCATTCACTGGTCAAGTCGGCGATCTTCTTCACCGTGGGGCATGCCACACAGAAGGCGGGCACGCAGGTGATGGCCGATATCCGTGGCCTGATCACGGTCAATCCCACCGTGGGCTGGGGCATGATGCTGGGCGTGATGGCCATTCTGGGCATGCCGCCCTTCGGTGTGTTTGCCAGCGAGTTCCTGATTTTGACAACCGCCATGCGCGAGCAGCCCTGGGCTGCGCCCTTCCTGTTTCTGGCGCTGGGCCTGGCGTTTGCGTCCATTCTTGCCCGGGTGCTGCCCATGGTGTTTGGTGACACCACGCTCAAACCCCTGGCCCATCCGCCTGCGCTGCTGCCGGTGTTTGTGCACCTGGCCCTGGCGCTGGTGCTGGGTTTGTATATTCCGCCGTACCTGAACACCTGGTACGTGCAGGCTGCCGCGATGCTGGGTGGATGATGCGATGAAGATAGAAGGCCTTGATGTGGAGTTCACCGCCGTGCCGGCACCGGTACCCGTTTGGCATGCACGTGTTACGGCCAGCGAGTGGCGCGAAGCGGCGCGTCTGGTGCGCGAACGCGGTGGGCGGTTGCTGGCATTGTGGGTCGGGAGTGCTACGGAAACGATAGCTACCAGTGTAGATAATACAATGGCTGGAGAGGTATTTGTTGCTTATGTTCTGCTCGACGGGGTGTTCTGGCTGGCGCTGCCGCTGGACGATTCAGGCGGTAAGCCGCACTATCCGGATGTGTCTGCCGAGTTTCCGGCGGCAGCCCGTATGCAGCGTGCAGCGGCCGATCTGAGTGGTGCCTGGGCGCAGGATTTTGCGGACCAGCGCCCCTGGCTCAATCACGGCGCATGGGCGCCAGAACACTATCCTCTGCTCCAAGACGCGCAAGCCCCGTTGACCCACCAACCGGGCGAATTGCAGGACTATGCCTTTGTGCGGGTCGAGGGCGACGGCGTGCATGAAATCGCGGTGGGGCCGGTGCATGCCGGCATCATTGAGCCCGGCCACTTCCGCTTCTCGGTAGTGGGGGAAAAGATCCTGCGCCTGGAGCAACGCCTGGGCTATACGCACAAGGGCATTGAGCAGCGCATGACCCAGCTAGCACCGCTGGATGCATACCGCTTGGCGGGGCGTGTGTCCGGCGATTCCACAGTGGCCTATGCCTGGGCCTACTGCATGGCCTTGGAGTCGGCCACGCAGACCCTGATCCCGCCACGTGCAGCATGGCTGCGTGCACTGCTGCTGGAGCGTGAACGCGTTGCCAACCACCTGGGGGATCTGGGCGCATTGGGTAACGACGCGGCCTTTGCTTTCGCGCTGGCCCAGTTCTCGCGGTTGCGCGAGGACTGGCTGCGCAATTCAAGACAGGCATTTGCGCACCGGCTGATGATGGATTGCATCGTGCCCGGCGGGCTGGCGGTTGATCTGCACGCAGACCAGATCGAGCCCATGCGCCAGTTGTGCGACACGGTCGAGTCGGAAGTGCGGCGCCTGGCCGCCGTCTTTGAAGAGCATGCCGGACTGCAGGATCGTTTCTTGACGACCGGACGTGTCTCGCCCGCGCTGGCTGCCAGGCTGTGCCTGACCGGGTTGGCCGGACGCGCCAGCAGCCAGGCGGCAGACGTGCGATGCGACCATCCGTTTGCGCCCTATGACGACCTGCCTGTGACCATGGCGCTGCATCCGAACGGCGATGTGGCCGCCCGCGTGGCGGTGCGGTTTGAAGAGGTGTTTGAGTCACTGCGCCTGATCCGTCGCATGCTGCTGGACTTGCCGGATGGCGCCGTGCGTTGCGACGTGTCCCTGGGGCTGGATGCAAGCCGGGGTGCCGGCTGGGTGGAAGGCTGGCGCGGCGAAATCTTTGTGGCGCTGGATCTGGCCGGCGCCGACCGGCAGCACCGCATTCTGCGCTGCCACCTGCATGACCCCTCCTGGCAAAACTGGCCCGTGCTGGAGCACGCTGTCATGGGCAATATCGTGGCCGATTTTCCGCTCATCAACAAGTCGTTCAATCTGAGCTATTCGGGGCAGGACCTATGATCTGGAAAGTGCTCCACCAGATCGCCCGGACCGGCATTCGCAGCGA
This sequence comes from Pseudomonadota bacterium, assembly GCA_052034395.1. Classification (GTDB taxonomy): domain Bacteria; phylum Pseudomonadota; class Gammaproteobacteria; order Burkholderiales; family Burkholderiaceae_C; genus Allorhodoferax. The sequence goes on from JBPOIP010000018.1 coordinate 110,105, forward strand.
GCCGGCGCCCGATATTGGCGAACCAGCGCAGATGCAAAGCGCGCGCATCCAGAAGGAACTGCTGGACATTCTGGGGCGCTCACTGGCCATTCGCGAGGTGGACGCAGGTTCCTGCAACGGCTGCGAACTGGAAATCAATGCACTGGGCAACCCCTACTACAACCTGGAAGGACTGGGCATACGCTTTGTCGCCAGCCCGCGGCATGCCGATCTGCTGCTCGTCACCGGACCGGTCTCGCGCAACATGGCGATGGCGCTCAAGCGCACGTTTGACGCCACACCCGAGCCCAAACTGGTTGTCGCTGTGGGCGACTGCGCCTGTGACGGCGGCGTGTTTGGCGAAAGCTATGCATCCTGCGGTCGCGTATCCAGCGTCATCCCTGTCGATGTTGAAGTGAGCGGCTGCCCACCCGAACCACTGGAAATCCTGCGCGGCATTTTGACAGCGGTGCGTCGCCGGGTGAGGTGATTGTTTCCTGTATTCGGGGGCACAACGCATTCCGTCGAGTGACCTGTGCGCGCTTGTAAGCAAACGTAATACGGGTCAACGCCCCCCTGTGCATGGCGTTGTGGTTACAAGCCTGGCATACAACGCCGGGTCGCTCAAGACGGTCGGAGCTTATGCGACTGTCGTGTATGCGAGAGAGTTAAACCATGTTGAATATCAAGACCCTGATTGCTGCTGCTTTGTTGAGTGGTGTGGCTGTTGCTTCCTTTGCGCAGGCACCTGCTGTAGCGACAAAGGCTGTGCCCGCAACGCCGGCAACACCCGCAGTGGTGGCTGCGCCAACTGCGCCGGCGGTTGCTGCTGTGGCAGCGCCTGCTGCTGCCACGCCAGTCAAGGCAACGGGCACAACGACAGCGGCAACCGCAACAGCTGCCAAACCGGCCGTCAAGAAGGTCAAGCACACGGTAGCCAAGAAGGACGCCGCCATGCCTGCGGCAGCCGTTGTGACGAAGTAAACGTACTTCAAACAAAAAAAGAGGCCGCAAGGGCCTCTTTTTTTTGGCGCGACCGCGTGGCCGCAACTGATTACTTCTTGGCTGCGGGCTTGGCAGCCTTCTTTGCAGGAGCAGGTGCCGCGGCAGGCGCAGCAGCAGGTGCGGCAGGAGCTTTCAATGCCGCGCGCTGATCACGCAGAGCCTTGATTTCTGCACCAATCTTGTCTTTGCGTTCTGTCAGCTTGGCAATGCTTGCGCTGATCTTGGCGATGGCCTTGGCGGTCTTGGAGACCGGAGCCTTTTTGGCCGCAGGTTTTGCAGCGGGCTTGGCGACCGCTTTGACCACTGGCTTGGCCGCAGGCTTTGCTGCCTTGGCGGGCGCCTTGGGGGTTGGAGCGGGAGCAGCCTTTGCTGCGGGTTTTTTTGCAGTTGCCATGGTGTTGATTTCCTGTAGGTATTGAACTCGCACATGCGTTGCGCGAGCGACGTATTGTCGCAACATTGCCGAGGGACTGCAAACAGGGTGTGACTGGGGGCTGCGTATCAACCCGCAATGCCCAGCAAATCCATGATCCCCGAGATGAAGGTCAGCGGGTGTGCAGGGCAGCCCGGCACATACAGGCTGGGTGGGTAACGCTCCAGGAACCCACGGTCCAGTGCATCGCTTTGCGCAAACACGCCACCGGATATGGCGCAGGCACCTATGGCGATGACGAACTTTGGTTCGGGCATGGCGTCCCAGCAGATCTGCAGGGCTTGCGCCATGTTGCGTGTGATGGGTCCGGTGAGTACCAGGCCATCGGCATGGCGCGGGCTGGCGACGATGTCGATGCCATAGCGGCCCAGGTCAAAGTTCACATTGCCCCAGGCGTTGACCTCCATCTCGCAGCCATTGCAGCCGCCGGCCGAGACGCTGCGCAGTTTCAGCGACCGGCCAAAGCGCTTCTTCAATTCTGTGGAAACCGCCACCGGGTCGATGTTCGGGCGTGCTGCCGTGACGACCAGCGCCTCGCGGCGGGTTGCGCACAATTTCACATCATTGCTGAAACTGATTTTTCCGCCGGGGCAAACTGGCGCGCAGTCGCCGCACAACACACAGCGCCCCAGGTCGATGGACACGGCATCCGCGCCGGATGGCTGCAGGGTCACGGCGAGGGAGGGGCAGACCTCGGCGCAGGCCCGGCAGTTGGGGGCGCAGGCACTCTCTGCAATCACCGGCTTGCCCCGAAAGCCTGCCGGCTGGGCGGCGCGCAGGTCGGTAATGTACTGGGTGCCTTGGGCTTTGCGAACGGCAAGGGTCTGGAACATGGCGTGAGTTGTGCGATGGGTTACAGGTCGTTGCCGCAATACGAGAGATCAAAGCTCTTGTTGCAGATCGGAAAGTCAGAAATGGGCTGGTTGCGCAGGGCGTAGGCCAGACCGAACCAGTTGGCCAGTGACGGGTCCTGCACCTTGGCATGGACGATTGCGCCGGTTGCGTCGGTTTCCAGCGCCACCAGCACCGGGCCGCGCACACCTTCGATCAGCGCGGCGCACAGGGTGTTGGGCGCCATGGTCCAGGCAAGGTCTGCCGGGGCGCGCTGATACGGCGCGGGCGTATCGGCCAGGTCCAGCGCAGGATCGGTCAGCACGCGCAGCAGCCACTGCGTGCTGGCTTCGCCTTCTTCCATGCGCTGGGCCATGCGGGCCCAACAGTCGCCACTGGATTGCTGGCAGCCTGTGGGCACGAACCGGCTGTACACCGCGCCGGGCAGGGCATGGCGCAGGTCGAGCGCAACGCCACTGGCACGCCCCACGGCGCCGGTCAATCCCAGGTCCACAGCGGCTTGAGGGGCCACCGTGCCAATGCCGTGAAAGCGTGCCTGCACACTGTGGCTGGAGCGCATCAGGGCATTGACCTGCTGAAAATCGGGCAGGAAGGCGCGCAGTGTGTTGAGCACATCCTGCCGCAGCGTGGGGTCCAGTTGCGCTGCAGCACCCGGCCGAATCCATCCACGCCCAAAGCGGTTGCCACAGACACGCTGTGTGGCGTTGATGATGGCCGTGCGTAGCCGACCGTAGGTGGCGGCGGCTTGCAGGTAGGCAATGTCGGTGGCCAGACCACCCAGCGTGGCCAGGTGGATGGCCACGCGCTCGAGCTCCAGACCAATGGCGCGGGATGCCAGCGTGGCGTGGGCGGGCGGCCGATGGGTCAGTGACTCCAGCGCGTTGGCATAGGCGGTGCTGTAGGCCAGCACCGAGTCGCCTACCACTGATTCGACCAGGGGCGTGAGCTGCTCGGGCTTTCTCGTCCGCAGCAGGGTCTCCACGTCCCGGTGCTGGTATCCGAGCTGGATTTCCAGGTGGTGCACCTGTTCACCATGGCACATGAAGCGGAAATGTCCGGGCTCGATCACGCCGGCATGAATGGGGCCGACACCGACCTCGTGGACCTCGGCTCCGCGCACTTTGAAGAACGGGTAGCTATCCATCGTGCCCTGGCGCGCGGCCTCGAAGCGCACTGGCTTGAGCCACGGGTGGCCCTCGGGAACCAGGCCAGTCTGTTCCCACAGTTCGCGTTCAAAAATCTGTGCGGCCGGAAATTCGAGCGTCAGACTCGGGTAGCTTTGTCCGGGCTCTGCGTGGCCGCGCAGAAGCACCAGCGGCTGGTCTGGCGGCAGCAGCAGCGCCGTCACGATCACGCCGGGCGGCTCATGTCCGTGCGCCATCCGTCCGAACCAGCTTATGAGATGAAAACCGCTATTCAGCCCTTTCAAACATTGGTTTGTTAGCTCTGAAATCGATAGCAATTGGTGCGTTGCCGCCTGCCACTGCGCCACGGGGTGCAGCACGGGCGAAGTCGCCGAAGCCTGCGGGGTGGCTGGCGCCGGGGGGGTGTTCGCAGCCTGTGTCATGTCAGCCTCCGATGGACACGGCTACGGCGCGCAGCAGTTCCGTGAACCGGTCTGGCGTATAGGTGCCCAGCATCACCAGCAAGCCGACAAACCCGAGCCGGGGCAGCCGGGCAATCCACGGCTCCAGTGGCACGTGCATGACCACCTTCTGGGGCCCCCACAGCATGGGGAACACGGTGCGCCCGGTCGCCACGAAGATGCAGGTCAGCATCACGCACATCAGCGTAAAGGCCAGCAGGTTGCCAGACTGCACGATGCCCGAGAGGATCAGCATTTCGGCCAGAAAACTGGCAAACGGCGGAAACCCCAGCAACGCAAAAATACCCACGGCAAACAGCATTCCGGTAAACGGCAGGGTACGGATGACCCCGCTCAGGGGGCCGACCAGGTTGGTGCCGTAGATCGCACGCATGCGCCCGGCAGCCAGAAACAGCACCGACTTCACAAAGGCATTGCTCACGATGTACAGCACCACCCCGTAAGCGGCTGCCTTGCCCACCGACAGGCCCAGCGCAATCACCCCTGACGAACTGACGCAGGCGTAGGTCACCAGCCGCTTGTAGTTGCTGCAGGCCATGATCTGCACGGTGGCCACAATCAGCGACAGGTAGCCCATGGCCAGCAGTTCCTGCGACATGAAACCGGCTTCATGGCCATGAAAGATCTGCAGGATGCGAAACACCGCTACCACGCTGATGTTGAACTGCACCGAAGCGAGCAGCGCGCTGGTGGTGGTGGGTGCGGCCTCGTAGGTCTCGGGCATCCAGCCGTACAGCGGAGCCAGGCCGAGTTTGCTGCCCAGGCCGAACAGCATGAACGACAGCCCCAGGCGTTGCCACGCATCGGGCTCGCGGGTCAGCGACTCACCCAGGCGGTCCACCATGAAGCTCATCTCCATCCCGCGCAGATGGGCAGACTGGGTCAGCGCCATGAACCCGAGGAAGGTGATGGCCAGGCTCATGCTGGAGTAAAGAACGTAGCGCCAGGCCACCGCCTTGGGGTTGGCCGCGTCGCCGCGCGCAACCAGTGGCGCGGCGCACAGGGTGCTGACCTCGATCAGCGCCCACATCAGCACCAGGTGGTTGGCCATGAGGCCGACATTGATGACGAGCATGAACAGCAGCATCAGCGCCGCGCGCGAGCGGATGTCGTGCGTCAGCGCGGGCATGCGCCGTTCGCGTGAGTACAGGTACACGCAGATGCCCAGAAACACCGTGTTGATCACCACCATGAACAGCAGCGAGGTGGCGTCAAGCACCAGGTAGCGGCTGGCAAAGTACTGCGGCAAGGTGGCCAGCGGCTGTGTCAGCATCACCAGTACGGCCAGCAGCCACATCACCAGCGCCACACCCACCAGTGCGGGCGAGATCCAGTGCGTTACCAGGTCGCTGGCGCCGGCATCTGCCGGTTCGGTGCCAGGATTTCGGTTTGCTATCGGAATGGTAGCGTTCATCGCAGTTCCTCCGCGGGCTGGCCTGCCAATTGGTCTGCAGCCGTGGCGCCGCGAATGAGCCAAGTGCCCACCGCCACGGTTCCCACATACACGCCGCTCACCGCCAGATGCACGGGCAGCGGCCAGGCCTGCGGCATGAGCGACTCGAACAGGGCCAAAGCGTTTTCCATGAAGAGCAGTGCGACCAGTTGGGCCACCGGTTCGCGGTTGGTGGCCAGCACCAGAAAGGCCAGTGTCACGGTTGCGGCCATCACGCCCAGTGTCATGGCCCGCACATCGGAGCGCAATCCCCCGCCGAGTTGAAACGCCAGAATGACCAGTGTGACCGCTGCGCCCCAGGCAAACAGGTTGGACGGCATGACGTCAATGTCGTCAGCCCGCGTGCCGCGCAGGCTGCGCCGCAGCAGGTGGGGCACCAGCCAGGCGCGGACCAGCAGAATCTCAAGACCGGCGGCAATCGCATGCGCATCGAGTACGGGGTGCTGGTTCAGCGTCATCCAGCCCAGCGCCAGGGCCTGCAGTGCCAGCCAGGTCGGGGTTGTGCCGACTTTGCCAAAAAACACCGGAATCAGCGTGGCAAGCAGGCAGGCCATCAGTGCCAGGGTGGGATTGTTAGCCACGCTCACAGGCCACCCCGCGAAACGCCCACCACCAGTGCGGCCCCGGCGGCCAGCCAGCCAGCCAGCCACACGTAGCGCGGCACCCAGTGCATGGGCAGGCGCGCCATCAGCGATTCACCGCATCCCACCACCATGGCCACCGCCAGCATCAGTCCCACAGACAGGGCTGTGGCAGCCAGTGGTGCCGCCATCGGGTCCAGAGGGTTGAGCAGGGTGGCAATCAGGCCTGCGTAGAGCGTCAGCTTCAAGCCGGCCGCATATTGCATGGCCGCCAGCTCGGGACCACTGTGGTCCAGAATCATCACCTCGTGGATCATGGTCAGTTCCAGGTGCGTCAGCGGGTCATCCACCGGCACGCGCGCTGCCTCGGCCTGCAGCAGGATCAGCAGCGCCAGCGCCAGCGGCAGCACAATCCAGCGGTAGTCTGGCGTGTTGTGCAGGTGTCCCAGCATGTCGGCAAAGCTGCTCATTCCCGTGGCGGCACCCAGCGTACCCAGCAGCAAAAAGAGCGCCGGTTCGGCAAATGCACCAAACCTGGCCTCGCGCGCTGCCCCCATGCCTTCAAACGGGCTTCCCACATCCATGGCCGAGAGCATCAGCACCATGCGCCCCAAACCCAGCGTGTAGGCCACGGCAACAAAATCATGGGCAAAGGACAGCGGGGCAAACTGCCCCAGCAGCGGTACACAGGCCATGACCGCCAGCGCGCACACCAGCACCACATAGGCCCCCAGCCGAAACAGGGGCGTGGCCGTGTCACTCACCACCGCGCGCTTGGACAACAGGCGGCGCAGGTCGTGCAGCGATTGCAATAGGCCCGGCCCCTTGCGACCGGCCCACCACGACTTGGTGCGGTTGATCACACCCACCAGCACAATGGGCATGAGCAGTGTCACGGCCAGGTGCGCCAGGGTCAGGCCCCCGTATTGCGGTGTCACGGCAGGACTCCCTGCGAGAGCACGACGATACCGGCAATCGCCACCACGGCAGCCAGGCCCAGCGCGAAGGCGATGCGCGGATCGTCTTCGTGCATGAGCCGCGAGATCAGCGTGGCCGACTCGTCTCCGTGACCGATCACGTTGTACAGGCGGCGTTCGACGGCGTCGACACAGTCGGTGATGACATAGGCATCGTCCGGAAAATACCCCGTGGGCGCTTTCTGGCGCTTGAGCAGCACCATCACACCTTCGTAATGCCCGGAAAAGTCTTTGGCGAAGCTGCTGCCCGTGTATTGCAGCCGTGCGCTGCCTGCGGTGTAGCCGCAACCCCAGGTGGGTCCACCGCCATGGGTCTGGCGGCGCAGCGCCCGGCGCGCCAGCCAGGCCAGCACGATCACCGTGGCCACGCAGACACTCACCAGACTGACCCGACCCACCACATCCTGCACGCCCTGCAGGGCTTCGAGCATGACCGCATCGGGCGACGCGTGCAAAAACAGCCGCGTGGGCGCAGCCACCAGCGCCAGGCCCAGCACCGGCGTCAGGCCCAGCAGCACCGTCCCCGCCGTGTGCACGAACAGGGGGGCGAGCATCCAGTTGCCCGGGTCACGCGGTTGCTGTGGTTGATGCGCTTCGCCGTGCGGGGCTTGATCGCGCGCGTGGCCCATGAAGATGACGCCGTAGGCCCGGGTAATGGACAGGGCCGACACCGCACCCACAAAGGCCAGCAGCATGGCCACGCCGGCCAGCAACAGCTTGGCCCACACGCCAATGCCTTCGCCGCCAAACAGACCGCTGTAAATCAGGAATTCACTGGCAAAGCCATTGAACGGCGGCAGCGCGGAAATGGCAATGCCGCCCACCAGAAAGCCCAGAGCCGTCAGTGGCATCAGCTTCGCCAGTCCACCCAGTTGCTCCATATCTACACGGTGTGCGCTTTGGTAAACGCAGCCTGCCGCATAAAACAGCTGGCACTTGAAAAACGCGTGGTTCAGGATGTGCAGCATCCCGCCCGCAAAGCCCATGGCCGCGAGGGCCGGTGCGTCCCAGGCCAGGCCCAGCGTGCCCACCCCGATACCGATGCCGGCTATACCCACGTTCTCGGTGGAGGAGTAGCCCAGCAGGCGCTTGAGGTCGCGCTGGCCCACCGTGTACAGCGCGCCGATGACCGCCGAAGCACCCGAAAATGCGATCAGCGCCCAGCCCATCCAGACATCGGGCTTGCCCATGACCAGCAGGAAGTGCAACAGCGCAAACAGCCCCGCCTTGTGGATGACGCCGGACATCAGTGCCGACACGTGGGCCGGTGCCGCCGCATGGGCACGCGGCAACCACGAGTGAAACGGAAAGAACGCCGACTTGAGCCCAAAACTGGTCAACAACAGCAAGAAAACGGAGTTGCGAACGGTGCCCGGGTGCTGGCTCATCCAGGTACCAAAGTCGTCCAGGTACCAGCTTTGCGTGGCGGTATACAGAATCATGAACGCGGCGACCAGAAAGATCAGGCCGATGTGCGTGGATACCAGGTAATTGAAACCGGCAAAGCGCACCTTCTGGTTGGTGTAGTCCCAGATCACCAGCAGCCAGGCCGACAGCGCGGCAATCTCCCAGCCCATCAGGAATGTGACCGCATGCTCGCCGGTGTAGACCATCAGGAATGAGAGCGAAATCATGTTCAGCAGTGCAAAGTGCACGCCCACATGGCGGTCGCTGTCAAAGTACTTGCGCAGGTAGCCCACGGCATAGACCGTGCCCAGCAGTGTCATGGGTACCGACCAGCTCAAAAAGAACGCACCCAGCGCGTCCAGGCGAAAGTGCACTTCGCCGATCGGATAGCTCCACGGCATCTTCAGTGTGAGCGCAGGTGCGCCCAGCAACACCGGTACGGTCGTGAACCAAACCAGTAGCGTGGCGAGGGCGTGGGAGCCCAGCCCCAGCGCAGCGCGCACCGCATTGCGCACCGGCAGCAGACACAGCATGCCCCCGAGCATGAGTGTGGCTGCGGCCCAGACCAGAAGGCTCATCGCTGCGCTTCGGCGGGAGCCTAGTGAATCCGCATGCCGGGTTGTGCGCCAGGCCAGGGGTTCAGGATGTAAATGCCGGGGTTGGCCTTTTCGTCGCCGTGGCTGGCGGCGAGCACCATGCCTTCTGAAACGCCAAACTTCATCTTGCGCGGAGCCAGGTTGGCCACCAGCACGGTGAGTTTGCCCACCAGGTCCGCTGGCTGGTAGGCGCTGGCGATGCCGCTGAAGACATTGCGCGTTCGCGGCTGGCCGGCATCATCCTTTTCGCCTGCGTCCAGGGTGAGCCGCAGCAGCTTGGTCGAGCCTTCCACCGCCTCGCAGTTCAGGATGGCGGCGATGCGCAGGTCGACTTTGGCGAAGTCGTCAATGCCAATGGTGGGCGCCAGCGCTTCTCCACCGGGTGCATTCGCGTCGAGCGGAGCCACGGTGATCGCTGGTTTTGCTGCATTTTTAGGAGCGGTCTTCGTAGTAAGTACAGGGGCTGCAGCCTCTTTTGCCTCAAAGAGTGCGTCCAACTGTTCGGGTGTGACGCGCTGCATCAGGTGCTGGTAGTTGCCAATCACATGGTTGGCAGGCAGGGGCTCTGTGACGTTGGAAAAGCTCAGCGCAGGAATATTCAGGAACTTTTCAACCTGTTGCGCCAACGCTGGCATGACCGGCTTGAGGTAGCAGGTCAACACCCGGAATGCCTTGATGCACACCGAGCACACGCCCTGCAGCCGCGCGTCCATGTCCGCATGCTTGGCCAGGTCCCAGGGTTTGTTGGCGTCGACATAGGCATTGACCCGGTCGGCCAGCAGCATCACTTCGCGCATAACCTTGGCGAATTCGCGCTGTTCATAGAGCCGGGCGATGTTTTCGTGCTCCATGCGCAGGTGGTGCAACAGCGCGGCGCCGTCCTCGGGCACCTCGCCGATGGCGCCGCCGAAACGCTTGGTCAGAAAGCCCGCTGCTCGGCTGGCAATGTTGACAAACTTGCCGATCAGGTCACTGTTCACCCGGGCCATGAAGTCATCGGCGTTGAAGTCAATGTCTTCGTTGCGGGCGGACAGCTTGGCGGCCAGGTAGTAACGCAGCCACTCGGGGTTCATGCCCAGGCTCAGATACTTGAGCGGGTCCAGCCCGGTGCCACGGCTCTTGCTCATCTTCTCGCCGTTGTTCACCGTCAGAAAGCCGTGCACAAACACGTTGTCAGGCGTCTTGCGGCCGCTGAAATGAAGCGTCGCAGGCCAGAAAAGGGTGTGGAAGGTGACGATGTCCTTGCCGATGAAGTGGTATTGTTCCAGATCGGGGTTGGCCATGTAAGCGTCATAGTCCAGACCGCGTTTGCCCAGCAGGTTTTTCAGGGATGCCAGGTAGCCAATCGGCGCGTCCAGCCACACATAGAAGTATTTGCCCGGTGCGTCCGGGATTTCAATGCCGAAGTAGGGCGCATCGCGGCTGATGTCCCAGTCGCCAAGACCTTCGCTCTGTGTGCCATCCGGGTTGGTGCGAACAGAGAACCATTCCTTGATCTTGTTGGCCACTTCGGGCTGGAGCTTGCCGTCCTGCGTCCACTGCTCCAGAAACGCCACGCAGCGTGGGTCGGAGAGCTTGAAGAAAAAATGCTCGGAGTTCTTGAGTTCGGGTCGGGCACCCGACAGCACCGAGAACGGGTTGATCAGGTCGGTGGGCGCGTAAACCGAGCCGCACACTTCGCAGTTGTCCCCGTACTGGTCTTTGGCGTGGCACTTGGGGCACTCACCCTTGATGTAGCGGTCGGGCAGGAACATGTTCTTCTCGGGGTCGAAGAACTGCTCGATGGTGCGCACCTCAATCAGCGAGCCATCGGCGCGGTCGCGCAGGTCGCGGTAAATCTGGCGCGCCAGTTCATGGTTCTCAGGCGCGTCGGTGCTGTGCCAGTTGTCAAAGCTGATGTGAAAACCGTCCAGGTACTGCTTGCGCCCGGCCGCGATGTCCGCGACAAACTGCTGTGGGGTTTTGCCCGCCTTTTCGGCCGCAATCATGATGGGCGCGCCATGGGTGTCGTCCGCGCAGACGAAATCGACCGCAACCCCCTGCATCCGCTGGAATCGTACCCAGGTGTCAGCCTGGATGTACTCCATCATGTGACCGATGTGGAATCCGGCGTTGGCGTAGGGCAGGGCGGTGGTGACGAAGAGTTGGCGTGGCATCAGGATTTGGCTTGGAAAAGACAGCCCCTGATTTTAGTCCGCAGCATGCGCTAGCCTTCAGACGGCCGAGCTGCGTCCAGCAGTTCATCGAGCAGAGCGAGTGCCTTGGCAAACGAAAAGTCGTCAATGGCCTTGCCCAATTGTGGCGCACGGGTGGGGTAGTGGTGCTTCAATGCCTGTTCAAGTCCGGCGTAGGCGTCAGCCGCATCCAGGTCATCCTGCGCGAGCAGCAGACGCAATTCTTCCAGCCGGGTGTGCAGTGCCGCCAGTTCGCCAAACGGCAAAGCCGGCGCCGCCAGGGTATGCAGGGGTTGTAGTTGCCCGCGCAAGCGGGTCATGCAGTCGTCGAGCCGGCCAAGCGCTGCGTCAACCACGTCGGGTGCAGCGGCTTGCTTGACCGCCAATTCGGCGTCACGGGCCAGGGACTGCAACTCCAGAAGCCCCGCGGTGCCCGCGAGACCCTTCAGTGTGTGAAGCCTGCGGTGGGCCGATTGCAGGTCATTGGTCCGAATTTCATTGCGCGCGTACGCCACATCCTGCGCATGGCGTTTGGAAAAATCGGTCAGCAACTTTGCGAGTCGCTGCACGTCCCCGCGCAATGACCGCAGTCCGGCTGGCAAGTCCAGCCCCGCAATGTTTGACAACAGCGTTTCCAGTTCCGTTTCATGGTCTGCGTGGCCGGGCAAACTGTCGGAAAGCACCGAATCAGGTGACGCATCCGTTTCCAGTACGGCATGCGGCAGCCACGCAGCGATGACCTGTGTCAGCAATTCCGGATCGACCGGTTTGGCGATGTGGTCATTCATTCCTGCTTCCAGCGCGGCGGCACGGTCCTCGGCAAAGGCGTTCGCCGTCATGGCAATGACGGGCGTGTTTGCATAGCCCGCAAGGCGCCGGATGTGGCGCGTGGCTTCCATGCCGTCCATGTTGGGCATTTGGATATCCATGAGAACCAGGTCGAAAGCCTGTGTGTTTGCCAGCTCGACAGCCTTTACGCCATCGCCCGCAATGCTGACCGAAAATCCCAAATCCATCAGAAGTTCGGACGCAACTTCCTGGTTCAGTACATTGTCCTCCGCCAGCAGCACGCGAACACCGGGCTTGAACCGTGTGGGCTGGTCCGGGCTGCTGTTGCGGTCGGTGCGCACGTGTGCTTTGCCCCAGGTCGACGCGATGGTGGTGGCCAATATGGCGGGCATGACGGGCTTGGGTATAAAAGCAGCAAAACCACCCTCTTCAAAGTCCTCCTGCGGGCAACCGCTGCTTCCGCTGACGAGTATGCACACCGGGACCACACGCAGGGGAAGCAGCCGCATGCGCTGCCAGGTCTGTGTACCGTTGAGGCCGGGCATCTGCCAGTCGGTAAACACCATCTGGTAGGGGTCGCCCTGCGCATCGGCTTCCACGGCGCATTGCAGTGCGGCTTCCCCCGATGCGGCGGTGTCGGCGCGCGCACCAAAACTTCGCAGCATGTCTGCCAGCGGCTCGCGTGCTTCTTCCATGTCGTCGATAACAAGGACGTGGGTCTGCGGGGGCAGCGCGCTCCCAGACTGTGCGATGGGAGCCCCGGATACGCCGAAAGGTGCTTCAAACCAGAAAGTGCTGCCCACCCCGGCGGTGCTGATCACGCCCACCTGACCCTGCATCAAGTCAGCCAGCCGCCGGGAGATCGCCAGACCCAGGCCGGTGCCGCCATAGGTGCGGGTGGTCGAAACGTCGGCCTGCTGGAAGGCGGCAAAGAGTTTGGACTGCTGCTCGGGTGCCAACCCGATGCCGGTGTCGCGAACTTCAAACCGGATCCGAACGGACGCGACGTGGCTTTCAACAACCGAAGCGTGGAGCACAACGCTGCCTTTCTCGGTGAATTTGATGGCATTGGCAACAAAGTTCAGCAGGATCTGACCCAGTCGCACTCCGTCTCCATTGAGCGCTGCCGGAACCGCTCCGATGCTGGCAACGACTTCCAGACCCTTGGATTCGGCCTTGTCGGCGGTGAGCGTGAAAACGTTGGCAATGACGTGTTCAAGCTCAAAGTCTGTCGGGTCCAGCGTCATCTTGCCGGCTTCGATTTTCGAAAAATCCAGAATGTCGTTGATCACCGCGAGCAGGTGCATGGCGGCACCCGATACCTTGTCCAGTTGACGTTTCTGGTGGTCAACGGTTGCGTCTCTGCGCAGCAGATGGGTGAGCCCGATGATGGCGTTCATCGGGGTGCGGATTTCGTGGCTCATGTTGGCGAGGAACGCGCTCTTGGCGCGGTTGGAGTCCTCGGCTGCATCTTTTGCCACCTGCAGCTCGCGGGTGGTCTCACGCAACTGTGCCGTGCGCTCTTCGACAAGCTGTTCCAGCTCATCACGGTAGCGCAGCAACTCGCGCTCACTTTGCTTGCGATCGGTAATGTCTGACCAGATGCCGGTCATGCAGTCGTGTCCATCCAGATGCAGCGGGCGCATGGAGATCCAGAAATCGCGGATCTCACCCTGCTTGGTCTTGCGGCGGTTTTCAAATGACAGTTCGCCTTGCTCCACGATGGTGTGCACCATCCTGTCGACTGCATCGCGTGTCAGATCGGCCTGAATGTCGTAGATTGTCAGCTGAGCGAACTCTTCACGCGAATAGCCCAGTGACGTGTATGTGGCTTCGTTGAAGCTGGTAAAGCGCAGGGTCTGCAGGTCGACCACCACGATGCCAACGGGGGCCTGGCTGACGATGGCCGAATACAGGGCTTCGCGCTCCCGCAGCGCGGCCTGCGCGACACGATTCTGGCGGCGCGCGTCCCGAAATGCCAGTACGGCCTGTGCCATGTCGCCCAGTAGCGTTCCACGCCGGTTGGCCATGGTCGCGACGACAGAAAACGTTTTTTCGTCCTGCGCCGTTTCCTGGTCCTCGGAGAGATGCTGCAAACTGGTGTTCAGGCGGTCCAGGCGACGCGCCAGGGACATTGCAACCAGAAACCAGACAACAACCATGGTCAAGGTGGCAATGGCGCTGAACACGGCCAGGCGCTGCGAAAACTCAGTGAGTTCGCGTTGCGTTGCAACACTGTGCCGGCTGGCATGCTCCAGGTACGAATTGCTGAATGCGTTGACATGCATAGCAAACTCGCTGTAGGACTCGCCAGCCTGATACAGATGGTCACCCGCCAGCCGCGTGTCGATGGCAATGAGATCGGTGCTCATCAGGGCGAACTCACGAAACGCGGCGAAGGATTTCATCAGTCCCTCATGCGTCTGCTGTGCCACGAGGTTGTTCTGCGCGCCGGCAAGCGCCTTGAGACGGATCTCCAACTGGGCCGTCGTGTCGACGATACGGGAATGCAGTTGATACGCCTGTTCCTCATCAATACTGCGGTTCTTGGAGGCGGACAAGGCATGGGTCACTTGCCTTTGCACATCAAGCAATTGCAGGTTGATGGCAGCCGCCTCGGACGAGGCGCGCAAGTCCTTGTCCTGATCCAGGGCCGCTTTCAGCTGCGCCTCGGTGAGCATCCGTTGCGCCTGGTAGTCGAAGACCGCACCGGTCGTCAGGGCCAGGGCAACGGGGACGAAAAAGTACAGCAGAAAGCGAAAGCGCCGGATGCGTTTGCGAACAAAGGGAATCATCGTCAGTGCGCTTCGCAGGGGTTGCTTTCAGTAGAGGCGCCTTAAGGCCTCATTTCAGCAGTTGGGTCCACAGTGCGGGTGGAATGCTGGCAACGTATTCAAATGTGTTCGGGCCGGTCGGGCGGATAACGACCACGGTTCCTTCCGGCTTCACGAAATAGCCAATCAGATCGGCCATGTTGGGTGCGTGGGCGACCACGACACGGTTGCTGCCGGGCGCAACGGGTGTGGAGAGTATCTTTCGGGTGACCAGCAGTACGGGCTTCTTTTGCTCACTGGTCAAATTTGCCGTGTACATGAGGTTGACTTCCGGCTTCAACTGGGAGCGCATGTCGGGAAACGCGAGCTCCGCACTCTCGCGGGCCCTGCACAGGGGGCTGTGGAAGATTTCATTCACGGGGATCTTGGCCTTGCGGATAGCCTGGCCCACGGCAACGGCCAATTTTCGACCTTCGTCGTTGAGCACCCGTTGTGTGGAGCAGTCATTGAGGTCCACTTCCGGAGCTCGATCCGCACGGCTGTTGTCCGTTGTCCCATGGCGCATGTACAGAACAAAACCGCCCTTTTGCAGGTTGGCCAGCAGCGCCGGGTCTGCCATGGTTTCGACAAATGCCGGTGCTGGGTCTGCCGCCTGTGCCGCCACACCGATGCACACAAGCAGCAATGGCAACAGGGCTTTGCGCAGGGACTGGGCAGGCGAGCGGTTCATCATGTGGTCTCCGGTAGGGCTGTATCGGGGTGATCGGCGTAGCGCTGGGCAATGGCTGCAAAGGTGCCGGTCAGTTGGAGGAATGTGTCCAGAATGTCGGGGTCAAAGTGCGTAGCGCGGCCGTCTTGCATGATCCGCACGGTTTCGTCCAGGGGGTAAGCATGCTTGTAGTGGCGCCTGGACACCAGCGCATCAAAGACATCGGCCACAGCCATTAACCGTGCCGCAAGCGGAATGGCGTCACCCTGGAGTCCCTGCGGGTAGCCTGATCCATCCCATTTTTCGTGGTGGCTTTCGGCGATCTGGCGGGTTGTCTCCAGGAAATCAAGCGCCTGTGCGGTCTGTTGCTCGTCCGGGTTGCTGCTGGCGTGCTCCGGTGCGGCCAGTGCAGTGTTTCGAATCGCCTCGCCGATGGCCTGCGCACCGATCGTGGCGTGGGTTTTCATGATCTCGAATTCCTGCGGCGTCAGTTTTCCGGGTTTAAGCAGGATGGCGTCCGGGATGCCCACCTTGCCGATGTCGTGCAGCGGAGCAGCCTTGGCAATCCGGTCACACAGTGCCGGGCTGCCCAGTTCGCCGGAAAAACGGGGATGCTCTTTCAGGTTTTCCATCAGTGCGCGAACGTAGGCCTGTGTTCGGTGCAGGTGGTTGCCGGTCTCGTTGTCACGCTTCTCCGCCAGCGTTGCCAGCGCGTGCAGGCTGAAGTCCTTGACAAGCTCGTTCTCAACCATCCGGCGTCGTACCTCCGCGTCCAGATAAGCGTTCTGGTCTGATAGCCGGTCACGCGCGGCTTTGATTTCAAGGTGGGCGCGTACGCGTGCCAGCAACAGCGCAGGTTTGACCGGCTTGGCAACGTAATCGACGGCACCCAGCGACAGGCCATATTCCTCGTCTTCTGCGGCGTCCATGGCAGTGACGAAAATGACCGGAATGTCACGGGTGAGTGGGCGGCTCTTGAGGGCACGCAAAACATCGTGACCGCTCATTTCGGGCATCATGACATCCAGAAGGATCAGATCGGGCAATGGTGTCGTTTCAACGATCTCCAGCGCCCGCATGCCCGAGTTGGCTACTCGCACGTGATAGAACGGCCGCAGCAACATCCCGATGACCGTCAGGTTTTCCTTGGTGTCATCGACTACGAGGACTGTAGATGGCCGTTTGGCTTCGTCGTCCGTGCCGGGCATAGCGCTCCCATTTTTGAGCCTCATTTATATCGACTTTCTCGCGTAGCGTGCAAACTTATTTCACGATCACCCTTTCGGTGCATGCGGCGCTAGCGTAGCCGCAAGGGGTCCTGTCGCCGGTCAATGCGGGCGGTTGGCGGTCGGTCCGTCAGCAGGCACACGGCCTGCGGGTCAGTCCAGTTGAAAAAGCCGCATACCTCATGGCGCTGCCGCTGGGTGTCCGCATAGCCTAGGGCCATCAGCTCGGTGGTGTAGCCGGATTCAAAGAGCAGGTAGCTGGCCAGCGCGGAACCCTTGACGTCGGCCAGGCGCGACGACACGCCGACGCCCCCGAGCATGGTGCGCACGCCGCGCGGCAATGCGTCAATGTGCCGCGATGCAACCAGGTCCAGCCGCTCGCTCGGCGATATCACCAGCAGTTCCAGCGGCCGCAGTGCACTGGCCGCGCGCAAGGCTTCGGGCACCAGTTTGATGGTCTGGTTGATGCGCCGCGCGCGCTCCACATCGACGGCCAGCGCATCCAGAAAGATGCTGGACAGGGCGTGGCCCGCAATCTGCGCAATCGACGGGTAGTTGTCGTTGCTGTGCGCCGTCAGGTGGTCTTTGGGCTCATGCATGCGCCCGGCGCCCACCACGAGAATACGCTCGGCACCCAGATGGATGGCCGGCGAGACGGGCGCGGATTGGCGCATGGAGCCGTCTCCAAAGTATTCGGTGCGTCCATCGATGTGCAACTGCGTGGCCGGAAAAACAAAGGGAATGGCGCTGGAGGCCAGCAGGTGGGCGTGGGTGATCTTGTCGCGCACAGAAGTCCGCTGGCTGCGCACCCAGGGCTGCAAGCGCCGGTCGCCTTCAAAGAAGGTGACGTGCTCACCCGAGCTGTAGCTCGACGCTGTGACCGCCAGGGCCTGCATGTGACCTTGCCGGATGAGCTCCGGCAGGCGCTCCAGCGGAACCAGCCGGTTCAACAGGTCAGACAAAGGCGTGTTGTCCAGTAGCGAACGCGGCTTGACCCGGCGCCACTTGGCCAGAATCCAGCCCAGCGACAGCAGAGTCATCCACTTGGCGCCCGAGCGCAGCATGTCCAGATGGCCGGTGCGGTACACCTGGTCCGCGTGGAAGCCGCGCCAGGTTTTGGAAATCATACGCACGGTGGCATCAAAGTTGTCGGCTCCGCAGGCCAGGGCCGAGGCGTTGATGGCTCCGGCAGACGTGCCGGTGATGATGGGAAAGGGGTTGGGCTCGTGGCCCGCGCCGCACGCCAGCCGGATATCGGCAATCGCCTCGAGCACGCCTACCTGGTAGGCGGCGCGCGCGCCGCCGCCGGTCAGTAACAGCCCGGTCGGGCGCGTGTGGGAAATGGCGTCAAGCATGGAGGCCATTATGGGAGTTGGTTTCTGGCTGCAAACGCCGCGTTGGCATGAATGAAACGGGGGTTAACCCCTATGCGTGGGATGCCTTGCAGACCTTGTATGGGTACCCGCGTGGCGAAAAGGGTTGGATAGACTATGCACATCTAACGGAGAACCTGAATGACAGTGACAGCGCAAGCAATTACCGACGCCATCAAGGCCGTCATCGATCCCAACACCGGCAAAGACTTTGTGTCTACCAAAGCGGTCAAGAATTTGACCGTTTCCGATGGTGACGTGGCTTTTGACGTGGAGCTGGGTTACCCGGCCAAAAGCCAGATCCCGGGCCTGCGCAAAGCGCTGATAGCCGCGGCCAAAGGCGTGTCCGGTGTCGGCAATGTGTCGGTAAACGTCACGGTCAACATCGTCGCCCACGCGGTGCAGCGCGGCGTGCAACTTTTGCCACGGGTCAAGAATATTGTCGCGGTGGCCTCGGGCAAGGGCGGCGTGGGCAAGAGCACCACCGCCGTCAATCTGGCGCTGGCGCTTGCCGCCGAGGGCGCGGCTGTGGGTCTGCTGGATGCCGACATCTACGGACCCAGCCTGCCGATGATGATGGGTATCGAAGGCCGCCCCGAGTCCGACGACGGCCAGACCATGGACCCGCTGGAGAACTATGGCGTGCAGGTCATGTCCATTGGTTTCCTGGTGGCGCAGGACGAAGCCATGATCTGGCGCGGCCCCATGGCTACCCAGGCGCTGGAGCAGTTGCTGCGCCAGACCAACTGGAAAGACCTGGACTACCTGGTGGTCGACATGCCCCCGGGTACGGGTGATATCCAGTTGACCCTGAGCCAGCGCGTGCCCATGACCGGTGCGGTGATCGTGACCACGCCGCAGGACATTGCGCTGCTGGATGCCAAGAAGGGCATCAAGATGTTTGAGAAGGTGGGGGTGCCGATTCTGGGCATCGTCGAAAACATGGCCGTGCACGTCTGCAGCAAGTGTGGCCATGTGGAACACATTTTCGGCGCCGATGGCGGCAAGAAGATGGCGGCCGAGTACAACATGGACTACCTCGGCGCACTGCCGCTGAACATTCAGATCCGACTGCAGGCCGACTCGGGCCGACCCACCGTGGTGTCGGACCCTGATGGCGAAGTGGCTGGCATTTACAAGGCCGTGGCACGCCAGGTAGCCGTATCCATTGCCGCGCGCAACAAGGATTTCTCCAGCAAATTCCCCACCATCACCATCAGCAAGGGCACCTGAGAGTTCGTGTGGTCATGCCCGGCCGGGAGAATCCCCGCCTGACCCAGGCTCTGGCGCCCTTGACTCGCGATGTCATGGCGCTCAATGAATCAGGTGTGGTCGTTCGCAGCACGTTGCCTTGCGAGCGGGCACTCACCATTTATGTCGACAGACAGGAACTGGTCACCCTCATGACACTGGGTTCCCACCCGGAGTTGCTGGTGCTGGGGTTCCTGCGCAACCAACGGTTGGTTCATTCGGTTTTCGACATCGAGTCCATCACGGTGGATTGGGAGGTTGGTGCCGCTGCCGTCAAGACGCGACACGGCGTAGACAACATCGAGGAACGCACGGCCAGACGGGTGGTTACGACCGGGTGCGGGCAGGGCAGTGTGTTTGGCGGGTTGATGGACGACGTGGAACGCATTGTGTTGCCCCAAGCCACCCTGATGCAGTCGCAACTCTATGGCATTGTGAATGCCATCCGCCTTCAGCAAAGTATTTACAAGACCGCGGGCTCGGTGCATGGCTGTGCCCTTTTTCAGGGTGATGCGATGCTGGTCTTCATTGAAGATGTGGGTCGGCACAATGCGATTGACACCATTGCGGGGTGGATGTGGATGCACGGCATCACCGGTGCTGACAAGGTGTTTTACACCACCGGTCGCCTGACCAGCGAAATGGTCATCAAGGCCGCGCAAATGGGGATACCCATCGTCGTGTCGCGCAGTGGCATTACCGAAATGGGTCTGGACGTGGCCCAGCGCCTGGGCTTGTGCGCCATTGGCCGCGCCACACACAAGCGTTTCCTGTGCTACAGCGCCTTTGAGCGTTTGCAACTTCAACCGGAGTTGGCCGAAGCCAGATTGCGCGCGGTTGCCTGAACCGTTTTTGAAATTGGGGCTGCTCCCCGGTTTTGATCAAGGACAAATCTCTCCAAGAAAAATGTAACCGGTTGTCCGCTGCTTCGGAATATTGCGCATACCATGTACGAAGCGGCGGTCTGGGTGGCGTAGCGGGTTGAATATCGCTGCGGTTTTGGCACTCAAACAGTCGGTTGGTGCACCCCCGTGCGGGTATTGTTGCCGGGGTGTTCGTTATGGATTCCGAAGGGGAGAGCAATACATGCAACATTACCGTGCCTTTGCAGGGCTGGCACTTGTGCTGGCGCTGAGTGGCTGTGCAGTCATGGACAGCCATGACAAGAAGACCTCTGATATCGAGGCGGCCAATCGAAGCGGAGGCATACCCGCCGCGCTGGCGCAGCTGGAGTCCACAGCCAAATCCAAGGAAGACAAGGCAGCCATGCTCTACAACATGGAGCGTGGTGAGCTGCTGCGGATGAACCGCCAGTATGCGGACAGTACGGAATCCTTTTTGCTGGCAGATATTCAGGTCAAGGCCTGGGAGGAAGCCGCCAGCACCAACCCCGAGAAACTGCTGGGTACGATCGGTGCCTCTGTTATCAGTGAACGCCTGAAGGTCTATGAAGGGCAGGATTACGAAAAAGTCTGGCTGACCACCCGGCTGGCGCTGAATCGTGTGGCTTCGGGTGATTTTGACAACGCGCGTGTTGACATCAAGCGCACACATGAACGCGAAGCCATCATCGCCGAATTTCGTGCGAAGGAAACGGGTGCCGCTGAAGAAGAGGCAAAAAGCAAGGGCGTGAATGTTCAGGGCAAGGAGATCAACGGCTATCCGGTTGAAACACTCAACGACCCGGAAGTGCTTGCGCTGAAGAACGGGTACCAGAATGCCTTGAGTCATTACCTTGCCGGTTTTCTGTATGAGGCCATGAACGAGCCCGGCCTGGCTTCACCTGGTTATCGCAAGGCGATTGAACTCAAGCCCGACACGGCGGTACTGGAGGAGGGATTGCGCGGTCTCGACTCGCGTACCAGCTTTACCCAAAAGCGCAAACAGCGGATGACCGATGTGCTGTTTGTCGTGGAGGCTGGCACCGCACCGGCACGCAAGCCCAAGGGATTCACCATTCCGATTCCCGTGGGTGGCTCGATCCGAACGGTCAGCATTTCCTATCCGGTGATCGAACCATCGAGTGACCCGATTCTGAATGAGATGATGGTGTCGGGAACGCCGTTCAAGCTGGAGCGCGTGGTCGACGTAAACGTGATGGCGCGCCGGGCCTTGAAAGATGAGATGCCTGGCATGGTTGTCAGGGGCGTGGTGCGGGCCATCGCCAAAGGGCTGGCGCAGGAGCAACTGGAAAAGCACGGCGGTTTGATGGGCGCGATTTTGGGGTCTGTTGCGTCTGCGGTGACAGAGCAGGCGGATGACCGCATGTGGCGCTTTTTGCCTGGGCGTGTCTATGTGGCGCGCGGCTATTTGCCGCCAGGAGAACATACCGTTGCCATCAACGGCCGCAACTTCAACATCAAGGTTCAAGTGGATGGCCAATATGCTCTGGTTCCGCTGCGCTTCTATGAAGGCAATGTATTAACGGGTGATGTTGGAAAGTTTGGCGCCCTGCCGGCAGTCGCTGCAGCGCCACCGCCGCCACCGGCTCCCGAGCCGGCAGCCAACAAGAATGCCAAGGTGCCGGTCAAGCCTGCCGGCAAGTCGGTAGTCAAGACAACCGCTGTATCGACCGAAAGCAAAGTGTCTGTCACGTCGGGGGCCAAGCCTGCAGCACCAACCGGTGCGGCCTCTGCGCCAAAACCCGCATCGCCTGCAGCGTCAGCGCCGAAAGCAGCACCATCGTCCGCAGCTCGGCCGCCGGTTGCTGCTGCCTCAGCTGCCAAAGTACCGGCCCCGGGCAAATGACGAACGTTCATTCCATTCAATTCAGCAAGGAGCATTCATGAAACTCAAGGTGTTGGCAGTGTGTGTCACCTGCCTGATCGGTTCGGTTCAGGCCCAGAACCAGGATCCCGGTACGCCGCCCGCAGTGGCTGCGAAAGTCGCGCTGCGTGGCGATGCGATGGGCATTCGGGTGAGCGAGATCCGCATTACGCGTCCCAGTGACATCCTCGTGGTTCAGGCCGACATGGCCAACGGAGAGCGCACGGACCGCATGGTTTTCTACCGGTTCCGCTGGCTTGACAGCGTGGGCAATCAGGTGGGTGACGGAGAGTCCTGGAAGCAGTCGACCCTGCTCGGACTGGGGCAGCAAACCGTCAAGAGCGTGGCCCCCAAAGCGACCGCCACCGATTTCCGGCTGGAAATGTACGTCAACCAATAAGGAGGAAGCCCCATGAAAACCCATCGTTTTATTTTTCTGAGCGCCCTCGCAGGCCTGATGGCGCTGAGCGGCTGCGCGAACAACACGCTGACGGCGCCAGTGGTGCGTTTTGACCGCCAGGTCAACTATGGCGACGCCAAGGCCGTGGAATTGGTCACCAACGAATTTGGTTCAACCGACCTGCAGATGATTGCGGAAAAAATGACAGGCGGTTTGCTGGAGACCGGCATTTTTCAGGGTCGCCCAACGGTCACCATTTCCACGGTGAAGAACAAGACCAGCGAGTACATTGATACCACCAACGTCATGAACTCCATTCAGACGACGCTGGTCAAATCCGGCAAGGTCCGTTTTACCCGGTCCATCAGCGAGATGCAGCCCGGCGTGGACGAGTTGCAGCGTCAGAACCAAAGTGGTTTGTACAAACAGAGCACAACGGCAAAAGTCGGACAGATGACCGCAGCCAAGTACAGCCTGGAGGGCGAACTGACCAGTATCGTCAAGCAAAACGCCACGACCAAGGATGTGTTCTACAAGTTCACCCTGAAGATGTTCGATGTGCAGGAAGGCACCATTGAATGGCAGGATGAAAAAGAGATTCGCAAAACCAGCAAGCGCTAAGGAGCACATTCCATGCTACGTCGAACTTCCTTTATTGCCCTTTCCAAGGGTGTCGTTGCACTGGCCATGGGACTGGCTTTCGGAGCCCAGGCCCAGCCCATGCCCAAGATTGCGGTGACTGATCTGGCCTACACCCAGGCAGTTGCCGAGTATTTTGAGGTGGGCACGTTCCAGACCAGCGCGCAGTACCACGCCAATCGGTATGGCATCACGGGGTCCGGTCAGTCCAGCGGAACCTATGTTGCCGGTGTTCACAGCTACATGGAGCAGCGTGAACTGGGCTCCTTTACCAATGACATCAAAGGTGCGTTGCTGAAGGGAACCAACTTCAAGCTGGTGCAGGGCAAGATGTTTGATTCCGGCGCGCCCCAGTCGACCAAGGCTGAGCAGGTTCTCAATCAGGTAAAAACCGGCAAGGTTGCAACGCCTGTGCGCCAGCCCGAGGTCAAGGACATCATTGCGCGAATTCGCAAAGGTGAGTTCAACGGCGCGGACTATGTTCTGTTTGGAACCCTGTCGAGTGCGGAGTTCCGTGACTCGCTGTCACCCCTGCAGGGTACGAGCAGTGCAACGCACCAATTCACGCTGGATATATTGGCCGACTTCTCTTTGATCAGCACCAAGACGTTTGAGATCAAGTCGGCATTCTCGGCGCAAGGTGCTGGCAATGACACGAAGATTCTGTCCAACAGGGGCGACATCGCGCCACCGAACCGCGCCAAGGTGATGCGTGAAACCTCACAGAGTCTCGCGGCCAGTGTGTATGAACAAATCGCGGACCAGCTCAGCTATGGCGACCCGGGTATGGCGCGCGGTGTGCGTCAGCCGGGGATGCAGGGGCAACCCTTTCAGGGGCAACCCCAGGGGGAACAGCAGCCACAGGCCATTATCTTGCGATGACCTGGCTTCGGTGGGTGCGTGCCGCAGCCACCGGCTGCATGGCGCTATGGGGCTGTGTGCAGGCACAGCCCCTTTTTCATGAGGTTCTGCTTCCTGCGCGGGCGGCCGGCCAGCGCATCGTGGCACTGGAGCGGGAGCCACTGGAGCCGCCGTTGCGCTACCGCGTGATCGTGTTACCGGGGTCCGGTTGCACGGGCATGAAACCAGTTGCAGACCGCTACTTTGCCGGACTCCTGCACGCCCAGGTCCTGATGCTGCACAAGCCCGGCGTTGACGTGCATGCCGGGCTCCAGCCAGCGCAGTGTTCCGACGGCTTTCTGCAAGGCGATCATTTGAAGGGGTGGCTGGCGGATGTCAGATCCGCATTGCATGCTGACGCGTTGCACAGGGCGGGGCAGAGGTCTGTCCCGCAACTTCTGGTGGGCATATCGGAAGGGGCCGAACTGCTGCTTGGCGCAGCCCCGGAGGTCCCAAATCTGGCGGGTCTTGTGCTGGTTTCCGGATCGGGCCTCGATCCGGTGGAGTCGGGGGAACTGCAGGCGCGTCGTGTGGGGCAACTGTCCGCATGGCAGGCGCTGGAACGCGCCCAGCGGTCTGATCTTGCGGGCCACATGGTGCGGGAAGGTCGCAGCCTGCAGTACTGGCGTGACCTGTGGGGCTGGCGTCAAAGTGATGCCCTGATTGCGTCCAGGTGGCCGTTACTTCAGGCCTGGGGTGACGCAGACGCGCTGGTGCCTGTCCAGTCCTTTGAGCGGTTTGCCCAGCGCGCGCAGGGGCGCCGCGCACCCTGGTGTTCGCGGCGCCTGGCAGGTGCCGATCATGGGCTGCAACATCCGGATTTCGACGGCATCCAGCGCCTGTGGGCCTGGCTGGAGAACTGGGCGCGCAGTCAGCCGCGTGACCTGTGCGCTGCCTCCTGATACCCCTCGGGGGTGTGCAACGAGCGCCTGAAGGGATTGGCGTCATGTGCATGCTGTGTAGCGCCAGCGGCTTTTGGGGTCGGACAATTTCCTTTTGTGGGGCGCTGGGATTGCGGATGCGCTAAGGTAGCGCCATGACTATTTCTTTCTGGACATTGGGCTGGCGCACGCTGTGGCGCGATTTGCGCTCGGGCGACTTGCGTTTGCTGATTGTCGCCGTCACCCTGGCGGTTGCGGCACTGACAGCCGTGGGCTTTTTTGCGGACCGTCTCAAGGGCGGTTTGCAGCGCGATGCGCGCCAGTTGCTGGGGGGAGATGCCGTTGTTTCCAGTGACAACCCAACACCCCCGCCACTGGTGGCCAAGGCCCGTGCGCTGGGCCTGAATGTGGTGTCCACGCTGGGCTTTCCGACCATGGCACGCGCCAGCGACGCACAGGGCGGCGCGGCCAAGCTGGTGGCGCTAAAGGTCGTGGAGCCGGGTTACCCGCTGCGCGGCGCGCTGCGGGTGGCCAGCGCACCGGACGCTGCGGATGCGGTGACGCGCGCCATCCCGGCGCCTGGAAAGGCCTGGGTTGATGCGGCCCTGCTGGAAGCGCTGGACCTGAAAATGGGTGATGAACTGCTGTTGGGGGACGCGCGCCTGACCATTGACACCATCATCGCGGTCGAGCCTGACCGGGGCGCGGGATTCATGAACTTTGCGCCGCGGGTGATGATTCACACGCAGGACATTGCAGCCACCCGGCTGATACAACCCGCCAGCCGCCTGACCTACCGCATGGCTGTGGCGGGTGACGACAAGCCGGTGCAGACCTTTGTCACCTGGGCCGATGACCAGATCAAGCAGGGCGCTACAACGGGTGTGCGCGGTGTGCGGGTGGAGTCGCTTCAAGGCGGGCGTCCCGAGATGAGCCAGACGCTGGACCGTGCCGAAAAGTTTCTCAGTCTGGTGGCGTTGCTGGCAGCGTTGCTTAGCGCGGTGGCGGTGGCTTTGTCGGCACGCGCCTTTGCCGCCGGCCATCTCGATGATTGCGCCATGTTGCGCGTGCTGGGACTGAGCCAGCGCACCATTGCCGCCAGCTATACCTTTGAATTTGCCATGGTGGGCGCCTTTGCCAGTGCGCTGGGTGTGTTGCTGGGGTACAGCGTGCATTACCTGTTTGTGCTGCTGCTGGCCGGTCTGGTGGACTCTGCATTGCCGGCTGCAACCCTGTGGCCCGTTCTGCTGGGTTTGGGTATGGGCTTGACGCTGTTGTTCGCCTTTGGGCTGCCGCCGGTTCTCCAGCTTGCCCAGGTGCCGCCTTTGCGGGTGATCCGGCGCGATGTGGGCAACCTCAAACCCACATCCCTGGCGGTATTGCTGGTTGGTGTGCTGGGCTTTGCGGCCCTGTTGCTGGCTGCCAGCAGCGATCTGAAGCTGGGCCTGATTGCGGTGGGCGGTTTTGCCGGGGCGGCTGCTGTTTTTGCCGCCTTGAGCTGGTTGGCCGTCAAGCTGCTGCGCCTGGCTGTCAACGAAAACACCGCACCGCGCTGGCTGGTTCTGGCCACGCGGCAAATGTCGGCACGTCCGGCCTTTACGGTGGTGCAGGTCAGCGCGCTGGCCGTGGGGCTGCTGGCGCTGGTTTTGCTGGTTTTGCTGCGCACCGACCTGATCAGCAGCTGGCGCAAGGCCACACCGCCGGACGCGCCCAACCGTTTCGTCATCAACGTCATGCCCGAGCAGTCGCAGGCCTTCCAGCACATGCTCAAAGGGGCGGGTGTTGCACGGTTTGACTGGTACCCCATGATCCGCGGCCGCCTGGTTGCCGTGAATGGACGCACGGTGACGCCGGACGACTATGCCGAAGACCGCGCCAAACGCCTGGTAGACCGTGAATTCAATGTGTCATTCAACGCCACCCTGCCGCCACAAAACGATGTGGTGGGTGGTGCATGGACGGCAGAAGAGGCGGGTGCCATCAGCGTGGAAGAGGGCATTGCCACCACGCTCAAGCTGAAGCTCGGCGATACCCTGCGGTTTGACATTGGCGGTGTGCAGACCGAGTCCCGGGTTACGTCCCTGCGCAAGGTGGACTGGGGCTCGATGCGGGCCAATTTCTTCGTCATGTACCCGGTGAGCCAGATGGACAACGTACCGACCACTTACATGGGCGCGTTCAAGGCACCCGCCGTCAAGGGTTTTGACAACGCGCTGGTGCGCCAGTTTCCCAACGTGACCAATGTGGATATGACCAGCACCATCGCGCAGGTTCAACGCGTGCTGGACCAGGTGATTCGCGCGGTGGAGTTTTTGTTTGGTTTCACACTTGCCGCGGGTCTGGTGGTGCTGTTTGCTGCGGTGACGGCCACCCGCGAGGAGCGGGCACGTGAGTACGCCATCATGCGTGCGGTGGGTGCCCGTGGCAGTCTGTTGCGCCAGGTGCAACGGGCCGAATTGGCCGGTGTGGGACTGCTGGCGGGTTTTCTTGCATCGGTTGTTGCGGCAGCAGTGGGCTGGGCTCTGGCTCGCTATGTGTTTGAGTTTGAATGGACCGTATCGTTGTGGGTGCCGCTCTTGGGTGCGCTGGCCGGTGCGGTGCTGGCGCTGGCCGCCGGCTGGTGGGGCCTGCGCGACGTGCTGCGTCGCCCGGTAGTTGAAACCTTGCGCAGGGCGGCAGCCTGATGGCCTGCATTTGCTATAAACCTGATAGCTACTTTCGTAATGTTTGCGAGGGCTAACGGCCTATTTTCCATAAGAAACATGACAGACGACGCCAACACCCCTCCCAGCCACTTTGAACGCATCGGCGGCGAGCCTGGTGTGCGTGCGCTGGTTGACCGTTTTTACGACCTGATGGAGCTGGAGCCTGGGTTTACCGTTTTGCGCGGTGTGCACGGGCCGGACCTGGCATCCGCGCGTGACAAACTATTCTGGTTTTTGTGCGGCTGGCTGGGCGGTCCCCAGCATTTCGTGGAGCGGTTTGGTCACCCCCGGCTGCGGGCGCGGCATATGCCTTTCAGGATTGGTATCCAGGAGCGCGACCAGTGGCTGGCCTGCATGGACCGGGCTATGGCGGACGTGGGGCTGGAGGTCAGTCTGCGCGATCAGTTGCAGAAATCGTTCTTTCAGACCGCAGACTGGATGCGTAACCAATAGTGGGGACAAGTTTCGCTGCTGGGCCGCCCCAAGGCTGGACTTGGGGTTTTGCCAAAATGCGGCCCCCTCGGGGGGCAGTGAGCGACCGAGGGGGCTCTACTCCTTGCCCAGCTTGCGGTACACCGTGGCGCGGCTGATGCCCAGCATCTGCGCGGCTTTGGCCACGTTGCCGCGGGCCTGCTCAACGGCGCGGCGGATCAAATCGGTCTTGATGTCGTTGAGTGCGCGGTTCCCGCCGGTTGGCACATGGGCCTGGTTGCCCATGGCGCGGGATTCATCGGCAGGTTGCAAGGCCAGTGCCTGCAGGCGCAGTCCGTTCCACAACGGGATCTCCAGCAACTGGCCGGTTTGATTGCCGGCGTCAAACAGCCGCTCAAAGGGCATGCCGAAGACTTCACTGATGTGCACGCGGGTCACCGGCATGTGCTGCGAAGGCAGGTTGGGAACCATCTGGCGGGCAATTGGATTGGCGCCGGTGACCCAGCCATCGGCGTCCAGGCACACCATGCCATCGGCATCGCCACCCAGGGTGTTGCCGGGCCAGTTCAGACGCAACAGCAGGCGGTGAGGCTGGTCCAGCACCAGCGCGTTTTCGATGCGGCTGGCCGTCTGTGTCACCAGATGTTTGAGTTCGGGCCGCTCCACGGCATCGATGCCGGTCAGATCCAGCATGCCCACACAGCGGCCATCGGGTCCCCACAAAGGCGCACCGGCACAGCTGTAGACGGCGGTATTGGAGAAAAAATGCTCGCCCCGGTGCAGCCAGACGGGCTGTAGCTCGGTTAACGCGGTGCCAATCGCCGTGGTGCCGGCGCTGCGTTCAGACAGGTCGGTTCCAATGCGGGTGATGAGGTCGGCGCGCGGGTCCGAGCGGTCAATTGCACCGCTGGTATCGATCACCACGCCATCACAGTTGGTCAGGATCGCAAAGTAGCGCGTGTTGACGATGGCGCGACCCAGGTTTTCCAGAATGGGTTTGGCGGTGTGCACGAGTCGGTGGTTGGCTTCACGGGTGCGCTGCATGTGCTGCGGTGACAGCGTGTCAAACACCACCGTCTTCTGGGGCTCCAGCCCCAGATGGAAGCAGCGTTGCCATGACCTTTCGACCCACGGCGCGATCCAGCCTGCCGACGAGCTGTCGCGGTGCTGTATGGCAATCTGGCGCGCGTGCGCGATGGCATCCAGCCGCGCCAGGGGCGTGTCGGATTGCGGCGGCAGGGATGCGGGATGCATGCGCGGAAGTGGGTGGTATCAGACAGCGCTCATTCTCGTAGAGCTTGGCATTTGCCGTTGTGTTTCATTTTGAGAATTTCATGCGAAATCCACACCAATCTAGGGTTAATACTAGGTTTTTGTATCGACGGCGGAACAACAATCGCTATGTACTTTAATTCATAGGCATGGGTTTGCATAGGCTGCAGGCCCTCACCCCAGGAGAGACGCATGCAAAAGAATTTGCACATCAACGCGGACAAATGCACCGGCTGTATGCAGTGCGAGATGGCCTGCGCGTTTGAGAACTACGGCACCTTTGCCACGGCCAAATCGCGCATCAAGGTATTCGACTTCCACCACACCGGAAAAAAGGTTCCCTACACCTGCACCCAGTGCGACGAGGCCTGGTGCCTGCACGCCTGCCCGGTTGAGGCGATTACGGTGGACAAGGCTACCGGCGCCAAGGTGGTGAACGAGTCCACGTGCGTTGGTTGCAAGGTCTGCACCATTGCCTGCCCGTTTGGAACGATCAATTACGTGGCCGACACCGGCAAGGTGCAGAAGTGCGATCTGTGCGCTGGCTCTCCGGCCTGCGCAGAGGCTTGCCCAACCGGCGCCATCACCTTCATTGATGCCAATTGGACTGGATTGTCCAAGATGGAGCAGTGGGCTGACAAGCTCGGCAACCAAACAACCGCCGCATAAGGAGCACAACATGAGCTGGGCTGGAAAAATCCTCCGCGTTAACCTGACCGCGGGTACTGTCAAGTCTGAACCCCTCAACATGGAGTGGGCTCAAAACTACATTGGCTCGCGTGGCCTGGGTACGAAGTACCTGGTCGAAGAAGTCGATGCAACGGTGGACCCGCTGTCCGCCGACAACAAGATCATCTGGGCCACGGGTCCATTGACGGGCACGATGGCGTCCACTGGTGGCCGCTATACCGTTATCACCAAGGGTCCGCTGACCGGCGCCATTGCCTGCTCCAACTCGGGTGGCTACTGGGGTGCCGAGTTCAAGATGGCGGGCTGGGACATGGTCATTTTTGAGGGCAAGTCGCCCAAGCCGGTCTTCCTGTATGTCAACGATGACGTCGCCGAGTTGCGCGATGCCTCGCATCTGTGGGGCAAGAGCGTCTGGCAAACCGAAGAAGCCATCAAGAAGGGCCTGCAAGATCCGCTGACCCGCGTGTCCAGCATTGGCAAGGCCGGTGAAAACGGCGTGCTGTTTGCCGCCGTGGTGAACGACTTGCACCGTGCTGCCGGGCGCTCGGGCGTGGGTGCCGTCATGGGCAGCAAGAATCTCAAGGCCATTGCGGTGCGCGGCACCAAGGGCGTGGGCAATATCCGCGACCCGAAAGCCTTTATGGCCGCGGTCAAGGCAGGCAAGAAGGTCCTGGCTGAAAACGGCGTCACCGGCACCGGTCTGCCTGCCATGGGCACCCAGGTGCTGATGAGCGTGATCAACGAAATCGGTGGTCTGCCAACGCGCAACCATCAGGATGTGCAATTCGAAGGTGCCAAGGATATCGGTGCCGAGGCCATGGCTACGCCGCGCAAGACCGACGGCAAGAAACACCTGGTAACCAACCAGGCCTGCTTTGGTTGCACTATTGCCTGCGGCCGCATCAGCAAGATGGATGAAGGCCACTTCACGATTGAAAACAAGCCGCAGTACCGTGGTGCCAATGGTGGCTTGGAGTACGAAGCCGCATGGGCCTTGGGTGCGGCCAATGGCGTAAATGACCTGGAATGCCTGCAATACGCCAACCTGCTGTGCAACGAAGAGGGCATCGACCCCATCAGCTTCGGTGCCACCGTGGGCGCGGTGATGGAACTCTATGGCATGGGTGTTCTGACCAAAGAGCAGGTTGGCATTGAAGCCACTTTTGGTTCGGCCCGTGCACTGGCTTTCCTGGCAGAAGAAACCGTCAATGGCCGAGGCTTTGGCAAGGAAATCGGCCAGGGCTCCAAGCGCCTGACTGCAAAATATGGACACCCCGAGTTGAGCATGTCGTCCAAGGGCCAGGAGTTCCCGGCTTATGACGGCCGCGCCATTCAGGGCATTGGTCTGGCTTATGCCACATCCAACCGGGGTGGATGCCATTTGCGTGGCTACACCATTGCGTCTGAAGTGCTGGGTATTCCGGTCAAGACCGATCCGCTGGAGTCTGCGGGCAAGCCCGATCTGGTCAAGGCTTTCCAGGATGCCACCGCAGCGTTTGACTCATCGGGTCTGTGCATCTTCACCACCTTTGCCTGGGGTTTGCAAGACCTGTCACCGCAAATGCAGGGTGCCTGTGGCGAGCAGTACACCATTGAAGAGCTGGCCAAGATCGGCGAGCGCATCTGGAACATGGAGCGCGAGTTCAACAACCGTGCCGGCTTCACCAACAAGGATGACAGCCTGCCTGAGCGTCTGACCAGCGTGGAAGGTGCCTGCAAGACCGGCCCCGCCAAGGGCAAGTTCAACGAGCTGGCCACGATGCTGCCCAAGTACTACGAAGCCCGTGGCTGGGACCCCGAAGGCCGCCCAACCGCTGCCACCAAGGAACGCCTGGGCCTGTAAGGCCGAACCGGTTCAAGTCGTTAACAATCAAGCGGTCATCACTGACCGCTTTTTTTCTGGAGATTCCCATGACCCACCACGTCATCCTGGGTGCCGGCCCTGCCGGTGTCATCGCCGCCGAGACCATCCGCAAGCTGGCACCACTTGACGCCATCACCCTCATCGGTGATGAGCCCGAGCCGTCGTACTCGCGAATGGCCATTCCCTACCTGTTGATGGGGAACATCGACGAGCGTGGAACCTACCTGCGCAAAAGTGACACGCATTTTGAAGACCTGGGCATAAAAGTGCTGCTGGCCCGCGCGCAATCTGTGCAGGAAGCTACGAAAACAATAGCGTTCACGAACGGTGAAACGCTGATTTACGACACCCTGCTGATCGCCAGCGGCTCCCACCCGGTGAGTCCGCCGATTCCCGGCATCCGGTCCGAGGGCGTTCATACTTGCTGGACCCTGGCCGATGCCCGCGCGATTGCCGAGCGCGCCAAGCCCGGTGCGCGCGTGCTGCAGCTCGGTGCGGGTTTCATCGGCTGCATCATCCTGGAAGCACTGGCTTCGCGGGGTGTTCACCTGAGCGTGGTTGAGATGGGCGACCGCATGGTGCCCCGCATGATGGGGCCAACAGCCGGCGGCATGATCCGCGACTGGTGCGAGGCCAAAGGCGTTGAAGTCTTCACCGGCACGCGGGTGGAGTCGATCGAGCCAGGCACCCCCTTGACCGTGAAGCTGTCCAACGGCACCAGCATGCAGGCGGACCTGGTCATCAGCGCCGCGGGCGTGCGCCCAGCGATCGGCTTTCTGGAAAATTCGGGCATCACTTGCCTGCAGGGCGTGTTGACCGACGAACACCTTCAAACCAACCTGCCCGGCGTTTTTGCTGCGGGCGATTGCGCCGAGGCCTTTGACAAAGTGTCAGGCAAGACCATCGTCAGCGCCATCCAGCCCAACGCCGCCGAGCAGGCGCGGGTTGCCGCAGCCAACATGGTCGCATTCGCGCGCGGCATGCCGGCGCAGTCCGAACTCAGTGGCGTGACGCAAATCAACGTGCTCGACACCTTGGGCCTGATCTCGGCCAGTTTCGGCGATTGGGCTGGCACGCCGACCTGCGACCACGTGGAACTGACCGACAAGGCATCGGGGCGCCACCTGAGCCTGCGTTTCCAGGACGACGTGATGGTGGGCTGCAACGCCGTGGGCTGGACCGAGCATATCGGCGTAATGCGCGGCCTGGTTGAAGGCCAGATCAAGCTGGGTGCCTGGAAAGACAAACTGATGCAAGATCCGACTCGTCTGGTCGAAGCCTACCAGGCTTCAGCCTTAGGGCAGGACGACTGGTCCGGCGGCAAGACCGGACGCAAGCGCTAGGGAATCGACCCGGGATGAACATCACGCTCAAGCTATTCGCGTCGCTGACCGACTACCTGCCCGTAGAGTCCAAGTACACCAACATCGTGGCGCTGGACATCGCGCCCGAGACCACCATCATGCAACTGGTGGAGCGGTACCGATTGCCGGCGAAGGAGGTGCACCTGGTGCTGGTCAATGGCAGCTATATCGCGCCGGAGCTGCGCGCCAGCAAAACCCTGGTTGAGGGCGATGTGCTGGCCATCTGGCCACCCATCGCCGGCGGGTAGGCATTTCGCCCACCCAATCTCCAATCCATTGATGCAATCGTTTTACGAAGAGCGCTTTGAGCGTGAAATGGGCTGCACCGAGGCGGACTGGCTGCGCTGGCTGCCGCAGGCCATGGGCGATCACCACTGGAAGCTGCAAACCGGCTCGGCTGGCGTGCGCATCGGCGACGGTGCGTTGGGGCTGAAATGGCAGGTGGCCGCGCCACGTGTGATTGGCCTGGTGCGCATCCCGGTGTTGCGGGTCAGTTTTCGCTTTGCCGGTGTGGATGATGCGCAGCGCTATGCCTTCATGCAGCACTTTGATTTGTGCATGCAACGCGGCGGCGGCTGAGGCGCTCACCACTGCAGGTCCTTCATCAACTGCGCTTTTCTGGCACCCCGCTGCCTGAACGCCATATTCTGGTGGTGACCTCGTCAGGTGGGGCTAGAAATCATGTGTTTCACGCGGTTTGAACATACGGCCAAGGTGCGATACTTGTCCTCTTGTGCCTCGCAATGCCTGTCCGTCATCCATCGTCGTGGGCGACACACTATCCGGGCCAAGATTTTGGCCCGCGCTTTGAGATAAATCCATGAATCCACCAACAAACGATGCATCCGGTTTCTTGAGTCACTTGTCCATCAAATTCAAATTGGTACTTCTGGCGGGCTTTGGTGCGTTGATACTGATAGTTACCTCGGTTTACCTGCTTTGGCACCAATACCAGACCAGCTACGACGCGCGCAAGGTGGCCATACGGCAAAGCGTGGAAATTGCGGCCTCTATCGTGGACTGGGCCTACAAACAGGAGACATCCGGTCAACTGACCCGTGCGCAGGCCCAGGCCATGGCGACCAAAGCGGTCAACGATGCCCGCTATTCCGGAAAAGAATACTTCTGGATCAACGACATGGACGTGCGTCTGGTGACACACCCATTCAAACCGGAACTCAATGGCAAAGACGTATCAACCGTCAAAGACCCTGATGGGAATGCCGTGTTCGTTCAGTTCGTGGAAACAGTCAAAAAAGACGGCTCCGGCTATTTAAGCTACCTCTGGCCAAAGCCGGGCGAAGACAAGCCGGTGGAAAAGGTGTCGTTCGTCACGGGGTTCCAGCCTTGGGGTTGGGTGATCGGTTCGGGTTTGTACATGGATGATTTGCGCACCGCGTTCACTACCAGCATGACCCGTCTGGCAGTCGAAATTCTGGTCGCGCTACTTTTGACGGCCGCTATGGCCTATGCGATAGGACGCAGCATCATTCGTCCGTTGCAGCGCGCGGTAGCCGTTGCGCGCGCCGTCTCGCTAGGCAAGCTTGACAATGACACCTCGACCCACGCGACCGATGAGACCGGCCAATTGCTCAGCAGCATGGGCGCAATGCAAGAAACCCTCAGGGCTTTTGAACATGCCCAGCTCGACATGGCCCGGCGCCACAATGAGGCAGGCGAAATAAGCCACCGCATGCCCGAGTCCCGTTTTGAGGGCGCTTTTCGCGATATGGCACAGCACTTCAATCAAGTGATTGACGCGCAAACTGCGATGAATCAGCAATTGGTGACCCTGATTGGTCAGTACGTGAAGGGCGAGTTTGACGCTCGTATGGCGACCTTGCCCGGCGAAAAATTGGCGGTGACGCAAGCAGCAGAAAACGCCCGTGAGCAAATGATGTTGACCGGCAAAGCGGCTGCCTTCAATGCACGTATCAAGGCGGCTTTGGACCATGTGAGCCTGCCCGTGCGTATTGCAGCCGACGACGGTACCCTGATCTACATCAACCACGCCCTGAAAGCGACCCTCGTCAAATACGCCGATGAATTCCGCAAGCAAATCCCCGGTTTTGACCCGGAAAAAATGGTGGGTGGCAGCATTGCCGTTTTCTATGCGGACCAGGCAGCGGCGCTGGCGCGGTTGCGCAATCTGACTGGCACGGCCAACTCCCGCCTGGAGCTGGGCGGGCGCATGTACGACCTGACCACCACGGCAGTGCTCGCAGCCAATGGCGAGCGGCTGGGAACGATTGGCCAGTGGGTCGATGTGACCGATCAGCTCGCAGCAGAAAAGGAAATTGACGCTTTGGTGCAGGCGGCTGCCAACGGTGACTTCCATCAACGCCTCTCAACGGCAGGCAAGGTTGGCTTTTTGGCCAATCTGTCGAAAGGGATGAACCAGCTGGTTGAAACCAGCGAACGTGGTCTGACCGATGTAGCAGACCTGCTGAAGGCCTTTGCCGAGGGTGATTTGACCCGCCGCATTGATCGTGACTACGCCGGATTGTTTGGGGACGTCAAGCACAGTGCCAACACCACGGCAGACAACCTGACCCGTGTTTTGGGCGAGGTTCGCAGCTCATCCAATGCCCTGACCGGTGCCGCAAACCAGGTTAGCGCCACGGCGCAGGCCCTGTCGCAGGCAGCCAGCGAACAGGCGTCCAGTGTGGAAGAAACCACGGCCCAGGTCGACGTGATGTCGGCGTCGATCAGCCAAAACAGCGATAACGCCCGCATTACTGACAATATGGCCTCCAGTACCAGCAAGGAAGCTGCAGAGGGTGGCAACGCGGTCGCGCAAACCGTGGTTGCGATGAAGCAAATCGCCTCCAAAATCAGCATCGTTGATGACATCGCGTACCAGACCAATCTGCTGGCGCTCAACGCCGCCATTGAGGCTGCGCGCGCTGGTGAGCACGGCAAAGGGTTTGCCGTGGTTGCCGCTGAAGTGCGCAAGCTTGCCGAACGCAGCCAGGAC
The DNA here is from genome assembly GCA_052034395.1 of Pseudomonadota bacterium. GTDB lineage: Bacteria > Pseudomonadota > Gammaproteobacteria > Burkholderiales > Burkholderiaceae_C > Allorhodoferax. The sequence goes on from JBPOIP010000018.1 coordinate 146,180, forward strand.
GCCGCCCGTGAAATTGGACAATTGGCAGCCAGCAGTGTGTCGACGGCAGAGCGCGCTGGCAGGTTGCTGGAGCAAATCGTTCCGAGTATTCAGAAAACCTCCGAATTGGTGCAGGAAATTGCCGCATCCAGCGGCGAGCAAAGCGAATCGGTGTCCCAAATCGGCGCTGCCATGGGGCAGCTGAGCAAAGCGACCCAGCAAAACGCCTCTGCTTCCGAAGAGTTGGCCGCTACCAGCGAAGAGCTGTCCGGTCAGGCAGAGCAATTGGAAAGTGCCATTGCATTCTTCAACACGGGTGAAGAGGCGCCGAAGGCGCGCTTGCAGTCTCCAATGGCTGCCAGTGCGCGCAGGGTACCGGCGCCCCGCCTGTTTGCGCCACTGCGCACGCCAGCGCCTGGCAACGCCACGTCCAACTTCAAGCCCTATTGACAGGCAGCGTAGCTGCTTTACCCGTTGTTCAGTTCCACAAACGCATCCATCACCAAGTGCGGGTTCTTCATCAACTGGTCTTTCCAGGCACCCAGGTGGCGGCGTGACTGGATGAGTCCGCGGATCGCGCCCACGTGGAGTGGGTGTCCGATGGTGATGGCGCCAATCAACTGGTCGCCATCAAAGCACAGGCGGGTGTAAATGAAGTTGGCTTTATCCACCACTTCGGTGTGGTCACCGCCTGGTATGCCATCCCACAGTCCGAAGGTGTGCGAAATCAGTCCTACCGTGTCCAGCACATTCATGCTGAGGCTGCCGCGGTAGGGCACATCCTTGCCCAGCATGTTCAGCGCGGCGATGCGGCCGTGCTCCGTGGCTGTGGGCTGCAAGGCATGCACCACCCACTCGCCGGTAGAAAAGTCGCGTCCTTGGGCCACATCACCGGCGGCGTAAATGTGCGGCACAGTGGTGCGCATGTGCGCGTCGATCACAACGCCACTGCGGATCTCGGCACCCGTGCCGTCGAGGAACGACACATTGGGGTGCACGCCGGTGGCCATGATGATCAGGTCGGCATCGATGGTGCGCGTGTCCATTACCAGACGCGGACCGGGCTCAATGCCCAGGGTGCGTCCGCTGGTAATGACCTCCACGCCACGCCCCTCCAGCCAGCGCTGCAGCATGCCGCTGCCCACCGGAGTCATCATGGAACGCAAAATCTGTCCCGAGCGCCCGGCCACAACCGACAGTTTGGCACCGCTGTTGACCAGCGACTTCATGCACACACCTGCCACGAAACCCGCGCCCAGCATGACCACTCGCGCACCGGGTTTGAGCTTGGCCGCGATCTGGTGTGCGTCTTCCAGCGTCCAGCAGGTCACTGCACCAGGCACATCGGTGCCAGGAATGGGCGGCAGCGATGGCGAGGAGCCGGTGGCTACCAGCAGCCGGTCGTACGGGAGTTGCGTGCCGTCGTCCAGATCGACCTGACCACCATCTGGTCCGGCACGCACGGTTCGCGCCTTGCCATGGAGATAGCGAATGTCCATTGCTTCCAGATGGTGTGGTGCGCGGCGCTGGCGGGCGCCGCCATCGTCGATGGCCCCGTTGAGGATATAGGGAATGGCCATGCGCGCATAGGGTTCGCCAGGCTCGCCGCCGACGAGTGTGATTGTGGCCTGCGGATCGTTTTCGCGCAGTGTCTCAGCCGCGCGCACGCCGGCGGGGCCGGCTCCGATGATGACAAAGTTCATGGTGGTTCACCTCATTGGGCATGCGGCGTGGATGCGGATTCATGCAGCCCTGCGCTTATTTTTTGACCAACTCGACACGCCTGTTCTTGGCGCGACCCTCTTCCGTGCGGTTATCGGCAACCGGCCTGGATGCACCAAAGCCCGACGAGGCCAGGCGCGCAGCAGAAATGCCTTTGCCCACCAGATGCATCATGACAGCTTTGGCACGATCCGCGCTGAGTTTTTGGTCGTCGGAGTCTGAACCTTTGTTGTCGGTGTGGCCTTCAACACTCAGTTTCAGGCTGCTTGATCCACTCAGCATGGCCACAACCTGGTCCAGCAGCGGCAGGCTCTCCGGTTTGATGGTGGATTTACCCGTGTCGAAGCGCACATCCAGCGCCACGTAGCCCTGGGCTGCAATGGTGTCAAGGAGGTCTTTGGCCACTACATCCTGGCGCATGGCCTGCTCTTCAATGGCAAACAGGGTGTAGTCGTTGCCGTCGTTGCAGGGGTTGATCAGCACCCAGAGAGCCTTGTCTTCCTTGACGATTCTTCCGGACAGGATGGCGTAGCAAGAATAGTAGTCGCCACCATCAGGTGGTTCGCCCTGAAACAGGACTGTGCCGCCGGCCGCCTTGATGGCTGCGGCGTAGTTGCGGAAAATCTGGAGCGGGCTTGCGGCCTTGGCGTCGGATTTCAGCGAGTAGGCGCGCTTCCAGAAGCGGCCTTCCGGGTTTTGCCACTTCTGGCCATCAAAGAACTTGTAGGCATTGAACTCCTGGTCGACCGAGTCCCCCTCGCTCATCTCGTAGGCCGGAAGGCCGTTGAGATAGGAAAAATCTTTCATGGGCGCTTGGGCCATCGCGGCCGGTCCCACCAGTGCCATGAGAATGAAAAGCAGGATTGCACGCATGGGATCGCCTTCCAGGAATTTCCTTGGCGCTATGGGTTCAATAGCTACCTGCGGATATTTTGCGGGGGCCAGGGCTCCGTCGGATTTGATATTTCGCAAACAAATCCGCATTCGCAAGCGCGATACCCTTTGGCCCCATCCACACACGGGCAGGCCGAAATGCGGCTTGCCTGTTCAGGGGTGGATCCCGGGTTTAGAACCCAAATGCCTTGACACCCGGCTTGAGCATGTAGGCGGCAACTTCTGGTGGCTTGGCCACGGTCACGCCGTCGGTCAGGTCGGCTGGTGTGCGGTCGGCATTGGGCAGGAACAGGGCGCAGACCTCGACCGTTGCGCCCGCTTTCATCAGGCCTGCCATCATTTGTTTGGGTGTCACATTGCGGGGTTTCAGAGCCGCAGGTTCATAGGTCTTGAGGGCAAGCTGGCCAGCGGGTCCACACAGCAGGATTCGCACAGAAGCTTTTTGCTCAACCATCTGCGTAGCCAGCACCATGGCCATGCCCTGTGCCTGGTTATCCGCGCTGGTGACGTTGAAGAACGCTTCGGACGGAGTTTGCGCAAAGCTGCTCAGCGACAGTGCCATCAGGGCAGACAGGATGATTTTTGTGTGTTTCATGTATAACTCCAGTTGAAAAACTATTTGCGGGTTGGCCGGTTGCCGCGCACGGTTGTAAGGCCCACAGCCTCCCAATCCATCATGCCGCCCCGGTAGTACGAAATTTTGTCAGCCGGAAACCCGGCTCGCACCATGCTGGCAATGCCGGCAGGGCTCTGGGGGCAAACCGGCCCATTGCAAAAGGCCACGATATGCGCAGCCTGTGTGCAATTCCAGGGGCCTTTGGCCTGACGGGTGCAGCCCATCTCGTCCATGCGATCTTCGAGTTCGTTGAACGGAATGTGGTAGCTGTTGGGAATGGTGGCTTCCAGCGGCGCATCGTCGTCGCGCATGTCGATGACCATCGTTTGCGGGTCGTTGAGCGCGTGCAGCACCTCAATTTCCGCCACCGGGCGCACACCGGGCAAAGGAATCAATGGCTGCAGGAAGCCTTTGACCGGCGCACAAGCAGTCAGGGTCCGGGTAATGGCAAAGGGCCCCTTGGGGGTCTGGACCACAAACTGTTTGTCGTGTCCGATCATCCGCAATAGCTCCGGTCCCTGCGCCCTTGCAGGTGGCGTGCCGCACGTTGCTGCCAGCACGATTGCCAGCAGCTGAGCGGCTCGCCGTTCAATCACACCTATTCCTTGATGGTGCAGGCTTCACCCTTGCAGGAGATTTCGGCATCCAGGTAGGAAATGTTGGTGTAGCCCTTGCGGCCCAGAATGTCGTAGGTCTTCTGGCTCTTGGCTCCGGTTGCGCAATTCACGAAGACAGGTGTGTCTTTGGGAATCTTGGCAAAGTCTTTTTCCATTTCTTCAATGGGCAGGCTCATAGCACCTTTGAAGTGGCCGCGTGCAAAGTCGCCGGCAGGACGTACATCAAGGATGAACTTGCCTGAAGCGACAGCCTCTTCAAATGCTTTTGGTGAAACCTGTCCGGGGCCATACACGGGTGCCCACGTCAGCGTTGTCACGGCCGGGGCGGCGGCGACAGGGTCTTTCCAGGCGCTGATCGGGAAGTAGGCCAGGCGACGGAAATCGAGTTCACGAAGCTCTTCCAGCACGGCGTTAACCGCTTCCATGTTGCCGCGTTCGATGACAACTATCGGCGCGTTCTTGGACAGATTGCCCAGTGCGGTCTTGCCCTTGTCACCCTTCAGGTCGTTGAGGGATAGCTGAAGTACCTTGTTACCGTTGGATACGATGGTGTCCTTGCCCGGGGCGGTGTCAATCAGGATGAGGTTGCCCTTCTTCACAAAGGGTACCTCGGCCAGCAGAGGCTGCGCCTTCTGGTTCCATCCCGGGATGCCATTGCGATACACCCACGCATCGGAATAGCCCATTTTTCTGAAGATTGCCGCGGAGTCAATAGATAGTGTGCACTCGCGTCCAGCGCAGTAGAAAATGACTTTGCCGGTCTTGGGGATGGCCAGTTTTTCGGCGCTCGCCGGGTCTTTCTGCAAAACATCCAGAGGCAAGCTCGGCGAGCCCGGGATGTGACCTGAAATGTATTTTCCGGCCGGGCGGCTGTCGACAACCCAAACCTCTTTGCCAATCAGCCCTTTTTCGTAATAGGCCACCATCTGGTCATTGGTTACTTCATCCGCTTCGGCTTTGACCTCGGCGGCCTGAACGTTGACCAGCCAAGGTGTGGAAAGTGAAGCTACCGCCAAAGCGACGGCTAAAACGATGCGTTTCATGGTGAAACTCCTTGAAAATGGGATCCCACTTCAATGAAACGCACATCGCGCTGGCCGGGATCCCAGACCAGAGCAATGCGGTGCCTTAGCAGCCAGCAGTCTTCTTGAAGGACTTGCTGGTGTTCTTGGCGTCTTTTTCCCAACGTGCGCGAATCTCGTCGCCTTCAACAATGCGCTTGTCCTTGAACTTGTCCAGTGTCAGGTCATCGGTGATGGTAAGCGTGGTCGTTGCGCCCGACTTCGTGTCTTTCAGGATGGCGGTGGCGGATTTGCCATCTGCAGCCATGGTGATCTTGGTGATGGGTCCGACCATCTTGCCTTCTTCAGCAAACGCACTTGCCGTGAAGGTTGCGCCAGACAGGCCCAGCACAATGGCGGCGATCAGGGTTGAGAGTTTGGCTTTCATGGTGTTTTCCTTCGTTAAACAAGAATATTGCGATCAAAACTTTACATCAAAGGTTGCGTATATATTAGTAGCATTGGACAGCGGTGTGGTAGTCATCATCTGTCCATTGACATCGGTCAAAGAAATCGGTGCGCCAACCCAGTTGTTGCTGCCCGTGTACTTCAGGTCATAGCGCTGTATGCCGAAGCGGAAGAACGCTTTGCTGAAGAAGGAGGAAATCGGCATGCGGTCGAGTTCCTGGATCATGTAGGCTTCGTACACATCGCCACGGGCGCCCACTTTGGATGTCCACATGTCGTCCGCGGCAGGTGCAAAGGTGATCCAGTCTTTGGAGCCCCGGTTGTACTCAAAGCCGAACATGGTCTTCGATGGCAGGTCGTACCGCACGCCCAGCGCCACGGCGTTACCCGTTTTGCTGGTGGGTGCTTCGGGGTTGAAGAAGCTTCCCGTCATCAAACCCTGGAAGCCGAACTGTGCCGACACATTGTTGTTGGGGTGCGTCACGCTCATGCCCACATCGCCAAAGATATGCAGATTGCCGGGGCCAACCTTCTTGAACGTGCTCATGAAGCCCACGCCATACCAGTCGATGTCACCCAGGTTGGTCTTGGCTACCGTGTTGCCGAAGTAGGTGTTGTTCATGGTGGGGGCATCAAAGATGTTCATACCCCGGTTCCATTGCAGCCACACGCGCAGGGGGTCGGTGTCGATCGGGATGATGGCGATACCCACCATATCGGTGTCCGCCAGCGAGTTGGCGGGCGTGTTGCGGAATCCGCTCTCGAAGCCGCGGCCGTAGCAAATCTTGGCATAGGCGCCGGGCAGTGAATCAATCTCCGGCGCGTATCCCACCGTCATGCCGTCAAAGGCGTAGTCAACCAGAAGCGATGGCGTGCCGCCATTGCCTGGCCGTGGAATGTTGTTCTTCAGGTTGCTGGGTGCACCCCCGGTAGAGGGCCGACGGCCCACAGAGAACCACATTTCCTGGTCCGCAATATTGCTCCAGGTTGCGTACACGCGGTCGACATTGAGGTAGCTGTTGGATGGCACATGGCTGAGTGTTCCGTCAAACACGCCGACGCGGTCCGCAAAGAAGGGTGCAGAGCCGCTGTTGGTAACCGCGTTTTCATTCTGGGCACCAAACACTTTGTACATCGTCAGGTGCGCTGTGACGCTGACATCCTGTGTGGCCTTGGCATTGAGGTCCAGCGCAAAGCGGTTGGTCATCAGGCTGTTGTTTTCGGGTGAGTGGGCAGGGATGGTCTGGGCAAAGCCGCCAATGCCCTGAAGCATTCCCATGGTGGACGGTGTCCCCAGGAAGGCGCGCGCCTGGTCATACGTGGCCACGTTGCCCATGGCTTGTGAGAACCCCATCAAGCCCGACAGCGCGCCTGCGGTGGACATGCCGCCCGCCTGTGGCGCACCGAAATAGCGGGAACTGCCCGCAACCGATGAAGGATTGCCGAAAAAATCACCCTGCAGCGCGTCGCCGACCTTCTTGAAGGTCGCATTCACGTCGGTAAACGTCTTTGTGTCGCCCTTGAGGTAGTCATAGCGGAAGTGGTAGTCGCCACCGACCGTCAGCCATTTGCCCAGCGACTTGTCGTCCAGCTTCTTGACCTGGCTCTTCAGGTCATCCATCGCTGCGGTATCAACCTTGGGTGCCTCAGCGGGCGCCGGCGCTGCGGCTTTGGCAGCTTTGGCTTCGTTGGCCTTGACCTGGCCTTTGAGTTCTTCGAGTTGCTGTGCCAGACGTTCGTTTTGCTGTGCCAGTGCCTCGATGCGTTTGAGCAGATCTGCCTCTGCGGCCTGTGCAGCGACTGGCAGCAACATGCCCGTAATCAGGGCCGCAAGCAGATTGCGCTTGAATGGTGTACTCATGACTAACTCCTAACTTTCAACATTGCAATTCGGTCGCCCGGGATTACTTGGATTCGTGACCCATGTCTTCCCAGCCCGTGATCATGGCCATGACCTGTGAGTAAATCTTGTGGCCGGTGGTGGCCAGATACAGGTGCGAGATCAGAAAGGCCAGCATCAGGAAAGCACCCAGGGTGTGGCCGGTTGCGATCCATTTCAAACTCAGAAAATCAAGTCCCAGTGCCGACCAGTCGGCATAAAAGAGGTAAAGACCGCCGGTCACCCAGATCAGGGGACTGAGCAGGGTCAACACCGCCAGGTAGGTAAGACGCTGGAGGGGGTTGTGCTTGTTGATGGCACTGGGCTTGAAGGGGTGTGGCTCATGCTTGAAGATGCCGGACGAGTAGTAGTTGGCAATGGCGACGATCTTGTCGGTTGTCGGAATGTAGTGACGCCATTCACCGGTTGCAACGTGCCAGAAGATGGCGAAAATCCACAGGCCCACTAACGTCCAGGCGGCGATGGTGTGGTAACTCACGGCCTTGGCAAAGCCAAAGAGGGAGTAGGTTCCATGCACCTCAAAGCCGGTCAGCAGCATGGTGATGATCAGTGCCGCCTGTGACCAGTGCCAGAAGCGCTCGAAAGGTTTGAAAAGGTAAACGCGTGACATAGTGGTTCTCCGGTTTAGCTGTTGCGTTTGTTGGTGACGATGCGGATCAAGCCGTGGCCGGTGACGCCCACCAGGGTCAGGATGACCATGGCCCAGCCACCCAATTCAAGCCAGCGTGCGTGGTCGCTGCCGCGTCCTGGGATGTAAACGCCGTCGATCTTTTCCAGGCGCCCATTGCTGGTGTGGCACTCCACGCAACCCACGGCCTTTTCCTTGGGGGCCACCATGTGCGTGATGGGCCAGGCGCTTTCGGTTTCAATGAAATCGAGCTTGCCCGAAAACTTGACGTCCGTCTTGGCCATACCCGCTGCGACGGCCTTGTCCCAGTTCAGGTTTTTCCAGAAGGCGGTGTCGTCGTTGCCAGCGAGATGGGTGATGACCAAGGCCTTGTTGACCGGGTCATAGACCTGCTTTCCGCGGAAAATCTTCACCGGCCAGATCATGGACTTGCCATCGGTGGCACTGCCCTCAAAGCGGTTGATCTGTGTAGGTTTGTCTCCCTTTTCGATCTTGTCGCCCATCAATGTGTAGTTCACCGTTCCGTTGAACCACACATACTCGGGTTTGACGTTTTCTTTCCAGGTGAAGTTGCCCTTGATCGACATGTAGCTTTCGTAGCCGTCTTCATCCTTTTCGACATAGGGCTTGCCATCTTTGTCCAGTTTGCCGGCTGTAGACCAGTCCCAGGTCATCTTGGTGGGCTGGCCGCCCCTTGCGTATGCCGGGATGTGGCAGGTCTGGCACGCCAGCTTGTTGGTGTGGTTGTTGATCTTGGCTTCCTTGTGGGGAGCCTGGCCATGGCATGCCTGGCAAGTCGCGGGGTTGGTGGTCTCTGCCTTGCCGCGCAGGTGGGCCGGATCTTTGTCTTTTGCCGTTGGGGCGTAACGGCTGCCGGGAACCTGGTGGCCATCCGTCTTGTGGCAGGTGGCGCAGCTGAAATTGTTGCCATCCACATCCATGTGCACATCAAGCTCTTTACTCGGTGCTTCAAGCGAACTATCCAGATCGCCATGCTTCACGCCATCACCGCCGCCGCCATTGAAGTGGCAGGCGCCGCAGGTGGTGCGCTTGGTCGGTCCGACCTTTTTCGCGATTTCGCTCAGGTTGATGCCCTTGACGATCTTGCCTGAGCCAGGTGGGAACTCGGTGTCTTTTGTCACCGGCAGGCCAGCAAACCCGGAAGGCTTCTTGTATTTGCCGGTGGCGTCGTGGCAGGCAAGGCAGTCCACGTTTTCTTCGACCGTGAAATCAAACTTGTCGTCCCGCCAGCCGTAGCCGATATGGCAGCTGTTGCAGGCGGCCTCATTGGATTTGACCGATGTGCAGAAGTTGTTCACCACATGCTTCTTGCCCAGAACCTGCTTGGTGTCGGGGTTTATGAATTCCCACTTCCAGTGCTGGGTTTTGTGGATTTGCTTGGCTGCTTCGGTGTGGCATGCCAGACAGGCTTTGGTGACCTCGGGGCCGGAGTCAAAGACCCGGTCAAGTTCCTTGAACTTGGCGTGATCGGCCGTGGACTTTATCAGCTTGGCAGATGACGCTTCAGGCGCTGCGTGCACTGCGGTGGTTGCAAACATGGCAGCAAGAAAAACTGCCTTGAGAATTTGGATACGCATAACCGTTGCCTCTGTGAAGGAACGGCGTTCTGCGGGTCAAATCACTCTGCGATCAGCCGTCCGTAAGTGGTGAGGCCATTGTTCGCTCTGCGTGCAAAAAAGAAATTGATGGAAATCAATGAATCCGAATATCAGTGTAAATAAATATATAGAAATTGAGGTGACAACCCTATTTCGCTGGCACTCCGGCGGCGTCGTCAGTGACGTGTGAACACACGGTGTGGCACAGATCAGTGACCCGCTTGTCAATCACACGGTAGTAAATCTGCACACCGCTGCGGCGCTTGCCAAGAATGCCGGCCTTGTACAGGGTGTTCAAGTGCTGCGACATGTTGGGCTGCGTGGTGTCGATTTCCGCGAGCAACTCGGTGACATTCTTTTCGGATTCACAAACGCTGCGGATGATGCGCAGGCGCATCGGCGCAGAGAGCACGCCAAACAACTCAGCGGCCAGTTCGAACATCTGTTCAGGTTGGGTTGGGTCGGAGTTCTTTGCAGGGGATGGTTTTTTGGACATTGACAATCGGTAAGGGCCTGCTAATGGGGCGATTTTAATGAGACTTGCTAGGCGACAGGTCGCTGATTTGATCTATCACAAAGCGAAATATACTCCATGGGGTATATTTATGCATCCGCATATAAAAGGAAAATCATGAGCACATTTGACCATGTTGGCCTGATCAAGGACATCAACACCAACCTCGCCCCTTTGAGGAAATCCCAGCCGGAAGCCCTGCAGGCGTTCGGACAACTGGCGGGCGCCGCCATGAAAGAAGGGGCTGTGAGTGCCAAGCACAAGGAGCTGATTGCCCTGGCCATCGGAATCACCCAGCACTGCTCCGGTTGCATCGGCTTCCACGTCAAGGCCTTGCACAAGTTGCAGTGCACCCGGACCGAGCTCGATGAAATGCTGGCGGTATGTGTCTATATGGGAGGCGGTCCGGCATTGATGTACACCGCCGAGGCCATCAAGGCCTGGGAAGACATGGCACCGAAATGAGACCCGCTATATTGAGTCGCCGACGGATGGTGGCAATGCTATCCATGTGCAGTCTTGGCACAGTGGGCCCGGCCCATGCACAGTTCAGGACAGACCTGGAATTTGTCACACTGGATGTTGCGCGCCAGGAACTGGAAAGCGGCAAATCGGTTGTGATCGACATCCGCGAGCCGCAAGAGCACGCGATGGGTGTGGCACCCGGGGTGCGCCTCTTGCCGATGCGTCAGCTGGCCGCGCGTATCAGCGAGATCCCCAGCGATCCAAAGCAGCCCGTGCTGTTGATCTGCAACACCCAAAACCGCTCCGGTGCCACCTTGAAATACCTGCGCGAGAAGGGCTATACCAATGTGCGCTATGTGCAGGGCGGAATGAGTGAGTGGGCCCGCCGAGCGTGGCCTATGGTCAAGCCCTGAGACAACAAGACCACCGCCACATGGAAGGTTGATCGGTGGCTGACGAACCCGGTGAGCGTAACGGTGTCTTATGATGAATGCCGTGGCATCAATACAAAGGGAGGGAGCGATGGGTTTGCAGTGGCGTGAGCAGTTGAGCGTTGGCAATGACTTGATCGATTCGGATCACAAGCACCTGATTGAGATCATCAATCTGGCCAACCATAGCTTGCAGACCATGAGCCGCCCCGAGCTGGCGGCGGCGCTGGATCAACTATTCAACTACTCCAAGGTTCATTTCGCGCTGGAAGAAAAAATTGCCGAGGCGGTTGGCTATACAGGTGCCGAACGCATTCATGCCTCCCACGAGGCACTGCTGGTCAAACTGGCTCAGGTGACACGCGAAATCGGCGAAAGCTGGGACGCAGCAGCCGCAGAACGGTTTGGCGCGTTTTTGCGGGACTGGCTTGTCAATCATGTCATCAAGGAAGACATGTTGCTCAAGCCTTTCCTGAAAAAGTATTCGCCCCGGTTTGACCCACGAGCCTGAGCAGGGTTCGCTGCAGACCTAGGCGCTGGCCACCGCTACGCAGTTGCGGCCATTTTGCTTGGCGACATACAGGCCCTGATCGGCCTTCTTGATCAGATCTTCCAGGCTGGTCATGTGCGCTTCCCGGGCGGCAACGCCCACACTGATGCTGGCTTTCCATTCGCCGCTACCCACAGCAACTTTCAGGGCCGCGACTTCTCGCCGGATCTTTTCGGCCAGCTTGAGCGCGCCATCCTGCGGTGTGCCGGCGCAAATGATCAAAAACTCATCACCACCCAGCCGGCAAACGATGTCGTCGGTGCGCACGGAATGCTGCAAACAAGCTGACAGCGCGCGCAGAACGGCGTCTCCGGCGTCATGCCCATAGGTGTCGTTCACCGTCTTGAAGCCATCCGCATCGATCATCATGCAGGCCAAGGCGCTGTCGTCACGCAAAGCCACGCTCCATTCGTGTGCGAAGCTGCGCATCGCATGGCGCCGGTTAGGCAGCCCGGTCAACAAATCGGTGTTGGCGAGGTCTTCCAGGCGCTGATTGGCCTCGGTCAGCGCCTGTGTCCGTTCGGCCACGCGGGCCTCAAGGCTGGTGTTGAGTCGCACCAGCTCGAGGTTGCGCTCCGAAACCTGCTGAAAAAGCCCATTCAATGCCGCCAGCAAGGTATCGGTCGCCGGGTCGCCACTTTGGGACTCTGCGTGGTAGGCGTCCTCGGGTCGAACGCCTGAGCGGATCGCTTCCATTTGCGTGGCCATTGCCTGATCCGAACCGAGGATGTGATAGGCCAGCCAGTGGGTGAGAAACTGCAGCAAGGACCGCGCTGCGCCCAGATTATTGGCAACGACGCCGCCGTGCAGCTGCGCCACTTCCGCCATGAACGCTCGGTGGCTCGCCTGATGCTGTGCCACGTAACGCGGGTCCAGCTGCATCGTGGCCATCAGTGCTTCTTCTGCGGCAAAGTGGTATTGCGCATAGGCCGCGAGTTCGGAAAAAACAGTCTCCACTTCCTCAGCGGAAGCGCCTTCCTGTCGCATGACCAATTCGCCAAACCGGTTGATGACCTCGACCAGATGGTGGTGCTGCTCGTCCACATCGGCCAGACCGGTCAAAAAGCAGGGGTTCCATTGAAATGCTTCCATCGTTATTGTTCTCCATGTTCTCCAACTAGCCGGATTGTGATTCTGTTCGTTCCTTGCGCTTCGAAAAACTCCACCACGGCAGGACGGAGCTCAGCGAGAGCACCTGACCACACTGTGCCGCAGCGTACCCGGCTATGGAGCCCAGCTGGGCAAGCCATGGCGGACTTTGAAGCACCGATCGTAAAGCAACGATGGCCGGATCATCCAGAGCAGACTTCAGGCATACCAGGTGATAGTTTTCCTGCACCAGGGGCACAAAGTCAAGCCCATGCGCGCGGGCAGCCACTTCAATGCCCAAGGCCACATCTGCTGCACCCGAGGCGATGGCGTGAGCCGCTGCGGTGTGGGATGGCTCGGTCAGTTCAAAGCCCGTGATGTCGGCTGCAGACAGCCCCTGTTGTGCCATGAGTTCATCGCATACCACCCGCGTGCCTGTTCCCAGGGCGCGATTGACAAAGCGCGCTTTGCGAAGACGAACGTCCTGAAAATTCTGCAGCTGCAGCGGGTTGCCGGCAGCCACCATCAGGCCTTGGGTACGCTCTGCAAAACCAATGATCTTGTGCAGGCCGGGTTGCAGCAGTGGCTTGTACACCCGCTCTGCCAGTGAACCCGGCGCCGGGTGCTGCAGGGTGTGAAAACCCGCCATCACGCAGCGCCCTTCGTTCAACCCGCGGATGGCATCGACGCTGCCGCAGTAACGAATGTCCAGGTGCAGTTGTGCCGGCTCCAATGCATGTTCACGCAGGGTGGCCAGGGCATCGTCGTGGCTGGCGTAGAGCGTAACCACATGGGCATCGGCATCAAATGCCACGGCAAAAGCCCGCTCCAGGTCGCTGCGCAGAGCCTCAATCTGTGGCGCCAGTCGGGCCTGTGCCTGGCGCTCGGCCCACATCAATTTGGCGCCAAACTCGGTCAGCCGGGCAGATTGACCTTTCTCCCACACCACCAGTTCGTTGCCCAGTTCCTGCTCCCAGCGCTTGAGTTCACCCCATACGTGGCGGTAGCTCAGACCCAATACCCGAGCCCCAGCGGAGATGGAGCCGGCGCTGGAAACCGCCTTCAGCAAATCGATGAGCGGGTTTCGCACCAGGGCCGGACTGGTGTCGCGGGACAGGGTGTAGTGGAACTGGATCCTATGCATGGAAATTCATATCGCTGGAGATTATGTCGGTGGCTACGATACCGCAATCCACGCAACCATCCATGACCACATTTTCTGACAGCGCATCGACCGCGCTGCAACTTATTGTTTCGCTGGACTCCGGTCTGCTCGCCATAGTGGGACGATCGCTGGCCATCAGTGCCACGGCCTGTGTCATTGCCTGCGTCGCAGGATTGCCACTGGGCGCATGGCTGGGCGTGGCGCGTTTTCGGGGGCGGACAACGGTGCTCGCGCTGCTCAATACCGCGCTGGCCGTGCCCTCGGTGGTGGTGGGGCTGGTGGTGTATCTGGTTTTGTCACGCTCGGGTCCGCTGGGTTTTCTGGGCTGGCTCTTTTCTTTCAAGGCCATGGTGCTGGCGCAGGCGCTGCTGGTGCTGCCGGTTGTCACGGCCCTGACCCGTCAGGCCGTGGAAGACGCTGAAAACGCCCATGGCGAGCAACTCCGCTCGCTGGGCGCACGTGCGCTGCTGCGCAGCCTGTTGCTGGCCTGGGACGAGCGCTATGCCTTGCTCACGGTGGTTATCGCGTCCTTTGGTCGAGCCATTTCGGAAGTGGGTGCCGTGATGATCGTGGGCGGCAATATCGATGGCTTCACACGGGTCATGACCACTGCCATCGCACTGGAAACCAGCAAGGGCGACCTGCCGCTCGCCCTGGGTCTGGGAATGATCCTGCTGGGAGTTGTGCTGCTGCTCAATGCGCTGATCTCGGCAGTGCGCCACTGGCGTGAGCAGGCTGAGGGCACCGGCCTTGCGGTGACAACAGTGGGCAGTGTCGCGTGAAGCCCGTGTTTGATTTGGCATCCGCTGGCGTTCATTACGGTCGCACTTCGGCGGGCGTGTCTGCGCTGCGCGATGTCAGTCTTACCGTGCACAGCGGTGAACGCGTTGCGCTCGTGGGGGCCAATGGCAGTGGCAAGAGCACCTTGCTGCGCTTGCTGCATGGTCTGGCCACGCAGACATCGGGTCAGGTTGTGCGCGACACCCAGCTGGTTCAGGCCATGCTGTTCCAGCGGCCGCACCTCATGCGCTTGTCTGTTTTGGGCAATATCGCCCTGGGGCTGTGGCTGCGCGGTGAGTCCTGGGCCGTTGCCAAACAACTTGCGCACGCGGCCCTGGCGCGCGTGGGGCTCACAGACCTTGCGCATCGCAATGCGCGCACGCTCTCCGGCGGGCAGCAGCAGCGTGTGGCACTGGCGCGGGCCTGGGCGCTATCGCCCCAGGTGCTGTTGCTGGACGAGCCCACCGCCAGCCTGGACCCGCACGCCAAGCGCGAAGTGGAGGCGCTGATTCACGAGTTTGCCCACCAGAGTGCATCCATGACGCTGGTTTTTGCCAGTCATAACCTGGGTCAGGTCAAACGCCTGGCCAGCCGGGTCATTTACCTGGAGCAGGGCCGTGTGCTGGCTGATTTGCCGGTGGAAGATTTCTTTAGCGGGCCGTTGCTGCAACAGCAGTACCCGGCGGCCCATTTGTTTGTCAAAGGAGAGTTCTCATGATGTTTTCCAAGTCTTTCAGGCCAAATGCCCTTATAAAATATACCTGTATAGCTATATTTTCTGTAGCAACTTTAGGTGTTCAGGCGCAGGGCATCGTGGTGGCATCCACCACATCCACCGAGCAGTCGGGCCTGTTTGCACACCTGTTGCCAGCGTTCAAGAGCGCAAGCGGCGTTGATGTCAAAGTGGTGGCATTGGGCACCGGGCAGGCGCTGGACATGGGTCGCCGGGGCGATGCCGACGTGCTGTTTGTGCACGACCAGGTGGCGGAAGAAAAAATCGTGGCCGACGGCTTTGCCGTCAAGCGCTTTCCCGTCATGTACAACGACTTTGTCGTGGTCGGCCCCGCTTCGGACCCGGCAAAGGTTCAGGGCAAAGACGTCGTGGAGGCCCTCAAGAAGTTGTCCGCAACCAATGCTGCCTTTATCTCCCGTGGCGACAAGAGTGGTACCCATGCTGCCGAACTGCGCTTCTGGAAGATGGCGGGCCTTGGCGAGCCTGCAGGCGCCAAGGGTACTGGCTACAAGGAATGTGGGTGTGGCATGGGGCCGGCACTGAACATGGCATCGGCAACCGCGGCCTATGCCCTTACCGACCGGGGTACCTGGCTGAGCTTCAAGAACCGGGGCGACCTGAAAGTATTGGTGGAAGGTGACACACGGCTGTTCAACCAGTATGGCGTGATGCTGGTGAACCCGGCCAAGCACCCGCATGTCAAAGTGGCGGATGGCCAGAAGTTCGTGGACTGGGTAGTGTCTGTCACCGGCCAGGCCGCAATTGCCAGCTACAAAATTGGCGGCGAACAGTTGTTCTTTCCCAATGCGGGTGTCGCTGGCAAGTAAACCTGCAACGGTGTAACGGTATGTGAAGGGGTATTTGCAGCAGGATTTGCCGCGAAGCGGCAGCAGGCAGGTTGGGGCGTGCGATGATTTGCCTCCACGCTGACTCTGAATTTTGCTGTGAAAACCCTCTTCGCTTTGCTTGCAGCTGCCATTTACGTCTCATCCGCAGCGGCACTTGCCCAGACGCCTGTGGCCAGCGTGCCATCGGTTGACCTGGCCCGCTACACCGGAAAGTGGTTCGAAATTGCCAGTTTTCCCATGTTCTTTCAGCGCAACTGCGTAGCCGACGCGACCGCAGAGTACGCGGCTGCGACGGACGGTGCGCTGAGCGTGCATAACCGCTGCCGCACCGAGTCCGGTTTTGATGAGGCCACCGGCAAGGCCACCGTGGTCGAAGGCTATGGCAACAGCCGTCTCAAAGTGTCATTTTTCTGGCCCTTCAAGGCCGATTATTGGGTTGTGGGCCTGGACCCCGACTACCGATGGGCCGTAGTGGGAAATCCCAACCGCAAATACCTGTGGGTGCTGTCGCGCTCGCCGCAACTAGCGCCTAAACTGATGGAAGCTGCGCTGGCATCAGCGTCTGCCCAGGGATTTGATTTGACCCAACTGCGCACCACGGTGCAGTCGTCCGCAACAACTCAGGAGAAACCATGAAAGCTTTTCAAGACTATTACCCCGACAACGTGGCACAGTGCTACGGATGTGGCTCCAACAATCCCCATGGCCACCAGATCAAGACACATTGGGAAGGCGAGGAATCCGTCACCCGCTTCACGCCCGAGCCCTACCACACCGCGATTCCGGGTTATGCCTACGGCGGCCTGATAGCGTCCCTGATCGACTGCCACAGCACTGGCACCGCTGCGGCGGCCATGTACCGCTCGGAAGGTCGTGAAATGGATACCCAGCCACCGTTTCGTTTTGTGACCGGGTCCCTGCACGTGGACTATCTCAAACCCACACCGATTGACGGCGCACTGGAGTTACGCGGCCGGGTGAAGGAAATCCGGGGTCGCAAGGTGATTGTGGAGACCACCGTGTTTGCACAGGGCGTGGCCACGGCCCGCGGCGAAGTGGTCGCTGTGCAAATGCCCGAGAGTTTCGGCGCCAAATAACCCGGAGAATCTGACGACCATGGCACACATCGCATTTCTTGGAACCGGCCTGCTCGGCGCTGCATTCGCAGAGGCCGCTGCGAAACGCGGCGACACCGTAGCGGCGTGGAACCGCACACCCGACAAGGCACTGGCGTTGGCCCCGTTTGGCGTCAGGGCGGCAGCATCGCCGGACGAGGCGGTGCAGGGTGCAAAGCGTGTGCATCTGGTCCTAAAAGATGATGCGGTGGTCGATGACATCATCGAAGCGGCCCGCCCCACGCTGGCGAGCGACGCGGTCGTGCTGGATCACACTACGACCCTTCCCGAATGGACCGCCGCACGCGCAGCGCGCCTGGCGGCACAAGGCATTGCCTATCTGCACTGCCCGGTGTTCATGGGCCCGCCCGCAGCGCGCACGGCGCAGGGCTCCATGATGGTAGCGGGGCCCCGCGCGCTGTTTGAACGGGTGCAGTCCGACTTGGCAGCCATGACCACGCGGCTGGAATACCTGGGCGAGCGCACCGATCTCGCTGCAGTCAACAAGCTGTTTGGCAATGCCATGATCATTGGCGTGTCAGCCATGATGGCGGACATTCTGACCCTGGCCCAGGCCAGTGGCGTGGACCCGCAAAGTGCCGTGAAATTGCTGAGCATGCTGGACCTGAACGCCATGGTGGCTGGCCGCGGCGGCAACATGGCCCGGGGCGACTTTGCCGCCAGCTTCGAGCTGACCATGGCGCGCAAGGATGTGCGCCTGATGCTGGAGGCTGCCGGGGACCGCCCGCTGGCCGCATTGCCTGCCATAGCGGCGCGCATGGACCAGCTTATCGCGCAGGGGCACGGTGCGCTGGATGCCTGTGCGATGGGTATTGACGCGGTACGCGGCGCATAGGCGCCAACCACGTAACCGCAGGACCGTGGCTGGCCTGCGAGGCCCAAAAAAGCCCCGCCTGAGCCGATCAAAGAATTTGCATGCGCCTGGCTTGATCCGTCAATTCGGCGCGGAAGTTCGGATGCGCGATGCCAATGAGTTCGCGTGTGCGCTGTTTCATGGACTTGCCACGCAACTGCGCCACGCCATACTCGGTGACAACGTAGTTGATGTCGTTTTTTCCGGTTGTCACATGGGTTCCAGCCGACAGCGTGGGGACGATGCGGGAAATGGTGTCGTTCTTGGCGGTTGACGGCAGCACGATGAAGGCCTTTCCGCCACGCGAGCGGTTGGCAGCGCGAACAAAATCGACCTGTCCGCCTGTGCCGGAGAAGGGCAGGTGACCCAAGCTTTCGGAGCCGCACTGTCCCAGGAAGTCGATTTGCAGGGTGGCGTTGATGGCGATCAGGTTGTCATTGCGGCCGGCGAGCGCCGGATCATTGGTGAAATCCACCGGATGGATTTCGAGCCCCGGGTTGCGGTCCATGAAGTGGTACAGCTTCTTGGACCCCAGCGCGAAGGTGGCAATCATCTTGCCAGGGAGATAGTTTTTCCGGCGGTTGGTGATGGCGCCACTCTCCACCAGGGTCAGGATGCCGTCGCCAATCATCTCCGTGTGCACGCCCAGATCATGTTTGCCGGTGAGTTGCATGACCACCGCATCGGGAATGCCCCCATAGCCGATTTGCAGGGTTGCGCCATCGTCAATCATGTCGGCCACGTACTTGCCAATGGCCTGCTGGACCGGACCTATTTTCGGAAGCCCCACTTCCAGAACGGGTGCGTCGCTCTCGACCAGCGCCGCCACCTGTGAAATGTGCACATGGCAGTTTCCATAGGCAAAGGGAACATTGGGGTTGACTTCCAGCACCACCGCGCGGGCTTTTGCGACGGCGGCCATGGTGTAGTCGGCTCCCAGGCTCAGCGCAAAGTAGCCATGCTCGTCCATGGGGGACGCCATGGAGAAAACGACTTCGGCCGGGATTTGGCCGCGTTCAATCTGGATCGGTATCTCGGAAAAGTAGTTCGGGATGAAATCAACCCACCCCGCCTGCCCCCCCGCACGCGTTGCACCACCAAAGAAGAATGCCACATGGCGGACATGGTCCACCGTTTGGGGGTCCAGGTAGTCATATTTGCGCATCGCCAGAATTTGCGACACCTTGACGTCCGAAAAGTCCCGCCGTTGCTCTGATAGCGCCGTCAGCAGCGTAGGGGGCTCACCCACGCCGGTCGGGACGATGATGGTGTCCCCATTGCGAACTTGCCTGACAGCGTCTGCGGCAGTCACGCGCTTTTGCTGGTACAACGATTGGGCGGTCACGGATTTTTTTCCTTCAAATGATGGGTGTTGGTTCCTGATGACCGAAGTGTCGCACGTTGCCACAAAGACAAACGGCACCTTGCGGTGCCGTTGAGCGGGTGCTGCCTTTCGGCAGCATGGCATCAGGCGACGGTAGTCGCCTTCTTGACAGCTTCCACAGCCTGTGTGGCTGCGGAGTTGAAGGATGCCTGGGCTGTTTCAGCGGCTTTCTTGGCAGAAGCCTGAGCAGTTTCAACGGCATTTTGACCGGCGGTCAAGGCTGTCTTGAACGCTGCAACGGCTGTTTCGGTACCGGCGGGAGCATTCTTGGCGATCTTGTCGACTGCTTCGCCAAATGCCTTTTGCGCTTCAGCGGTCTTGGCTTCGACGACTTTGGTGAATTCAGCGCCCGATGCGGCAGCAATGGTCTGCACATGCTTGAGGTAGGCAGCCGATTTGTCAATGGTGGGCTGGAACAGGCCGGTCTGCAAAGCGATCAGTTCCTGTGCATCCTTGGCGGCTGCAACGGCCTTGGCGTGGGCGAAAGACTCACCCAAAACGGCCTTGGCGGTTGCCATGTTCAGCTCAGCCAGCTTTTCAGCGCCAGCGTAAGTCTTGGTGGCCAGGCTTTCCAGTGCCTTCAGGTTGGCTTGGTTGGCGGCGGTAAATTGTTCGATGATCGTGTTCATGGTCATGTCCTTGTTTAAAAGATGGGGTTACGGGGTGCCAGCACACCGCCCAAAAAACGATGTTGCAGTGCAGCATGAGCGAAGTATAAAAGAAGAAATCCGCATGCCAACAAATTTTTGCTGCAATGCAACAAATTTTTTCCGGGCCGGCGTTTCTTATTGAACAAATCGGGCATAAGTCCGCATGGAATATCAGTTTTAAGCTACCAATTATGTAGCGCTTTTTTGATACACCCGCAGCGGTTGCAGCAGTACCACCAGTGCGCCCGCGCCGCCCTGGGCGGGTTGCGCCTGTACGAAGGCCAGCACTTCGGCGCGCTGCACCAGCCAGCGATGGACCTTGTCCTTGAGCACGGGTGCCTTGCCGGGTGAACCCAGCCCTTTGCCTGTTACTACCCGCACACAGCGTATGCCCTGCCTGTGCGATTCCCGGATGAAGGCCGCCAGGGTTTCGCGCGCCTCATCGGTGCGCAGACCGTGCAGGTCGACCTGCCGCTGGATCGACCATTTGCCACGGCGCAGTTTTTGCGCCACATCCGGGCCAACTCCGGTGCGGCAAAAGCTCAGCCGCTCGTCCGTGTCGAGCAGGGTTGAAACATCGACCTCGTCGCTGATGGCCTCACGCAGTGCGGCGGCTTCGTCCAGAAGGTGCTGTTTGGGGTTGGGTGGCGGTGGCGCGGGCTTGAGGCAGGTCGTGCCGTGGTCGGGCAGGCGCTGGATGGTGCCCACCGCCGCCTGAAAAAGGCTTCGGTGTTCGCGCAGGCGCCGGGCCTCGTGTGCGCGTTGTTCGGCGGCCAGCTTGTCACGTTCCGCGCGCTCGGCAATTTCCTTCTTGACCTGCTTGAGATCAGCAAGCGAGCCGAACTTCAGGCCAGTGCCACCGGATTTGGCGGGTTGCAAGCTCACATCAGGCCTTTCTCGGCCATGGACAGCGCCTGGCCCGGCCCAACAATGATGTGGTCCAGCACCCGCACATCGAGCAAGGCCAGTGCAGACTTGAGCGTTTGTGTGAGCGCTTCGTCCGCGCGCGACGGTTGTACCGTGCCGCTGGGGTGGTTGTGCGCCAGCACCACGGCGCTGGCCTGGTGGTGCAGTGCGCGCTGTGCCACTTCACGCGGGTAGACGCTGGTTTGCGTCAGCGTGCCGCGAAACATCTCTTCCATGGCCAGCAGGCGGTTTTGCGCATCCAGAAACAGCACGGCAAACACTTCATGGCCTTTGGCGGCCAGGTGCAGCTTCAGGTAGTGCTTGATGGTGTCGGGGTCGGCAAACACTGTTCGCTCTTTGAGCTGCTGTGCCATGGCGCGGCGGGCGAGCTCAAGCACCGCAATCAATTCGGCACGCTTGGCAGGGCCTAGCCCCTTGACCCGCTTCAAATCATCGGCGGTAGCGTGCAACAACCCGGAAATACCGTCAAAGCCCGCGCCAGATGGATCAGTGTTGCTATTACTTTTGATGTGCAGCAACTCGTCTGCCATCTGCAAGACACCCTTGCCCTGGATGCCGGTGCGCAGCAGCAATGCCAGCAACTCGACATCACTCAAGGCGGATGCGCCGCGCGCGAGGAGTTTCTCGCGCGGACGGGCATCGGGTGGCAGGTCTTTGAGCGGCATGAGCGGGTGATTGGGCGGCCCGTGTCGCACAGATGGGGCCGGGTTTCTACAATAGAGGGCAGTTTAATGCTTGCCCCCACGCTTCGAGACTTCTATGACCCCAACGACGACATGTGTACAACCGGGTTCCTTCCTGACCCTGCATTACCGCCTGAGCGGCCCCGCTGGAGATGTCATCAACACCTTTGATGGCAAGCCCGCCACGCTCACCTTGGGCACGGGGGAGCTGTCACCCGCCGTTGAGGCTTGTCTGATGGGCATGGAAGAGGGCACCCGCCAGACATTTGAGTTACCCGCCGGGGCGGCTTTTGGCGAACGCAACCCCGCCATGCAGCAATGGCTGGCGCGCAAGGTGCTCACGCAGATGGGCGACCCCAACGAGCAGTATGCGGTGGGTGACGTGGTGCAATTTCCCACACCCGATGACCGTGGCCAGTTTGCCGGCGTGGTCTTGCAGGTTCGAGAGGACCAGGGCGTGCAGTTTGATTTCAACCACCCGCTTGCCGGTCAGCCGGTGACGTTTGAAGTCCAGTTGATTGGGATCTTATGAGCGCACTACCGGATGGCGTGGGGTCCATCTTGCTGGCTGAACCCCGGGGCTTTTGCGCTGGCGTGGACCGCGCCATTGAGATCGTGGAGCGCGCACTGCAGAAATTTGGCCGCCCCATCTACGTGCGCCACGAGATCGTGCACAACACCTATGTGGTCAATGACCTGAAGACCAAGGGCGCTATCTTTATTGAAGCGCTTGATGAAGTGCCTGCGGGGGCTACCCTGGTTTTTTCGGCCCACGGCGTCAGTCGCGCCATCCAGCAGGAGGCGGCGTCACGCGGTTTCCGGATTTTCGACGCAACGTGTCCCCTGGTCAGCAAGGTGCATGTGGAGGTGGCCAAACTGCACCGCGAGGGGTTTGAGTTCATCATGATCGGCCACAAGGGGCATCCCGAGGTTGAGGGCACCATGGGGCAGCTGGACGATGGCAGCATCCACCTGGTTGAAGACGTGGCCGATGTCGCACGCATAGCGCCTCGCCAAACCGCCAAGCTGGCGCTGGTGACGCAAACCACGCTGAGCGTGGATGATGCAGCTGACATTTCTGCGGCCGTCATGGCGCGGTTTCCGGCTGTGCAGTCACCCAAACAGCAGGATATTTGCTACGCCACCCAAAACCGGCAGGATGCCATCAAGATCATGTCACCCCAGGTGGACATCATGATTGTGGTGGGCAGCCCCACCAGTTCCAACAGCAACCGTCTGGCCGAGCTGGCCCGCAAGCTCGGCGTTCCGAGCTACATGGTGGACGATGCCGCTGAATTGCAAACGGCATGGTTTGAGGGCAAGAGCCGCGTCGGGCTGACAGCAGGCGCGTCTGCGCCCGAGATTTTGGTCAGCCAGGTCATTGACCGTATCCGTGCACTGGGTGCAGTGTCGGTGCGCAAGATGGATGGCATTGAGGAAACCGTGAAGTTTCCACTGCCCAAGGGGCTCAGGCTGGACGCTTGATCCGGTTCCGGATTGCTATAAAGAATGTAGCTACAAACTCAATAAAATCGGGGGCTAGAGCCCTATTTTTCTTAAGGTATCACGATGCTAGACATTACCCTGCTGCGCAAAGACCTCGACTCGGTTGTGGCACGCCTGCAAACGCGCAAGAGCCCGCAGGCTTTTCTGGATGTGGATGCGTTCAAGGCACTGGAAGCCGAGCGCAAAACCATCCAGATGCGAACCGAAGAACTGCAGAGCAAGCGCAACACACTCTCCAAGCAGATCGGCATGCTCAAGGCCAAGGGCACACCCGCCGAGGTCGATGCCGTGATGGCCGAAGTGGCTGGCCTGAAGTCTGACCTGGAATCGTCTGCCACACGCCTGGACGCTATCCAGCTGGAAATGCAAACCCTGTTGCTGGCCGTGCCCAACCTGCCGCACGAAAGTGTGCCGGTGGGTGCCGACGAACACGGCAATGTGGAAGTGCGCCGCTGGGGCACTCCCACCGTCATGGACTTTGGCATCAAGGACCACGTTGACATCGGCACACCGCTGGGGCTGGACTTCGAGATGGGTGTCAAGCTGTCAGGCTCGCGTTTCACTGTGATGAAGGGTCAAGTCGCCCGGCTGCACCGCGCGCTGAGCCAGTTCATGCTGGATGTGCAGACGCAGGAACACGGCTACACCGAATGCTATGTACCCTACGCTGTCAATGGCGAGTCACTCAAGGGCACCGGCCAGTTGCCCAAATTCGAGGGTGACCTTTTTGCCGCCAAAAAGGGCGGCCAGGAGGGGGAAGAGCAACCCGACCACACGGCGCTGTACCTCATCCCCACCAGCGAAGTGCCGTTGACCAACTTTGTGCGCGATGTGGTCATGCCCGAGGCCGAACTGCCGATCAAACTGACTGCCCATACCCCGTGCTTCCGCTCGGAGGCTGGCAGCGCCGGGCGTGACACCCGTGGCCTGATACGTCAGCACCAGTTCGACAAGGTGGAAATGGTGCAGATCGTGCACCCCGAGAAGAGCTACGAGGCGCTGGAAACCATGGTCAGCCATGCGGAAGCCATTCTGCAAAAGCTGGGCCTGCCCTACCGCGTGGTGAGCCTGTGCACCGGCGACATGGGCTTTGGCGCCAGCAAGACGTATGACCTTGAAGTGTGGTTGCCCGCGCAGAACACCTTCCGCGAAATCAGCTCAGTCTCCAACTGCGAGGCGTTCCAGTCCCGCCGCCTGCAGGCCCGCTACAAGAACGCCCAGGGAAAGAACGAGCTGGTGCACACGCTCAACGGCTCGGGCCTGGCCGTGGGCCGCACCCTGGTGGCGGTGCTGGAAAATTACCAGAATGCCGATGGTTCGGTCACGGTTCCGCAAGCGCTGCGCCCTTACCTGGGCGGGTTGGAAACCCTGCGAGCCTGATAGAATCTGCGCTTCGTCCAATCGAAGCAGTTTCAGGAGCGGTGGCAGAGTGGTCGAATGTACTTGACTCGAAAGTAAGCGCATTTGAAAACACGGTTGCGTAAGTAGCTGTTTTTAAACAGTATTTTTGGAAATTGGCTTCGAAAAAAGCTTGCAAAGATTTGCAAAGGCAGTGAAATTCTGTCTTGTATGCGCTCTGTTAGAACTGCCGCTAACAGGGTGTGAGGTGATAGGAGAGATGGCAGAGTGGTCGAATGTACTTGACTCGAAATCAAGCGTACCGCAAGGTACCGTGGGTTCGAATCCCACTCTCTCCGCCAACAGTAACGGTCTGCTGCTATTGAAAAGATAGCGCAGACCGTTTTCTTTTGTGCAAAGTCCACGAAATTCGATCATTTCTGCAACATGGCACGGTGGACGCTGTCCACGCATGCCTCTCTCGACTATGCGTGTGGCTTGATCATTCCACTTGCTGGCGCTTTTGCTTGCGACAACTTCTGCCGCGACTGTGTTGCCTTCAATTGATCGGCACTGGCCTTGGCCGCTGCGCTCATCTGCTTCGCCTTGTCACGCGCCACCTTGGCGTTGTCCTTCATTCGATCAACGCGGCTCTCAGCTGCACTGGTCTGGTCAAATTCTGCAATCTTCATGTTCATCCCCTTTTAAACACATATTTATCAGGGGATGACCAGTTCACTTGACCAATGTGGGTGTCCCGTTGACGTTGCCCCGACCGTACTGCGCTTCCAACATGCTCTTGGCATCAATAGGGTTCATTGCATAGACCTGCGCCCAGACAGTGACCTTCAGCGAGCTTGTCGTCGGTGATTGCACGCGAACCGTTGTCTTGTACAAGTTCATGCTTTCTTCCCTCCCTTCTTAAAGCCTGCACGCAACGTGCGACTGGCTTGATCGATCTGCTCGTCCAGTTCGCCGGTGTTCACAGCAGCTTTAATGACTTCCAATGTGGCGATCAAGTCGTCCATGTCCGCTGTCTCGATAGCGTTCTTGCCCTTAATGATTTCAAGCGTCTTTGCTCCATAGCGCAATGTCACTGCGATCTTGCCGTTCGCTGTGGAAAACCACCACGGCTTCACTCGACGAGAAATCTCTACAGGTTTGCGTTCCCCAGACTCCTGATCGGTTACAAATTTCACGGTTTTTGCAGTGAAAACGTCACCTGCGACCGCTGCTTTTGCGAGTGAAATCTGGTGGGTCAAATGCAGGTTTAGCTTTGCTCTGCGCCAGACGGTGGGAGATTTTCGGTCTGCTGAAACGCTTACAAGCTTGAGTTTTGCCAGTGCTGTCATGATTTGCTCCTTTTTTGATAGCAAACTAATTGTGTTGTCAGATACATCAAAGGACAACCGGAATTTGCTTTCTTTAGGCAATCAATTTGAAGATTGCAAGACCGTAGCAAAAGGCCCACGGAACAGCATGTTGATAGGCCGGATTCCGGTTGTCCATTTGCTCAGACGACCATAAAGTTGTGCTATCAATATAGGAGCACACATGGCGTTATTCAAAATGGGGCAGGTCGTTGCAACACCGGGCGCATTGCAGTTTTGCGAAGCCAATAATATCAACCCGCTGTTGCTGCTAGGCCGTCACATAGCTGGTGATTGGGGTGACTTGGATAGTGCCGATGTAGCCGCCAATGTTCACGCAGTACAGCACGATCTACGCATACTCAGCGCGTACAAATTCGCGAATGGCAAGTTGTGGGTGATCACCGAAGCGGATCGCAGTTCGACATGCTTGCTGCTGCCGGACGAGTACTGAGTGTCGGGTTACACGACGGTTGGACGACATGAAAAGACGCTAACCGGTCATAGCTCATTGCGATTTACCCCCTTCATACCGGTCATTGGCTGCGGCATATCCAAGCACCCTAGCGGGACGACAGTGATGCGCAGATGGGTGACTGGGCGCAAACCGAGTCGGGCTGGGCAACCGACTGGGACGGGGCGGCGCAAGCGACACCCGATTTGAGGTCAAACAGCGAATCATTTGGTGAGGGGTTGAGACGGCCACTTTGATGCGTTGCGGGGCAGGCAGGCGCGGTCCACCGCAAATGACCCTGTCGTCAGGCGCACTTCGGCGCATTTTTGGGTGGCGGATCGCCCGAGAATCGCGCTTTAGCGAGAATCATGGGGCTCTTTACGTGGGTTGGTTGCTGCTCAAGGATGCGATATTGCCCTTGAGGTGGCTGAATCGCTTTTTCGTTGCCATGCCATGCGGGGCTAAACATTTTGATGATCCAGCGGCATATACTGCAACAATGGTTTTTTGAGGGAGGGCTATAAATGAAGATTCTTGCGTTAATTTTGAGCACCTTGCTGCTGGCCGCTTGCGGTGGCGGCGGCGACTCGTCAGTCACATCCAATCCGTCAAATTCCGTAGCGCCGGAGCCATTGGCGCAACTGGCCCTGATGGTTGACAGCCTGGGGCGCACAGTGTCCGAGGCTGATTTTGGCGGTGGAGACGGCGGTGCTGCTGGTGCTGATGGCTCGGCGGGTGACGGCAAGCCCATCCCCAATGCGGTGGTCACTTTGCGCGACAACGCCGGGCGCAGTGTCTCCGCTACGACCGACGCCCTGGGGTACTACCGCGTCAGCGTCAAGGGGTTCACACCGCCGTTTATTGCCAAAGTTGTCAGGGCCGATGGCTCGGCCTGGTATTCACCATCCGTCATGCCGGTCAAGGTGCGCGGCTTCGTGACCGTCAACCTCACGGGCCTAACAGACAAACTGGCGTCAGATGTGGCGACTGCTGCTGGAGTCACTGGCGGTGCTGCGCAGTTGACTAGCACCACGTTGGCTGCCAGCACGGCGGCCTTGCAAACGGCCAAAACCAACCTCGCTACGCAACTGGCCACAAAAATCACGGCAGCAGGTTTGAACCCTGCGACCTTTGACCCGGTGACGACACCCTATAAGGCGGTAGTTACTGACAGCTATGACAAGTTGCTGGAAAGTGTTGCGATAACTAAGGACGCAAACGGTCTGACAGTTGTCACAGTTCCCGTGGTCAAAACTGCGTTGGTGGGAAATTGGGAGGTACTTTGTGAGATATCAAACCAAACTTTGCATTGCAATGACAACAACCCGTACGTCGTCCCTGCTGCCGCTGTTCCCACCAGTTTAAGAAACTACCTACTCGATCCACCGCGATTTACAGACTACGTGATTGGTGCCGTGACTTATTCCTTCTCTCCAGTGACTATATTGGGGACAACCGGCTATCGCTATGTTCAAACTTTTACTGGCCCTGGTACGAATTACTCTCAGGAACATTCTCTCAATGAGATCAGCCTCTCTGATTGTGGAAGTTGTGGTGTAGGGTCGCGTGTAGTGCATATCGTGGATCACCAGACAACGACACTGCCGGGCGGTGTACACGGCGGGCAGCCGTATCCTCCGGCAGCGGGTAACTCTGGTGCGGCAAGAGTTACCACCACCTACACGCGTATCAATTAGAGCAACTTGTCGGGAGTCGCCCATGCGCCGGATCGTGCTTGCACGCGCTCCCGTGTTTTCCTGTTAGACCCCAATTCGTATCCGCCAAAGGTTGACAACAGCCCGAGGCGGGGAGTGTGGTCAAGGATTCGGCAAGCTGCGCTGGGCGCGTGCCGGTACGGGCAAGTCTGGCGGCGTACGGGTGTGCTACTCGACTCGTAACGCAGCGGGTCAGATATTGCTGCTGTTGATCTACGCAAAAAGTGTGCGTGCAAGCATCCCCGGCGCGGTTTTGAAACAATTGAAGGAGTTGCTGGACCATGATGACTGATGCACAACTACAGGCGCGCGATATCAAGCGCAACATTGGCGTTGAAATGCTACAGGCGGCTCAAGAACTGCACGCCGGCAAGGCCGCACGCAAGACCACGTTTGAGCCTTTGCCCGACGGTGGCTTGCGCCGTACCGTGACGCTGGCCGATGGCCGATGGCACGGTTTACGCACAAACGGTGCTGGTGGGGCCGCAATGGCAGTTGGTGGCAGCGCGCACCCAGTCGGGCCTGTCGCAGGCCGCTTTTGCCAAGGCTTGCCGGGTGTCAGTGCGCACATTGCAAGAGTGGGAGCAGGGCCGCAAGGTGCCAAGCGGTGCTGCGCAGAGCCTGCAGCCCATGCTGGTAACGCCCCGCGCACACCACCGCAAGCCCACTCGCATTCTCAAGCAGGTTGACAATCGGGTACAAAGCCCAAGCTCTACAACCCGCGCCACACGGAGCGTTCGCTGCTCTACAAGTGGTGTCTGCCCCTCGTGCAACACGCGGCCGATCATGGCCATCTACCACTGGACTTCTCGGAAGCGGGCACTCGCATGTGTCGGCTTCCGCCCCGAAGGCGACAATACCAGTGTCGTGTAACCCGACAGTGCACCACAATGCTTTCCTTAAGAAAGCAATTCGCCCACGAACCGCTGCGATCATGCCCATCAAGATGATAAATAAGTAGCTGGCATCAGCAGCTTTCAGTCTTTAAAACTACCCAAGCCCCCTTGCTCACAAAAGCTCGGGGGCTTTCCTCTTGGCAGATAAATAGCAATGCACGCAATCAAGCATGCACCAAGCTAGCGGTGGCTTGGAAAGATTGAAAGGGAAACAACACCATGATTACTGTCAACGCAGCCGGATGCGGCAAGGGAAAAAGCACGGACAACAAGAACCTGCTCAAAAAGAACATCAACAAACGCTTTCTGGTCATTGTGCCGTCACTGGCATTGGCGGCAGAGTACAAGGAATTCGGTACTGCCATCACAAGCGACACCACCAACAACGTAAAAAAGCAAATCTACCGGGCGATTGAAGCCAGTAAGCGCGTCATTGTCATCACGCAAAAAGCGTTTCTGGATTTTGAATCCAAGCCCTTGCTATGCGACAACCGGACAGTGCTGCAGGACGAGCATCTTGAGCCCTTTTACATGCGCAAATGGCAGATGGCAAATCACATGGAATGGCTGGATATGTTTGCCGTGGGCGATACTGACAAAGAGGGCTGGTACAGCGTCACGCTGAATCTTGATCGCGCCAACGAGTTCATTGCCAGTGCCGACATGCTCGACAACAAGCAGTTCATCATGGACTTGCTGGCTACGCCCCAACTGATCTACACGAACAAGCCAGCAATACATGCCGATTCGGTGTTGTTCCGTGTGATCAGTCCGGCCATTTACGATGGGGCTGATGCAGTGCACATTGCCTGTGCCAATTTCACATGCTCAAGGCAATACCACTTGTGGACGGCGCTGTTTAACACCCCATTTAATGTCAAACGTCCATTCGTGCCCTATGTGACGCCCAACTTGACCATCCATTTTGCCCAGCAGAAGCGCAACAGCAAGACACACAACGCGGCGGATTCGTCGGTGCGCGATGGCGTGCTGGCCTACATTGCCACCCAGTGCAGCAATCCGGTCTATGTCGACAACAATGTGTATGAAGATAAAGATGGTTGGCAGCGCGTCAATCACAACTGCCATGGCGTTAATGAATTCCGCGAACAGTCCCACATTGCCGTACTGACCGCAATCAACTACGACAACTTAGCAACAGCGTTCTTGATGGACATGGCCGGTATGACATCGGACAGCGTGCGCCATTCGCTGATAGGTGAAATTGCCCATCAGGTCATCATGCGCGGCGTGCTGCGCGGTGACAATGCCAACGAATGCCATGCGTATGTAATGGAAACGGACCTTGCTGCCCATTTGAATAGCAGCATCTTTGCTGGCAGCACACTGACGGTCATCGAAGGTACTACACGCCCACATCGTGCTGCAGCACTAACGCCAGTTGAGCGCAAGAAGGCTTCGCTGATCAAAAAGAACTTTGTTGAATACCAAGAAACGCCCACTAAGCAATTGATGGCGGCACCAATATGGGCAATGACGAACACGAATGGCATGCGTTTGAAGTCGTCATTGAGTAGTGGCGCATGAATGGCATATCCAAATCGATGTGCATTGACATGCCAAGCATGACTTCAAACAGGACTTGGCGTAAGCCGCAGCAAATGGGTTTGTGGATGAAGGACGTCAGTCCGAAATCAAGAAACGCATTTGCACTTGCGTCGTTTGCGCAGCAGCGCGGAGCAAATGATGCTTTGGCTAACAGGCAATGGAATAGGCAGATGGCACCACGCATGGGATCACGTAGTGCGCAATCCACCGGAGGTGTCCTGCGGACTGCTGCGTTCATTCACCACTCATTGCATTCGTGGTGCTTTCACTTGCAGTCGTGCTTTGCAAAGACATCGGGTTTGAGTTCATCAATACAAATCAGTCATTGACGGCATGAAAATGCATTGATCAAAAGAGTAACGGAAAAGCTATAGTGCTATTTGCTTATTCGTTACTCTTTCCAGTAAGTGGGCGGAAAATCCGTATCAAGGCCTTGTCATTGGCCGATGGCAACGGGCGTTAGCGGGTATTTGCGAACGGCAGCTATATGGCAGTCCAGTTCACTGCCAATCAGGAGCCGCTCACCAAATTCGGCATCGTGCCCAAAGCGGTATTCGGTGACCACAATTAATCTTGCTCTTGTGAAGCCGATGAAATCTGAGAGATTTCCGATCTACAAGCTCCAAAGTAGCCGTTGACAACCATTGGCCATTACGCTGCTATGCGGCGACTATCTCAAAACATTCTGCTTTGTCGGGAAGTTTGGCTTTTGAGTCAATCGAAGATTGCTTTCATAATTCGCCGCGCCTTGATTTCGACATACAGTTCAGCAATCAAGCAAACCAAGCCGCGTTGGATCGGCATACTCCTTTGATACATGCTCAACAACCTTCGTCTCAGTTGGTGAAAGCTCTCTCGCTTTCCGTTGGAGTGCTGTTTTTATTGATGACTTCCAGGGTTATTGGCGGGGAGGTGGCCATTGGCGTTTTCGCCTACCAGGGCGAGCGTGCAGCAGCTTCTGACTGGTCACCCGTCATCCGCTACCTGAATCAGGCTTTGCCTGCACATCAATTTCGCCTTGATCAATACGATGCCGCTGGCCTGCGCCAGGCCATTGCCGGGCATCGGGTCGATCTAGTGATTACCAACCCCGGCTACTACGTGACCATGGAAGCCGAATTTGGCATCAGCCGGATTGCCACGCTCGACACCGAAGAAAGCCACCCGGCACGCGCCCTTGGATCGGTGGTGCTGGCCAGAGCGGATCAGCCCAAGCTTCGTGTGTTGGCGGATCTGGCAGGAAAACGAGTTGCTGCCGTTGCCCCGGAAGCTTTTGGTGGGTACCTGGTGGCCGCACGGGAAATGCTAGGCCAGGGTATTGATGCGGAGTCTGACCTCAAGGAAATCCGCTTTGTCGGACTGCCGATGAACCGGATCGTGGAGGCGGTGCAGCGTGGCGAAGTGGATGCTGGCATCGTGCGCACCTGCCTGCCCGAGCAAATGGTCAGCCAGGGGAAAATCCGGCTTGAGGATTTTCGTGTGCTGTCGGGGCGACAGGACCCGGATTTGCCCTGCGCGTTATCGACCCGCCTGTACCCGAACTGGCCGATTGCGGTAACCCGGCAGACCGATCCGGTGCTGGCCAAAGCCGTTGCCATGGCCCTGCTTGCCATGCCTGAATCAGACGGCATGAGCTGGTCCGTTCCGGCCGATTACCAGCCCGTGCACGACCTGTTTCGCGAACTGCGCATTGGCCCGTATGCCTACTTGCGGGAGATCACGCCGCAAGGCCTGGCTCGGCGTTTCTGGCCATGGCTGCTGGGGTTGCTGGCCGTTTTGACCGGGTGGATCGTTCATACGGTGCGTGTCGAGCATCAGGTGCAGCGCCGCACAGCGGAGTTGCGGGACTCGCTTGCCGCACGCGATCAGGCAGAAGCAAAAACGCGCGAAAGTCAGGAGCAGATGGAGCATCTGTCGCGACTTTCGGTGCTGGGGGAGCTTTCAGGCAATCTTGCACACGAACTCAACCAGCCCCTGACGACCATCGGCACCTATGCGCGCACGGTCTTGCGCCGTCAGGAAAGTGGCACCCTGACGGCACAAGCGATCACCGAGGCGTCAACCGAGATTGCCAGAGAGGCAGAGCGGGCTGGCGGCATCGTGCAGCGCATCCGACATTTCGCGCGCAAGCGTATCGCTACCCGCGAAGTGGCTGACATGGCGGGGATCGCCGAGGAGGCGCGGCGCCTGATTGTCGGGATGCTGGCGCGCGCACCCGAGGTTGTCATTGAGGATCGCTTGCCAGGCAACTGTCAGGTGCTTGCCGATGGCGCACAGCTGCAGCAAGTGTTCCTCAATCTGATCAAGAATGCGATGGATGCCAATCGGGATTTGCCAAGCGAGCGGCAGAACCTGCGTATCTTGATTGAGCGGCAGGATAGCCGCGTTGCCGTGCATGTGATCGATCAGGGGGTTGGACTCGACGCCGCGCAGTTGCCCCACCTGTTTGAACCCTTCTTTACGACCAAGCCGGATGGCCTTGGCCTCGGCCTGCCAATCTGCAAGACCATCATCGAAGCCCACGGCGGTAGACTCTGGGCAGAACCTAACCAGGATGCCCCGGGCATGCGTTTCTCATTCTCCCTTCCCTGCCATGAACTACCGGCCTGAGTCCTGCATCGTCCATGTGGTTGACGATGATCCTGGCTTGCGTCGGTCCCTGCGTTTTCTGCTCGATTCAGTGGGGTGGACTGTTCAGTTGCATGACTCGGCTGAAGAGTTTCTGGATGTCGTGGCGACGCCGGCGCAGCCCTGCTGCCTGCTGCTCGATATCCGCATGCCGTCGATGAGCGGTCTGGAACTGCAGCAGGTGCTGCGCGAGCGTGGTGTTGCCATGCCGATACTCTTCATGACGGGGCATGCCGATGTCTCGATGGCGGTGCAGGCGATGAAATCCGGTGCACTGGACTTCATCGAGAAGCCCTTTAATGACCAGAAGCTGCTTGACGCGGTGGCCGCAGCCATGCGTCACAGTGCCGAGGCAATGGATGAGGCCAGTCGACGCCATGCTGCCCAGGCCATGCTGGCACAGTTCTCACCCCGCGAGCGGGAGGTGGCCCAGCTGGTGGCGCAAGGACAGCCGAATAAACAGATTGCAACGCAATTGAACATCAGCGAAAAGACCGTGCATATTCACCGCCAGCATGTGATGGAAAAGGCCGGGGTGTCCTCCGCCGCCGAGCTGGCCCGCCTCATGTTGCGGGTCAATCCGGCAGCATTGGACTAGATCCGCGCTTTCAGGCCCGCTTCATAGTCGCCGGCAAACCGTTGCGCACCGAGGCGCCGGAAATCGCGTCAACCCAGGGCGATTTATCGGGGCGCGTTGGGTCCAGCAGACCAATATCATTCAAATTCACCCCGGCCGCCAGGCGCTTGTCCTGCGGTTGCTGGGTCCGGCCAATGCGGTGCGCACGGGCGCCCAGTTCACGGTGGCCAAACCCGTGCTCGATGGCGGCAACGCCTGGTGCAATACCTCCGTGAACCATGATGCGCGCCTTTAGACTGCCGCCCGGTGTGCTGATCTCGACGAGATCGCCCATCTTGACTTGCAAGCGGTGTGCGTCGTCCGGATGGATCAGGACCGGGTTTTCCGGATGCAGCCCAAGCAGACGGGTGGCACCGATCGAATACGGGTTTTGCAGCGCGGATTTGTAGCTGACCAGCTGTAGCGGCCATTTTTCGACGGGATAGACTTTTCGCATCGGTGTGCCATCGGCAAAGGCGGGTTCAACCCAGCTGGCGCAGCCATTGTTGCGTTTGCCGGAAAGACTGTTCTTCGAGGCGCCGACGTTTTCGTTCCAGAGATGCGCCATGGACTTCATCGGATTGCGCATCCAGCGTGGATCCTCTTCATCATAGGCATCCTTGCCCGGCTGGTATCGGCCGCCCCGGCTCAGCAGGAAAGCCACTTTGGCGACCTCCTCCGGCTTCAACGTCTTTTCCAGTACCGCACGCAAGCGCTCGACACCGGACAGGAGCATGTCCTCTTCGGTCGCGTCGGCAACCGGCTCTTTGCCGAGCCACGCGATGTTGGCGCCCCCACGCAGGTACCAGTCTTCCGGTGTGTTCAGCGCGTAGGTATTGCCGTCAGGATCGCTGATTGCGTTTTCACCAAAACCCGACAGCTTCATGGCCTTGGCCAGCGCGATGAAGAAGGTCTCCATGCCAATGGCGTGGCCTTCCGGGGTTTTCGCTGCTTGCGGCGCGATGACGGGCCAGCGGGCGCCCATTGCCTTGGTCGGCACACCATTCCAGGCGGCCACCCAGCCCCAGCTTTCGTACATCAGCGAATCGGGAACGATGTAGTCGGCGAAGGCGTTGCTTTCATTGATGAAAGGATCGACCGAAACAATCAGCGGCAGCTTCTTCGGATCCGCCAGATCCTTTGCAATCTTGTTGTGCAGTCCGGCAATTCCGTAAAGCGGATTGGACGACCACAGGATTAGTGCCTTGAGCGCGTACGGGTAGCCGCTCAGGCCGCCGGGAAGCAACTCCGTTGTCAAACCGGGCGCATTGGGAAACCAGGGCGCAGTGGCCGGATACGGCTTGCTTTCCGCCTTGCGTGCAGCGAATTCCGCTGTCTTTTCGTACGGAACGTTGCGCCCCAGCGGCGTGCCGGATGGCTTGACCATGTTGTCAAAGGTGTCAAGCTTGTAGCGAGGCCCTTCGCCGTTGTCCTTGAAGCCGCCACCATTGGCTACAAACCCGCCTTTCCAGTTTATGTTGCCAAGCAGGGCATTGATGCTGAGCAGGGCATAGGCGTTGTAGAAGCCGCTGCCGCTCATCATGCCGCCGTGCGCAATCACCGATGCCTTTTTGCCGTGCGAGGCCAATTTCTCGGCCAGCCCCGCCAGTGTTGCAGCCGGTATGCCGCAGGCTTCGGCATAAGCGGTCAGTTCGAGTCGCATTGCCTCTTCGCGTAACAGTTGCAACGACGATTTGACCCGAACTTCCTGGCCGCCCACTGTCAGAACGGTATCCACGAACAGTTGCGCCGGGCCGGTGGCCTGATCATGGAAAACCGGCTTGCCGGACTGGCTGATGCAGACGAAGGCATCCGTTTCCTTGTAGCGCAGGTCTTCAGGCATTTCGACGCCCAGGTCAGAGGCCCGCAGCATGCGCTTTTCGCGGGGGTGCTTGGGTTCGACAACGACCAGATGGCTGGCGTTGGAGAAGGACGGCTCACCATTCAGCTTGGCCAGGGCCGCATTCGGGAAGCTCAGGAAATGGCTGTCGATGCGCTCATTCTCGAACAACCAGCGGATGATGGCCATGGCCAGCGCACCGTCGGTGCCCGGATTGATGGGCAGCCAGCGGCCGCGGTCACCGCTGGCGCGGTTGTCGGCATGGCTGAGCACCGGGTCGACCACGACATAGGACAACTTGCCGTCGGTGCGTGCCTTCGCAACCAGGGTACCCTGGCGCTTGAAAGGATTTCCCGCCTGCCCGGGCGCTGTGCCGACAAAGAGGACGAACTCGGCATTGGAAAAATCCGGCTTGCAATGTGGCATCGTCTTCATGTCGCCAAACAGCGCGCCAGAACCGGAGCGGTAGGAGCCGCCGCAGTAGGATCCGTGTCCGATGAAATTGAGCGTTCCGTAAGACTGCTGGAAGAAGCGGCGGGCAAAGCTCTCCCGTCCGTCGTTGACGCTGGAGAGCACTGCGACCTGGTTGATTCGCGCACCGAGTGCCGGCTGCTTGCTGTCAAT
Organism: Pseudomonadota bacterium; assembly: GCA_052034395.1. Classification (GTDB taxonomy): domain Bacteria; phylum Pseudomonadota; class Gammaproteobacteria; order Burkholderiales; family Burkholderiaceae_C; genus Allorhodoferax. The sequence goes on from JBPOIP010000018.1 coordinate 182,388, forward strand.
CGGCGTGGTCAGGTCACGCAGAGCGCCAAGCCCCTCGACATGGCCCTCGCCAAACAGGTTGCCGCCGTCGACCACTTCCCTGACCAGTTGCTCGAACGAGATAGGTTCCCATTGGCCTCCGTTGCGCGGGCCGACCCGCTTCAATGGTGTCAGAACGCGGTACGGCGAATCGATCTGCTGGGCCACCGCGTTGCCACGTCCACAGGCGGTCGAGCGGCCGTCCAGCCCTTTGCCGTTGTGCGCCGAGATGGCAATGAAGCTGTCGCGGACACTGGCTTTCATCGGCAGATGCGGGTCGGTGGACAGCGGGCTGTAGGGATTGCCGCTGACCCGCAGCACCTTGCCGCTGGCTTTGTCGATACGGACACGCACACCACACATGGTGGTGCAGCCGAGGCAGGTGGTGTAGCTGACCTGCTGGGCCGTGTTGATTTCAAGCTTGCCCTGACGATCGACACGAAATTCCGGGGCCGGTGCATCACCTGCGGTCCTGTGTTTTGGGGCGTCGTGGCCAAGGAGTTTGCCGACCATGCGGCCAGCGGTCTCCGAGTAACCGGCGGCGAAAGCGGCGAGGCCTCCGAGGGCGAGAACTTGACGACGTTTGCTGATTTTCATGCTGAATCTCCTTGAGCGATTGCGTGGTCATCCCAACGGACGAAGCTGGTCAGGATGATGTAGAGGGTGAGGCAAAGGCCGGCCATGCCGACGATGCCAAGCAGGCTGTCCGGTGTCAGGGTCAGGGAGTAGCTGTAGTTCGCAGAGCCCATCTTGGGCAGGCTTTGGCCACCGATAAAAACGATCCAGCGGATCAGCCAGGCACCCTGTAGCGCCAGCAGGGCCGGCATGAGCAGTGCATTGCGGTAGGTCCGTGCAAGCCACAAGGTCAGCAGCGTTGAGCCGAAAAGCCATGCGCCGGTCATCAGCCATCCGAACGAATAGCGCATCGCTGCAAGCGCATCGGCTGCTGCAGGCGATGTGCCGGTAAGGCCAAGAATCAGCCAGGCGGCGAACAGCGCCAGAGTCACCCACAGGCCGCTTACCAGCCAACGATTGAGCAGCGGTGCCGATTGCCGATTGCCGGCCAGTACTTCAAACAGGGCCGTTGTGCCGATTCCGCCCGTCATCGCCGTGACAGCAAAGATGAAGGGGAGCAGTGCGCTATTCCACAGGGAACGCGCCTGAACGACCATCACTTCCATGCCTGAATAAACCAGAACCAGTAGTGCACCCAGCAGCGTGAACAGGGCGGCGGCCTTGATCGCGGACGGGTTGTCATGGCCGCCATACGCCAATTGGCGATAGACACCGTTGAGCGGTCCCGGGAGCTTTGCCATTTCGGCCAGTTGAGGGCGCAGGCAGAGCCAGGCGTAGCCGAGCAAACCTGTAACATACAGCGGGATGAAGAACGATCCCCAAGCCATCCAGGAGCCAAAGTTGGGATGCAGGTAGAAATTCAGGAAGCGCCCGGGTTGGTGCAGGTCGGCCAGCAGAGCGACGGGGGCTGTCAGCCCGCAGACCAGAGCGGCCAACAGCGCGCGCCGTGAAACGCCCCGCCAGTCTGGGTGGCGCCAAACCAAACCGGGCAGCGACAGGAGGAATGCGGCAATCGAGATGCCGATCAGGAAGAAATATTGCACGGCCCATGCCAACCAGCTGGGTTCGCGTGCAAAGCCAAGGACTTCAACGGTCGTGTTCATATTCATGCTCCCTGAGTTTCTGGCCGCCACATCATGTCGGCGGTCGAGGCACCATCGACCCGGCCGTCCAGCTGCTGCTCCAGGCCGATGTAGAAGACACGCGGTGTTGTGCCGGCCTCGGGTTTGAGGACGCGGATCTTGCCCTCGGCGGCGACCAGGCGGCGGCTGATATCGCTCTGCGGATTGTTGATATCGCCAAAAATGCGTGCGCCACCGACGCAGGTTTCAACGCAGGCTGGCAGCAAGCCTGCCTCGACACGGTGACTGCAGAAGGTGCATTTATCAGCCTTGCCGGTGTGGTGGTTTACAAAGCGTGCGTCATATGGGCAGGCCTGAACGCAGTAGCCACAACCGACGCAGCGGTCGCCATCCACCAGCACGATGCCGTCCTTGCGTTTGAAGGTGGCACCGACCGGGCAGACCGGAATGCAGGGCGGCTCTTCGCAGTGATTGCAGAGCCGCGGCAATACTGCCAGGCCCGTTTTCCCGGCCTGATCAGTCACGGCATAGGTGGCGACCACCGTACGGAACTGCCCTTCCGGCGAAGCATTTTCCATCGAACACGCCATGGTGCAGGCTTGACAGGCAATGCAGCGGCGGGTGTCGACCAGCATCGACCAGTGTGGATTGGCGTCGTCCGCAGCGAGGGCCGGGGTTGCCAGGCCGGCCGTCACTGCCGGCAATGCCGTGAAGAAGGCACGCCGGGAGAGATCAGGTTGAGCGTTCATGCAAGGTTCCTTTCCATTGACCGGGTCAGTCTATGGTTTTGACTTGCTGCTGAAAATTGGAAGAAAGGTGCAGTGAACTAGGGAAAATTACCTATCTTCTCCTCCTGATTAGCGGAATGTCATTGTGCGGAAACTCAGAATCTCCGGCGCTAGCAGACGGCGAAATGTCCGCCACAGGTTATGCGGTGTTGAAGGTTTCGCGCCGGACCTATTTGGAATGACTTCGGTTTATGAAATTGAAACTGACTCGACTTGGCTGACAGTTTTTTTCGTGAAGTGACGAATGCAACATTTCCACTTCGGGCACTTACCAAGGCCATCAACAGCTGCCCACCGTGACCGCTTTTGGCCAATGACCGAAATCTTGATTGACGAAATCTGCAGCAGATTGCCGCCATTCGATAGTTTGTCTGAATGGCCGCTTTGTTGCCGTGCGATCAGCAAGTTGAGTGACCGTTGTGCGTCGAATAAATTTCCTCAACAGTTGCCTGAATTCGCCAAAGTAAAGCGGTATCGAAGTGCCAATTGCTTGCGAAAAGAATAGCGCCACACATCGCTGACGCATTTACAGCTTCTACAGCGCAAAATTCCGTCGCCCCGAATACTTGGGTAGCGAGACCGGTAGATAACGCGCTGTAGACGCTGCTGCAATAAGTGTTGTTTTTGTGCGGCCAGTGAGAGGTGTCCGTAAAACCAAAGGAAAGTTGGAGATTCTTTGGTCTGCGCTGTAACCCGTTGTTTCTTAAAGAAACCAACGAAACCGGCGGGACGATTTGCAGCGGTTGCCCAAACCGAAACAAAGAAAACATACTGCACGCATGTTTTTATTTGATTGAGGTAGAGCAGCATGTCCCAAGCCAAAACACTGACCCCACCAGAACTGCGCCGGGTGCTGGACTACGTTGCAACGCGAAAGCATGCAGCACGAAACAGGGCCATGCTTTTGATGACGCACTACTCCGGCATGCGCGTAGGGGAGGTCGCTGCATTGCGCATTGAAGACGTGGTGGACGTTGATGGAAAAGTCCGTTCCGAAATCCGCCTTGATGCTGAACAGACAAAGGGAAACTATGCGCGTGTCGTGTTCGTCAACGAAAAACTGCAGAAGGAATTGACCAAATACCTGTCGCTGTACGCGCCAGCCAATCACGAGCAGAAACTGTTCTACACGCAGAAGCGCATGCGTGAAGGTTTCAACGCCAATACGCTGACCCAGCATTTCCACCATTTGTACCGCAAGGTTGGCATCGAGGGTGCGAGCAGCCATTCAGGCCGCAGGTCATTCATCACGAATTTGGCCGCTAAGGGGGTTGGCGTGCGGGTATTGATGAGTCTGGCAGGCCACCGCAATATTGCGACCACGCAAGTCTATATTGACTGCAACGATAACCAAAAACGTGCCGCTGTGGAATTGGTGTGATGCATGCTATACGTGCTCGCACACACCCTACTTGCGAAGCTGTGGCCTAACCAATGGTTCGCAGTAGAGTTGCAAGGCTTGCGCACACTAAAGAAGCTGTCCAAGTGGAAGCGAAAGCGCATAGCGTTCCTTAGAGCTTCGTTACAGCGAAACAGGCGTAAGGTTACTTCAGCTTGACTTGATCGGGTTCTGTTTGCACATCGTTTTGCCAATATTGATGCTCTACTTCACCGGTGAAGTGATGCACTATTACAGCAGGTTGAGAATATCCACTTTTATCTGAACGATGCGTCATCCTGTTCTTTATCCAATACGCAACCCATAAATTAGGCGCATACCAAATAAACCGCGCAGGCACATCATCATAGGAATGATGCGATCCAAAATCTTCGCCATCATCCCCACGTATTTCCGATTTCCAAACTTCTATATGAATACTCGGTAAACCATTAGTCTCATATTCAATGGACATATCTTCTTGGTATCGTAATAGCCATGTTAAATAAGCTTCTTCGTCTGCGAAAAAGGATTTGAATACCTTCAAGGCTTCGTCTTTATAGAGTTCAATATTCATATATATGGTTCCAGTTTGTTACAACGTAGGCGCCTTGTAGTAGCCGGGTAGCGCAGCCCACACCTCCGCTGCTGTGCCTACTACAAGCTTCTTGTCCGTGGAGCAGTAGCCAACAACGGGAAAGATGCCATCAGCGTTGGGTTCAACCTTCATGGAAGCGAACTCTTCCCCTTCCTTAAACCAGTGACACCAAAAGTAATGCGGATTGCTAGCTAGACGTGCCCGACTGTTGTAGAAATAGTGCTGCACGACTGCAGGTAACAGGCGCGAGTCACCGGGCGCGACAGCATAGCTATGCAGCTTATCATTAACCATATATTCAAGCCGCTCCAATCCACCGGATACCAACGTTACGGCATGGTGAACAATATCATTACGCTTATATGAAGTCCCGGGATTTGCGAATAAGAATGCGCTTGCATCCTCTACTGTCGGAAATAGGGTTTGGAAATATTTGCTAGCTGGTTTCATGCTATGTTCCTTCAAGTGGTGAATAGAGCGTACTATCCTTTTCATCGTGTATAGAGAACCACGACTCACTGCCCGGCAAGTCGTCTGCATCTTCTATTACACGCAAACAATATCCAAGCACGCCACCCGCTTCTAATAGTCCAACTTCATTGTCAAAAACAACACTAATACCGACCACCAAGGTCTTTTCCAAGAAGAAAACTTCAATATCATCTTCGTGTGCATATCCTTCAATGGCTGCGTTATGTAGCTCAGCTTGATATTTTGCTGCTATTTCATGCAGTTCTGGTCCTTCTCTAAGTTGGAAATTCAATCGCGCATAACGTGTTTTCATATAGTAACCCCTATAAATATTCGACGAATCTACACCGTTCATCCATAAATGAATTGACCTATATCAGCAAATGTTTGATTGTTGGGATATACATTGATAGCAAATTTAGCTTCTATTAACAAGGAGCTATTAGTGACACTCTTCCAATTAGGTCAAGTTGTAAGCACTCCAGCGCACTCGCTTTCTGTGCAGCCAATAGCATAAACCCGTCCACGCTAATACATCGCCACGCAGGAGGCGATTTTGGCGATCTGGATGCACTGGATATAAAAGCAAATATTGCAGCTATATAGCACGATCTGTGCATACTAAGCTACTATAAATTCGCAACGGAAAAGCTGTGGATGATTAAAGAAGCAGATCGCAGCTCAACCTACCTACTATTAACTGTGAAATAATAAGAATGCAATAGTATTGCCCTAGCAAACTGCCTGCTATCCTTCGTGGACCTTCAGGGAAAAGTTTAAGGCCACGTTAAATAGACAAATTTGCCGCCTTGCCCTATGCTCATAACATAAGGCCTTTTTGCGGCTACAACGATAAGTAAAGTGACGGCTTTGTCAACGGGCTGCACGGATATCTGAATCGCATACGTTCCCGCAGGAAGGCAATAAACAGTACACATAAAAAAGCCCCAAGGACTTTAACATCCAAGGAGCTTTTTATTTAATGTGCTGCACCTTTGCAGCATGAACATTTAAAGTGAAATTTGCCAGTAGTGGCTTTAATAGTAACACAGTCCGGAACATAGAACTCCAATGGTTTGTCCCGATTAACATAGAACACAACCTTCGAATCACTTATGCGCCTGTATCGATAGTCGCCGACTTGCTTATACAAGTCTTCCTCTGTCCATATAGTATCCTGCTCATCAATGTTTCCATCATGCTTTTGAATAACAAACTTAGTGTTAAAGGCACTCATACTGCACCTCCTACAAGCCTGCCGGTACGCATGTCAAGCTTAGCATCAATTGCTATAGGATCACTTGCAGCATGCATATGTAAGAAGCCGCGGAATGCATCAATCTGCCCAGCATCGTCTAACGCGTTACAGCGTGTGCACATACCGTTCACGTCAGCTTCTGTCCATATGTGTTTGAGGATTTGTTGTCCTTCATCGCTCTTCACCATGCGCAGGATAGCCGAATCAGGTGTGTTATCAATGTCTGCTGGAGACAGCATTTCTTCCCCTGCAGGCACAACTAATATTTCGCACAGCGGTTTATGATCCGCCGTCAGCAAGACGATCTTTTCAATCACCTCAGGATCGTCCGCTCGAGTCCAGACTTGTGTAAAAGCATCAGCTGGAAGCGTATTCCCATCTGCTAACCAGCTTGCCTTTAGTTTTGCAGTTATTTCATCGATTAAAGGTTGCTGTGTCGCCCTTGCTTTGACACTTGCTAAGAAGCTAACAAGTCCATCCTCGGCACCGTTTCGCAAGAACTTCCACACCTTGCGAAATGGGTTGAAGTTTGGGATGCTGCTATTAGCAGGTTTAACCCACCAACCTCCATCAGCATCCACAATGATCTTGCCGTTTGTTTCCTTCGCGGCGCAGTAGCCATAGAGCATAGCGACGCAATTGATGAAGGTATCGTACTTTTCAATCTGCTTAGGATTGCTGGACGGCACACCATGCGCTGTAACAACACGTTTGATTGAAAGTGGATCATGTTCATCGCCCCACTTTAAGACACGATGCATATGCCTATCGTCCAAAAACTGCTCAATCGCTTTGATAGTGTTGCTATCGAATGCCAGATCAGCCACATCCGTTAAACGTCCATTGTCTGCAAATACACCATATGCACCCCACACCAATGCGTCAATGTGTCTGTCTTTGTCAGCGTCGCTAAACCCTTCAAATACCGTTGCATCAAAATGCTTCAAATTCACTTTCCCGTTAATTGCCATATTTTCCATTTAAATTCTCCTTATGTTTATTCGCTCCTCTAGTCATAGTCGCAAACCCTTGCACCATGAAAAAAGCACACAGTAATAGCGTGTGCTTTTTTAATAGTCGTGCCGCTTAAGCACGTACCCTAGAGCATTACTGCCCTAGGGTAGTTCAACTTCACATCAGGCTTTCATCATCACATATAGATCCTTCCTTTCTTTAATAACAAACAACAACAAACCATAAACAATGCACACAACAATTTTCAGCTGTGTGTATTGTTTATAGGCGTGTGTATACACGCGCTAGTGAAAGCAAATTATTAATAAGCAGGTAAGCTATAGCGCGATGGCTATAGTAGTTTTAGACAAAGCAGTAGCTTTTACTGCAATACTTGCAGTATTAACTAACTACGCTGTGGAATAGGTCTATTGTATTCTGGTGGGTATAGGAAGTCAAGTTTTTAGACGCCTACAGCGGGTACCAAAAGAAACGTTGGAGCCGATAAAAACTATAGGTAAGGGGTAAGGTGCACCGTGTCTTTTTAGTCGCTTAAAACAGCGGTTTCTAATGAAACTTTGAATCCGTTTAATTGAACACGGTAAGGGGGTAGGTGCTATCCCACTTCTTTCTTCTAGAAAACGTCTAAAAACACGTCAAAAAACAGCTGTTGAGCTGCATAAGTAGCCGAAAGGCCGAAATAGCGCGCTGTAGCCCCCTTTTCGAGGGCATGTGCTGCCCATTTATGAGCATCTAACCCCATATTTGGACAAATTCACCAAATTTAGGCACAAAAAAAGAGCCCCGAAGGGCTCTATGTATGCGCAACACGATTGTCTACTTGACTTGCAAGCTGTCCCACGTAGCCCCAGCTTTAACAGCAGCAAGGAAAAGCTTATTGGCTGCTCCTTTGCCTTCTGGAGACTTGGTCCATTTCTCACCAGTAGGTAATTTGTATGTAGCACCGGGAATTGGCTTTGCACCTTTGCTATCCGCTGCTGGTGAGATCTTTTCAACTTTAGCAACCCTTCCTCCTCGCTTTGGACGTGATTTCCTACCCTTTCCTAGATCAATAGGGATTGGATCAAAAACGTCCAATGCGTCACCAATGTGGAACCCTTCCGCCTTCAGGTCTTCGATAAATTTGTCGCATAAATCATTCAATGCTTTATCAGCAAGAACTTCAAGTAATTTTCGGTCTTCTTCGTTCTGTCTATTACGTTCCTCAATGCGTTTAAACATTTCGGCACGGGTCAATTGAGTTTCTGTCACATCGCTCTCCTTGAGAATCATGGTCGCCATAGTGGACTATTTGCGCATTGGAATAGTGAGAGATATATGTTAATTCATAACATATCAATGCGCAAATAGCGCTTTGCTTAGTAAGATAGGTTGGACATTGAGCGTCACTGAATTTCAACTTTGACGATTGTTTGCCTGGTTACATCAAGTTGGCGTACTTCCGCACCAACTTGGTCAGTTCACCGGACTCGTTGCCAATCAGTTCCTTCTTGAACATCTGTGCGGTCAAGTGGCTGTAGTGCAGTCGAATCATTTCCGCGCTGGTACCGCATTGATGCGCGATCACTGTCGGCGAAATGCCCTCCAGCAATTTCATAGTGATGTACGTGTGGCGCAGTGAATAGAGCGTGCGCTTGCCACCTGGACCCTTCTCAAGCTTGAGCCGCTTGAGCAGTGCCGTGAAATTGCGTCCCAGCTGATCCGTCGTTTCACCATCGGGCAGCCGGAAAACCAGCGGGTCATAGTTGTCGGGCACATCATCGTCCAGCGACGAGGCATGCATGTCCAGGATCATGTCCATTACGCCGGAGTACGCAACGACCAATCGTGTGCCAGTGTGCAGCGTGGTCTTACCTTTGCGCACAGTGATCAGCACATGCGGCACTTCGTCCTTGTCGTGTATCTGTATGTCGCTCCACAACAAGTTGTCCATTTCAGTACCGGGCCGCATGCCTGTGTACACCGCAACTTGGAAATAGTAGTACAGAAGTTTCCGAATGGACTTGCTGCGTTCCGTGCGGCTCTCTTCTATCCAACTGTCAAAACCCTTCGTTATCTTGGTCACTTCTTCCGGTGTGAAGTAGTCACGGCGTGCACCGGGCGCCCCGGATACGGCGGACAGATCAGGCACTTGCGCTGGCACCATCCACTTGCGTATGACGGCTTCGTCAAACACCTTTTGCAACGCGGCGTTATGGCTCTTGATAGTGGACTGTGTCAGTTGCCGTCCTGCACTTTCAATACGCCACGTATCAAACTCCATCAGCTTTGCACGGTCAATGCTGGTGATGTGCATGCGGTCGAAGAAGGGGATGTGATAGCGGTTCAGGAACAGTTTGTAATTGGGAAAGGACACGATGCCCTTTGTGCCGGGCAGTGCTTCATCCATTCGTTTGATTGCCATTTCGGCAACATCGCGGAACGCTTTGGTCTGGATGGCGATGCCATGCGCCAGCATGAAATCACACTCGGCTTTGACCTTGATGGCCGCTGTGATGGCCTTGGTTTTGTCACGCTGTTTTGTCGTGCGTGATATCCACTTGCCAGCGATCTTGAACCGTGCCAGCCAGACTTTGCTGTTACGCTGCAGGTAGATGTAGAAGCTGTCTTCGACGTCAACTTTTTCAAGCAGTTCGTTCATGCGCTATTGTAAGCGGGGAAAGCGAACGGATTTGCAAAGAATTTGCAAAGTGCGAATTGTGCGTTGTAACTATATTGATTTATATAGGTATTTAAAGACGCGTTGCTCTCGAAATCAAGCGTACCGCAAGGTGCCGTGGGTTCGAATCCCACCCGCTCCGCCAGTGATGTAGTGAATACGGGCCTTCGGGCCCGTTTTTTATTCCACATCTACCTTCACATCTACCAATAAAAAAGCGGTTGTATGGGTGGCAATTCAGTCAGGAACTAGATTGCACCCACCTCAGTTACGAGAAACCCGGCACACAGGTCCGGGTTAGTCCCTGAGTACAGGGGACGCTTTCACGCCAGGCAGTCGCCTAATTCAAATATACACCTGCACTTTGAATAGTGCAAAAAATGGCCCCGGCGTCTTGAGGTTCGGGGTGTAGGCCAGGTGTTGTATCAGGCAGTCGGGGGGTGATAGACCGTCAACTGCAGTGTCTCTGGGGTGCCCAGAAACGTCAGCAGGGCGCGATTCTCGCGTCTCTCAACAACACACCCGCACAAATGATAAGGCTCTGGAATCGTGCAGATTCCGCATCGTCCGGTATCGATGCCCCGTTTCCTGCAACCGCCAATAAAACCGGGACGGTGGCAGCAGACGCTCGGGAGAATGTTGTTAGTTTACCTGCCTGATAGACCGGCGTTGCCTGTGAAGCGAGTTGTGTCACCTTCACAAAATTCCCAACATTGTTCATTGTCGTGTTGGGGGCATTATTTGTTTAGGTCTGCATGTCGATGACACCAAACGGTATCTTTTTCCGCACTTTGCTAGCCCGAATATTTCACCGTTATAGGTAGGCAGCCCCGCCCGTGGGCACGTTGTCATTGGTATCTGACGCCAATCACAACAAAGGACTGCCAATGCCAAACTGTACCGAAGAAATTGGAACACGC